>NZ_JBLFFM010000010.1:0-147489 GCF_051400835.1 Erwinia artemisiae | reverse complement strand
GGCAGGTGGCAGGTGGCAGGTGGCAGGTGGCAGGTGGCAGGTGGCAGGTGGCAGGTGGCAGGTGGCAGGTGGCAGGTGGCAGGTGGCAGGCGGCAGGCGGCAGGCGGCAGGTGGCAGGTGGCAGGTGGCAGGATAATAGTTTGTTATTCAATCATTTCTACATTTAACCTGATGCCTAAAAAACAGACAAACAGTGGTGGATAGCTGGATTGCATCCGCAAGTTACTTTATAATCCCGCGCCACAGGCCCCTTAGCTCAGTGGTTAGAGCAGGCGACTCATAATCGCTTGGTCGCTGGTTCAAGTCCAGCAGGGGCCACCAGATTTTACCTGTTAAATCAGGAAATTAAGCCACTCTTAACCGAGTGGCTTTTTTGTTTGTGGTGGTCAGTGTCGCAAAAGTGTCGCATGACTTTTTTGGCCCTTCTGAACGCAGGTACAAAAAAACCCGCTTTCACGGGCTATCAGTGAAGCAATGATGGCTGTCTGTCGTTGTGCGTAAAAATCGGCACCTTGTTAGTCTGGCCTGGCGAGACGATCATCCCTGCGATGCTTTCGTGCGTTTTGAAGGTACAGCTGCAATTAATGTTCTGGCACTGGTGATAACGTTCTTTTGTCTCGCGTGAGATATAGCGGCTGCTTTTGGCATGGGCAGCGGTCTGGCAAAGCGGGCAATGCATCATGGTAGCGTTCTCCTTGTGTACACTGCCTTAATAACTCAAACCTACAAAAATAACAATAAAATTCACTTAAAGTGAGTTTTAATTTTCTGATTCAGTTTTATACTCAACATCCGACAGCAACACCTCAAACTCTAGCGCCGTCGTGTAGCCGCTGTCGCTCAGGCTGTGCGTTACCTTGCTGATTAGCCACGGCTGCGCGTCGATCACTGCCTTAAACCCGCTTACCCTTACCGGCGTTTCCGGGAAGAGATCCGCCCGCCCTATTGCAAGCGTCAGCGAGAACTCAGCAACGCCGCGCTGCAGCTTGTCCCATTTCGCCTTTGCGGCCCGCATCGCGGCGGTCTTAGTGGCGTAAACCGTGGTCAGCGCAAATACGTTATCTTCCGTGCCGGCCAGATAGTCGCCTTCCTTTGCCTCCGGGGATTTGGTGGCGGTGGCCTTTTTCTTTCTGGCCGCCGGATGCTCCAGCGCGCGCAGGTGCTTTTCCTTCGGCTTGCGCTTCACCTTTACCTTCTTCGGCTTCGGATCTCTGGTGTGCAGCCAGCTGGCCGACACGCCGGTATAGGCGCCACGGTCGGCAATGCTAAAGCTGTGCCGGTCGCCGTCCTGTCGCGTAATGTTCAGTTGCGGGATCGGTTTGCCGCTGGCCGTGACGCAGCTGCCCGGACGCAGAAACAGCAGCTTTCCTGCTTTCACGGCGGCCACCGCGCCGTACAGCGTGGCAAGCCGCGTCAGGAACGCCGCGTCGGTTTCCTGCGTCTGGTCGATATGGCTCACCGCCTGCGTGGCGAATCCTGCGGCCAGCACCGCCTTCAGCTTGTTGCGCTCCGCTACTTGCTTCACCACGTCGCCCAGGGTGGTGTCGTGATACGACACCTCGCGCCGCGAGTTAAGCGTCCCGCGAAAATCCGCGCTGCGCGCACGGATCGTCATGGTGTCCGGCGCGCCGTGGTGCTCCACTTCATCCACCGTAAACTCGCCCTTACCGACCAGCGCCTGGCCTTTCCAGCCGAGAAACAGCTTAATCACCGCGCCGCGTACCGGCATCGCCAGCAGCCCGTCGGCGTCGTCCAGCTCAAGGTCGAGCTGGTCGGCCTCAAAGCCCCGGTTATCGGTCAGCGTCAGCGAGATAAGCCGGTCGCGGATATTGGCCGTGACGTCCTTAGAGTTCACCGACAGCATAAAGTCCGGGGCCATCTGCGCGCCCGCCTGTATTGCCATGCTGCTGATGCTCATGACAGTAGCCCGCCCACGGTTGCGCTCGCGCTGGCGGCGACGGTTTTCGCCTGACTGATAACGGACGTAATCTGTCCCGGCAGGTTGCCCGCACCGCTTATCAGCCCGTCGGCCTGCTTTTTCAGGTCGCCATACATTGAGGTTAACGACTCGTCAACGCGCTTCAGGCTCAGCGTAAAGGTGATTTTCAGCGCGCTACCGTTGCTTAAAAACTCGCTGTGCGAGGCCGAAAAGTTCTCCGTCACGTACATGCCGTAAATAGTGCCGTTACCGCCAATCAGCGGCCACGCCCGGCCCTCGTCGGCCAGCAGCTTAAAGCTCAGCAGCGACACGGCGCCGCCGGTGACTTCCGGGCGCAGCTCGCCGGTCAGGGTGATTTTTTCATCGCCCACGCCGAGAAACTGCGCCGACGCCCGCTGCCCGACGCGGCTGTTAGTGGGCCAGCGGTAGTCGATATTCTGCTGCATATCTGAATAGGGCAGCGTCTGGCGCATAAACGGCAGCAGCCCGTAAATCATCATCATGTTATTCCCATCCCATTTTGCTGCGCTGCTGTGCCTGGCGTTTGCGTTGCTCGCGGGCCTGATGCTGCGCCATCAGCTCCAGCGCGTCGTCTTTGGTCATACCCGGATGCATGTGGATATCGTACTGGTAGCTGTTCTGGCTCTGGTCGTTGTAGCCGCCCGCCGCCGGTGACGTTACCGGGTTATAAGGCGGCGCCGTGTCGGCCAGGCTCCACGGCAGGCCGTTCGGCGCGACCGGGTCGTGCTTATCCTTCGGATTGTTCGGATCGCTCCCCGGCTGCTTGTCCTTCAGGTCTTCGGACTTGCTGTCGATAAGGTGCAGTTTTTCCAGCATCCAGCTGATACCGTTTGTAAGCTGCTCAAGCGCCTTGCCGGGTATCTTCAGCCCCTCGGCCAGCGCGTTGCCGAACTTCTTGCCCATATCACCCGCGCTTTTCAGCTCCGCTTGCGTGGACTTCACCGGCTCCAGCAGCTTTTTAAACCAGTTCCAGGCGGCCTTAATTTTTTCTGTTATCCAGTCAAAAACGGGCTTCAGCGGCCCGAAAGCCTCGCTGATTGGCCCAATCGCGGCCTTAAAGCCCTCGGCCACACCGCCCATAAATGCTTTAATGGGCTGCCAGTACTTACGGATAAGCAGCGCCCCCGCAACGACGGCGGCCACCACGGCCACGACCGGCCAGGAAATCAGCCCCATTTCCGTCACAATGGCTTCGCCCGCCTTGGTAAAGGCGGTGCGCAGCAGGCCCGCGCCGCCGATAAGCGCATTAACGCCGGTAATCACCGGCCAGGCGACAAGGCCAATTGCACCAATCGCGCCCACTAAAACCAGCCCCGCCGTGGCGGCCAGGGCCATCCCCTTTGCCAGCATTGGGTTTTTCTGGATCCAGCCGTCCACGTTCAGCAAAAACTTTGTGGTCTGCTTTGTCAGCGAGCGCAGGGTCTTATCAAGGCCGTCAAACAGGTCGGTGCCGATAGCCTCTTTGGCAGACTGCAGTTCTTTAAGATCGCCGCCGAGGTTGTCCTGCTGCACGTTGACCAGCTTCGCCGTGCTGCCGTCCGATCCCTGAAAGGTTTTCGTCAGTTTGTCCAGCTCACCGCTGGCGGCGGATTTCATCAGCGTGACGGCTGCCGACGCGGCCTCCTCGCCGAAGATGGTCTTCAGGTATTCCGCCTGCTGGGTATCGCCGAACCTGTTTTTATCAAAGGACTTTTGCATCTCCTTCAGGATGGTGAAAAACGGCCGCAGGTTGCCCTTGCCGTCGGCGGTCTTTACGCCCAGCTCTTTAATCGCCTTGAACGCCTCGCCGGTCGGCCCCTGCACGCGCAGCAGCATGGCGCGGATACCCGTCCCGGCCATGCTGCCGGTCGTGCCGTTGTTAGCCAGCGATCCAATCATCGCCGCCGTCTGCTCGGCGCTGACCTTCGCATTTTTCGCCACCGACGCGACGTAGGGCATGGCGTCGCTCAGGTCGTCGAATTTGGTCGCGGTTTTGTTGAGCGTCGCGGATATCACGTCGCCCAGGTGCGCGACCTCGCTGTTAGCCAGCCCGAACGCGTTTTTCGTGCTCATTAAAAGCTCGGCGCTTTCTTCCATCGTGCGATTGTTCGCCAGCGACATATTCAGCGTAACCGGCGTGGCCGCCTTAATGTCGTCAACGTTCGCGCCCGATTTGGCGATAACGATTTGCGCCTGCGCGGCATCGTTGGCCGAGGCCGCCGTGTTGTCGCCGATGCTGCGCGCCTGGATGCGCAGTGATTGAAAGTCGGCGGAGTTTTTATCAAGGCCGAGCGTCGCCTGCAGCGTGGAGTTTGCCAGCGCGAAGTCGTAGCCGGGACGGAGGACGGAAGAGGCCGCGACCGCGCCGACCGTGGCGGCGCCGACACCGGCCGCGCCGACGTTGCGCATTTTCGCCGACAATTCCTGGCCTTTACGGTAGCGCTCGCCGGTCTGGTTCAGCCGCTCCTGCTGCTGACTCAGGCGCTGCAGCTCCATTTTCTGACGGCTCAGGCTGACGGTCGCCTGGGCGGCGGCGGTTTTCAGCCGCTGCTGCTCGCTGCCGAGGTTTTTGGTGGAGATCCCGGCGGCGTTCAGCGCCTCGCGCTGCTGCTGCACCGACAGGCGCAGGCTGTTGCTTTTGGTCTGCAGCGCGCTGGCCGCCTGCCGGGCTTTTTCCAGCGCGCGGGCCTGCGCCGTAGTGGGCTTTTCGGTATTTTTAAAGGCCACGGCCAGCGCGGCCGCTTCCGCCTTCGCATCCTTCAGGCTCTGCTGCGTGAAGGCCAGCTGTGCGCTTGATTTGCGAAAGCCGTCAATCTTCGCTGCCTGCGCGTCCAGTTCCTTCAGGCTGCTTTGCGCGTCGCGGATGCCGCCCGCCAGCGCCTTGGTCTGGTTCTGAATGGCCTTAAAGGGCCGCGTCGCCTGATCCACCGCCTTCAGCAGCACCTGCAACTTGAGGTTATTCATCGGTTTTTACTCCGCTGCGAATGATGGCCTTGTGCCGCCAGTCGATAAGCTCGGCCAGCGGCATGGCGTACATTTCAGACGGCGGCCAGTGAAACACCGTCGCTATGTCCGCCATCAGGTCGTTAACGGTCAACGCGTTGGGCCAGCTTACGCGTCCGACTTCGGCGACAAAAAACCGATCACCTTACCGGCCAGGGCAATCAGGTCGGCCGGATCGAGGTTCAGGCACTCTGCTTTTGTTAAGTTGGGCAGCGTGATGCGCGGCAGCACGGTAATCAGCGCGTCCACGTCCGAGCCTGCGAGATCGGCCAGGCGGGTGCCGCGCAGCGCGCCGGAATTCGGCTTAATCACCTCAACGCTGTTAATTGCCTGCTCGCCGCGCATCAACGGGGTTTCCAGGGTGACGACGTTTTCTTTGTTTTCCATGATTGTTCTCTTTTTTAAGTCGGGATAAGACCAGCGCCGGGCGCTGGCTCAGAAATTAAACGAGGCCGATATTTTTACGGCGTTGCTCCAGACGGTCGGTGCCGTTGACCTTCTCCACCATGTTGATGGTGTCAATTTCAATCAGCTCCTTGCCGTTAAAGGTCATCTTGTAATAGGTGCATTTGGTGGTGATTTTGGTTTCTGTATCCTCGCCCTGTTTGGCCTCCCCAAAATCAAACGCCTGATGCTTGCCGCGCACCTCAATCTCCACCGGGATTTCCTCGCCGGTGTCGTCGCGCTGGTAAGAGCCGGTAAAGCGCAGCGGCACGGACGTTGCGCCCCACTGCGTCAGCACCAGCTCGTCGATACCGCCGATGCTCCATTCGATATCCAGCGCGTCATCGTCCAGGCCCATATCAATATGGGCCGCGCCGCTCATGCCGCCGCCCCGGAACGGGTCAAGCTTGCGGCTCAGCTTCGGCAGCGTGACGCTGGTTACAACGCCCTGATAGCTGTTTGAGTCGTTAAAGAGGTTCATCCCCTTGAGTTTTCGTGGCAGTGCCATTTTTCAGTCCTCAGCTGTTAACAGACGCGGCGAAGTTCGCCAGATAGGAGTCGGTAATACGCTGGCGTAGGGTTAAATCTTCCAGCGGCGGCACCGGCGTATAGTCGTAATCAATCGACAGCTTGCCCGCCTTCAGGGTGTCCTTATCGTTGGCCGCCTCGTCGTACCAGCAGTTGGCGCCCAGCAGATAACCGGCGTTGACCAGCTCGCGGAATTTGGCATTAATGCCCGCAATAATCTCGCGCACCAGTACCGGCGTCAGCGGCTTGTCGTTGGCCCACATATGCGCCTCGGCCATCGTGTCGGCCAGTACCTGCGCGGTGCGGGTGTAGTTCTCAAACGCGAATAGCGGATCGTCGCTGCAGGTGCGGTTGCCCCAGAAGCGAAAGCCGTCCTTGCGAATAAGCGTGGTCACGCAGGCTTCGTTAAGCAGGTCGGCGTCGGTGCCGGTCTGCTGCAGATCCCAGAAGACGCCCGCAGAAATGCCGGTGACGCCGTTCACGCCGACGTTAGAAAGCGTCTTATGCCAGCCGGTGTCGTTGTCGGTTTTGGCGCGCAGGCCCAGCGCGCGCGCCGTGGCCCAGGCGGTTTCGGACGCGTTAATCGAAGTATTCCAGGCAATGAAATCCGGCCAGATAACCATGATTTCGCGCTGGCTGAAGTTCTCACGGTATTTCATGGCGTCAGAGACGGTTTTGCAGTTCCACGCCGAGACGTAGCAGAAGGCACGCAGCTGCTGCGCGATGCTGGCAAGCGCGGTCGCTACTTCTAAAGAGTCGAGGCCCGGCACGCCGAGAATACGCGGCTTGACGTCGAGCTGGGTCTGCGCGCTTAACAGCGCCTTCATGCCGGTATACTGGCCGTTTTCGTCGGTGGTGCCGATGATATTGGAGATGGTTTCCGCGTCGGTCGCGCCTTCGGCCACGCGCACCACGACGGTGACGGGCTTGGACTGGTCGGCAATCGCCTGCAGGGAAGCGGCCAGCGTGCCATTCTTACCGGCTTTGGCGATACCGGCCTGCACGTTGGTCAGGAGTACCGGCGTGTTCAGTGGGAACGCGGTGGCGTCGGCGTCGTCGGCAGTACAGACCAGCCCGACAATCGCCGTGGAGACGGTGGAAATGGTGCGCGTGCCGTCGTTGATTTCGACGACGCGGACACCGTGATGGTAATCAGACATCTGATGCACTCCGTTAAATGGGTGTGCTCAGATTGTCAGGTCAGGCGGGATAGTGCATGCGATTAATGTTCGCTGAGATCTAGCCGAACGCCTATTTATCGTCTATAAAATCACTTAATTTATCGAGGATACTTATTATCATAAACAATAAAAATTCCAGAGGCGGCATATGCAGGATCAAGAAGAAGTTAAAAAAAATGATGCTAGTTTGAAGAACAAAGCTGAGGATAACTACATTGACAATTGGATTAAAGAAAGTTTGTGGAATGATGTTTTTTATAGATATCTAACGTGGTTAATTATTACGTTAATATCTTACTCAATAATTCATGGCATTCGTGACTTTTCGACACTCAGCTACTTTTCAGGTTATGTTAAAAACACCCTTTCCATATTAAACTTCATTGTACCCTTAAATATTTTCATTATGTTTATAGCCATTACATTTAAAGATATGGAAGCCAGAGAGGTAGAAGCATGGACGCAAAAAAGATGGTGGGGAATTTTAGGTGCAATCTTAAGGAAAATTAATTGTGAGACTTTGTTATTTACAAGCGGCATATCTTTTAGCTTTACAATTATAGTGATTTTATCAGCGCTTGATATAGTTACAAATCCTCCTAATGTAAGTATACATAGTGCACTTACAATATTTTTCTTTTGCCTTTTTATTTCGGCAATCTCCTTCATTCACGCTTTTCTCTACGTTATATGCAAGAGAGAAAGGGAGACTATATTCTGCTCCCTAATTAAAAAGAACATGCTTATTCCAATGATTTACACCTTAATATCCCTTGTTGCTTTTGGTTATATTTATATTGGTTTTTAAATATAAACTGTAAAGGTAAAATTTAAAGCGGCTGAGGCCAGCAGATATCAGGTGCTGAATCAGTATTTATTGCCTGAACTTCCTGTACATATTTCATCCATGCGGTAAGCGATGCCTTATCCGCATCGGTGATAATGTCGAGCCGCAGCTGCGTCTGCCACGCCTGCGTCGTGCTGTTGGCTTCGCTGATGCGCGCTGCCTTTTCCGCCTCGGCCTCGCTCACTGCTGCGGCCTGCTGCGCGTCGCCGTCCGTTACCCATTTTTCGCCGTCCCACTTATCAAACGCGGTTGCCGGTACCTGCGTGGTGGTGCCTGCAGGGTAATTACCCGGCGCGGTGATTGCTGTCGCCGAGCCGTCCGCCGTAAAATAAACCGTTTCGCCCCGGTGATCGGCCACGGTCTGCCAGCCGCCGTCCCGATAAATTGACACAAAGCCGGTTTCTGCAGACGGTGGCGCGCTGCTGCAGGCGCAGGCCGGAACGCCCACGCCCTGCGGCAAATATTCATCCGTTGCGCCGGTAAACTCGCCGGTCAGGTTGTCAAAGTTGTAAACCGTCAGCGTGCCGGCTGCTTTCGCCAGACCGTTTTTATCAAGGGTAATCTTCGCCATTATGCGGCCCTCACAATGTAGTTAAATGCGATGTTGCGTGGGCGTACTGAAATCCACTGGCTGCTCGCCACGCTTCCGCCCTGTTTCTGTTCGGCAATCATACTGTTGTCACTCAGAATTGCCCCCAGAGCGCCGTTTGCCGGTGCCTGCGCATCGGCAGGCTGCGCACTGGTTACGGAGTCGGCCTTACTGAAGGCCGTGCCGACCGTGGCGTTTGTAGTGGTGCTGTCAGCGCCGTAATAGTCCAGCGCCGCCGTACGGATACTGGTTGCGCCCTGCGCGGTGCCTATGCCGCGCCCGGTATCCACGCCGCGCCCGTCGTCCCAGCCGCGAATAAACTCGCCGCGTAAGTCCGGCAGCTTCAGCGATGGATAGACCTTCGCCAGCAGCGGGTAAGCGGTGGCGCTGAACGATGCACCGTTGCACTTCAGCCAGCCGTCCGGCGCGGTTGCCGCCGGGTAAGGCAGCGGCACGCCAACCGGCACCGCCGACCCGTCGCCCAGCCCCAGCGCGGCCAGCGCTTTTGTCACCAGCCCGGCGCCCTTAATTTCCGCCAGCGCGTTAGCGGTCTGTAGATACTGCTTATGCGGATTAGCGGCGGCAGCGTGCGCGGCCAGCGCCTTGTCGGCATACGCCTTTACCTCAATCACCGCGTTGTCCACGTACTGCCGCGTTGCCAGCACCACGGCAGGGTCGATTTTCAGCGTAACGGCGCTTGTGCTGTTAACGATTAAAATCATGCGTACCGTCTGCGTGCGGCCGCTGCCCTCGGCGAGCTGCGGCTTGTAGGTTTCCGCGCAGTTAGCCACGGCAATCAGCACGCCGTCGGCGTCAAACAGCCCGATTTCCCGGATCCAGAATCCGCCCTCGCTTTCGGGGATAATCTGCTCGGCAATGATCTGGCTGCTGTTGGCCGCGTCAACCGTCAGCGCGTTAAGCAAGGCCCGGCGCTTTTCGCCGATAAGCTTTGTCTGCGCCGCGTCGGGCGTGGGCAGCGAGCCGCCGCCGTCGCCCACGGCCATTTCGGTAATCTGCAGCTTTGTGCCGAGCGCCGCAGCGTTCGCCAGCTTCGCCGCGCCCTGGCTGGTCAGCAGGGCAAAATATTTCGTGGTCATGTGCTCACTTCCGTCAGGTCAATAAGATGCACCGCCGCGCCGGTATAGCCCGGCCCGCCGACGCTGATAAGTTCAGGGGTATAGGGGTAAACGGTCAGCTCGTCGCCGCTGTAGCAGGCGGCGGCAACCGGCAGCGCGCCGCTGGCGTCGAGGTTAATCGACAGCCCGATAAGGTGGCGGCTGCACGGCTTCGCATCGGCGATCAGACGCTCCAGCTCGTTATACATTTCTTCGGTAATGCCGGTATCCAGCACGCCCACATCCAGGCGAAAAGTACCGGGCGCTTCGCCGGTCTTCCACCACTCAACGATACGGATCAGATAGCCGAGCGGCTCCACCACGCGCCGGATCGAGCCGAGCGTGCCTTTGTGCTTATGCACGTACTGCGAGGCCGACACCACGGCGCGCTTTGTGGACTCGCTCCAGCCGGTGTCCCAGCGGTCAACCGACCACGCCCAGGCAAGATACGGCAGCAGCTCCGCCGGGCAGGTTTGCGGGTTCCATAACCGGCGCAGCGGTGCCGGAATGGCCTCAATCGTGGCGCAGGCTTCGGCGGCAGCCACCTCCAGCGCCGACGAGCCGGACGGCAGCAGGCGATCACTCATCCGAACCCCCGACCGTAATGCCGTAGCCGGTGCAGTAGGCGGCCTGGGTTTTATCCAGCACCACGTCGGCGGCAGGCTGCGCCAGCTCCACGCGCTGCACGCCTTCAACATGCAGGGCAGCATAAAGCGCCGATTTGCGGACATCCCTGCCGAGGCGGGCCTGCGCGCTGACGAAAGCGGCAAGCTTTGCCTCGGCGGCGGCGCGTATCGGTTCAGCCTCCGGCCCCGGATAGAGGTACAAAACGGCCTCAACGGCGTAATCAACAATCGCCGCCGACTGCACCGTTACCCTGTCGGCCACCGGGCGGACGTCCTCGTCGTTTAAGGCGGCATCCACCACGGTCAGCAGGTCGGCGGCCGCCTCGCCGTTGCCCTCGCGTGACAGCACGGTAATGGTGACGCAGGCGGGCGACGGGCTGACAGCGGACGCATCCGCCACGCGACCGTCGGCGCTTTTGGCGTGGTACTCATAGGCACCGGTCGGCCCGGCCACGCTCAGCCCCTCAAAGGCGGCGGCGATGCGCACGCGGTAATCGTCGTCGCTCTCCATCACGGCGGCGGTCGGCGGGGTTGTGGTGTCGTCGGCAGCCGTCCGCGTCAGGCGGCTGACGCCGTTGTTTGCGCCGAGCTGGTCTAAATCATCCGCCAGGGCATAGGCAACCATGACGGCCTTTGCCGCCTCGTTGACGCGCTGGCGCAGGATAACCTCGCGGTACGCGTTTTCCTGCAGCAGCTTTACCACCGGCTCGGACTCCAGCGCCAGCGTGCGCGCAACGGCGTCCTGCTGCTCTGCCGGATACAGCGATATCAGCGTTGCCTTGCGTTCATTGAGTAACGTTTCATAGTCGAGCGTTTCCACCACGTCGGGCGCGGGTAGCTGGCTCAGGTCGATAGTTGCCATATCAGCTCACGGGAACGGTTAGAGAAAAATCCTGCGTGGTATCGGTGCGGCTGCCGGTGATTTCTACCACCATGCCGCCGTCAAACGCGGATTCGTAAGAGATGCCGGTCAGCTTTACGCGTGGCTCCCACTGCAAAATCGCCATATAGCAGGCCGACATAATCTGCAGACGCAGCGCCTCGTTCTGTGGTTGGTCAATCAGAGCGGACAGCAGCGAGCCGTAGCTGCGGCGCATAACCCGACTACCGACCGGCGTTAACAGAATATCGCGCACCGACTGGCGGATATGGTCAAGGTCGGTCAGCGCCTCGCCGGTGTCGCGGCTCATGCCGGAATATCGCACGGTCATGACTGCGGCCCTCCCGACGTGTCGCCGCCGGACTTTACACCGCCGTGTTTGTGGGAATGCACGACCACGCCGTTAGAGCTGAAGCTGCCGCCGCTGTGCTGAACGTCGCCTTTCATCGTGCCGCCCTGGGTCACTTCCAGCGTGGCGGTTTTCAGCAGCGCGGAGCATTCCACTTCGGGCGAGTCCAGCATTATTTTGACGACGGCCTGAATGGTTGCGGTCTGGATGCCAGTTGCCTTCAGCGCGCCGCTGGCCGGTTCGTACTCAATCACCGCGCCGTCGGGAAAAGACCAGTGCAGCGCGTCAGCCGAAGCGGACGGTGCCGGGTTGTCGTCAGAGAACACGCCCGGCAGCACAAAGCCGGTATCCAGCTCGCCGCCCAGGCACAAAACAAGTACCTGCTCGCCGACCGATGGCGCATTCCATGAACGGGTGCGACCGGCACGGGCGGTCAGCCAGTGCAGCCAGTTGGTTGTGTTGTTGCCGGTATCCACGCGGCACAGCCCGTCGTCGAGGTTGACGGCGGACACGGTGCCGATGCGGATCAGGTTACGCAGCAGGCGCAGGATTTCTGGGATTTGTGTGTTCATAAATGCATAATGCAGTCCTAAGCAAGAGTCGACAATCCATTACTGTTTAGCTATTTATGAGCAAACACCCTATAAATTAAACTGAGAGCGTTATGCAAAAATTTTTTGATACTGAATATACTAAAAACGCTATTGCTTCCTATATTCGCTTACTGGGGCAGTCTAGTGAATCAAATCAATTCACTTTGGAAAGAAACAAAATAATTTTATTTTTACTGCGAAACATGGTTACTAATGCGCATGTATGGGACGAAAGGACTCAATTTAACATTAAGCATATTTCTCAAAATTTTCTCAATCGCCTTACTGAAGCTGATATGAGTAGTGACGGTGTTGATTATGTTTTTGCAAACGTGTTTCGTTTTTATATCGAGGAGTATCTTTCAGGCCCTGAAGACTTCTCTCCTGACTACCAAGAAATAAGAGATTTCGCCAGGGAAAATATAAAGTCATTTTCATCCAAGGCAGGAGGGCAAGTTGAATATGCTATGCAGGATATGACAACATCTCTTTTTAAGCAGCTAATAAATAGCGATGAACTAATTACTTTTAAAGATTATGTTAATGCGAAAAAAGAAGCAGAAAAATTGAATGAAAGCTGGAGTAGTGACTTAGAAAAAAGGCAGGCTGCTGTCGAAGCTCTACAAGAGACGCTTGAACAACAAAAAAATGCATTCAATTTTGTAGGGCTATATAAAGGCTTTGAATCACTAGGAAACACTAAAGAAATACAGCTATCATGGGCGAGAAAAGTTCTCATTGCCTTAGGTTTTATTTTGCCAGTAGTAATTTTAATGGAGTCTTTTTACTTTTTTCTTCCCGGGAAAAAAGTTGAAAGCCCTTATGAGCTGGTAGGTTTTTTGCCTGCTATATCACTAACACTAATTCTGATATATTACTTCCGTGTCGCCTTGATAAATTACAACTCTATACGTTCTCAAATAATGCAAATTGAACTGCGAAAAAGCCTCTGTCAGTTTATACAGAGCTATGCAGACTACAGTGCCACTATTAAAGCTAAAGATAATGGTCTACTTAACAAGTTTGAAGATGTCATTTTTTCTAATATTATGGCATCCGAAGATAAAGTGCCATCTACTTTCGATGGCATTGAGCATTTAGCATCATTAATAACGTCACTTAAAGGAAAGTCTAAGTAGCATCGTCATTTAATTCATTTATTATACATTTTTCTATCATTATCCGAACTTTATGATTGATACCTAATAATGGCCTGGCCTCATACTGCACCTCTTTTCCCCCACGGGCTGGCCGGTCGCGCAGCCCGTAGTGATGCACGCGGGCCATGCGCTGCACGTTTCCGGCAAACTCCACCACGGCGTCGTCGGCGTTGCCTTTTGCCTTCATGTATTTAGCCGTGCGCAGCTTTGCGAACATCTCGCGCTTTATCCGGCCTTTCTTTTTGCGCACCGGTGCCTTGCGCGGCTTAAACGCGGTGCCGTCCGGTGCCTGCTGGCGTTTGATATTCTGCTGCTGACCGGCACGCAGACGCTTTGCGATGGTGCGTGCCATCTTCTTGCGGGCAGCAGGCGACAGATTGCCGATAAGCGCGTTTAGCCTGGCGTCGAACGCTTCCAGCCCGTTCACAGCTGCAGCCCGCTGACCAGTTCACCGCCCGCATAAAGCTGCGTTGGCCGGGCCACATTATCCGGCAGCGGATTTTCGCCCGCGTGGGTAACGTGCAGCGCGCCGCCTTCCTGTTTCACGATCACGCGCTCGGTCAGCTGCAGGTCAATGCTGATATCGCAGAGCATGTCGCTTAACACGTCCACCTTAAAGGTGAAGCCGGTGCAGCGCTTCTCTTCGGTTGCCATAATATCCGGCTGATTCTCGCGCAGCCACGCCAGCAGCGGCACCATAATCAGATCGATATCGTCGCCGTAATCGGTGATGACCAGATTAAGCTGATACTGGTACTCAAACGACAGCGAGCTGGCGAGCGTGGAGGCGATGCGCCCGCCGTCGATAAACATATTCAGCCCGTCAGGGTTTCTTTGCAGCAGCGGCACGCTGTCGGTCAGCGCCCGGCGTAGCTGTTTCGGTTTCAGCATCGTGCTGCTCCTGGCATTCTTTGATGATTTCCACCTGCAGCCCGCACGACGCAAGCGCAGCCTCTAACTGGCGGTTATCCGCCGCTAAATCGCCCTGGGTCTGCAGGCTGTTGCCCGGCAGCGGGCAGCTTGTCACGCGCGGACAGCCAGTCCAGATAATCTCGGGCGTTGCTGAATGCGGGCCGCGACTGCAGCCGGATAACGTCAGCAGGCAGAGCAGCAGCAGACCAGCTGCGTAATGTCGGATTGGCATCGGTTTCTCTCTGTATGGTCAGTTCACGGTTCAGGGCAGCCGTCCCGGCGCGGCCCTGCAGCAGGCGCAGCGCGGCCTCGCGTTTCTGGCCCGCCTTCGCCTCATCGTTCAGACGGGTAATCGCCTTATCGCGGCTTTCAATTCCGGCGGAAAGCGTGCCGATAATGCGCTGCGCGTCGGTAAGGTGGCCGTTTGCCGCATTCAGTCGCCAGCCGGTCAGGCCCAGCGCGACTAGCGCCACGGCCAGCAGCGCCGCTAACAGGCGGATCATAACGCCCCCTTTAAGCACCAGGCCTTTTCCCGCTGGCGGCGGTTTTCCAGCCCGGCATTTCTGACGCCGTTCACGTATACCCAGCGGTCAAGCTGCAGGCAGGCGCGTTGCCACTCGCCCCGGCGAACAAACCCGGCCAGCGTTGAGGTGCAGGCCGCACGCACGCCCACGTTAAAGCCGAATGATACGACCGCATCGTAGACCGGCTGCGGCATGGCGGGCATACAGGCATCAATCCCGCGCTCAACGCGCATCACGTCGTACACCAGATTAACGGCGGCCTGTCGTTCGCTGACGTGGCTTTCTGGCGTCACGCCTGCGGTGTGACCCATGCCGTTTGTCCAGACTCCGGCGCTGCACTGGTAAGGCGAGGTGCGGCAGCCCTCGGCATCAGCAATTAGCGCCAGCCCGCCGTCGGATATTTTCAGCATGTTGAACTGCGGCAGCAGCGTTGCAATTGCCAGCACCGCAAGCACGGCGCAGTGTTTAGCGGCTTTCATTGCCTTTCCCCTTAGCCAGCGCCTGTTGCAGCTCCCAGGTCTTGCGGCGGTAATGCCAGTTAATAAAAAACGTCGCCACGTTAATCACCAGCGTCACCATGGCCACGCCGGAACCGACCATAAAGGCGACATCCTGCGGCGTGTGGCGGCCGAACCACATCAGCACCAGGCCAATCAGGTAGTTAACCAGCGAATTGATTTTCTCCATCTTCTTCAGTCCCACAGGTTGACGGTTTCATCCGTTGACGATTCCGGCAGATCCGGCAGCGTCACCTCGCAACCGTGCATTAACACCGGCCCGCTTTCGGCCAGCCCCGGATTGGCGGCATAGACCAGCTCAACGGCCTGCGCCGTGCGCCCGTAGTACCGCCAGCAAATCTGGTCTACGGTGTCGCCCTGCTGTGCGTAAATAATCACAGCAGGCTCACGATGCAGCCGGAACGCCCGGAGATACGGCTGATACTGAAACGCGCGTCACGCCAGTACTCGTCGGCGCTTGCCTCCACCTCTGCGCCTTTTTTGCCGCTGGCGTCATAGCCGCGATAGCGCTCAACAATCGCGGCCCCGGTCAGGGCACTGACGGCGGCAAAATAGTGCGCGGCCTTTTCGCTTTCGCCGTCGAACGTTTCCGCCGGAACGTCGGAAAGCCGGTTAAAGCCAGCCGCCATCTGTTCGGCGCGCCAGTCGTACAGCTCGGCGTTCACTTCTGAAATCGCCGTTTTCACCGCAAGGCGCAGGCGCTGCGCGGTCACGGTGCCTTCGTAGCGCAGCGTGTTGCGCAGCTGCTGCAGGCTCACGTCAGGCCAGAAAAAGGTGTTCTTTACCGGCGGCTCGGCATCGTCTGCCGGTCGCGGGGCGGGGATTACAATCGTGTTCATAGTCGGCCTTAAAATAGGTGGGCGGTGGAGAGCCGCGCAGACATTAAAAATGCGTTGCAGCTCTGCCGCCCGGCGCGGGGCGCGTTCGGTCAGCGGCGGGCAAGGGCCTGCTTTTTCAGCTCCGTAGCCAGCCGCTCAATGTCTTTTTTGACGCCGCAGCCGTCGTGCAGCTGTAGCGCCCGTGTAAGGTGCTCCATCGCATCCAAAGCCCTGCCCGCATCGCGTAAGACGTACCCGGTGATTTTGTGCAGCTTTGCGCGCACCTGATCGGGCATGTCTGCAGATTTCGTCAGCTCAAGCGTTGCCAGCAGCGGCCCGGTATCAACCGGCGCTTTCAGCGTCCAGGCGCGTGTCGCCGCGTCGGCCACCTCTTCGGCCAGCAGGTAGGCGGTCGCGTCGCGCTTAAAGCCGGGCGGCGGTACTAATCCGTACTGAAGCGCGTACCGGGCAATTTCCAGCGCGCCCGGCACGTCGCCCGCGTCCAGCCGCCAGATCATGACGGTCATCAGTACGGCGTCCTGCGCGCCGCTGCCTTTCGCCAGCACGCCCGCCACCCAGGGCAGATACTCCGGCAGCATCTGCCGCTTGAGTTCCGCCTTGCGCTCCTGCGAGCGCACTTTTTTCAGGCGGCGCTTGTCGTCGTTGAGCTTCAGCAGCATCAGCTCGTAGCCGTTGGCGTGGCGCAGCGGGTTGCTGGCCTGCTGCGAGGCCGCTTCCGCCTGCTGGCGCATAAGGTGACGTCGGGCAGGGCTTAACATGCGTTATGCCTCCGGCGTGGCCGCTGCTACAGGCGCGTCGGACAGGGTGATGTTTTCAATCAGGCAGCCCGCCGCGTAATCCTCCACCACGTAGTCCTCGTTGATGGACTCGTAGTTTTCGATGCGGTCGCGCTTCGCCACCTCGTCGATCATGCGGCGGTGCGTGCCTTCCTGAAAATAAATCGACAGGTTGTCCAGGCGGGTAATCAGCATCGCGTCCGCCGGGAAGTACGGCACGCGCACGGCGGGCAGGTTGCCGATACGCTTCTGGCTCACAATCAGATCGCCCGCCAGCGCCTCGGTGTTGGCCTGCACCTGGTTAACCAGCGGGAAATACTTGTCGGCCAGCAGCTGGCGACCGCAGACAACGACCAGCTCCGGGTCTTCCTGATACCACGGCTCGATCAGGGTGTTGGTTGCATCCATAACCACGGCGTCAAGGTTGGCGTAGGTGCGGCCCTTACCAATCAGCACGCCGTCGGTCACGGTGCCGTCTTCCGCCGTGGTTTTGTTCATCACGCGCTCCGGCGCGTCGTTGCGGTACTTCTGCAGCCAGCCCACCGCCACGTCCTGCAGCATCGGATTTTTGGCGCGGTTGGAGGTTTTGGCGCGCGACACGCCGTTAAAGCCGATCATGATGCGGTCAAGGCTCTGGCGCTTGATAATGGCGTCACGCAGGCGGGCCTGAAAATCTTCATAGCGCGCCCACAGGTCAAGCGTGTTGTAGCGGATGTGGAAATCGTAGTTAACCTGCACGCACTCGTAGCCGGTGCTGTCCAGCGCGGAGAAGTCGGCGGTTTCACGTTCGTCGCCGCCCGCCGTGTCGGTGGTGCTGGCAATCGAGCCGGACACGCCGATCCCGATTTTCTCGCCCTTCATTTCGGACACCGGCACGATGTTAATGCGCGTTAAAAATTCTGACGACTCCTGCACGCGGTTCATCAGCGTTTGCGTCACCGCTGGCTCAACGGTGAATTTCTTGTTCATGTCGCCGGTTTCGACGTTGTTCAGCTCGGCCAGGCGGGTCATGAAAGCGTTAAATTTAAAGCGGGTGTTCTGGCGCATTTGCGCTCCTGTATTCAGTTAAATGTTTTAATCAGCGGCCTGTCTGCACGCCGGTAATCAGCAGTCGGTCTGCACGCCGGATTTAACATCGCCGCCGGTCGAAGCCGGGCGACGGGAAAAGCCGCCGTCGGTTTTACTCAGCTGCGCCTGCAGCGCGGTAAAGGCGGTGCGGTCTTCCCTGGCCTGCACTTCCAGCGCGTTGAGCCGTTCGGTTAAGGCGGTTTCCAGCGCCGACAGGTTTTGCGCCTGCGCCTCGCCGTTCTGCTGCACCTGCTCGGCCACGGCGGTCACGGCCGCACTGACGTCGGCAAACTGCAAATCGGCACCTTTTTTCTTCGCGGAAAACATCGCGGTAACGCGGGCCAGCAGCGACGGCACCGGGTCGGTCTCTTCGGTAAATTCGATCAGCGTTTCTTCGGCGGCGGTAAACAGGTTGTCCTTGTGCTGCTTCCGGGACGCCAGCGGGTTCGCTGCGGCACTGGCGCTGAAGCTCAGGATCTCGGTGCCGAGGCTCGCCGGGTCGTCGGTGACAGCCAGGCCAATCAGGTATGCTTCGCCGGTGTCGGCAAACTTCGGGTTAACCTCAATGGAGGTGTAGATTTTCTGGCGGGCTTTGGTCAGTTCGACCAGCTCCGGCGTCGGGCTGATTTCGCCGTAAAGCGCCAGCTTGCCTTTCAGCGGGCCGTCCGCAATTTCCTCCGCGCTCAGGGCGGTGACGTCGCCATAGCGGCGGAAAGGGCTGTCGGGGGTATAGCCCTTGATGTGCTCCATGTTGATGCGCGCGCCGTACATCGCCGGGTCATAGTTCGCCGCCATCTGTGAAATCCAGTCGCGGGAAATCTCGCGGCCGTCGGTGGTTGCGCCTTCCACTGCGATACGAAAACGCTTTGCTTTAGTTGCCATTAATCAGGCTCCGGTTGTGGGTTCGTTCAGGTCGGGGCCAGTTTCCCCGCCACGGGCCATCCGCTCAACGAAAGCCAGCCCGCTCAGCGACCAGCAAACAGGGACAGCGGGCGCGCCTTTTTGCGCCCCGGTAGCCTTGTCGGCATGAACATACAAACCACCATCAGCGATCCGCGCCGTCAGGCTGCGCTGCTTTACTGGCAGGGATATTCCGTGCGCCAGATTGCGGAGACGCTCGGCCAGAAAACACCGACCGTGCAGAGCTGGAAGCTGCGCGACGCATGGGAAGATATCGCGCCCATCAGTCGCGTTGAGGCCAGCATGGAGGCGCGGTTAATTCAGCTCATCATGAAAGAGGTCAAGGGCAACGGAGACTACAAGGAGATAGACGCACTGGGCCGCCAGATAGAACGCCTGGCCCGCGTCGAGCGCTACCGCAGTTCGGGCAACGAGGCGGATTTAAATCCGAACGTGCGCAACCGTAACAAGGGCGAGCGCCAGCCGGTGATTAAAAACGTCTTCAGCGATGAGCAGACCGAAAAACTGACCGGCCTGTTTATGGATAACTGCTTTGAATATCAGCTCAACTGGCACCGGGCCGGGCTGGCACACCGTATCCGCAATATCCTGAAGTCCCGCCAGATCGGCGCGACGTTCTACTTTGCCCGCGAGGCGCTGATTGATGCGCTGACCACCGGGCGCAACCAGATTTTTCTGTCGGCCAGCAAGGCACAGGCGCACGTTTTCAAAAATTATATTATCGACTTTGCCCGTCAGGTTGACGTTGACCTGAAGGGCGATCCGATTGTGCTGCCGAACGGCGCCCGTCTGATTTTTCTGGGCACCAACGTGCGCACCGCGCAAAGCTACACCGGCAATCTCTATCTGGATGAGTATTTCTGGATCCCGAAGTTTCAGGAGCTGCGTAAGGTCGCCAGCGGCATGTCGCTGCACAAGAAGTGGCGCACCACGTACTTTTCCACGCCGTCGAGCCTGTCGCACAGCGCGTATCCGTTCTGGTCAGGGGAATTATTCAATAAGGGACGCCGCAGCAAGGGCGACCGCATCGAACTGGACTTATCACACTCGCATCTGGCGAAAGGCGCGCTGTGCGGCGACGGACAGTGGCGGCAGATTGTCACCGTTGAGGATGCGCTGACCGGCGGCTGTAACCTGTTTGACCTTGACCAGCTTTCGCTGGAATACAGCCCGTCGGAATATCAGAACCTGCTGATGTGTGAGTTTGTGGACGACGAGGCGAGCGTGTTCCCGTTTGCCGAGCTGCAGACCTGCATGATCGACAGTCTGGAAGAATGGACGGACTTTAACCCCTACGCGCTGCGCCCGTTCGATTACCGCCCGGTGTGGATTGGCTATGACCCGTCGCACACCGGCGACAGCGCGGGCTGTGCCGTGATTGCGCCGCCGCTGGTTGCGGGCGGCAAGTTCCGCGTGCTGGAGCATCACCAGTGGCGCGGGATGGACTTTGCCGCGCAGGCAAAATCCATTGAGGACTTAACCAAAAAATACACCGTGGAGTATATCGGCGTGGACGCCACCGGCATCGGCCAGGGCGTTTTTCAGCTTGTCCGCCAGTTCTACCCCGCGGCCCGCGAGATCCGTTACTCACCGGAAGTCAAAACCGGGATGGTACTCAAAGCCAAAGACACCATCGGCAACGGGCGGCTTGAGTACGACGCCGGAAGCACCGACATAACTCAATCCTTTATGGCGATCCGTAAGACCATGACCGCCAGCGGCAACCGCTCAACCTACGAGGCGAGCCGCAGTGAGGACGCCAGCCACGCGGACGTCGCCTGGGCCATCATGCACGCGCTGTTAAACGAACCGCTCACCGCTGCCAGCGGCGGCGCTAACCCTTCAATTCTGGAATTTTACTGATGAACAAACGCAGCCGTAAGGCATTTAAGGCAGCACCAGCGGCGCAGGCCGCCCCGCAGCAGGTCGAAGCGTTTACCTTCGGCGAGCCCACACCGGTGATGGATAAGCGGGATATTCTGGATTACGCAGAATGCATCGGCAATGGTCGCTGGTACGAGCCGCCTGTCAGCTTTCACGGGCTGGCGAAAAGCCTGCGCTCGGCGGTGCATCACAGCTCGCCTATCTACGTTAAGCGCAACATTCTGGCCTCAACCTTTATCCCGCATCCCATGCTGAGCCAGCAGGAATTTAGTAAGTTTGCGCTGGATTATCTGGTGTTCGGGAATGCCTTTGTCGAGCTGCGTCGCAACAGCCTCGGCAAGCCGTTCAGGCTGGAAACCACCCCGGCAAAGTTCACACGCAAGGGCGTGAAGGAGGGTGAATACTGGTTTGTAAACGACTGGAAGGAGCCGCATCAGTTTGCAGCCGGCAGCGTGTTTCACCTGATTGAGCCGGACATTAATCAGGAGCTTTATGGCCTGCCGGAATATCTCAGCGCGCTAAATTCCGCCTGGCTGAACGAGGCGGCCACGCTGTTTCGCCGCAAGTACTACCAGAACGGCGCGCACGCCGGTTACATCCTGTATATGACCGACGCGGCGCAGAGTTCCAGCGACGTTGACCGCATGCGTCAGGCAATGCGCGACACGAAAGGCCTGGGCAACTTCCGTAACCTGTTTATGTACGCGCCGAACGGCAAACCGGACGGAATTAAAATTCTGCCGCTCAGCGAGGTGGCGACAAAGGATGATTTCTTTAACATCAAAAAGGCCAGCCGCGACGACCTGTTAAGCGCGCACCGCGTGCCGCCGCAGATGATGGGCATTATCCCGGATAACTCCGGCGGGTTCGGGGATGCGGTGAAGGCGGCGCAGGTATTTGTCAGGAATGAGCTGACGCCGCTGCAGGAGCGGATGAAGGAGATAAATAACTGGCTGAATCAAGAAATTATCAAATTCAAAGAATATCAATTAATTTAAACTTAAAAATTTAACCTTCATAAATTTTGGACTAATTATGAAAAAATAGCGCCTTCCATGTAGGGAATTGCTCTTAATTTAAATATAAAATTAAGAGCATTTTAACTAAATCTGAGCTGTGAACACTCGCCTTACAGCATCATGTAACCTTTGGAAATTCATACCTTTCCTTGAAGCACCAAACTCCATTAGCTGATGACCACTAAACTTAGTGGCCCTTCTTTTGTCTGACAGACGACGCGTCAGCAAAGCAAACAAAGATTTCCCGCGAATTAAATTCCCTATATTTGATTGAATTTCAGCATATAGATGCTCAGGATAATCTTCACCTACCTCCAAGACTAATGAGGAACGATAAAATTCTGGATCATCTAAAACTTTCCCTGGATGCTCTCGGAATGAAAATGAATTATTTTGCCTTTTATATCTGTCCAGTGACAAAGCAAACCACCTTGAGAACAACTGAACTTCACTGACAAACTGCCTTTTCTCATCCGCAGTCAAAAGACTAATCAAATCCCCATCAAAATATAAATCATTTTCAATTGAATACCCAGTCGTTGTGATAATATCATCAATACCTTCAGGCTTACCAAAATAAACCCAAGTATCATTATCTACTATGAAGGCAATGGGAGTTTTAATCTGGCTTTGGATAATTTTTTGGCGCAATTCCAATACTGAACCCTTACATCCAGCAGGTAACATATCTACACCCAGGTCCGACAACCCCTCTTCAAGGCGCCTATAGAAAATAATATCATCCTTTCCTTCAACTAAAACAGTGGGGATGCTAGTTCTCTTGAGCAATTCAAAAAGTTCATCTACAGATGGCCTACGCTTTGCATCACTCATTGTCATTCCCCTTTATCAATGCCCATTGAAACTTCTTTATCTGGATATTTACCATAAATAAAAGGCGAGTGTGTAGCAAATATAAATTGATTTGAAGGATTTTGATTTTGAAGAATTGAGAATATCTGTCGTTGCCAATCAACATGTAAGCTGAGCTCAGGCTCATCAATGAAGATTACTGAGTCATGATGAAATGCATTATAACAAATAAAACTTAAAAGTTGTTTTTCGCCTGCAGACAAAACATCACTATTTACGGCTTCCGCTGCATCGCCAAAATTTAGCCTCTTGCCAAATGAAATTCCCGAGTGTTGAAATAATTTTTCAACTAGGGCCCTAACAGCCTCATAAGGAACCATTGTTTGCGATCTGAATTCTTCAATCTTTTCTATTTCTTCTCTCGTTTCTGAGAGTAAAGAATCGGCGTCCCCATGCTCTCCCTGGGATTTTTGATGCCTCTTTATTTTATCAATAACGCTTCTAGACACTTCTTGCTGGAACGAATTTATCTCCTCTGAAAATGCTGCATAGCGTCTTAAAAGCAAGCTGTTAATGTCTTTTGTAGATATAGCCGCTACAAAAAGGTTTGAGGAATTGCTAAATTTTCTGGAAAGAGAATCCAATGCCTCATCGATTTCTGAAACAGGCCTTGCACCGGGACGAGTCCTAGCATTGTTACTTTGTAACAATGAAAAGCCTCCTTCAATCCTGCGAAATGTCGGGAAGAATATAGACCCGCCATTTGAGAGCAAATAAGACTTAGCTTTTTCTTCAGCCGACTCACCAAAAAAACCTTCCTCAGGAAAATCAGGATCATCTTCTAAAGTAAAGGTTTCTCCATTTATGGTCATTTCAATTTTACAGTAAACATCGCCCGTTCTTATGACGGTGCAAGTATAAAGAGACGTTACAATGGTGCAAGATTTAAAATCGACTTCTCTCAGCGCAAAAATTATATTCCCACTTATTATAAACCAAACCAGCTTCATCAATGTGGTTTTACCGGAACCATTTCTTCCCGTAATCAGATTGAGATCTTCATTAAATATATATTTCTGTTGAGAATTTTTCCCAAAAAGACCAACCACCGTAACTGACCTTATTTTCATTTAGACCTCATAAAAAGGGGTAATTAAAAGCGTGCATAACCTCGAATGTGAGACTTATCTCATTGCATAAATTTGTTTGTCAATATTTTATACATTTACAATTTGATAACGTCAATCTTTACTGAGTAAAATCTGATTGTGAGAACATCAAAAATCAATTGGAGCATATACCCTTGCGCGCAATGCTATCCCCGCCACGCCTGCCCGCTTCGTGTATCGCTTTTAATGCAGTTGCATAACCCAGCCGGATCCGCGCCAGCTCAGGCCTTCAAAGGGATCCTCAGGAGGGTTCGAAGCATGCAAAACCATGCACCTGATGCATGCATGGCTGCTTACCCGTTTTGCTGACAGTCAACCGAAACTATTTTTGACAAGGCACGGTCGAAAATGCGACCGAAAAATTTCCATCTGAAAGCGTGTTATTGGCTGCGATCTCGGCGATCAGATTGAGCGCAATCTCCCTGTCCCGCTCTTTACACATACCTTCTGTTGTCAGCCTGGCTATCAATTCGACACGTTCAAGCGTTACACGCTCTTGTAACTCGTTATCCACATTCCCTCCCCTATTTACTGTGTTTTTATACAGTATCATAACCTTAAATCGTTACGTGAGAAAAATCTCATTCCAAAGCAACATTTTTATGTCCCTGATTAAAATAGCTTTTTATTCTATAGATGTGATTTGGCGTTTTTATCCGCCAAGCGGTTGAATCTGCTTAACAGGCTTTCAGCATCAATACGCTTTTTCGGCCTAAATAATTCACCACCGGCAGAGCTGCGGAACCATTGCCCGTTGATTTTGGTTTCTGTACCGCTAATAAGGCGCACGGCGACTGCCCGGCTGATGGTTTCGCGGGTAATATCGCGTACCTGGCCGATCACGTTGTCACACGCTGCTTCTGTTTTGTCAGAGCGGCGTAGCTGACGATGCCTCTTTTCCGGTATATCAGCCCTTACCCTGGCTAACAGCCTCCGGCGTTCCTTACGGGTTAACGCTGAAAGGTCACGATCACCAATGCTTTCCGGCAGTTTCGAATCCTGCGATCTCAAACCTCCCGTACAGTTATTGACAGAACTCCGAGAGGACGCGGACGCGTCCTTAAAATCAACGGCCAGGTCAACGGCGCGCTTTGGCACAATCTTCCACTGTGCGAGGCGGGTTAAAATTGGGGTGTCTTCGCCAACTGACGTGGCGTAAACACCCTTGATGCGCACGGTTTCCTCGCCGTACTCGTTGCCGTCTTCGCTTGCCTGATACCAGGTGCGCACGGCCAACTCGTTACGCTTCACGAACGGGCCGCCCTGGGCGTTGACATATTCCGCCCAGTCGCCCGCGTCTGCAGCATCGTGCGCGGCGGCAAACTCAACGCTTAAGCCCTGCGCCGTTTCGCTGTCAGTCATGCGGCGCAATTCACGATAAACCGTTACCGGCGCACCGCCCACAAACTGAAACTGGCGGATGTGCCAGCGCGCCGCCCAGGCAGACACGGCGGGCGCGGTTTCCTTCAGCTCTTTGTCGCTTTCGTCGTCCAGCTCGCCGTCGAGCGCGTAGCCATCGATGTTTTTGGAGATGTACTTAGCCACATAGCCGGTCGCGCTGCCTTTCTCCGGATCGATAGCCTCAGCATGAAAGCGGGCCTTTCTGGCTTTGTCCGTGGTCAGCTCGTAGCTGTCCTGCTGATACGCATAATCGCGGATCACCTGACGCACGCGCTGTACATCTTCCGGGCGCATAAACATCAGCATATGCCAGTGCGGTGTACCGTCATGATGCGGCTCGGCCACGCGGATCCCGAAGATGCGAATTTCTTCCCGGTGCAGTTTGGCGCGGACTTTCTGCCAGACGTTGCAGAGATAGCGCTGCGTTTCCGCCGGACTGGCCCCGCTCCATTTGCGGTTGCGATAGCCTGTTTTGATTGTGGCGTGATAGCGGGCAGGCGCGGTCAGCGTGTAGAAATCGCCAACAAAGCCCATATCGTTGCAGATATTTTCAAAGCCACGAATGCGGGTCATCAGCTCGCAGCGACGGATCGCCGGGTTTGCCACGCTGCCGTCGTATTTTTCAATCAGGCTGATGCGGTTGCCTTCCTCGTCTTCCAGCTCCATGCCTTTCAGAAATTCACGCGTGCGGCGTTTCTGCTCGCGCCACTCGTTTACGGTCATGGTGCTGGCGTAAGGCGTGTGTTTTTTGCTGACGTTGGCGAGCGCTATTTGCAGGTGTTCACGCCATGAGGCGGCCACGCGGCGCAGGCGACCTTTCCACCATTTTTCAGTCTGCATACGCATAATGGCGGGCGTCACATCTTCCGGGCAGAAAATACGCGAGGTAACTTTCTCCCACAGCGGCGGGGTCTGCTTCAGCTCGCGGGTGATGGTTGCAGCCGTCATGTAAACGCGGTGCGTGTATAGGTAGTCCGATTCATCCTCAGACTGGCCGTGCGCCTGTACCATTTCCGCCAGGATAAAGCTGGCGATATCACCGGCCAGCAAATCCACGTCGGCGCGGGCCAGATCCGGCAGGTGGTTAAAGCGATTCATCAGTTCCCACAGCATACCCACCGCACCGGCTGCGCCTGTTTTATCAATGGCGTTGCCGGTCAACAGCGTAAAGGTACCGTTATTCATTTCGCCGAGGCGATACTGCGAGCTAACGCTTTCAACGCGTGGCAATGTGCGCTCAACAAATGTTTTCGTTAAGTACGCATTGGCACGGGCTGTACCGTGCGTTTTCTCCAGCTCACCGGTGCGGCGCTTTACATCGAGCTGCACGAGTATCGGCTGCTTTTCCAGTAAATCTTGCGCATGTGACAAAGCCGCAATCATCTGACTGCGGCTGTGCTCCTCTTTATAGGTGCGGTAAGGGCTGGCGATAGCTTCCCGTGGAGCGTTCCACGGGTAAGCATATTCCTGTATCACTCACACACCCCCAGATACACGCTGCTGCAAACGGATTTGTTATCCATTGCTGCCAGCATGTCGAACTGACGTCCCCCACGCGTGGTCAGCGCCCAGTCGCGATAAGTTTCGATGCCATGCGAGGCCAGCGTTACCTTGCGGCTGTTCGTTTCTGCCTTTACCGGATCCATGCCTGAATGAAAAAACGCGGCATTACCACGGCGTGAGCACTGAGCCACGATCCTTTCCCACTCGGCTACACGACTTACCTCTTCAGGCCAGCGGGTGAAAATTTCTGCCAGTTCGGCTTTATTCACGTTTACGCACGGCATACAGCCGACACGGCTGCAGCCCTGCTGGTAAAGCGGGTTAGGCTTGATCCCGTGACGCTTTGCCAGAGCAAAGACATCATCATGCGTCCATTTGAGAATGGGCCGGTAAAGAGACAATCCAGGGCCGAGATCAAAGCCTTCCTCCCACTCGGGAAGCGCAGCCCGGCTTGCTGATTCCTGCGCACGCACGCCCTGCCACGTAATGACGTGCTTTCCTGCAGCAATCAGCCTGTTAACTACCTGTTCCTGCATTGGGATTTGTTTGAGTTCGAAAGAGCAGAACCTGCGCTGGCTTGACGGGAATGTGCCTTTCCAGATGCATAAATCAAGAAAAGGAATGCCGGTAGGCTTCAGGGCATTCAGGGCGCGGCGTACCGTTCGGGTCGCTTCCTCCTCTGTAAAACTTAAATCCCTGACCAGTAAAGTCGGCCATTTATCCTTTACGAAAATTCTTTTGTCAGCGATACGCTGTGTGAAATCAGCCCGGACACGCCGCAATGGCCCGAGCTTTGATTCAAGGTAATTAAGATACTCAACTGTTTCAGGGTGCTCATGACCGGTGTCAGCATGTGCCGCCTGGAATTCAACGCCGGATTCAATAGCAAGCAGCCAGTCAGCCAGACTGTCCTTACCACCTGACACGGTCACAAGATTCATTACACCGGGTGTGAAACAACGGGCATCGATCATGCTGTACCGCCGTTAAACTGAGCGTTGACGCGTTCCGCCATTTCCTGACAGGTCACGCAGCGGGTAACGCCTTGAACGGCGCGGCGGCGCGCTTCAGGGATGGGCGCATCGCAGTCTTCGCAGAAAGAGGCGCTGACCGTTACCGGGCGGTAAATTACCTGGGCGATATTACGCGCCAGCATTTCTTCAGTACGAAGCTGCACCAGATCCATTGAGTCAGCCATCAGTGCAGCTCCTGTGATTCATTGGTGTAACGCTCAGCCTCACGGCGGATAAGTTCGGCGGCTTCGATGCTATTTAGTTCCTGCTGATGAATATGCACAGCCAGCTCGACCAGGCGATCGGAAACAGCCAGCGCACGGTCTTTACGCTCTTCAATGCGGGCCTTATTCAGCAGCGCGGTCAGCGCCTCTGTTTCGCTGTCAAAATTGCGGGTTTCGATATTTCTCATTTCTATTTTTCCTGAATGCGGGCAAAAGGATGCCCGACGGGTTGACGTCATTTATTTAAAAAAGGTGATTAATTGGGCAGAGTCATTCTCTTGGGAAATAAGCTTACAACTGCACGAAAATGGTTCATCGCACGAATAAGCGCGCTTCTTTCATCAGTGGTCAGCTCACTGAAATCAAGCTCGTGCCGCTCAGTCCTGATATTCGCCAGATAGAAAATGGCGCTTAATGCTCGCTTGTTTTCCTGATAGTTCCGGTCAGTGGTATCGCGTATTTCATCAAAAAAGCGGGTGATATCTTTTCCGCAGTCGTTGCCCCAAAATTTAGAGCGCAGCTCGGCAACGTGATTCAGTCCGGCCACTCTCGCGCCCGTTTTTATTTCAGCCAGTGCTGCTTCAGCTTCGATAGCCATGATTTACCTCTTTTGCTTACTACCAAACTTACGGCGGGTTGCTGCTTGCTTAATGTCGGGTGCCAGCGCTGGCCTTCTTTAGTTATAATCCAGCCATGACCGTAAGCGGGCAGCGGGCTTCGGCGCTTCAGTAGCGCAGCCATTGAGATCGTCATAATTAACTCAGGCCGATGGAGGCACCGAGGCCGCTAATTGCATCAACGGTGTTAGCCAGGGCGGGATTAGAATGCACCCGAGCGTGAACGCTTAAACCGATCAGCGACAGGCAACGGATACCCGCATTGATGTTTTCCATAAATGCGCTTTTACAGGAAGGCGTCATTTTCTGGCCCGACACGGCAACAGCGGCCACCTTCCCTATTTCCGACGTTGCCTGCAAAACGTAATGCGTCATGCGTTCAGCTTTTGCCTCATTAACCGGCACCGCTGGCATGCATTTCATTTGTGCCAGCAGACCGTCGATTAGTGTTGCGTCCTCGGTAACGTCGGTAATCGCCGCTATCTCCATCGCTGTAAGCTGATGCACCTGCTCCGGGTTCAGCTTGTTACGCAATGTCTGGTGATTCATCCCCAACCTGTCGGCCAGCTCACGAATGTTATGGCGGCTGGCAAAAGCCTGACAGGCGTTATCGAAGTGCGGTTGTATGGAAACCTGATAATCAAACATGATTCGCTTCATCCTAGCTGATACGATCTTTTCACGCCTGAAGTGAGACGTTGCATTCACTTAGCGCCTGAATAGTCAGCGCCGCCATGTTCACTTCGACTAAAGCCTTTTTCTGTTTTCCTTTAGCCTTGATAGGCAGTTTTCCATATTCAATCAGGTTCTTAGCTGTCTCTTTGTTGGTGCCTGTCCTGCGGCAGTACTCATCCAGCGGCAGATAAGGTTCAGGTATCACAATTGTAATGTTGGGACGCATGGGGCAAACTCCGTTGGTTAATCCGATAGGTCAATATCGGGCAATAAGCGTTAATACTTCCTTAAACCTACAAAACGAAGTTTAAACTCACTTCGTGAAAACTTGCAAGGTCAAACTTTCGTGAACCTACAAATTAACTTCACTCAGGGCGGAGCTGCGGTACTGGATCGGGTTATCGAAGCGTACGGTTTTAGTACAAAACTTGCTCTGGCCGACCACCTTGGGATCGCAAGTAGTAGTCTCGCCAATCGTTATAAGCGTGACTTTTTCCCTGCTGATGTTGTGGTGAGATGTATGGCGGAAACAGGTGCGACGCTGGAATGGCTGGTTACGGGCCAGGGACTTAAGCAAAGCGACGGCGAGCTGGATGTGTTGAGTTTTCCGCGCCACAAAATTGTGGATGGACAGCTTTTCGATGACGGCAGTTTTATGATTGATAAGAACGTATTCCTACCAGGAAAGGCCTTACCAAAAAATCCTGTCTGCGTGGTGGAAGGCCTAACTCAATACATTATCGATAAAGATTTTGGTGAAATTTACGACAACAGCTGGTTGATTGAGATTGAAGGTAAAACCAGTGTAAGAGTACTTACACGAATTCCTGTGAAAAAAGTGCGCGTGTCCGGTGTTGGCGCAGGGGCATCTTTCGACTGCTCACTTGATGAAATTAATATCATCGGCCGCGTTGCTCTGACGATAAGCTAGCTCAAAATTGGCCAGGTCAGGCTGTATACAGACAACAGAAACAATGGGTATTGAATAACTAATTATGCCAGTCAGGAAGCTCCCCAACGGTCAATGGATCGCTGATTTCTACACTATTGACCGTAGCAGCGGAAAAGAAGGTAAGCGCGTCCGCAAGAAGTTTGCGACCAAAGGCGAAGCCCTGGCGTTTGAAAGCTATACGCTTGAGAAAATAGAAGCGGCTCCTTGGTTGGGTGAAGCGAAAGAAACGCGACGCTTAACTGACCTGGTAGAACTTTGGTTTAGCCGTCACGGTATTACGCTCAAAGATGGTGAAAAGCGTAAGGCCGCTATGACATGGGCGTGTGAATGTATGGGCTTTCCGCTTGCAGCAGAATTCAATGCACAGCTTTTCACTTCCTATCGAGCTAAACGGCTTGAAGGTCATTTCGCTCGCACTAAGCGAATAAGTAAGGTCGCGCCGCGAACCTTGAATCTGGAACTGGCTTATTTTCTTGCCGTATTTAATGAACTTAAAAGGTTAGGCGAATGGACGTTACCGAATCCCCTCGAGAACGTCCGCCATTTTCGCGTCGATGAAAGCGAAATGGCTTACCTGACTGCAGAGCAAATCGCATTGTTATTAAACGCATGCGAAGCAAGTTCAGCGAAAGACCTGCTGATGATCGTTAAGCTATGCCTGGCGACTGGCGCGCGATGGAGCGAGGCGGAAGGACTGAAACGTTCGCAGGTTTCAGGGCAGCGTATTACCTTTGTCAAAACCAAAGGAAAGAAGAATCGCACAATTCCCATTTCCACAACTTTGGCCGAAGAATTGCCTAAGAAGAACGGCGCGCTTTTTACACCTTGCTATTACGCGTTCCGTTCAGCTTTAGATCGAGCCGGAATTGAGCTGCCTGATGGTCAAATGACGCACGTGCTGCGTCATACCTTCGCCAGTCACTTTATGATGAATGGCGGGAACATTTTGGTACTGCAGCGAATACTCGGCCATACCGATATCAAAATGACGATGCGTTATGCGCATTTTGCGCCCGATCACTTTGAAGATGCCGTTAAGCTCAACCCTTTGGAAATGTGTCGCAAAAGTGTCGCTGAAGATTAGGTTTATTGCCCTATATTGCCTTATATTAACTTTATAAATCACTGATTTTAATATAAGTTATTGTTTTTATATAGCGCCTGATAGTTCTCATAATCGCTTGGTCGCTGGTTCAAGTCCAGCAGGGGCCACCAGATTTAATGATGAAAATCATGCAGTTAAGCCACCCTTTATGGGTGGCTTTTTTGTTTGTGTTTTTTGAGTGGCGATGAAATGGCGATGTATTTTTCATTCCTCTGAAATTAGCGACAAAAAATCCCGCTTTCACGAGCCCTTCATCAGAGCAATCATGCTTTGTCTGTCATTGTACTAAAAAATCGACACCTTTCCGTCTGGCCGGGCAAACGCTCTCCCCGTCACGCCTGTCCGTTTTGTAAATCAATTTTTCATACAGCCATATCGAGCCATTAAAACGGTGCTAATACAGGTCGGCAATATCAAAAATGAGAGGAAGTAATGCATGTATAATAATGCACTCAATGCATGCATAACTTTGATGAAGGTGATTATCGGTAATGCATGCTTCACTTGCTCTCAGGGCGTGACCATGATCGATAGATTTTGCTCACAGCGGAGACAGTGAGAAAAGCCAAGACGACGGAAAAAAGGCCCAGGAAAATTATTAGCGAGAGTAAGGGGTTCATCGCTCCCCCTAAGCTCGTAAAATCACTCATCCTCGCGAGCTGCTCAGGCGTTAATACACGAAGAATGACCTCCGGTATAATTAAAAATAAAATAATAACAGTCGAGACATAAATCAGCAATTTTTTTGTTTTTCCCATCTTCTTTCTTGCTCTTGTTGGTGAATATGATCAAAAATTGGGCGAATAACACAACAAGGATCTAAGGTAGATCACAAACCTATTTGCAATTGAAGATGCAGGCCAATAAGAAATTAGCTATTGCATTAACAAACTCTCTAAATGACCTCAATGATGATTATATGTCTACTATCGAAAAGATAAAGCTGGGTGAGCTGCGTATTATTAATTATGGATCTTGCCTTGTTCCAAATTAATATTATCGTAGTTCATGCCGCGATACATTCAGAGAAGATAAACGGTTAGTCTTTTCTTTAAGTGAGATATATAGAAGAAACAATATAGCTCTGGATATGGTTGAAATTTACTTCCGCAAAACATTAGCAAGACCTGGAGATGAAAAAAGCTATAAACTTGCATCTCATATCCAAAATTTGTTAGGTAAAGCAGCAGAGCATGCATCAACCAAAGCCAGCAAATTGGTTCTGTCCTTCACAATTGCTAACCTGGTACTTAATAGTGCCGAATTCAAAGAAAATCATATAAGAATTGTTAATTCTTTTTCAACGTGGTTTGTGAATGCCGCGACACTTTATGCAAAAGCGCAAGTAGCTGCATCAGCCGCAAACAGGCTAAAGTTCCAGAACCCTTCATATTATCAAGCGCTATGTAAAGAAAACATTGAAATGCTTTATTTTCTTATTGAATCCCAAACATCTGAAATAATCTATTAGGTAAACTCTGAAGATAACAATGAAGAAAAAATTGCAGATGCGCTGTATGAGATTTTACGCAAATGAAGCGCGCATTATTATGGCTACTTCAGTAATTTTTTATTTGGTACCTGCCGCAATCATTGTGGCAGGCGTGTATGTTTTTATACGTTTCATCCCTGGCTATGCCGCACCTCTTATTTTATTATGGGTAATTATCGTTTCTTTGGTATATGTCAGGTATAATAAATGGTATTAATAATACCCAGCCCCCTAAAAGTTAGCTTGTAAGGGCAGTTATTAAAATTATTATAAGATGCTGTATTATGCGCTCATAGAAAATATCATCATGTTTAATAAGGCGTATAACACCATTCCTGAAAAGTAGATCCTCAGCCTTTTGATGCTGGCAAACATCGTTATATTCATCGGTGAAACAAGATGTGTAATACAGCAGACGGGTAGCTCCTTTTTTCAACTCTCAGCTTGATTAGCAACCGGCTGCCCGACCGCAGAAACAGCCTAGTAAAGCTGAGCACTGCCACCATGAAAACGCCGCCCCGGAAAGATGAATAATTTTGTTGTGGGGAACAGCCCTGTAAAAAACTCACACCCCGAAAGACTCCACTAATCGCTGGCCCTACTCCACCATTACAAGCATCTCAAATACGGGTTTCCCCGCTGCTAAAGCGCCTCAGAAACCTTCTCATAACGTCGGAACAAATATTTGTTAGCGCACCTTCTGCAAGAACTTTCGACTGTAAAGAAACGTAGTTAAATGTAAATAAACCAATTTTTAGATAAACGTTATTTATGCATTTGCCGCACGTTAATCATATGTTAAATATATATCCACCTTCAAATCAGCATTTTATCTTAGTTGAATCAGAGCTATTTCTATTGAAAGGTTGGCAGTTCAAATAATGAAGAATGGACTAATTTTAACAAAAGCGGGCAGGATACGTGATGCACTGCCGATGAGTACCGTGGAATTTACCACCGGGTTAAAAAGAGAGTGTTTTGTATTATGGTCTTTGCCGCAATTCAGGGCAGACGAGCTTACCAAAACGCCTCTTTTTCCATCAGATGCAGATCTTGTTGAAAGTAAAAATTCAGATTTACACGGGGCTTTATTATCGGCGCATTTCGAGGCTGGCCTGTGGCCCGTAGTCTATCAGGGTGAGAATAACGGCCATTTAATCCGCCACGTCTGTCCGATGATGAAAGCAGAAGATAAAATCAGTTCTCAGGGAGGAAAGTATGATTTTTATCCGCACGTCGATAATCCCGATCTGCCGATTACCGGAGAAACGCCGTTTTCAACCTTAGGTAATTGTCCCGATACGCTGACGCTTCTTTGTTTACGAAAAGAAGATAATGTCAGGACCAGTTTACTGAAGCTGGATTCAGTCATCGCCCTTCTGTCTGAAGAAACAAAATTTATTCTGACGCAGCCGTTTTTTAAAGTCGACAGGCCGGCAAGCTTTGAAGGAAATGCTTCTGTAGAAGGCGTCCCTGTTCTTGTAGCAGAGAGCGGCGTATGGTACTCGCGCTTCGACTGGCACAATACCAGCGGCATGAATCCTGAAGCAGAAAACGCGCTGAAAATTATGCGTGAACTCACTCTGGACCGAAGCCTGTGGTTTGATGCGCCGCTCAATCCCGGCGATGCCATTACTTTTTTAAACCAGAGAACCATGCATACCCGAAATGCATTTCAGCCACGTTTTGACGGCACGGACAGATGGCTGCTGCGGGTCTTTGGTTTACTCAATCGTCCGCTTAACAGTCAGCTGCTTGACGCTGCAAACTGCCTTCATCACTTACGCACTATTTAACGGAAAGAAGTATGCCTGAATTATTTAATTCCTCATTTTTTATTGAGGGAAGCCTCATTGCCCACTATTTTTTTATTGGCTTAATTCTGCTGGTCGCAGCCTCTTTTGTCGCTGGTTATATTGATGCCATTGCCGGTGGAGCGGGTCTGATTCTTATTCCTGCCTTTATTTTAACCGGGCTTCCTCCGCAGCTCGCGCTCGGTCAGGAAAAATTAGTCAGTACCATAGGCACCATTGCAGCAATAAAAAACTTTATTAAAAACAAGTCAGTAATATGGAGTGTCGTACCAGCCGGTCTGATATCTGCGCTCGTTGGCGCCTATGTCGGTGCCCGGGTAATACTTTTATTACCTGCTGAGGCGCTATCTCTGGTTATCGTTGCGTTGCTGCCTGTCGGCTTACTGGCCGCCACCATCAAAGGCAGGGTAAAAACCACGGCGCAATCTGCAGGTAATGCCTCGTTTCTGGCCGTGTTCCTGGTTTGCTTTACCGTGGGTTTTTATGATGGTTTCTTCGGGCCGGGCACGGGGAGCCTGTTTATTATTGCGTTGACGGTAATTAATAAGTTTGGGCTTTTACAGGCCTCTGCTACCAGTAAAATATTCAATTTCTCTTCAAATATCGGCGCGTTTGTGGCTTTCGCCATTGCCGGAAAAATGGCTTATCTTATCGGCATTCCAATGATCGTTGCCAGTCTGCTGGGCAATCATATTGGCAGCCTGCACGCGATACGCACTAACGGTGAAATAATAAGAAAAGTTCTTTTTGTTTCCGTTGGCGTGATGATGATTACTTTACTGGTTAAATATTTTACGGGTTTTTAATGATGAAAAATTGTGCTGAAAATATCACTTACCGTTTGGCAACCCACGATGATATCGCCGGAGTTAAACAGCTGCTGGAGCGGCATCACGTTAAGAATCTGAATAGCGACCAGCGTGAGAACGGCTTTGTTACTACCGATATGACCGAGCAGCAGCTACAGGATTTAAGCGATAGAGAGAACGGCGTGACCATTGCTTACGATGAAAAAGAGAAAAAAGTCGTTGGCCTGTTATTAGGGGCATCATGGTTTTTTTTAAAACCCTGGCCGATGTTCGATTATATGGCGAGCATTCTTAAAGATTATTCGTTCAATGGCGAGGCGCTTTCCGCCGATACTTCCTATCAGTACGGGCCTGTTTGTATTGATGTTGCCTACAGAAGCCAGGGAATTGGCGAGAAATTGCTGGCCCATCAGCGTAAGGTTTTTGCCTCTCGTTATAAGCACACCGTGACTTTTGTTAATGTGCTTAATCCTCGCTCTTACGCTTTCCACCACAGGAATAATTTCGAAGACTTAGGCTTCTTCGAATTCAACAGCAATAAATATTATATGCTGGCCATTAACACCGCAGAGTAAAAAGCTTTTCAACCCGGCCCTGGCGACGTCAGGGCTTTAGTCTGAAAGTGAATTGTCCGTACGGCCACAGAAGCAAAAGAAAGTGACAAATTTATTAATAAACCTTATAAATTGTTTTGTGCCGATGGTTTGGTTTTTAGCATGGGGTATTAAATGAAGTTAAATGAACTTCTTGCGTTCGTAACGGTTGTGGAGACAGGAAATATTACTCAGGCCGCCGAGCGTCTGAATCGCGTGCAGTCGAGCATTTCACACCGAATCAGAAGCCTTGAAGATAATCTGGATGTCACCCTGCTCGACCGGAAAAGCGATGGCTGTTCGCTGACGGCGCAAGGCCAGATACTCTACGACTATGCAGTTAAAATACTGAACCTCGCGGATGACTGTAAAAGCAACATCTTCCACTCCAGAAGCAGCCAGGTGAACATGCGTATTGGCATAATCGAATGCCTGCCCGCGTGGGTGATCAGTTCAATGATCGACTCAGGTTACGATCTGGGCTGGAACATCGATGTGTCGATTGGCAATACTATCAGCCTGCTCAACGCTTTCGATCAGAATGAATATGATGCAGTAATCATTGGTGCCGGTTTCTCTAATGCGCAGCATACGCGGTCGACTTTGCTATCCAGCGAGCTGGTCATCATTACAGAAAAGGATTTTCCGACCATCACGGATATCTCCACGCTGGATGACGAAGTTTTTATGCTTAGCAGCAAAAAGTGTGCAACCTCGACCCGCAACTATACCACTTTGTTCAAAGAAGGCCGTATCACCCCAAGACGAATTGTCGAGTGCGGCTCTTATCCCGTGCTGTTTTCAAGCGTTGCTGCGGGTAAAGGCGTCTCTCTGGTATTGCGCTGTTCAATCAGCAGCGAGGTACAGAACAAAATTAAAATCCATGAGCTCTCCGGCCAGTTTAACGACTTCAGAATCGAGCTCGTTTACCGTGCCGATTGCGCTAACCTGGACAGCACGAAATTCAGAAGCGTGATGACATCCGTTTTTCAGGATCCCCGTCTGCACAATCCCGGTCATTAAGACCTGGCCTTTCCGCCAAAGCGCATACGGACTTCCTGCTGAGCCAGCAGGAAGTCCGTAATCTGCTACATGCTCTCAACCTGAATAACCGAGCTGTTTGTTGATCCCGTTGCCTTAAGTTATGAAGGCTTACGCACAATGACCAGCGCCTTGGTTCGGCACTTTTCCAGAATCAATTTCATCACTGGCACTTCAAAATACTTGTACATAAATGACGCCAGCGAAACGGAGAGCACCAGCGCAACGGCGATCAGCGCGATACCTTCCGGCAGGCTGAATTTTCTTCCCGCCGTAAGGTTTAAAAAATAGAACAGTACTAAAAAGTGAACCATATAGAACGCATAGGATATTTCTCCCAGCCATACCGAGGTCTGATTATTCAGCACGGTCTTTCTGGTTTTCAAATCATCGCCAGCCATAGAGATAATCAACAGGCAAACAGGAATGATGAATACCACGCTCATGCTGAACTGGTAGGGAATATACATTGAGCCGACGTAAGTCGCCGCCAGAATGGCAAGCGAGGCCGTTTTACTCAGCACCAGTGCCCGACCGTTAATCAACAACCTGGCGGCAAACATACCGGCGAGAAACTCAAATATACGCGCCGGGGGAAAAATATATGACACCCAAAAATGCTGCTGCGAAATCGGAAATGCGCCCATCATGTGGTTCGGCTCAACCCAGAGATAAATGCCGGTCTGCACCAGCAGGGAGGCAGCAGTAACGGCGATTAATCCGGGCAGGTCAAATTTTGCCGGTATCGCTTTCATGACCCTGAAGAGGAAAGGAAAGGAGAGGTAAAACATCGCTTCGATGCACAGTGACCAGCTGGGGCGGTTGCCCACAAAGAAATAATGTACATCATCAAACCAGGTATTCAGCAGCAGCAGGTTCACGGACCACAGCTTATATTGATAAAGGCTGGTCGCGCCAATAATAAACGCCATCACCCAGGTGAGGCAGTGGGTAGGATAGATCTTGGCAAAACGACGCAGATAGAAATCGCCAGGCGTATCGTTATTTTTCGCTGACCATACCATGATAAAGCCGCTGAGTATGAAGAAGTAGGAAACGCCGAGCCAGCCCGCTTTCCCTACCATCACCGTAAAGATGTGCTGGATGTTGGCATCAGCAAACGGCGCCAGATCGCTTGGCAACGATGAATGAAATAAAAAAACTAAAAAGGCGGCCCAGAATCTGCTCCCTGTTAATGAGGGAAGTTTAGGCAGCCTGGGAAGTTCTCCTGGGCCCAGCGATTGACCGTCATTAAAATGATTCACCTCGCCGCAAGCGGCATTAACACCTGTTTCTCTATTAAGCGCAGAATTCATTATATTCCCTATAAGGATAGTATTGAGATACCAAAATATATTCTGAAAGATAGCGATATGCAGAAAAAAGCAGCGATGACAAAGCAGCCTGAATAAATACTGCCTTGCCATTCGATAAAACAATTATTTTCAGAGCATGAAGCTCATTACGTTTTTTTATTTTTTAATATTGACGACTCCGTATCCTGAATTGCCCTTTTCAATATGGCCAAAGCCGTATTCTCCGAAATGCATGCCGCCAATAAGAACGCGATCGGAGCTGACCATATCGAGCACGCGAGAACGAGTTTCTGCCGCCATCTGAGCGTCGTAATCAAAGGCGATCGTCACTTCCGGTTTCTGCAATTGAATGTGCGGAAAATGTACAATATCGCCCCAAATCAGCAGGCTCTCCTGACTGCCTTCAATTCTGTAGCCCGTATGGCCCGGCGTGTGGCCTTTCAGCGGCATGGCAAAAATACCGGGCAGTACCTCACCTTTATCGAACGGGCGAAAATTCTGCTGATACTTTTCAAATATGCTGCGCGCCAGCAGGAAATTCCCCTTAACCCGATCGGCGACCGCCGCAAAATTTTTGTCATCCTCCAGATAGCGATATTCCTCATTATTGATCACCAGTTCGGCATTGCTGAAGACCGCTTCACCTTCCGCATTGAGCAGGCCACCGATATGATCGGGATGCGCATGTGTCAGCAGCACCGCGTCGATATTTCCCGGCTCCAGCCCCATTTTTGCCAGGTTAGCCACCAGCCCGCCTCCCCAGCCCTTAATGCCGCCGGCTCCGCTATCGATAAGAATATTTTTGCCCTGGCGGCGCACCAGGAAAGTATTGATATGCACATCGTTAAGCCCGTTTACCCGTGCGCCATTCTGAATGTTTTCGCACTCTGCTGCGTTGACGTTAGCCAGCATGCCAAAGTCAACCTGCAGATAGCCGTCGCTCACCGCAGTAATCGACATATCACCGAGTTCGAGGGTGGGAAATAGTGTACTCATAGCCTGTTCCTTAGTTTTTTACACAGATGTTATTTACGTCATAAGAGAAACAGCGGATCCTCGCAACGACCCCCATTTTCTCCCTAATTAATTCATCAACCTGATGCAAAAATTCTTCCAGTACCGGCGCGGTACGAAATGTTTCCTGCCTTAGCTTTGCTTCAAAGTATACCGGCGTACCAAAACCTATTTCGGCCGTAAGGTAACTAATATGAATATTGTTTTCTTTTGCCTTTAATACCTTCATAGCAATATGAGTTAACGAGGCTGAAAATTCCGCAAAGGCATCGTGGTTAATGCGATGGGCCGCGGATGTATAAAGGGTAATACTGGGCATTTTACCTCGCTCCTGCGAATGGATATTTACGCTGCTTTCAGTGGGATTAATCTCATGCTTTTTATAACGTCAGGATTGACCACCGTACCGAGTTCAGAACATCCACGGCGAAGCCCATCGATCAGTTCCATTCCGCGCGTCACTTTGCCAAAAGCGGTGTAATTTTGATCCATAAAGCGCGAGCGGGCGGATGTGATAAAAAACTGATGGCTGGCACTGTGCGGATGTCTGGATCGGGCCATGCCGAGAGTGCCGCGTTCAAACGGCAGGCTGTTAAATTCTGCCGCCAGTTTCGGTAGCCTTAAATAATCCAGGCCAGTCTCTTTTACCGGATCTCCCGTTTGTGCCATAAAGCCTTCAATAACTCGCGCGAACGGCATGCCGTCATAGAATCTGGCCTGCACCAGAGTTTTAATGCGATCCACGTGATTAGGAGCCAGCTCGGGAAACAGGCTTATGGTTACCGTTCCACTGTGCAGCTTCATTTCAATGAGATCATGACGGTTATTTGCCCGGTTAATCATGCCGGGCAATATCAGCGCCCCGGCACACAGGCCCAGGCTACCGCCAATGAACTTCCGACGATTCATAGTGTTACTCCAGTTGCGCGGCCGGATCTTGCCGGGCATAGTTTGCTCAGCCCGAACCTGCCTCAGGATGGCTTATCGGCACCAATAAACGAGAGAATTTCATTCGTAAGGGCATCAGGCTGCTCAAAATTGGGCAGGTGTGCCGCCCCAGGTATGGTGTGCAGCTCTGCGTGCCATTTTTCAGCCAGGCGTCGCGCATAATCTGGCGGCGTGAGCAGATCGTCCGCACCTCTCACCACTACCGCCCTGACGCGTGGAAAAGTCATATTGGTCAGATCGGTATCGGCGATGGCATAAGAACAGCCGGCGAAGGCTTCAACCGTGGTGCGGCGCAGCATCTGCTTCATGCCGTCTGCGTAGGGCGAGTCGATAAACTTCGGCGTGACCCATTTACCCAAAATACCCGTTTCAAGATGTTCAACACCGTGGTGAAAAACATCTTCCGCTCTGGCTCGCCAAAGTGAAGGCGGAGCGGCATTGACCAGCGAGGTATCGACAATCACCAGTCCCTGTACACGCTCAGGTATCTTGAATCCGATCCACTGCGCGATGGTTCCACCAATTGACACTCCCGCAACCGAAAACTCAGTGATGTGCAGATGGTCCAGCGCGGCGATGACATCGTCGGCCAAATCGGCCATGGAGAATGGCAGCGCGTCGATTGCGCTTAAACCGTGGCCTCGAATATCCAGCCGCACCACGCGATAGCGTTCGGTTAAACGCGGCATTTGCAAATCCCACAGGTGCAAATCCGTGCCCAGCGAATGAAGAAGTACCAACGTTTTCGCATTTTCTGGCCCCTGCACGTCTACATGCTGAGTTATTTTAAGCGGCCGAATAAACATTCAATACTCCCCATTTTTATTTTTTCTTTCTCTTCGGTTCCATCGCTTGCACTATTTGAATTTGCAATATTTACTTATGGAATCCGTGAATTTTTTTGAGCTGCAGGACTATGCTGCCGCTCTTATTAATAGGGTAATCCGGCCGTTTGCCCTAATGGATAATTTCGATACCGCTATCGAAATTATTGAGTCGCCCCGAAAATTCGCACCGACGCTGATGTTAAACAGCACCAAACGGATAGCTTCTCCTGCCAGGATAATATAAGTAATCAAAAAATATTCAGCCCGATCTCCCGATTTTTTTCGTAATGCTGCCCATCTCATTAGCCATCTTCCATTTTCAGAATATCGCCAGAATATTCATATTTTCGATGAAGATCTCGATTTTATTCGCTGGCGTTTACCTGACGTGAAAAATAACATCTGGCGAACAAGACCCGGCGATAACTCACAGGTTAATGCTTTATTTTAATTCTCTGCATATAGCCGTAGCGGATCGCCGTTGCTGATTTCCTTTAAATCTGTTTTAGCGTATGGGATAAATTATGGCGCAGGCCGAATTTGATAAAATAATGGTTGAACTGGTTGATTATGCCTATGAGCAGTCAACCTTTGATGATGAGACTTTGCGCCTGGCGCGTTTCTGTCTGCTGGATTCCGTCGGCTGCGCGATTGCCGCCTCCAGCGATGACGACTGCTTAAAACTGATGCGCAGCGCACAGTTCAGTAAGAGCAGCGAGGGTGTTCCGGTGATGGGGACCGCCCTGAAGCTGGGACCGATTGAGGCTGCCTTTCAAATCGGGTCGATGATCCGCTGGCTTGAGTATAACGATACCTGGCTGGCGCAGGAGTGGGGACATCCCTCCGATAACCTGGGCGCAATCCTGGCCGCCGCAGCATGGCATAGCCTGACAGACGGTAGCCAGCAGGAACCCGATATGGCAGCCGTATTAAATACGCTGATTCGCGCCTACGAGATCCATGGCGTGCTCTGCCTGTCTAACTGCTTTAACGCGCTGGGCATCGATCATGTTGTGCTGGTCAAGCTGGCCTCGGCGATCGCCTCAGCTCAGCTGCTTGGCCTGTCAAAAGCGCAGGCGCTAAGCGCCCTTTCCAACGCCATTATCGATGGCCATTCTCTCAGAACCTACCGGCATGCGCCCAATGCAGGCACGCGTAAATCCTGGGCGGCGGGTGACGCGACAGCACGCGGGCTTCAGCTGGCGCTGTTCGCTCAGACCGGCGAAATGGGCTATCCCTCCGCGCTTACCGCCAGCCGTTGGGGATTTGATGATGCGGTTTTACGCGGAAAGCCCTTTAATTTGTCACGCGGCCTCTCCGACTTTGTTATCAAAAATATCCTGTTCAAGGTTCCCAATCCTGCGGAATACCATGCGCAGACCGCAGTGGAGGCGGCGATTAACCTGCGCGAGCGGATAGTCGCCGCCGGATTCTCGCCCGAAAGCATTGAATATGTCCGCGTGGAAACGACGCGACCGGCCATGCAGATTATTGATAAGTCAGGGCCGCTTAAAAACGCCGCCGATCGCGATCACTGCCTTCAGTACATGATTGCGGTTGGGCTGCAGACCGGAAATCTCACCGTACAGGATTTTCACGAACCGCTCGCCGCCGATCCGCAGCTGGATGCACTACGCATGAAAATTACCTGCACCGAGCGGCCTGCTTTTACCGAGAGCTACTACGACCCGGAAAAACGCGCCATTCCCAATGCGCTTTACCTGAAGTGTCGCGGCATGACGGAAGAGATCGCTGAAACCATCCACTATCCGCGCGGCCATGTACGTCGTCGTGGAGAGTGTTTCGATGCGCTGCTGGCCAAATTCCATCTGAATCTTTCAGACAGCCCGCTGCGCAACCGTGCGTCGGTTCTGGCCGACACCCTGATTTCTGAATCAAAGCTGGATGCGATGCCCGTTACCGACTTCCTGAAGATGTTCTCATGGCTATAGATCCCATAAAAACAACATCCGTTAATTTATTTCGAGGTGATGAAGTGAAAAAAGCAATACTGGTTGGCTGCGGCGCGGAGATCGGCGCAAACCTGCTGATTCAAAACGATCCGGCAAAAGATGGCTTCGCTATTCAAACCGTGGTGACCAATCCGCCGTCTTTAGATAAGCATTATCCGGACCTGCGCCCGATTGACGGCATCATTGCCCGCCTGGCGATGGCGCAACCCGGCATGCAATCGCGTATTGAGATTATTAGCGACAATACGCTCAACATCGAAGGTCGCGAAGTTCACTTCTTCTTTGGCAATTTAGCCGAAGAGCTTCCGCCGCAAAGCGGCCGCTTCGACATCGGTTTTATCGCCACCAGCAAGCTGGATATGGACAGAAACAGCCCGGTTGCCCGTAATATGCTGGAGCTCGCCGACGTGGTGCTGGGCGTTGCAGAGGCAAACGAGCTGCCGAGCATTTATGGCTGCCTGGAGGATCTGACCAGCGATGAGATCGGCACCATTCAGCGCCGGGTGGTTGATTCCGGGATGTACTGCCTCGGCTCCTGCCAGACGAACGGCATGCATGCCTCGCTACGTGTCGTGACCGAGGCGCTGAAAGCCGTTCATTGCAATGCCTCGCATATTATTTCGGTAGAAACCGATATTGTGCATCCCGATACGCCTAACGGCGTGCTCGGCACGCGATCTTTTGAAGGGCGCATGCAGGACGCACGCGACAATCTGCGTCCCAGCTTCTCGCAAATCGCCATGAGTCAGGAGAAAGTTATGCCCTGGGCGCCGCTGGTGAATACCGTTTCACTACGCGCGCCCGTCCACGCGCCTGGCTATCAGATTAACCGTTTTATCGTCCGGGACAGCGGCGCGTTAAGTCTCGATCTTATCAAGACGGCGATCGAGCGCGTGAGTGAAACGCATCCGCACGTCGTCAGAGCATCCCAGACGCCTTTGGGCAGCCGTGCCTATGCCTGGGAGCGCCGCTGCTCCACCATCCTTTCCGACAAGAATCACCTACTTATCCTGCGTCCGGCCTGGCTGGCAGAGCAGAATTTAAGTGAGATTATCGTTCAGTCATTTGTAAACAATACGGTTGGCTATAGCGCAGTCGTTCGCTCCGTCGCGCGCAGCGTCGCGCTTGGCCTGCCCGTCGCCACTTTCCAGGGGATTGAAAAATGACACGCTCCCACACGGTCGATCTGTTGAGTTCAGGCCTTGTCGTTAAGACGGCCAGCTCCGCCACGTTTAACGGCAAACTAAAAGCTGAAGTCGATCAGATACGCGCGCTGCACGATATTTACCCGGATTTGATGGTTCCGGTATTGCACGACGGGCTGGCCGCCGGACGGCAGTTCTATATTCTGGAAAAGATCGACGCCCTTCCGCTGTCGAAAATCGTGTTTGACGACGGGCGCCCGCTGGCTGAACGCAGAACAATTGTTATCAACGCGCTGGAAAACGTTCAGCGAGCCATCGGCATGGAGCTGGATAATCAGCTGGCGACGTTCGACGATATGCCGGCCAGGCTACGGGAAGAGTGGGAAGGCGCGCGTTTCGCCCATGACCTGTTCGATAAGCCGATTCTGCTTAACGGGGCGAGGTGCAACCGAACCGCCCGCGAGATCGTCGAAAAGTCGCTGGAGCTGGCGCGAACGGAAAAATTCAGATCGGTGGAAAAAGCCCACTTCAATTTTCACTTTGGCAACGTGCTTTACAACGAGGAACAGGCGCAGACCCGCTTTATCGATCCCGATTTTTCAGTGCGGGGACTCGATCCGCTTTTCGGTTTCTCCCGATTTGCCTTTTCTTTTTGGCACGAACTTGCCGCCGAAGTGAAGGATGCGGTGAAAGTGGTGCCGATGGCTGACGCGTTGATGTTCGTGCTGGCGAAGCCCGACTACGGCAACATTCTCGGTGCCATCCCGGAGCTGGGAGGCATTGCCGGGCTGCTGCCGCTGATGGGCGAAAGCATGCGGAATCGGTTCTACGTGCTCACCACCTACTGCTTCCTGAGAAGTATCCGCATCAACGGCAGTAAAACGCTCTGGAAAGCCCCACGCTCCCCTATGGTAGCCAGCCCGGAAGAAGTGCTGATGCTGGGCCTGGTGGCTTACCTCGAAGGGGCGAATGTTGAAACTGAAAGTCTCTGTGCATAATTTTCACCCACTACAGGATGTTAAGGCATGTCGTTGGTAAGCAGCAGTACCCTGGAACAGGGATTTGAGGCCCCGAGACGCTATCTGGCGGCAGCGGCTATTTTAATCGGTGTGATCATGGCGGCGCTCGACAGCTCCATCGTTAATATCTCGCTGCCCTCAATCGCCGCAGCCTTACAGGTGGATTCAGCCTCTGTTATCTGGGTTACCAACGGCTATCAGGTTGCCAGCGCGGCGGCGATGTTGATTTGCGCCTCGCTGGGTTCGAGGATTGGGGAGCGGCGCTTCTACACGGCGGGAATGATTCTGTTTACGCTGGCGTCGCTGGGCTGCAGCCTCTCCCCAACCTTTGGCGTTCTGGTGGCGATGCGGGTGCTCCAGGGAATCAGCTACGCCGTTATGATTAGCGTCGGGCTGGGACTTTATCGGGTTATCTTTCCGCCGCACATGCTGGGCACCATACTGGGGCTGAACGCGCTGGCGTTTGCGGTGGGAACGGCGATTGGCCCTGCGCTGGGCGGGCTGATCATCTCTTATCTCTCGTGGCCCTGGCTGTTCTATATCAATCTTCCGCTGGGGGCGCTTGCCATCGTGTTTTCGTTTGTCTCTCTGGGCGTGGATGCGGAGAAGGAAAAAGGCTTCGACTGGGGAGGCGCGATAACGTCGGCCACTGCATTAGGCCTGATGGTTGTCGCAGTCGATCAGATCGGCCGCTGGGATAGCCGCACGCTCGTGCTGTGCGGCGTCGCATCGGCAGTGCTGATCGCCATTTTTGTTAACGCGCAGAGGCGTTCAAAACATCCGCTGCTGCCTTTTGATATCTTCCATTCCCGGCAATACACCTTTGCGGTGCTCTCTTCCGTCTCCATGTTTGTGGCGCAGGGGATGGCGCTGGTCGGGCTGCCGTTTGTTCTGCAGCACGCCTTCCACTATTCCGTGCTGGAGGCCGCGTTTATCTTTACGCCATGGCCGATTGCCGTAGCCGTCTGCGCCCCGCTTGCAGGCAGACTTTCTAACCGTTTAAATCCGGCGCAAATTTCTACCGTCGGCGTGGTGATTTTCTGCCTGGGCCTGGGGTCGCTGGCGCTGCTGCCGGAAGCCGCCACGGTCAATGATTTCCTGTGGCGGGTGGCGGTTTGCGGGATCGGCTATGGGCTGTTCCTGCCGCCGAATAACAAAGAGATGTTTTCCAATGTCGCCGCGAACCGTACGGTAACCGCCTCTGGCGTTTTATCAACGGCGAGAACCGCCGGCCAGTCGATCGGCGCGGCGCTGGTGGCGATGGTCATTGCCCTGCTTAACGGATTGAGCGACCCGGCCGGAATGCGGTTCGCCGTCTGGGTATTTGGACTGGCCTGCCTGATATCGGCGCTGTCGGCACTTTCCAGCATGCTGCGCCTGCAGCGATAGCGATTGAGCCACTTCGCAGGAGGTGGCTTTTTTATCTCCTTTTCTTGCTTCAGCGGGAGATTAAAATAGCTTATCGATCCTTCACTTAGAGGGCTTCACATCTCGTAAAAATAAGATTAATCTTAACTGTTCGTTTTTTTTAAGGTTTTTCAGCATGAAAAAATTTCTGGGATTCGCGTTATTTTTTGCCGCCTGCGCGGCTAATGCCGCTTTTGTTCATCCAATGGATTTCGACGGTTCAGAAGCGCAAAAAAAAGGAGTGATTGAATATATTCAGGCCAAAGTTAAGAAGGATTACTGCGAAGGCAGCATCGATATGTGCCAGCCGACCACGCTTCGCATGATGGAAAAGCAGAATCTTAACGCCTTCAAACATCTCACCGCGGCGAAAGATCGAACCATTCTTAACAAGGTCATCAGCGATTACTGCAAGGGCTCAATTGATATGTGCAGTTATGTGACGCTGGATATGATGTATAAGCAGAATCTCAAAGCCAGCAAGGAATCGCTTTCCTGGTAAGCGACAAGATAACTATTATCACGTAATACTTATTTTTGGACGCAATGCCATGACCTCTTCCCGCGCCTCACTCCCCTCATCCTGCTGTATCGCAGGCGCGGGCCCTGCCGGGCTGATGCTCGGTTATCTGCTGGCCCGCAACAGCATTCCCGTCACCGTGCTGGAAAAGCATGCCGATTTTCTGCGCGATTTTCGCGGCGATACTATTCATCCCTCTACGCTGGAAATTATCTGGCGGCTGGGCTTTCTGGAGGAATTTCTGGCGCTGCCACATCAGAAAGCGGAAAGGCTCTCCGGCGAGATCGACGGTCAGGAAGCCACCATGGCGGATTTCACCCGTCTTCCTACCCAATGCAAATACATCGCCTTTATGCCGCAATGGGATTTCCTGAACTTTATCAACGCGAAGGCCGCAGAACTGCCGGGCTTTACGCTTATTCATAATGCGCAGGTTGATGGGCTGATCGAAGCACAGGGTAAAGTGTGCGGTGTTAAAGCCACCATTGACGGTGAGCAGCAGGAAATTCGTAGCGAGCTGGTGATTGGCTGCGACGGCCGTAACTCGGCAGTGCGTAAACATGCTGACCTGGCCGTACAAAATTTTGGGGCGCCGTGCGATGTGCTGTGGTTGAAAATTGCCAAACTGCCCGACGATCCTGAATAGTCCGTGGGACATCGCGGGCCGAAGAAGCATTTTATTATGATCGATCGCGGCGATTACTGGCAGTGCGGCTACTCCATTCCCAAAGCGAGCCTGGAGGCGCTGCAGCAGGCCGGTTTGCCTTCATTTCTGGAAACGCTGGCGGAGGCATCGCCTTTTACCCTCGCGCGGCTGCGACAGGAAGTAACGGACTGGAATCGGGTAAAGCTGCTGGAGATCCGTATCGATCGCCTGCAGCAGTGAGCAAAGCCGGGACTGCTCTGCATTGGCGATGCGGCCCATGCGATGTCGCCGATTGGCGGCGTTGGCGTCAACCTGGCGATTCAGGATGCCGTTGCCGCTGCCAATCTGCTCTCTGCACCATTAAAGGCCGGTTCGCTTACGCTCAAAGATCTGCAAAAGGTGCAGCGTCGCCGGATTTTCGCCACATGGGCAACGCAGTCGCTGCAAATCATGATAAGCAAGGCAGGGCAGAAACCGCGCCGCAAACCGCCCGGTAACATGGAGAAGTGGCTGCGCAAGCGGAAGTTTTTGCCTTTCCTGTTTGGCCGCCTGATTGGCATCGGCTTTTATCGCGAGCTGCCGAAAGAGCCGCAATAAAAAACGAGATTGTTGACAAAGTCTGGTCAGGTCAGCGGCAAGATCGAGTCTGTGCAGGGAACACGGTCAGATCGGAAAGACGCAAAAAACGTCGTCCCTGACAGCTCGACCCACGCCGTCCATGGCGCGGGACGCTTTCCTCCTCTGCTTGTGTTCCCTGCACCTTGAGTCTATGGGGTGCTGCCAGATTCACCCTGTTCCAGGTTTGTCAGTACGCTAAACGGCCCTTTCGGGCCGTTTAGCGTACTGAGCAAAAAGCGGGCTCAGGCGCCGGAAGGTCGCTGCTGCCGCTATTACGCTACGGCCCTCTTTGCAGCCTTAGAAAGCAGAACAATTAATTGCCATGCTGATCATCCGCTGATGAAACGCTACAAAACTGCTCTTATTTCTAATTAAGTGAAGTAAGGGTTAGCCTGTTAATAATAAAAACACACGCCTTTTCTCATAGCGCTAAAACCTGCCGGACTATGCTAAACCGGTTGCCTGTATCGGCTTGCCGCAGCGCAGCTTTGCCAGCACCAATATGAAACATTAGTGCTGTCCGGCCCGATGTAGTTTGATCTTCTTCCTGACCAATGATAACAATTATCATTTATTGAGTTAGCCGGACGGTCCTGAATGAACACCTCTACCCCTTCTTCCTGCTGCATCGTCGGCGCAGGCCCGGCCGGGCTGATGCTGGGTTATCTGCTGGCGCGCAACGGCATTCCTGTGACGATACTGGAAAAACACGGGGATTTTTTACGGGATTTTCGTGGCGACACTATCCATCCCTCTACGCTGGAAATTATCTGGCGATTGGGTTTTCTGGATGAATTTCTGGCGCTGCCACACCAAAAAGCAGAGAGGCTTTACGGCGAAATCGATGGTCAGCCCGCGACGATGGCGGATTTCACTCGTCTGCCTACCCGCTGTAAATATATCGCTTTTATGCCGCAGTGGGATTTTCTGAACTTCCTGCACGCTAAAGCCTTACAGCTGCCCGGTTTTCAGCTAATCCAGAACGCAAAGGTTGACGCATTAATTGAAGAGCAGGGCCAGATCAAAGGCGTTAAGGCGACAGTGGAAGGCGAAGCGCGCGAATTCCGCAGCAATCTTGTTATTGGCTGCGATGGCCGCCGCTCCGTCATTCGAGAGCTCGCCGGTCTGGAAGTACAGCGTTTCGGCTCGCCACGCGATGTTCTGTGGATGAAAGTCGCTAAACAGGCCGACGATCCTGAATGGTCGCCAGGCCATCGTGGGCCTAAGAACCATTTTATAATGATCGATCGCGGCGACTACTGGCAGTGCGGCTATTCGATTACCCAGGGCAGCTTTACTGCTTTGCAGGAAACCGGACTTTCCGCTTTTCTGCAGCAGGTTGCCAGCGCTTCGCCTTTTTCCCTTGAGCGACTCCAGCTGGAAATTGCCGACTGGGATCGGGTTAAGCTGCTGGAGATCCGCATCGACCGTTTGCAGCAGTGGGCCAAACCTGGCCTGCTGTGTATTGGGGATGCCGCGCACGCCATGTCACCCATCGGCGGCGTGGGGGTCAACCTGGCGATCCAGGATGCCGTAGCGACCGCTAATCTTCTGTCAGGGCCTTTGAGAAAGGGTTCGCTGACGTTGAAAGATCTGGAGAAAGTCCAGCGGCGGCGCGCTTTCGCTACCTGGGCTACGCAGTCGCTGCAAATTATGATTAGCAAAGCGGGGAAAAAGCCTCGACGCAAGCCGCCCGGTCGTATGGAGCTTTGGCTGCGTCGTCGCCCTTTCCTGCCATTTTTATTCGGCAGGCTGATAGGGATGGGATTTTATCGTGAGCTGCCTGAAGAAGCGCAGAAATGAAAGCGGCCCCGCAGGGCCGCATTTAATCAGCTGGCCGGCGGTGTTTTGCCTTCCTCAATAAACTCTGGGTCCAGCTCTTCGCTGTTGCCTTCGTGATCGCGTCCGGAAAGCAGGTTCCAGCAGGCAATAAACATTGCGGCAATCAGCGGGCCAATGACAAAACCGTTGATGCCGTAGATTTCCATTCCGCCTAACGTAGAAATGAGGATCAGATAATCCGGCATCTTAGTGTCTTTGCCTACCAGCAACGGCCGCAGGAAGTTATCCACCAGGCCTACAATCACCACAAAGAAAGCGACCAGGAAAATGCCTTTCCAAATTAATCCGGTAGAGAAAAAGAAGATGGCGGCGGGCACCCAGACAATAGCCGAACCTACGGCCGGCACCAGCGACAGGAAAGCAATCAGCGCGCCCCACAGCAGGCTGGCATCAATGCCGGTCACGTAGAAGGCAAAGCCGCCAAGCGCGCCCTGCACCACCGCTACCACGACCGTGCCTTTTACCGTAGCGCGGGCCACCGCAGCGAACTTCGCCAGCAGATGGTGTTTTGCATAGCGTGAAAGCGGCAGCGATTTCAGAATAATGTTGACCAGCCAGGAGCCGTCTTTCAGCAGGAAGAACAGCAGGTAAAGCATGATACCGAAGCCTAACGCAAAGCTCAGGCTGCTTTTCCCGATCAGGAACACGCTGCCGGCCAGATACTGGCTGCCCCGCAACGCAACCTGAGAAAGCTTCTGCTGAATGCCGCCCACGGTATTCAGCTGATGATCGGCCAGGTAATTTTGCGCCCATTGCGGAAGATGGTGCACCGTATTCGTCATCATTGTCGGTAGCGGCGTGCTGTTAGCCTGAATTTTGCTGTAAACGATGTTGAACTCAACCGCCAGCGACGAGAGGATCAGCGCCAGCGGCGTAATAACGATCAGACAGATAATCGCCACGGTCACCAGGGAGGCGGCGCCGTTTCTTTCTCCCATCCACTGGCGGATTTTGTTTTTCATCGGATGGAAAATGACCGCCAGGATCGCTGCCCACAACACAGCGGAATAATAAGGTTGCAGCACCTCGAAAAAAGCGACGGTCACGATAAGCAGGATTAAGAGAAAAAATCCTTTGGTCAGGCCGGGAAATCTCATTTTATGCTCTCTGAAGCAAGAATTTGCTAACGCAGCATAGAGGGCTGTGCTGGTTTTGCAATACCAGCCCAAAGATGAGGCCGTACGCCCGGCCCTTTTATCCACGCTTTTTTCTGAATATGGCTTTAGTGCCGTAAAAAAACTCTCTTTGCAGCAGCGGCATAACAAGATGCGATGGCAATCAGGCGACCTGACACACATCCCTCTCCCTGACTTCCTTCTCCGTTGCTTTTCAGCGGGTAAAAGGCTACCTTCATGTTGTCTGACATAAGGGTTGGCCTCACTTTGATAATATCGGGTGGGGCCTTTCTCTTTCTGTCCTTTGCTATGCCCGGGACCGAAAGATCCAGAGCATCCGCCGCGCAGTTTACCCCTTTCCCTTTGTTATCCCACCGGCAAAGCGCAGAGTTGCGTGACAGCTCGGCAATTCCTGCAACGGCGTCAACGGATCGCATTCCCGATCGTGGGGTCGATCAAAAAATACCGTACTGACCGTTAAAACAGAGCCGCCACAAATATAATCCGCAAGTCCATTTATCAATATTTATGGCCCTAAGAAAAAGAGTAACGTACAAAAAGAAGGGTGCTCGTGGATCATGCCGCAACAGGCGGCGGGACTACGCCCGCCGCCGGGTCGCCTTACCTTCCGGATTCGTAAGCCAGGCTGGCGACAACCTCCGTTCCTCCCTGTCTGATATGCAGTTCACACAGCGAGCCGCGCGTTATCCATGTAAATATCAGTACCGTTACACAGAAGATGAGCAGGCTCAAAAAGAGTAACTTTGCTGCCTTCATTGGCTTCCTTCTCCGTTGCTTTTCAGCGGGTAAAAGGCTACCTTTATGTTGTTGGACATAAGGGTTGGCCTCACTTTGATAATATCGGGTGGGGCCTTTCTCTTTCTGTCCCTTGCCATGCCCGGGACCGAAAGATCCAGAGCACCCGCCGCGCAGTTTACCCCTTTTCCCTTGTTATCCCACCGGCAAAACGCAGAGTTGCGTGACGGCTCGGCAATTCCTGCAACGGCGTCCGGGGAGCCAACACTCAGCTGTGGGGTCAATCAAATAACAGCGATCCGAACGTTATAAAAAGGTCCGCTATAAAATGTAAAATTTTAGTTTTTAATAATATGCACTTGGTACGAAAAGAAGGATGAAAGTACCTGAAGGTTAAAAGCTTCAGCGATGATGGCGAAACGGCTGAGTTCAGCCTCCACCGAATCTACCGAATCTACCGATTCCGTTAACTCTAACGACCGCACCAAAGCCATCAATTCCAACGACTCCACCAAGTCCAGCGACCATACCAAATCTATCAAGTCCACCAAGTCCACCAAGTCCACCAAGTCCACCAAGTCCACCAAGTCCACCAAGTCCACCAAGTCCCACGACTACACCAATTCCAGCAACGCCACCCATTCCAACGACTACACCAGGTCCACCCACTCCCGTTTTATCCAATTAGCCGGGCATACATCACAATTTTATCTGCACCGCTTTCGGAAACAGGGCGCCGCCGCTACAGTGGAACTCATCCGACCACTTTGACGATCGCAACTATGAGCCGCTCACTTTTTTCGCCTTTGGATTTAGGGTTCACCCAGTTAAAAAACCGTGTGCTGATGGGATCGATGCATACCGGGCTGGAGGAGCATCCCGACGGCCCGCGCCGCCTGGCCGCTTTTTATGCGGAACGCGCGGCCGCAGGCGTGGCGCTGATTGTTACCGGCGGGATTTCTCCCTCGGCGGAAGGCGTGGTCACGGCTGGCGCTTCCGTCCTCAACCATCCTGACCAGCTTGCGCACCACCGCGTAGTCACCGAAGCCGTGCATCAGGCCGGCGGCAAGATTGCGCTGCAGATTTTACATGCTGGTCGTTACAGCTATCAGCCAGGCCTGGTTGCGCCGTCCGCATTACAGGCGCCCATCAATCCCTTTAAGCCAGCCGTGCTGAGTCATGAGAGCATCCTGACGCTTATCGCTGATTTTGCGCGCTGTGCCGCACTGGCGAAACAGGCAGGCTACGACGGCGTGGAAATCATGGGTTCAGAAGGCTACCTGATTAACCAATTTCTGGCTGCCAGAACCAATCAGCGCGACGACGAATGGGGCGGCGACGAGCAGCGGCGCATGCGGTTCGCGCTGGAAATCGTGCGGGCGGTTCGTCAGGCGGTCGGCGAGGCGTTTATCATTATCTATCGCCTGTCGATGCTCGACCTGGTGGAACAGGGCAACACGCTACCGCAGACGGTGCGGCTGGCACAAGCCGTAGAAAAAGCGGGCGCGTCGCTGATCAATACCGGCATCGGCTGGCACGAGGCGCGCATTCCCACTATTGCCACCTCCGTTCCGCGCGGCGCTTTCGGCTGGGTGACAAAGCAGCTGAAGCAGCATCTGACCGTGCCGCTGATTACCACTAACCGCATCAATCATCCGGACGTGGCGCAGGCTTTGCTGGATGAAGGCTACGCCGATATGGTGTCGATGGCGCGTCCTTTCCTGGCCGATGCGGCCTTTGTACGTAAGGCGCAGGAAGGCCGCAGCGATGAAATCAATACCTGCATCGGCTGCAACCAGGCGTGCCTGGATCAGATATTTGCAGGCAAGCTGACCTCCTGCCTCGTTAATCCGCGTGCCTGCCACGAAACCGAAATGGCGATCGCGCCCGCGGCAAAGCCGCAAAACCTGGCCGTAGTCGGTGCCGGGCCGGCCGGACTGGCTTTTGCGGTAAATGCTGCCGCACGAGGACATCGCGTCACGCTGTTCGATCGGGCAGCCGTTATCGGTGGTCAGTTTACGCTTGCCAGGCAAATTCCGGGCAAAGAGGAGTTCAGCGAGACGCTACGCTATTACACGCGCCAGCTGATGCTGAATAACGTTACGCTGCGGCTTAATCATGCCGTCACGGCAGAAGATCTGGCCGGATATGACCAGGTGGTGCTGGCAACCGGCGTATTGCCGCGCACGCCGGAAATCCCCGGTATCGACCATCCCAGCGTGCTGAGCTATCTGGCGGTGCTGCGCGATAAAAAACCGGTGGGCAAGCGCGTGGCGATTATCGGCGCGGGCGGTATTGGTTTTGATATTGCCGAGTATCTGACCCAGCACGGCGAGCCAACCAGTCAGAACATCACGGCTTTCTGTCAGGAATGGGGCATTGACCGCACGCTGCAACAGCCTGGCGGCCTGACGACACCGCAGCCTCCGCAGAGCGAGCGCCAAATCTGGCTGCTTCAGCGCAGGCCAGGCAAACCCGGCGCCAGCCTTGGCAAAACCACCGGCTGGATCCATCGCGCCAGCCTACAGATGCGTCAGGTCAAGATGTGGGGCGACGTGCAGTATCTGAAAATTGACGATGACGGCCTGCATATTCTGCATCAGGGCGAGCCGGTTCTGCTGGCGGTGGATAACGTGGTGATCTGCGCGGGCCAGCAGTCCGATCGTCGTCTGGCGGAAGCGCTGGGCGACCGTCCGGTGCACATTATCGGCGGCGCGGATCGCGCGTTAGAGCTGGATGCACGGCGCGCTATCGCCCAGGGCACGCGGCTGGCATTAACGATTTAGCCACACCAGCGCGGCGAAGCTTTTCCCGGCGGCGGCAACAAAAGTTATCCGCCGTTCACATCGCCAGGTTAAGCTGTCAGGACTCAGGACATCCGTTAAAAAGGTCGCCCGATGCCGCACGCTTACCATTCCACCCTGCTCTCTTCTCTTGCCTGGCTCGATCATGCTTTTCAGCCCGCTGGCGAGCCGCCGCCGCCGGAAAGCATCATGAATCGTCAGCGCCACACGGCTAATGTCCTGCTGAGCAGCGAAGCGCTGCCGGTGAAAAGCCACGAGGCCGACGGCCTGATTGCCACAGATTTGTACCCCGTTGCGGTCTATACCGCCGACTGCCTGCCGGTGCTGATCGCCGACGTGCGGCAGAAGCAGGTCGCCGCCGTTCATGCCGGGCTGAACGGCGCGCTAAAAGGCGTGCTCATTCAGGCTATCCATCGGCTTTGCGAGCGCGGTGCAACGCCGGACAGCCTGTATCTTGCCGTTGGCCCGTCGATTGGGCCGTGCTGTTATGAACTGGGCGAGGATCGCATCGCGGCTATGCGTCAGGAAAACCCGCACGACCTGCAGCCGTTGCTGGCGTACTCCACGCGGCAATATCGCAATCCGCAGGCGGTCAGAGCGCAGGCAATCGGCACCACGCAGGGCGTCTGGTTCGATCTGCCGCTGCTGGCGAAACGCATGGCGATGCGCGCAGGCGTGCCGGAAGCGCAAATCGAGCTGAGCGGCATCTGCACCTATTGTATGGCGGAAGAACAGGCGAGCTATCGCCGCAACGGCCATTTTCAGCATGGCTATCAGCAGCGATATGCCTGGATCAGGCGGCGTTAACGCAGTTTTACCGAACGCAGGATCACAAACTTTTGGTTAGAGGCGACGGTGGTGCAGTTGCCGAACAGCTTCTTCATTTTGCGATAGTAGTCGAGATGACGGTTGCCGACGATGCGCAGCTCGCCGCCGTATTGCAGACAGCGGCGCGCATCGCGGAACATCTGCCAGGCAATATGATCGGTCAGCGTGTTCTGCTGATGGAAAGGCGGATTGCAAAGCACCGCATGCAGGCGATCGGAAGGAAAACCGGCCAGCGAGTTATTGACCGCAAAGTGGCTGCGCGCCATGTCCTGCGGGCGGTTAACCTCCACGTTCATCCGGCTGCTGGCGACCGCCATCCAGGATTCATCAACGAAATGCACTTCCGCCGTGGGGTTCTGCTCCAGCGCCATCAGGCCGATTACGCCGTTGCCGCAGCCCAGATCGACAATTTCACCGTCGATATTATCCGGCAGATGCGCCATAAAGAAACGCGCGCCGACGTCCAGCCCGCTGCGGGCAAACACGTTGGCGTGGTTATGAATGTGGTAAGGCGTGCCGTCCAGCGGCCAGCTGTAGGTTTCCGCGCCTGCGGCCAGTTCCGGCAGCGCTGGCGTACAGTAGATCAGCCGCGCTTTTTTTACCGCCAGCGACGTGGTGGTTTTCCCCAGCACGCGCTCGAACAGCTGTAGCGTCGAGGTATGAATATCTTTTGCTTTACCCGCCGCGATAACCTGCGTTTCCGGCGTTACCACATGGCGCAGCGCGCGCAGCTGTTGCTCCAGCAGCGCAAGGGATTTAGGGATTTTTATCAGCACGCGGCCCGGGCTGGCGGGCAGCGCGGCCAGGCTGTCCAGGAAATGCACGTCGCCTTCGTCCATGCCGTTTTCCAGCAGGTTCTGCCGCGTCGCCTGCTGGCTGATCCACGAGTCGCTGATGCTAAAAAGTTCTTCGCCCACCAGCGCACAGGCCAGCGCGCCAAAGGTGTCGTTAAAGATCAGCGTCGTGCCGTTGGCAGGCTTGTCCGCAACCTGTTGCAGCAAATATTCATCGGCGGCGTCCCACGCCTGTAACGGGCTTTCTTCACGCATCTGGGGAAAACGGTGCAGCGTCAGCGTGCGGTGGCTCAGTTCGAATTGGCTCATGGGATCTCCGGCTGGATAAAAATTCCCGCGAGTTATCCCCTAAAATGCGCCGACAGTAAATGTTTTTCTTGTTCAGGCGAGAGTTGCGACCGCTGTCACCTTTTCTTCTTTTGTCGCCGCCGTGCCGCGCTGACTTTGTTATCGCCTGAAATTGCTGATTTTTTCCTGACGGATCCGCGCTGCCTGCGGCTGCCGTCAGCTGCGGGTTGCCTGATGCTGATGAATAATAGCGAGAATGTCCTCAATGGTTGCGTTTAACAGCCGACCTTCCCGATAGGCCTGTAGCTCGGCTTCACCGCCGTGGATCGCTTTTTCCGGTCTTTCCACAAAAGTGCCGATCGGCTCAAACTTCTCATCCAGCACCACGGTAAAAGGGATCCGCACCTTATCCAGCGCCAGCGCGGGCAGCAGCGTACGTTCCGCCCGGCTTTTGCTGATAATCGCCTGGGAGATGGTCGGCTGTAGCTCGCTGATAAACTGCATCGCGGTCACGTTGCGCTGGCAGTCCGGACACCACAATTCCGCTGCGGTCAGCAGATAATAAGCGCCGCGCACCTGTTTTACCTGCTCCTTCAGCTCGCTGGAAACATACTCTTCCGAGTTCAGCTTCGCGCGCGCCTCTTTGACGGCGGCAATTTCGCCAGCCAGGCCGGTTTTGGCAAAAGCCTCAAAGCCCGCGCCCGCGCTGAACAGCTCTCTGTAATCAATCATGATGACTCCGAATCATTCACTAAACCGACAGTATGCGAAAAGGTCTTAAGGCTTGCAACGTCACGCGCCGTCGACGCAAAGATCCCCCGGCGCGGCGTCCGCATGATAAAATCCGGCTTTCGACCATTATTTATGTGGGAGCGCCTGTGTCTTTACTCTATTTACAAGGTTATCCGGAGTCATTGCTGACTCAGGTGCAGCAGCTAATCGATCAGCAGCGGCTGGGCGAAGTACTGCAAAAACGCTATCCCGACACGCACGCCATCACCAGCGACAAAGCGTTATATGACTACGCGCTGACGCTGAAAAACCAGGCCCTGCGTAACGCGCCGCCGCTGAATAAAGTGATTTACGACAGCAAAATCAAGGTAATGAAACACGCGCTGGGGCTGCACACCGCCATCTCCCGCGTGCAGGGCGGCAAGCTGAAGGCGAAGGCGGAAATCCGCGTGGCGACCATTTTTAAACAGGCGCCGGAGGCATTTTTACGCATGATCGTGGTACACGAGCTGGCGCACATTAAAGAGAAAGATCATAACAAGGCGTTTTATCAGCTTTGCTGCCATATGGAGCCGCAGTATCACCAGCTGGAATTTGATACGCGCCTGTGGCTGACCGAACAGGCGCTGCGCGGCAGAGAAAGCTAGCGCCGCCGCGACGTGCCTCCGTGCTCGCCGCGACCTGCTGTCGCATTATAAAAAGTCCTTTGCTTTCTGGATCAGGCTGGTTTTGGTAAGCGCGCCCAGAAACTTGCGCTCGACAGGATTATTCAGCACCGGCAGACGCTCCAGCGTCACCCTGGCGAAGGCTTCCCAACCTTCCGTAATGGTTTGATTCTCAAAAATATAAGGGAAATTCTCGTCCGTTACGCAGCTTATCGGCGAGTTCAGCGTAATCTCCTTATCCAGCACCTTGCGCGAAATATCGTGGATCGACACCGCGCCCATAAACTGACCGGTTTCGTTAATCACATAGACGAAACGTTCGCGCTTCAGCGAGCTCACCGCCAGCGCCTTGCCGACGGGATCCTGCGGCTGTAGCGCCGCGCCGGAAACGATAAACTGCGAGATAATGCCGTTGTCAAAATCGAACTTGGCGTCCGAACGGCTGAAATGGCGCTGAATAACCGGATAGGTGCTGCTGGATTGCAGACGGTACACCACCATAAAAGCCAGCACGCAGGCGATCATGGTTGGAAACAGCAGGCTGCTGTTTAGCGTCATTTCCAGCACCATCAGCATCGCCATCAGCGGCGCCTGGCTGACCGAGGCCAGCACCGCGCCCATGCCCACAGCGGCGAAAATGACGACGTTATCCACCGGCAGCCCGGCCAGCGCGGCCAGGCTGGCAACCACCACGCCCAACAGCGCGCCGGTCAGCAGCGATGGCGTAAACAGCCCGCCGACAGCGTTGGAGCCAACCGAAATAGCCGTGGCCAGCATCTTTAACAGCAGCAGCGCAATCAGCCCTTTTAGCATAAAGCTGCCGGCCATGATCTCCACAATCACCTCATAGCCGTTGCCGAGCACCTTAGTGCTGCCGATAGCCAGCACGCCCACCATTACGCCGCCCAGCCCCAGCCGCAGCGGCAGGCTTTTAACGCGGCTAAAGCGCTTACGGCTCTGCGCGATCAGCCAAATCAGCGTCCAGCCGGCCAGGCCCGCCAGCAGGCCAATCAGCACCGTCAGCAGCATGTTTTCCGGCGTCAGCGCAAACTGCGCGTGGGCAAAAGGGTAGATGGCGGAACGATAGCCCAGCGCGGACATGGTCAGCACGGCCACGCCAGCCGAGATAATCAGCGGGATCAGCCGCTGTAAGGCGGAAATGCCGAACGCGATTTCCGCCACAAAGATAGCCGAGGCAAGCGGTGCATGATAAACGGAAGAGAGCCCGGCTGCCGCGGCCATCGCCACGACGTCCGTGTTCTTCAGCGGCAGATTTTTGAAGCAGAAGCGTCCCATCAGGCTGCCCACCAGCGCCGAAAGCTGCACCATCGGCCCTTCTTTACCAATGGACGCGCCGCTGCTGATGCTGGCGATGGAAGAGAGCGCGCGAAACAGCGAGGTTTTGGTCGGCACCGCGTCCAGCCTGGCGTTGATCACTTCCAGATAATCGGTGCGAACCGTCGCTTTCTGTTCAATAGCGGTGGCGTAGCGCAGAAAAAATCCGGCCAGTACCCCGCCGCCGCCGACAATTAGCGGCCACGTATACCAGGGCCAGACGCCGATGGCCTGGGTCACATCCTGACGGCTGCCGAACATCAGCAGATTGATGCCTTCTATCAGCAGGCGGAAGCCCAGCGTCACCAGCGAAGCCGCCAGCCCCACAGGAATAGCGACCAGCAGGCTGGTCCAGTTAAGTGCATGTTTACTGCCTGTGGACATGAATTTTTTGACCTCGCCGCCGTTAACCTGCTCTTATCGTGAGAGAGGCAGCGTTAAAAATCAAATAGTCAGCGCGCCCGCCGCGCTTTTTTGCCTGCTACGCTGGTAGATAAGGTTACGGCGCGCACGGCGCCCGGCTCAATGAATCAACCGTTCGGGAAAAATTATGATCCGCTTCGCTGTTATTGGAACCAACTGGATTACGCGTCAGTTTGTCGACGCCGCGCACGAAACCGGGAAAATGAAGCTTACCGCCATTTATTCACGCACGCTGGAGCAGGCTCAGGCCTTCAGCCGCGACTATCCCGTTGAGCATTTTTTTACCTCTCTCGATCGGCTGGCGCAGTCGGAGGCGGTAGACGCCGTTTATATCGCCAGCCCCAACGCGCTGCACTGTCAGCAGGCGCTGCTGTTTTTACAGCACAAGAAGCACGTGATTTGTGAGAAGCCGCTCGCCTCTAACCTTCGCGAAGCGGAAGCGATGATCGCCTGCGCGCGCGCTAATCAGGTGGTGCTGTTCGAAGCGTTTAAAACGGCCAGCCTGCCGAACTTTCACATTTTGCGCCAGGCGCTGCCGAAGGTCGGCAAGCTGCGCAAGGCGCTGTTTAGCTACTGCCAGTATTCATCACGCTATCAGCGCTATCTGGAGGGAGAGAACCCGAATACGTTTAATCCGGCCTGGTCAAACGGCTCGATAATGGATATCGGCTACTACTGCCTGGCAGCGGCGGTCAGCCTGTGGGGCGAGCCGGCGCGCGTGGTCGCCACGGCTTCGCTGCTGGAGAGCGGCGTCGACGCCCACGGTACGGTGGTTATGAGCTACGACGGTTTCGACGTGACGCTGCTGCACTCCAAAGTCAGCCAGTCCGATCTGCCCGGCGAAATCCAGGGCGAAGCGGGATCGTTGGTTATCGGGCAGCTGGCCGACTGCCAGCAGATCCATTTCATACCGCGCGGCGCGAAGCCGCAGGATCTTAGCCAGCCTCAGCACATCAACACGTTACTGTACGAAGCGGAAACCTTTGTCCGGCTGGTGGAAGAACACGCTGTAGACCATCCGGGCCTGACCGTGACGCGCATCACAGCGGCGCTGCTGACGGAGATCCGTCGCCAGACCGGCGTGGTTTTTCCTGCCGATGCGCTGGCCGTCGTGTAAATATTGCTAAATATTTCTGCGTAAGATTGACCAATGTGCTCGCGGCCACTATCTTCACTGCTGTAAAGGGGAGTAACTTCTTCGTCGGTCAATCGTCATTACGGTGCGTAAGCGCCCGGTTGCCGGGCAGTCAGCAAGCTGACTGTAAGTGAGACCTTGCCGGAAGGCGAGGTTTGCTCACAGCAAAAATAGTGTGGCTGACGTCTTCCGATGTTGGCCATTTTATTTTTGAAAGGAAAAAACTATGAATACTGTAGGCACGCCGTTACTTTGGGGCAGCTTTGCTGTCGTGGTGGTGATTATGCTGGCCATCGATCTGCTGATGCAGGGGCGGCGCGGCGCGCAAACCATGTCGATGAAGCAGGCCGCCTTCTGGTCGCTGGTCTGGATTAGCCTCTCGCTGCTGTTCGCCGCCGGGCTGTGGTGGTATCTGAAAGAAACCGTCGGGCCGCAGATCGCCCATACGCAATCCCTCGCCTTTCTGACCGGTTACGTGCTGGAAAAAGCGCTGGCCGTCGATAACGTTTTCGTCTGGCTGATGCTGTTCAGCTACTTCTCCGTTCCTGCTGCGCTTCAGCGACGCGTGCTGATTTACGGCGTGCTGGGCGCCATCGTGCTGCGTACCATCATGATTTTCGCCGGCAGCTGGCTGGTGTCGGAATTCAGCTGGATCCTCTACCTGTTCGGCGCGTTTCTGCTGTTTACCGGCGTCAAAATGGCGATGGCAGGCGGCGATGAAGGCGCGGTAGGCGATAAGCCGGTGGTGCGCTGGCTGCGTGGCCATCTGCGCATGACCGATAACCTGGAAGGCGAAAAGTTCTTTGTGCGCCGCAACGGCCTGCTCTACGCCACGCCGCTGCTGCTGGTGCTGATTATGGTCGAGCTGAGCGACGTTATTTTCGCCGTGGACAGCATTCCGGCTATTTTTGCCGTTACTACCGATCCCTTTATCGTCCTGACCTCTAACCTGTTCGCTATTCTTGGCCTGCGCGCGATGTACTTCCTGCTGGCTAACGTGGCGGAACGCTTCTCTATGCTGAAATATGGTCTGGCGATCGTGCTGATTTTTATCGGTATCAAGATGCTGATCGTCGATTTCTATCATATTCCGGTGGCGGTTTCGTTGAGCATCGTCGGCGGTATCCTGGCCATTACGCTGCTGATTAACGCTCTGGTTAACCGCCGCAACGATCGTTTAGCGCTGCGGAAATAACTTTTACCCTGACGTAACAGCCAGGCCCGACGGCAGAATATTCCGCCGCCGTCGGGCCACTTTTCGCTTCCCCTGCCAACACATTTCCTTATACTGCCTGCGCAAACACACCGATGCCGTCAGTTCAGCGCACACGACGCTGAGGCGCATTCCATCACTTTTACAGCTGGTTTTTATATGAGTATTGAAAAGAATCGTCCCGGCCTGTTGCAGCGTCTGATGCAGGCAGGCCTGGTTACGCAGATCTTGATCGGTCTGGTCGCTGGCGTGGCGCTGGCGTGGTTTTCCAAAGAGAGCGCGCTTTCCGTCAGCCTGTTCGGCTCGCTGTTTGTCAGCGCGCTGAAAGCCGTAGCGCCGCTGCTGGTCATGGTGCTGGTGATCTCCTCTATCGCCAACCACAAGCAGGGCCAGAAAACCTCTATCCGCCCTATCGTGATACTGTATCTGCTGAGCACGTTTTTTGCCGCCGTGCTGGCTGTGGCGTTCAGCCATTTGCTGCCGCAGACGCTGACGCTGAGCGCCGCCAATAATGAAATCACGCCGCCGTCCGGTATCCTGGCCGTCTTAAACGGCCTGCTGATGAGCATGGTTTCCAACCCGATCGACGCGCTGATGCATGCCAACTATATCGGCATCCTGGTGTGGGCGATTGGCCTGGGCTTCGCTTTCCGCCACAGCAGCGACACCACGCGCGCTTTCCTGAATGATGCCTCCGACGCCGTGACTTACCTGGTGCGTATTGTGATCCGCTTCGCTCCTGTCGGTATTTTCGGCCTTGTGGCGTCGATTCTGGCCTCTACCGGCTTTTCGGCGCTGTGGCAGTACGCGCATCTGCTTGCCCTGCTGCTGGGCTGTATGCTGCTGATGGCGCTGGTTATCAACCCCATTCTGGTCTACTGGAAGATCCGCCGTAATCCTTACCCGCTGGTCTTTACCTGCCTGCGGGAAAGCGGCGTCACCGCCTTCTTTACCCGCAGTTCGGCGGCCAATATCCCGGTAAATATGGCGCTGGCGAAGAAGCTTAATCTGGATGAAGACACCTATTCCGTCTCGATCCCCGTGGGCGCCAATATCAGTATGGCGGGCGCGTCCATCACCATTACCGTACTGACGCTGGCGGCGGTGAATACGCTGGGCATCCATGTAGATATCGGCACCTCGATCCTGCTTAGCCTTGTGGCCTCCATCTGCGCCTGCGGCGCGTCCGGCGTGGCGGGCGGTTCGCTGCTGCTGATCCCCGTCGCCTGCAATATGTTCGGCATCCCTAACGATGTGGCGATGCAGGTGGTAGCCGTAGGCTTTATTATCGGCGTTCTGCAGGACTCCGCCGAAACGGCGCTGAATTCTTCCGCCGATATTCTGTTTACCGCCGCGGCCTGCATGGCCGAAGAGCGTCGGGTGGAACAAAAAGCTTAACCGGCGGCGCCGTCAAAAGATGGCGCCCTGCTCAGCGAGAAATCCTGCCCTGCCGAACGGGTGGGTGGGGTTTCTCGCCCTGTCGCGCAGCGTTACGCGCCCGCTATAAAGTCACCCCGCTTTTAAAAATCGCCAGCTCGCGAAAATCATTCAGCTCGTTTCTGGTCTGACGGCCGCAGGCGATTTCCACCAGCAGATCGATAAATTTTTCCAGTAGCGTCGTCATCTCCACGCCCTGAAGCAAAGGCCCGGCATCAAAATCGATCCAGTGCGGTTTCTTCGCCGCCAGTTCGCTGTTGGTCGCCAGCTTAACGGTGGGCACAAAGCCGCCGTAGGGCGTGCCCCTGCCGGTACTGAACAGCACCATATGACAGCCCGCCGCCGCCAGCGCGCTGGTCGCCACGGCATCATTGCCCGGCGCGCTGAGTAAATTCAGCCCCGGCTTGCGTACGCGCTCGCCATATTTCAGCACGTCCACCACCTGGCTCCGACCCGCTTTCTGCGTGCAGCCCAGCGACTTTTCCTCCAGGGTAGTGATGCCGCCCGCTTTGTTGCCCGGCGAAGGGTTTTCAAAAACGGGCTGATGGTGCTGCAGGAAATAACGCTTGAAATCGTTAATCATATCGACAGTTTTGCGAAAGGTTGCTTCGTCCCGACAGCGGTTCATCAGGGTCTGTTCGGCGCCAAACATTTCAGGCACTTCCGTCAGCACTGTGGTGCCGCCGTTGGCTATCACCTCGTCTGAGAAACGTCCCAGCAAGGGGTTAGCGGTAATGCCGGAAAGGCCATCCGAGCCGCCGCATTCCAGGCCAAACGTCAGCTCGCTTAGCCGTCCAGCCTCGCGGCGATCGTTACGCATCGCTTTATACAGGCGACGTAGTTGAGCCAGCCCGGCTTCCACTTCATCATCGTGCTGCTGTAGCGTCATAAAGCCGACGCGATCGGCATCCACTTCGCCCAGCGTCTCGCGAAAAGCATCGATCTGATTGTTTTCGCAGCCCAAACCTATCACCAGTACCGCGCCGGCATTTGGATGGCGCACCATATTTTGCAGCAGGGTGCGCGTATTGAGATGGTCTTCTCCCAGCTGCGAGCAGCCATACGGATGGGTGAAGAGGAAAACGCCGTCAATATCTGTCGCGCCCTCGCTTTCTGCCATAAAGCGGGCCACCATTTGCTTTGCTATACCGTTGACACAGCCAACCGTTGGCAGTAGCCAGAGTTCGTTACGAATGGCGGGCCTGCCGTCACGGCGGCGGTAAATCTGCACTTCGCGATCGCCAGCCGGTTTTGGCAGCGTGACGAAATCCGGCCGATAGCGATAGGCATTTACGTCCCCAAGATTGGTACAGAGGTTATGAGAATGGACCCCTTCCCCTGCGGCGATCGCCTGGGTGGCATGCCCAACAGGCAGGCCATATTTTATAACTGGCTCATCCACAGCCAGCGGTAAAAGGGCGAACTTGTGCCCACGTGCGACAGGCTGTTGCAACACGATTACGTGCCGGTTTGCTTCCAGCGCCTCGCTTTCCGCCAGGTCAGCCAGCGCGACGGCGACGTTATCTTCAGGATCGATCCGGATATAACGCTGCATAATGTTTTCCTCAGCTAAGCGGGGCTGGCGTATGCCCTTGCTGATAAGTCGTGGCACCAATAACGTTACCCTTGCGGTCAGTCCCGGTACGGCATTGCGCTCCTTCCCCGGTATTGCGTTTCGCCCAGGGCGTTTTCTGTCCGTACTGGTAGCGGAGCCGCAACGATTCAGGACGGCGGTTACAGCTCAACGGCAAAATAGTCGCGCGCATTGTTAAAACAGATGTTTTCCACCATTTTGCCCAGCAGATTGAGATCGGCCGGTGCTTCACCGTTATCCACCCAGCCACCGATCGTTTCACACAGCAGGCGACGGAAATATTCATGCCGCGTGTAGGAGAGAAAGCTGCGGCTGTCGGTTAACATGCCAACGAAACGGCTGAGCATGCCCATTTGCGCCAGCTGCGTCAGCTGTCGCGTCATGCCGTCTTTCTGATCGTTGAACCACCACGCGGAACCGAACTGCATTTTGCCCGGCGCTCCTTCGCCCTGAAAATTGCCGGCCATCGTGGCGATAACTTCGTTATCCCGTGGGTTCAGGCAGTAGAGAATGGTTTTTGGCAGCGCATCCTTTCGGTGCTGGGCATCCAGCAAACGCGCCAGCGGTACGGCGATCGGAGCGTCGTTAACAGAGTCATGGCCCACGTCCGGCCCCAGCCGCGCAAACTGACGACTGTTGGCGTTACGCAATGCGCCGATATGATACTGCTGAACCCAGCCGCGCTGAGCGTACTGCGCGCCAAGCCATACCAGCACCGCCGTTTTAAATTGCGCAATCTCCAGCTCGTTCGGGCTTTTTCCGGCAAGACGCCGCGCCAGGATGCCGTCCAGCGTGGCTTCGTCCGCATCGGCATACAGCACAACATCCAGCGCATGGTCGGCAATTTTACAGCCGTGAGCGGCAAAATGGTCAAGCCGGCGGCTGAGTGCCTGGCGGAGATCGTCGAAGCGGACAATATCCGTATCGCTAACCGCAGCCAGTTTTTGCAGATAGTCACAGAAGCCGCCAGCCTCCAGATTGAGCGCCTTATCAGGACGCCAGCCTGGCAATATTTTGACAGCAAAACTGGCATCTTCAGCGAGCAGGCGATGGTAGCGCAGGTCGTCGATCGGATCGTCGGTCGTGCCCGCCATTTTCACATTCATCTGCTGCATGATGCCGCGAGTGCTGAACGCATCCTGTGCCAACAGCGCGTTGCACCGCGACCATATTTCTTCCGCCGTTTCCGACGACAGCAGCGTGTCCGTAATGCCAAAAGGTCGGCGCAGCTCAAGATGCGTCCAGTGGTAAAGAGGATTGCCAATGGTATCGGGCACCGTGCTGGCCCAGGCGGCAAACTTCTCACGATCGCTGCCGTTACCGGTAATCAGCGCTTCCGGTACGCCATTCGCCCGCATCGCTCGCCATTTGTAATGATCGCCTTTTAGCCAGATGTCATACAGATTTTTGAATCGATAATCCTCGGCAATCTGCTGCGGCGGCAGATGGCAGTGGTAGTCAAAAATGGGCTGCCCGGCCGCAAACTCATGGTACAAGCGGCGCGCAAACTCCCCCGACAGCAAAAAATCTTCCTGCATAAAACCCGACATACCCTTCTCCTGTGGTCAACATCCTTTGCTGCAAAGTTATCACACCAATTATTGAGATACGGCGTAATTTTGTGCAACCCCGATCACAAAAATGCCATTTACGCCTGACGGCGTTGCCGGGATAAAAAATAACCTATTGATTAATATGATATTAAAAAAACATTAGCCGCCTGGGCTGCAATTGTGACGTTTCTCTCCTTTAGAATCTGTATGACAAGTTATTGTTGCGGCATTCAGCCTCCTGACAGTACGGCGGTTGGAGAGTTAACGTGCGGGTGCCAACCAGCAAGCCGTCCCGCGTTGAAAAGGAAGCCATAAATCAATAGGGATTAGAAAAAGCGGGAGAATTTTATGCGTAAAATCAAAGGACTGCGTTGGTATATGATAGGTCTGGTCACGCTGGGCACCGTGCTGGGCTACCTGACACGCAATACGATTGCCGTTGCCGCGCCTACGCTGGAATCACAGCTGCATATCACGACCCAGCAGTACTCCTATATCGTCGCCGCCTATTCGGCCTGCTATACCGTGATGCAACCCGTCGCGGGTTATATCCTTGACGTGCTGGGAACGAAAGTGGGTTACGCTCTGTTTGCCATTCTTTGGGCGATTTTTTGCGGAGCCACGGCGTTGGCCAACAGCTGGACGGGGCTGGCGCTGGCTCGTGCCGCCGTAGGCGCGGCAGAGGCAGCGATGATCCCCGCCGGATTAAAAGCCAGCAGCGAATGGTTTCCGGCCAAAGAACGATCTATCGCGGTAGGCTATTTTAATGTCGGCTCGTCCATTGGCGCCATGCTGGCACCGCCTCTGGTTGTCTGGGCTATCGTGGCGCACAGCTGGCAGATGGCCTTTATTGTTACCGCCATCCTTAGCTTTATCTGGGCGTTATGCTGGCTGATTTTTTATCAGCATCCAAAAGATCATAAAAAACTGCATGAAACCGAGCGTCGGTACATTCTTTCAGGCCAGGAAGCGCACCATCAGGTCAGCAATGCGACCAAAATGAGCGCCTGGCAAATTGTTCGCAGCAGGCAATTCTGGGGGATCGCGCTACCGCGCTTTCTGGCTGAGCCCGCATGGGGAACGTTCAACGCCTGGATCCCCCTGTTTATGTTTCGGGCCTACGGCTTCAATCTGAAAGAAATTGCGCTGTTCGCCTGGATGCCGATGCTGTTCGCCGATCTTGGTTGTATCATCGGTGGCTATCTACCGCCGCTGTTCCAGCGCTGGTTCGGTGTCAATCTTATCGTCTCGCGTAAGCTGGTGGTTACTATGGGCGCGCTCCTGATGATTGCTCCCGGCACCATTGGCTTATTTAGCAGTCCCTACACCGCGATTGCCCTGCTTTGCGTAGGCGGCTTTGCTCATCAGGCGCTGTCGGGCGCGTTAATAACCCTTTCCTCCGATGTGTTTGGCCGCAATGAAGTGGCGACCGCCAATGGCCTGACGGGGATGGCGGCCTGGAGCGCCAGCACGCTGTTTGCGTTGATCGTCGGCGCCCTGGCGGACACGCTGGGATTCAGTCCGCTGTTCGCCGTGCTGGCGCTGATGGATGTGCTTGGCGCAGTAGCTATCTGGACATTATTAAGCAACCAACCCGCAGTCGATCAGAAGCAGCAGAGCGTCAGGTCGGCCGGGGCCGCCGCGCGCTAGTCCGGGTTTCTCCCGCCCGGCGGAAGTGGTATAACAAATTCCATCATTGTGCGGCAGGAGAAAGATTATGGTGTTGGCCGAATCCCGACGTCTTTACCAGCAGCTCGCTGCGGAATTTAAACGTCGTCTGGAGGAAGGGGTTTATGCCGTTGGCGAGAAATTACCGGCTGAACGCTTTATTGCAGAAGAAATGGGCGTCAGCCGCACTGTGGTGCGTGAAGCGATCATCATGCTGGAAGTAGAAGGATACGTTGAGGTACGCAAAGGCTCAGGTATCCATGTGATCTCACAACACCAGAGAAACAGCGTCGTTCCGGACGAACAGTCAGAATTTGCCAGCTTTGGCCCGTTTGAACTGCTACAGGCTCGCCAGCTGATTGAAAGCAATGTGGCAGAGTTTGCCGCCACTCAGGTAACCCGGCAGGATATTCAGCAGTTAATGGAAATCCAGCAGCAGGCCAGAAAAGAAGATCGCTTCCGTGATTCAGAATGGGATTTAAAATTCCATGTGCAGATTGCCCGCGCCACGCAAAACGGCGCGCTGGCCGCTATTGTAGAAAAAATGTGGCTGCACCGTTTGCACAACCCCTACTGGCTGAAACTGCATGAACACATTGACGACAGCGCTATGGAAAGCTGGTGTGACGATCACGATCGCATACTTAACGCCTTGATGCGTAAAGATCCGGCCGGCAGCAAGCTGGCCATGTGGCGGCACCTTGAACATACCCGCCAGATGCTGTTTAAAGCCACTTCAGACGATTTTGAACCCAGCATCGATCGTTACATGTTTACTGAAAATCCCGTTGTCGCCATCAAAGGCATCTCTGTGACCGATAAGTAAGGGTTTTGCCGCCGCCAGGCGGCGAAATTATTGCAGTTAACCCTCTAATTATGTCAGCCTGTGTAAAACTCCTTTGCACCTCCTGATTGCGCCTGTACAACAACGGTAATGCTGGCTTTGCCCAGGCTTATCAGACCGCATTCATAACGATTTGACGGCCCGGCGTATCAAGCCCGACAGGCCGTTTATTTTCACCTTTGTTTCTTTTTTTCGTGTTAAGACCAGGTTCCGCACGCATACTAACTACAACCATTTGTGATGAACTTTGCCGGAACATGGCGAAAATGCTATTCAGGGACACTTTATGGATATTTTAAAAGCGCTGGTCCATGCCCTCTGGCACCAGGATTATGTCATGCTGGCCGATCCCTCCTTGGTCTGGGCAATCTATTTAGTGCTGTTTATGATCTTATTTTTGGAAAATGGCCTGCTTCCTGCCGCTTTCCTGCCGGGCGACAGCCTGCTGATCCTGGTCGGCGTGCTGATTGCCAAAGGCACGATGAATTTTCCGCTTACGCTGCTGGTATTGACTACCGCCGCCAGCCTGGGCTGCTGGGTAGGCTATATTCAGGGGCGCTGGCTGGGCAATACGGCCACGGTGCAGCGCTGGCTCGCCCATCTACCCGCGCAGTATCATCAGCGCGCGCACGCTTTGTTCCATCGCCACGGGCTTTCGGCCCTGTTGATCGGCCGCTTTATCGCTTTTGTCCGCACGCTGCTGCCGACCATTGCCGGGCTGTCGGGCTTAAACAACGCGCGCTTTCAGTTCTTCAACTGGGTGAGCGGGCTGCTTTGGGTACTGATCCTGACGGTGCTGGGCTTTGCGCTGGGCAGAACGCCTCTTTTTCAGCGGTATGAAGATCAGCTGATGGCGTGCCTGATGATGCTGCCGCTGATTTTATTGGTTGTCGGCCTGTTTGGGTCGCTTTATGTTTTATGGAAAAAGAAACGCACTATGAATGAGAAAGGAAACTCATGATGAAAAATTACGCTTCCCGCAAACGAATACTGGGCCTGGTGGCGCTGGCATCGGTTGCGCTGACAATGATTGCGCTTTTGCCTGCCCTGTTTGGCGGTGAAACGGCGCTGCAAATTCGGGCCTCTCGCCAGGGTATTACGGTGCCAGACGGCTTCTATGTCTATCAGCGGCTGAACGCGGAAGGCATCCATATTAAAAGCATCACGCCGGATAAAAACACGCTGGTGATTAAATTTGATTCACAGGAGCAAAGTACCGCCGCCGAGAAAGTACTGCGCCGCCTGCTGCCGGAAGGCTTTGATATCGCTCAGCTCGAACAATCTTCTGAGTGGCTCAGCCGCATCAGCCCGCATAAGCAGAGCATCGGCTAAGAAACGTGCCCGGCAGTGCCACTTCCGGGCCTCTATCCTTAAGAATCTTCTCTCTTTTTGAGCTTTCCGCATTTCCTGACTATGCTTAACTGGCCGGCGTAAGCGGCAAGCATGACAGGATTAACGGGGTTGTATCAGCGAACCCAAACAATGGAAGGTCACTTTATGAAATACCGCACGATCCTTGGCCTCAGCCTTTTATCCCTGACCACTTTCGCTCAGGCGGCAGACTCGCTGTGCCTGCAAAAAGAGCAGGACATTCAGCACGAGATCGATTTAGCCCGTCAGCACGACAACCAGCGCCGCGTTACTGGTCTGGAGCGGGCGTTGACGGAGGCTCGCGCGGGCTGTACGGACGACAAACTGAAGGCGAGCCATCAGGAAAAGATCGATGAGCTGCAGCAGAAAGTGGAAGAGCGGCAAAAAGAGCTGAACCAGGAGAGAGCGGATGGCGATGATAAAGAGAAAATCGCTAAACGTGAACGCAAGCTGGCAGAAGCAAAACGTGAACTGAAGGAAGTCCAGGCCGCCCCTTACTGAGGCAGGCAGGATTCTCATTACTGATTATAAAGGAGTTTGTTATGTCAAAAGATATCACTTCCGATCATCTGCGTGCGGAATTAAAGAATCTGGCGGATACGCTGGAAGAAGTGCTGAGCAACACCACTGACAAATCAAAAAACGAGCTGGACAAGCTGCGTAGCAAAGCACAGAGCGCGCTGAAAGATACCCGCGCACGTTTAGGCGACTCCGGCGATCGCCTCGCCAAAACTTCGCGTGAAGTTGCCGATAATGCGGACGTTTACGTGCGCGAAAATCCATGGACCAGCGTGGGCATCGGCGCCGCTATCGGCGTAGTGCTGGGCGTGCTGCTGACGCGTCGATAACAATGAAAGATTCCCAGCAAAGCCAGGGCCCAGGCAAAGGGGTCATCAACATCGGGCAGCGCCTCGTCACCACTCTGGTCGGGATTGTAGAAACCCGCGTCAGGCTGGCCGTCGTGGAGCTGGAAGAAGAGAAGGCGAACCTGATCCAGCTGTTGATCATGGTCGGGCTGACCATGCTCTTTACCGCTTTTGGCCTGATGAGCCTGATGGTGCTCATTATCTGGGCGGTGGATGCACAGTATCGCCTGATGGCTATCGGCATTACCACGGCGGTGCTTTTTGCATTAGCGCTGTTCTTTGGACTCTGGACGCTGGCCAAATCTCGTCGTTCTACCCTTCTGGGCGCTACCCGTAAAGAACTGAAATCCGATCGTAAGCTACTGGAGAACGATTAATGAGCCGCGAGCGTGACGAGCGTAAGGCCGAACTGCTGCGTCAGATCCAACAGCAGCGGCTCGATCTCAGCATCCAAAAGAAATTCTGGCTGGAAAGTACTGCCCGTTACGATCGCGGCTGGCTAACGCTGCTCAGCCTGAAGCGTTATATTGCGGTCGGCAGCGGCCTGGCGGCTATCTGGTCGGTGCGTAATCCACGCCGTATTACCCGCTGGGCCAAGCGCGGCCTGGGTATCTGGAGTACGGTGCGTATGGTACGCAACTTCCTGCCGGGCCGCTGATGCTTTCTGTTCTTTCTCAGGTTCAGCCTCGCTGAACCTGAATACTCAATTTTTCTGAAGAACTTTGACAGTTTAACTCGCTTACAATCCTCTCTCCTGACGAATATTATCTTCTGCAACGACCGGGAATTAACGCGTATTCAGCGTCACAACCGGGCTTCATGCGGCCAGGAGCTATTCAGGCCAGATAAAATTTATCGGGGATTAACATGAAAAAATTAGAAGATATCGGCTTTCTGGTCGCGCGTATTTTGATGCCTGTCCTGTTTATCGTGGCGGGCTGGGGAAAAATTACCGGTTATGCGGGCACGCAACAGTATATGGAAGCAATGGGCGTACCGGGCTTTTTACTGCCGCTGACCATTTTGCTGGAGTTCGGCGGCGGTCTGGCTATCCTGTTTGGCTTCCTGACGCGCTTTACCGCCATCTCCACCGCCATTTTTACGCTGATTACCGCATTTGTGTTTCACAGTAATTTCAGCGTAGACGGTAACTCTATTAACTTTATGAAAAATATGAGTATCTCTGGTGGTTATCTGCTGCTGTTTATTACCGGCCCTGGTGCATACAGTATCGACCGCTTAATTAAAAGAAAAAAATAAACAATGATTAAAGCAGGGCTTTATGCCCTGCTTTCAATAAGCGCCAGCGTATCTGATTAAAAGATTAACCAATTTCTTAACCAGACGACTATAACGTTAATTTTTCTGTACGGTATAAAAATAATGCCAGGGGATGTGACTCTCCGAACCAGACCGCCAATTAAGCCGATTTATTTTTGATCTGTGAGATAGCGCTGATACCAAAATTAACGATACCGACGATGCCGGAACCGATATTCGTAATAGCGCTAATGAAATCCAGTTCCAGAATGCTGCCGATACCGGATCCCAGCGTACCCGCCGCCGAGGTTGCATCCGTTGTCAGGCCGCCAGCTGAGGTGCCCAGATCTACCACGCCTCCAATTGCTGCGCCAATGCTTTTACCTAAATCGGCAAAGAAGCCGGCACCTGAGACGACGTCAACTTCCTGGCTGTTTAATTCACGCATAAAATTCTCCTTTTTTATTAATAACCCCACGCCATAAAACAGGCGAGGAACTATTTTAATGACAGCCAGCAAAAAAAGTCAAATATCTACAGGCCCAAATCAATACAGAATAAAGGCAGCCTTAAAACAGGCATTGTATTAATGGTGAAAACCAGAATGTAATTAGCGCTTTTAATTATAAAGCCGGGGCATTACATCCAGTAAAGTTAAAAAAACCAACCTGATACCCTCTATTTTATCGCATAATTATTTTTAGGAGAAAGTAACGAGCTTTTTTCTGATAACAGGTTATATTCTTTTATTATCATTTAATTATCAGGGAGTTTACATGGGACAGCTTATTGACGGCGTCTGGCACGATAACTGGTACGACACAAAATCCACGGGCGGGCGCTTTAAACGTTCTGATTCTGCCTGGCGCAGTTGGGTAACGCCCGACGGCTCTGCTGGCGCAGACGGCAAAGCCGGTTTTCGTGCCGAGGCGGATCGCTATCACCTCTATGTTTCGCTTGCCTGCCCCTGGGCGCATCGAACGCTGTTGATGCGTCAGCTAAAAGGGCTGGAAAAGCTTATTTCCGTGTCGGTAGTCCATCCGCTAATGCTGGAAAACGGCTGGACGTTTGATGAAGATTTTGCGGGCGCGACGGGCGACAGCCTTTATCAGAACGAATTCCTGTATCAACTTTATTTGCACGCTGATAAGGACTATACCGGCCGGGTCACCGTCCCGGTACTTTGGGACAAGCAGCAGCAGACTATCGTCAGTAATGAATCAGCCGATATTTTGCGAATGTTTAACAGCGCATTCGACGCGGCAGGCGCCCGCGCCGGCGATTACTATCCGGCGGACTTACGCGCCAAAATCGATGAGGTGAACGGCTGGGTTTACGACACCGTTAACAACGGCGTCTATAAAGCGGGGTTCGCTACTTCTCAGGCGGCCTATGACGAGGCGGTCACCGCCCTTTTCCAGTCACTGGACAGGCTTGAACAAATACTGGGGCAGCATCGCTATCTGACCGGCGACCGGCTGACCGAGGCGGACCTGCGTCTGTGGACGACCTTAGTTCGCTTCGATCCGGTTTATGTGACGCATTTCAAATGCGATCGCTATCGTATTAGCGACTATCTGAACCTGAGCGGCTTTTTACGAGAAATTTATCAGCTGCCGGGCATCGCTGAAACGGTCGATCTGGCGCATATCCGCCATCATTATTACCGTAGCCACAAGACGATCAATCCCTACGGCGTTATCTCGACCGGCCCGGCTTTCGACTGGGACGAGCCACACGGGCGCGATGAACGCTTCCGCTAGCCGGCGTTATCCCCTGAGCGGCGCGTGACGCTTCGCCAGCAGCTTAGGGATCTCCCGCAGGCACCATGATTTGGCTTCGCCCATGCTGTCGCGGCGCCAGGCCATAATGATATCGACCTCTTTGCTGTATTCCGGGCTGACAACACGCAGACGCCCTTCGGCAATATCTTTTTCCACCATCGGGTACGGCATGGACGCCACGCCCAGCCCGGCCAGCAGCGCACGGCGCTTATCTTCGATTGAACTGACGGTCAGCCGCTGCTGCTTATCCAGTAGCTGTACGGTCAGTACCGGGCGCTCGCGCGCCGTATCCGCTACGGCAATACCCCGATATTTCACCCGTGATGGTTCCGATAACGGTTCCGGTTCCTGATGGATAGGATGATCCGGGCTGGCGACGATCACGCTCATAATGCTGTACAGTTTGCGGGTGTTGATCTCTGAAGAGGCGCGAAAATGCATATCCGGCGCGATAACGATATCCGCGCGGCCCTGCTCCAGCCTTTCCCAGGCGCCCGCCAGCACTTCCGTCACCAGCGCGATTTGCGTATTGGCTTTTTCGGCAAGTTTATCAATCAAAGGAAAGAGATATTCGCAAGGAACCAGCGCTTCGGTAACGATAGTCAACTGTGTTTCCCAGCCCCGCGCCAGCGCTTCCGCATCGGTGGTCAGCTTATCGGCCGCTTCCAGCAAAATCCGGCCCCGCTCCAGCAGCATGCGTCCTACGTTGGTAAACTTAGTTCGGTGTCCGGAGCGGTCAAACAGCACCACGTCCAGCTCCTCTTCCAGCTTTTGCATGGTGTAGCTGAGCGCTGAAGGGACGCGGCCCAGCTCATCTGCCGCCGCCGCAAAGCTGCCGCGTCGATCGATAGCATCCATTACTCGCAGCGCCTCCAGCGTCAGAGCGCGATCTTTTGCCATAGCGGTTCTCTTTCAGGATTTTTGAATATGGCAAGCAGATTAACTGGCTAACAATCTGGCGTCCAGCGCCTTACTATAGCGGCATAATAAATGACCGACGCGGTTTGCCGGTTAATAAGGAGGAAAATATGATTACCAGTCGCACCGTACAACAGTGTGGTCAAGCCGATTACGGCTGGCTCCAGGCGCGATACACGTTTTCCTTCGGCCACTATTTTGATCCTCAACTGCTGGGCTACGCCTCTTTACGCGTGCTCAATCAGGAAGTGCTGACACCAGGGGCTTCCTTCCAACCCAGAACCTGGCCAAAGGTCGATGTTGTTAATCTGATCCTGCAGGGCGAAGCGGAGTACCGCGACAGCGACGGCAACCATGTCGTGGCGCGCGCGGGCGAAGCTTTGCTGCTGGCTGCCCAACCGGGGATCAGCTACAGCGAGCATAATATCAGTGGCGAGAAGCCATTGACGCGTATGCAGCTTTGGCTGGACGCCTGTCCCGACAGGGAAAACGCGGCGATTCAATGCCTGTCGATCCCGACTAACGCGAGCGCCATACTGCTGGCCTCGCCGGACGGTGCACAACAGAGCCTGCAGCTTCGCCAACAGGCCTGGATTTATCATCTGAGACTGCAACCGGGCGAAGATGTGACGCTGCCGTTACGTGGTTCGCGCGCCTATCTGCAATCAATTCACGGCGGCTTTACCGTGACCGCATCTTCAGCGGATCGGCAGACGCTTGCCTGCGGCGACGGCGCATTTATCGAAAAAGAGCAGAGCGTGACGATAACGGCAACCACGCCAACGCGCGCGCTGGTGATTGATTTAGCCGAGTAGTCGCCGTTGCCTACTCCTGTAAAACTCGCCAGCGATGCATGACGGGTTTAGCTGCCTGATACGTCAAATAAGCTGATGGGCACGGCGACCCTCTCGCCGATTGACCAGCCTTTTTTGCCTAAAATATGCTGAGGCGTGTTTTCCGGCACGGTAAAAAAGAAGGTGTTGCTCTCTTCTTCTACTTTTCCCTCGTCTAAATCTTCAGGGTCCAGATCCATCTCGTCCAGCTCTTCTTCAGACAGCCCTAAATGGGTGGCCAGTATCGATCTTTTCATCGTTTATCTCCTCAGCGTTAACGCTTACGGTTAAAATTTTCAAAGCGCCGTAGTTATTTTATATCCTCAGGTAAATTTCGTTCGTTAATCGCACGTTGATTTTCTCTGGCCTATTGTCAGAGGTGAGCGATAACACGAGGAGCAGGGAATGAAAAAGCTGGCTGTGATGTTTGTGCTTTTACTGGTTGGCTGTGTCGATTTAGGGCGCATTGGGACGCATCCTGACATGAAACAGGTCTACCTGAAGGGATATCCACACAATGTTGCCGACTGTCTTTTTGCTGCGGCGCAGAGTCAGCACCTTCGGCTGGAGCGGGACGGCCGCCTGACTCAAGGTATTGAAAAGTATAATCTGACGGACAGAAATTACGACAACGTGGCCTGGATTGAAATTGCGGCAGCAGGCCGTCAACAATCCAGCGTGACCTTCTATTATGCTAAGGAGCCTGACGTCAGCGCGGCGGTTTCCGCCATGGCGGCGCGCTGCAAAGACTCGCGCTTTTAAGCTTTTGCTTACACAAAAAGCGTTGTGAACAGGCCGCACCGTAGAAAGCAAAAAACCCGCCGAAGCGGGTTTCTTACTGAAAATGTTGAAGCTGACCGGTAAGCCGCTTTCCTTTCATAAAAAGCGTCGTGGACGGTTCTGCCGCAGAAAGCAAAAAACCCGCCGAAGCGGGTTTCTTACTGAAAATGTTGAAGCTGACCGGTAAGCCGGGTTCTGTCGTGGACAGTCATTCATCTAGGCCAGCAATCGCTCACTGGCTCAAGCAGCCTACCCGGGTTCAGTACGGGCCGTACCTTGTGAACCCCTATTTGGCCTTGCTCCGGGTGGAGTTTACCGTGCCACGAACTGTTGCCAGCCGCGCGGTGCGCTCTTACCGCACCCTTTCACCCTTACCTGATCCCACAAGTGGGCCATCGGCGGTTTGCTCTCTGTTGCACTGGTCGTGGGCTTGCGCCCCCCAGGCGTTACCTGGCACCCTGCCCTATGGAGCCCGGACTTTCCTCCCCTTTGTCTGTCTCCCCCGAAGGAGGACGGCAACAAAGCGGCGACTGTCTGGTCAGCTTCGGCGCGGATAATAGGGCATTCCGCGCGGTTTGTCACCCCTCTTGCTGCTCCAGCGCATACTTATAGAGCGCATTCTTTTTTACGCCGTGAATTTCGGCGGTCAGCGCGGCGGCTTTTTTCAGCGGCAGCTCCTGCTGCAACAGCGCCAGCGTGCGCAGCGCTTCCGGCGGCAGCGCGTCTTCCACGGCCTGATAGCCTTCCACAATCAGCACCATTTCGCCTTTGCGGCGATTTTCGTCTTCTTTAACCCAGGCCAGCAGCTCGCCCACCGGCGCGCCGTGAATCGATTCCCAGGTTTTGGTGATTTCCCGCGCCAGGACTACGTAGCGCTCGCTTCCCCATACGCTGACCATATCCTGTAAGCTTTCCAGCAGGCGATGGGTGGATTCATAAAAAATCAGCGTGCGGGATTCCTGCTCCAGCGCGCGCAGCGTGTCGCAACGGCCTTTGCTTTTGGCGGGCAGAAACCCTTCGTAACAGAATCGATCGGACGGCAACCCCGCCGCGCTTAATGCTGTAATCGCCGCGCAGGCGCCAGGCAACGGCACCACGTTTACGCCCGCTTCCCGGCAAAGACGAACCAAATGATAGCCGGGATCGTTAATCAACGGCGTGCCGGCATCGGAAACCAGCGCTATGCTTTGCCCGTCCCGAAGCTTTGCCAACAGCGTTTCCGCCTTCTGCTGCTCGTTGTGATCGTGTAATGCGAACAGGCGCGCATTGATGGCGAAATGTTGTAGCAACAGCCCGGTATGACGTGTATCTTCCGCTGCGATCAGGTCGACGCTGGCAAGCACCGAGAGCGCACGCTGGGTAATATCGCCCAGGTTACCAATCGGTGTGGGAACGATGTAGAGCGTGCTGGCCGAAATCTCTTCGCGTTGTTTCATTGTTTGATCCGAATTGCCGATTTAATATTGAGCATCTTGAAAAAAACATAACTGGATACAGTATGCTTCCTTCGAAAGTCATTCATAACAAAGCAGGACGCTGCGTGCCTCTGCTGCTGGCGGCCCTGATTTTTGCCGGTTGTTCCGGCCAGGGCCCACAGGCGCCGACGGTCAACGTGCAGGGCACCGCGACAGGCACTTCCGACTCTTATTTGCAGCAAATGCAGCAAAGTTCAGATGATAACAAGGTTGACTGGCAATTACTCGCAATCCGGGCGCTGCTGAACGAAGGAAAAATTCCTCAGGCCAGCGACCAGCTGGCCAACCTGCCGCAGCAGCTGAATGATGTCCAGCATCAGGAATCGCTGCTGCTACAGGCGCAGCTCAAGGTGATGCAGAAGGATGCGGCCGGCGCGGCGCAGCTTTTGCAGCAGATTGATGCCGCCTCCCTGTCGAAGGAGCAGCAGGCCCGTTACTACCAGCTGCAAATTGCCGGCAGCCAGGGATTAACGCAGCTGCGCGCTTATATTGCGCAGGAACCGCTGCTGAGCTCGCCAGCCGATAAGCAGAAAAATATTGATGCAACCTGGCTGGCGCTGAGCCAGATGACGCCAGAGCAGGCCAACGGCCTGGTGATCAACGCCGATGAAAACACGCTACAGGGCTGGCTGGATCTGCTCAACGTCTATAAGGCCAACGTCAGCGATCCCACGATGCTGAAAGCGGGCATCAGCGACTGGCAGACGCGCTATCCTAACAACCCGGCGGCGAAAATGCTGCCAACGGCGCTGAGCCAGGTGCAGAACTTCCAGCAGTCGTCGACCGGTAAAATTGCGCTGCTGCTGCCGTTAAGCGGCCAGGCGCAGATCTTCGCCAAAGCGATTCAGAAAGGGTTTGACGACGCACGCAATGGTGCGCTGGCCCAGCCGGCTGCACAGCCGCAGGCCGCCGCCGCCAGCACCGCACCTGTTGACGCCAATACCGCCACGCCTGTCGATGCCAACGCCGTGCCAGCAGCAGCCAGTCCGGCCACCGATAGCGCTGCTGCTCAGCCAGCTGCGCAAAACAGCGATAGCGCCGCTCAGCCTGCCGTGCAGAACGGCAGCGTGGCGCAAACCGCGCCGCCATCCAGTTCGGCGCAGGTTCAGGTCTACGACACCAGCAGCCAGCCGATAGATCAGGTGCTGGCGCAGGCGCAGAAAGACGGCGCCACGCTGGTGGTCGGCCCGCTGCTGAAAAGCAACGTCGAGCGTTTAGCTGCCTTACAAACGCCGTTGAATATCCTGGCGCTTAACGAGCCGGAGACGGTACAGAACCATCCGAATCTTTGTTACTTTGCGCTTTCTCCTGAAGACGAAGCGCGTGACGCCGCGCATCATATGTGGGATCAGGGCAAGCGTTCGCCGCTGCTGCTGGTGCCGCGCAGCTCGTTGGGCGATCGCGTCAGCAAAGCATTTGCTGCAGAATGGCAGCAGCTGGGCGGCGCGACCGTGCTACAACAGCAGTTCGGTTCGCAGGGCGAGCTGAAGCAGGGCATTAATAGCGGTGCGGGCTTGCGTCTGACCGGTACGCCGATCGTTGCTCAGCCGCAGCAGCCGCAGGGCGTAACTATTGCGGGCCTGACCATTCCGGCGCCGCAGGCGGATACACCAGCGGCAGGCGACGGCAGCGTGGATTCGCTGTATGTCGTGGCGACGCAGGATGAGATGGCGCTTATCAAGCCTTCCCTCTCCATGCGCGTCAGCAGCCGCAATATGGCACAGATTTATGCCAGCTCGCGCAGCTATCAGGCGGGCAGCGGCCCGGACTATCGTCTGGAGATGGAAGGCGTGCAGTTCAGCGATATCCCGCTGCTGTCGGGCGCTAATCCCTCGCTGATGCAGCAGGCGGCTAAAAACTTTAACAACGATTACTCTCAGGTTCGTCTCTATGCCATGGGCGTGGACGCATGGACCCTGGCCAATCACTTCAATGAAGTGCGCCAGCTGCCGGGCTTCCGGCTGCAGGGGGAAACCGGCAACCTGAGCGCCACCCAGGACTGCGTCATCAACAGGAAGTTGGTATGGAGCCAGTATCGCCAGGGACAAATCGTTCCGGCATCCTGAGCCGTCAGCAAACGGGGGCGGGCTATGAGCTACAGGCCCGCCGCCTGCTGGAAAGTGCAGGATTAACTTTTATCGCGGCTAACGTCCGCTTTCGCGTCGGAGAGATCGACCTGATTATGCGCGATGGCGAGACGTGGGTTTTCGTAGAGGTGCGCTATCGCCGTAACGATCGGTTCGGCGGCGCCGCCGCCAGCGTAACCCGCAGCAAGCAGCAAAAGCTGCTGAAAGCCGCAGCCTTATGGCTGAACGGTCGCCAGAGCAGCCTTGAGAGCGCCCGCTGCCGCTTTGATGTGGTAGCGATAACCGGCGCACGAACGGACTGGTTGTCCGATGCTTTTACGGCGGAGTAATTTCGCCAACCACTTGCCAGGTGAAAAACGTGCTGGAAAGAATCAAAGTTTGTTTTACCGAAAGTATTCAGACGCAGATAGCCGCAGCGGAAGCGCTGCCGGATGCTATTTCGCGCGCGGCGATGACGATTGTCCAGTCGCTGCTGAACGGCAATAAAGTGCTGAGCTGTGGCAACGGCACCTCCAGCGCCAACGCCCAGCACTTTGCGGCCAGTATGATCAACCGTTACGAAACCGAGCGCCCCAGCCTGCCTGCGGTAGCGCTGAGCGCGGATAACGTGCTGCTGACGGCAATCGGCAACGATCGCCTGCACGACGAAATCTACGCCAAGCAGGTCCGCGCGCTGGGCCATGCTGGCGATATTCTGCTGGCCATTTCAACGCGCGGCAACAGCCGTGATATTGTGAAGGCCGTTGAGGCAGCGGTAACGCGCGATATGACGATTGTCGCGCTGACCGGCTATGACGGCGGCGAACTCGCCGGTTTGCTGGGTCCACAGGACGTGGAAATTCGTATTCCCTCGCACCGGAGCGCGAGGATTCAGGAAATGCATATGTTAACCGTGAATTGCCTGTGCGATTTGATCGATAACACCTTGTTTCCCCACCAGGACGTTTAAGGAGCTATGATGAAGCTGATTTCCGCAACCGCCATCGTGCTGTCCGCGCTGATGCTACAGGGCTGCGTCGCCGCCGTGATCGGCAGCGCGGCGGTCGCCACCAAAACGGCCACCGACCCGCGTACCGTGGGCACCCAGGTTGATGACGGCACGCTGGAGTTACGCGTCAGCAACGCGCTGGCGAAAGACGACCAGATCAAAAAAGAAGCCCACATCGTGGCAACGGCCTATCAGGGCAAAGTGCTGCTGACCGGCCAGGCGCCGAGCGCCGATGTCGCTAACCGCGCCAAACAGATCGCCGTCGGCGTGGATGGCGCAACCGAGGTCTATAACGAAATCCGCACCAGCGAGAAGGCCAGCTTTGGCACGGCCTCTTCCGATACCTGGATCACCACCAAAGTGCGTTCCAACCTGCTTTCCAGCGACCAGGTCAAATCTTCTAACGTGAAGGTCACCACCGAAAACGGCGAGGTGTTCCTGTTAGGTCTGGTCACTACCGCAGAAGCCAAAGCGGCGGCCGATATCGCCAGCCGGGTCAGCGGCGTGAAGCACGTCACCACCGCGTTCACTATTCTGCAATAAGCAGCAAAAGCCCGGCCAATGCCGGGCTTTCACTTTTATCATACCGCGTCGCCCGCTATAGCCGACTCAGACAATCCATCGCTACCGCCTTGAAGCTGACAAAATCCTTGCTGTCGCGCAGCCGCGCCATCGCCCGCTCGCGCAGGAACGTCACGAACAGATCGTAAATCGCCATCGCCTCTTCATAATCGCTTTTGCTGATCGCCAGCAGAAAGATCACCGAGGCCGTTTCGTCTCCCCATGCGATGCCCTGCGGCGCCAGCACGGTATAGACCACGCTTTTCTTCGCCAGCAGGCCCAGCGAGTGCGGTAGCGCAATGCCTTCGCCAAACATCGTGCTGACAATGGCTTCGCGCTCCACGACGGAATCGTGAAACGTCTGGTCGACCGCGCCCTCTTTTTCCAGCCGATCGCAGAGCATACGGAACAGCTCCGCCTGGGTTACGGGCTGGTCGATAACAAGAAAATGGCCGGCGTCAAAGAACTTTTCCAGCATATAAGGCCGGGTGCGATCCACCAGCACCAGTTTGCCAATCTGCTCCAGCTGGTATTCCGTGGGAAAAGGCGACATCACCACCACCGGCTTTTGTTTCTCGACCAGGCGCGTAGTGGAGATAACAAAATCTTCTTCAATACCCGGCTGCTGCTCATACTCGCGCTGCGAAATAATATTGTTGACCACGATCTGCGGATATTTCCGCATCAGCATCGCCTGGATCATGCGCACGGTGGAATTGCCGGTATCGCACACCAGCAGCACCTGCGGATGGCGCCGGTAGCCGACGTCATAGTGCCGCTCCAGGCCGACGCCGATATGCAGCACCAGAAATCCCATCTCGTTTTCACTGATGGTATAAGGGGTGTATTTTCCCCAGCTGGATACGGCGGCCAGCGTCACGTCCCACGCCATCGGATAGTGCTGCTTGATGTTCGCCAGCAGCGGGTTAGGAATAGCGATCTGGTAACGCACACGGGTGATCATGGTTTTAATATGGGTCAGCAAATCCGCCCGCAGCTGCCCGTCGCTTTGCAGATTAAAGTTGTAGTGAGTATTGATGTAGCTAAGGATGTAATTGACCAGCGATTCGCCGTCGTCCGGGCTGATGGCATCCGGCGCAATCGCCTCAACGCGCCGTGCCGCGATATTAACGCGCAGGTAGGCTTCTTCTGCGGCTGAGAACGCTTTGCCGGTGAGCGGCTGTAGTAGCGCAATCAGATGGCGCGCCGCGCCTCGCACGTCGTCATCCACGTCGTCAGCCGTGAAATCGGAAAGCGGATAGCCTTCGCTGATGCGCCTTACGGACACCGCACAGTAGAGGCGCAGATAAAACTCACCCTCATCCGTCATCCTGACGGCAAAACGCCCCAGCGACTGGCTCAGCAGCGGCTGTAGCGTAGCCAGAATGCCGCTGTTCAGCACCTCCAGATGCAGCAGCGGATCGTCGGCATCCTCCTGTGCAATCTGGTAGAGCAGATCGGTCAGGCAGGTGCGCACGGCCATTTCGCTGCCGAACAGCTTCATGCCGTAGCGCGGCCGGGTTTCAATCACCAGCTGATAGCGCGCCAGCCACTCTCTCACTTCAGCCATATCGCTTTGCAGCGTGGCGCGGCTGACAAACCATTCATCGGCCAGATCTTCCAGCTTAAGGGAATAGGCTGAGGTGAGAAATCGGGTTAACAGGTAATGCACTCGCGCCGCCGAGGTGCGGGGAATGCGTAAAGACGAAGGCGACTGGTGCCGCAGCTGGCTGTAGCGCTGCGCATCTTCAATTTTTAACCGATAGCCCTCGCCCCGATTCAGCACAAAGCGGATGCCATGATCGGCCAGTAGCTCATTCAGCGCGGTAATGTCCGTACGTACGGTGCGGGTAGATACCGCAAAACGGCGCGCCAGCTCGTCCTGAGGCAGCGTTTCGTTTTGCAGCGTATCGAAAAGTCTTGCAAGGCGTTGGTTAGGGAATCTCACCGGGTTTCCTGTGGTTGTCTTGGTTGCGCTCCGTTAACGAAACGGGCCGGGATCGCCCGGCCTTGATCGCGCGCTTACCCCACCAATTTTTTCGTCATGGCCAGCAGCGCGCGGACGTCGTCCGGACGAGTATTGCCGGAAGCCTTATCAATAATCGAGCTGTAAATGTGCGGGATGATTTTGCTGACGCCCGCCTCCAGCGCGATTTGCAGAATGGCGGCATAGTTATCCAGGTCGATGCCGCCCGTCGGCTCCAGCCAGAAATCCTGCTCGGCGCAGGCTTTCGCCACCGCGCGAAACTCCTCGATAGCCTTTAGTCCGCCCATCGGGAAATATTTCACCGAGCTGCCGCCCATATCTTTCAGCAGCGCAATCGCGGTCGCTATCGGTACTATCCCCTCTGGCGCCTGCGAACTGAGCGGCCCGGTGGAAATTTTGACCATGCCTGGCCTGCCCGTCGGCGAAATCAGGCCGTTAACCACCGTCTGGCGCTGGCCCAACAGCGCGCGGCTGGCCGCCACGCCGGTAAACACCTGGTTCACGTGCTGTGGTTGCAGCTGGCCTGCAATAGCGCTGACCATCGCCGACTGGTTCGGATCGCCCGCCCCCAGCCCAACGGAGAGCGCATTGTCGATCAGCGCCGCGTAGTCACGCATATCGGCAACGGCGCTTGCCACGCTGTCATAGTTTTTCGACAGCACGCCAACCAGCACGTGGCCTTCAGCCGCCTGCCAGATCTCGCGGGCGTTCTCTTTCGATCCTGCCAGCACGTTCAGACAAACGCGATCGCGATAGAAATTTGGCATAAGCGTCATGCTGTTTTCCCTTCTGATAATAATGCTCTGACGGAAACGTAAATAGTATTCAGCTGCTCTGGCGAGACGCTGCGCACGTCGACCTCGACAATGCCTTCATTGGCTTTATAGCCGCGAAAATAGATCGCTATCTCGCCTGTTTTTAACCTCTGCACGACGTCGCCCGTGGTCAGACCGATCTTAAGCTCGTCGAAATGGATTTCTGCCCTGGCGATATCTCGTCCGGCGGCATCCCAAACCACGCGCGCGCTGATGCCGTCCAGCGCGTTCAGGTTGTCGATAAACGGCGTCATCTTCTCGACCATCTGTGCGCCGGACATTTTCGGCTGTTGCAGATAGTTTTCGATAGCCTGCGTCAGGCCAAGGATGCCTTCCTTGCCGACCTTCATTGCCCGGCCGATGCCCTGCGACTGGCGCTTCACCCACTCAACGTATTTTTTGCGCCCCATCACCAGCCCGCTCGTAGGGCCTTCGATAGCCTTCGCGCCGCTGTAGATCACCAGATCCGCGCCGCCCTGGTAGTAGCGCTGTAAATCTTCTTCCGCCGCCGCATCGACAATCAGCGGCAGATTATGCTGGCGCGCAACGGCGGCCGCCTGTTCGACGCTGAGGTGGCTTTTCTGCACGCAGTGATGCGATTTGATATAAAGAATGGCCGCCGTTTGCGGCGTCACGGCGGCGGAAAGCTGCGCGGCGGAGCATTCGTTGGCGTAGCCTGCTTCTACCAGACGCCCGCCGCCCAGCGCGACCATAGTGCCGACGGGCGCGCCGTAATTAACGTTATGGCCTTTCGGCACCACGATATGGTGAGGAACAATCAGCGGCGCGGCGTGTAGGTTTTCCAGCAGCCAGTCGTTATCTTTGACGATGACCGCCGCCACGGATTGCGCGATGCCCGCCGACGCGCAGGAAACCACCACCGCATCCTCACAGCCGAGCAGGCTGGCGATATAAGCGCCGGTTTTATCAACCAGATCGTTCATTTCAAAATAGTGGTTAAGGCCGTACTTTACCGTGTCCACCACGTCGGCGGCAGGGGTAGAGACGCCCAGAATGGTCATGCGGCCCGAGGCGTTAATGACCTGTTTTAAGCCATATTTCTCATAAATCGAAGACATGATGCTTTTTCCCTTCTTCGGTAACAAACCAGCGGCCAGCCACCACGGCGGCCAGCGGCACCAGTTGCTTGTCGCCCGTGGCCGACTGGCCTTCGGAATCGGTAAACACGCAGGACGCATCCTGCACGTCGAAAACAGTCAGATCGGCGTCATAGCCCACCTCCAGCCGTCCCTTCTGCGATAGCCGCAGGCCGTCAGCCGCGTTGGCGGTCACGCAGTCAATAATTTGCGGCAGGGTCATGCCTACGCTGAAGAATTTCGCCATCACGTGCGCCAGCGAATGCACCGGCCCGTTAAGGCGGTTGCGGCAGTAAATATCCGAGCTGATGGTTTGCGGCAGAATGCCCTGCGCGATAGCCACGCGCGCCACGTCGAAGCTGAAGCTGGCCGTGCCGTGCCCCACATCCAGCCGCACGCCGCGCTCCAGGGCACGATGAACGGAGGCGCGCAGCTGACCGGCAGGCGTCAGGATGCGGTTGGGCTTGCCGTTATAGCAGTGGGTGATGATGTCGCCGCTGTCCAACAGATCGGCTATTTCATCCAGATCGGGCGGGTTATTGCCAATATGTACCATCAGCGGCAACCCGCCGTTTTCCTGCTGGATCGCTTTGGCACGGATCAGCGGCTGCACGCCGTTTTTACCTACCACGCTGCTGCTTATGCGCGCCTTGATGCCAAGAATAAACCCTGGCAAACGCTGCACCGCCTCACGCACGCCGACGCGGTCGATTTGCGTCATATCCGCCAGCTCGTTTTGCGTTACGATGCCGGTGCGCGCGATATTCAGCAAGGCGTAAACCTGCGTGCGGGCGCTGCGGGTTAAACGACAGAACTCGTCAACATCGTCCGCGCCGGTGCTGCCCGCATCCACGACGGTCGTCACGCCGGTAGCGACGCCGATGCAGTCCGCTTCGTCGTGATAAATCGGCGAATTGGGATAGCAGTGCACGTGCGAATCGATCCATCCGGCGCTCAGGTAAAAAAGCCCGGCCAAATCGTACTCGCGCGTGGCCTGGCCGCTGACCTCGCCCAGCGCGGCAATTTTTCCGTTGTGTACGGCGATATCGGTCAGCCCGCCGTCCGCCAGGCGCGCCCGGCGCACAATAAAATCAAACATGGCAAACTCCTCCGTCTGCAAAAGCGGTCGCCAGCGCCGCTGAGCCCTGGCGATCGGGCTAGAGCGCCACCGGGAAAAATGCGCCCAGCAGCATTGCGCCCAGAATGGCGCCGCCGGTAATAGGCTTGTTCCAGAGATAAAACAGCAGCGCGCCGATGAGCGAACCCAGACCGATGGGAATTGAGGCGGCCATAGCCGAGAGAATAATTAGCGGCCCGAGGAAACGCCCGGACGCGTTGCCCGCGCCCATCATGACGTCGGCGCCATAGGTTGAATCGCTGTTATTGATGGTGAACCTGCGCGCCAGAATAATGAGGTAGCCGATCGCCAGGCCCAGGATCAGGCCGGTCAGCAGCGAGGCGGCAAAGTTGGCCACGGGGAAGATAAATCCGGCGCCCAACAGCAGCGCCGGCACGCCAAGGCCGACGCCCGTCTGGATGGCGCCGCCAATATCCAGAATGCCCACCAGCGACCCTTCGATAATACGGGCGAACAGAAAGCTCGCGCCAAAGGCCGCCACCGCGCCATAGACGCCGGTTTCCATACCCGCGCGCAGCATAGAGACAAAGGCGACCTCGTTAAACGCGCCCAGCCCATAGACGTAATACATATGCGTTCCGGCGAACACGCCGGCGGAAAGCAGGCCGACAAAGATCGGGAAAGACCAGTCGGCATACCAGAAACCGCTTTTTGCTTCCATTTTCCTCTCCTTATTTTCCGCTCAGCGCGTTATGGAACATCGACAGCCAGTCCGGCACGCCCAGCCGGAAAGATTCCAGCATTTTCATATCGAAGCCGCGGAAGAAGCCACTCAGGACAAACAGCAGCACGATGGCGAACATCATCACTTTGGTGACGCGATGCCAGCCGCTCTCCTCAACGCCCTTGCCGATCAAAATGCCCAGCACCAGTCCCGGCACCGCATTGCCCATAATCAGCTGCGCCAGGCCGCCGAAGATGGTGGCCCAGAAACCCGATTTTTTACCGGCATCGATTGCCGCCAGCCAGAAGATTACCGGCATCACGGTATTGACCAGCAGGTTAGCCGCAGGCACCAGCACCTTAACGGCGGTGATCTGGAGCGCCGCCGGCACGGCCGAAGCGGTAGAATTCAGAAAGGCGACCACCACCATGCCGATCAGGCCGCAGGCGATGGCCATTTTTTTCGGATCGTGCAGCGTTTCTGCCAGGTTGCGGTTTCGGATCATCAGCGCCGCCGCGCCCCAGTTTGGGATAATGCGGTGGTCGACGTCCTGGGTAAACGAGCCTGCGGCAACGGAAGAAGCCCAGGCGTTAAAGAAGAAACCCAGACCAAACGAGAAGTGAGAGGCGGGATCGCCTTCACAGGAGTTGAGTTCACCCAGCGTGCGAAAGGCGCCCATACCCTGAGTCGCCGGCGCATGAAACATACGCGCGGCGCCAGCGCCAACGCCTACTCCGACCAGGCCGCCGATAATAAGAGATTTAAAAAGGATAATTAAAAACATCACACTTTCCTTGCAGGCTTGCGCCAACGTTTTTAAGTTATGTTTGCCCGGCTAGCGCGTGAGGAAATCGATTTTGTCGACATCGATAGCATTCACGCTGACGGTAATTTCCAGTTCGATGCTGTAACTCCGCCGCTCCCTCGCCAGAAAGAAAAACAAAAAGCGTTCTTTCCTGACGCTTTCCCGCGCCTGCACCACCCTGACCTCCTGCGGCTCAATGCGCAGCAGCACCTTACCGGTCGTCTTTAGCAGCGTGCTCTGCACACGGCTCAGCGCATCGGCGAACGCTTTCTCTTTGCTGTCGCCTTTGCCGCTGACCTTTACCGCTGTGGTAAATTGCTCCTTCATCGGTCAGGCACCGTGCTTCTTGTTCCAGGCCTGCACCAGGCGTTCGCCCAGCTCTTCTTTGTCCATAAAGCCAAAGCCGAGCACGTTCGCGCCCTCGTTGATGGCGGTTACGCCCTCTTCTACAGAGCGCATGCCATATTTCGCTTTGTAGCCGTGTTTGGTTTGCGCGGTAATAGCGCCTGCGCCGCCGCTGCCGCAAAAAGAGATGCCGAAAGTGGCATTTTCCGCTTTCATGACGTCGCCCAGCTTCATGTCCGCCGCCACGCCCGGCACCACCACGGCCTTCCCGCCCGCTTTCTCGACGCCTGCCGCGACTTTCTGGCCTTTCCCTAAACGATCGCCAATAACAACAATGACTTGTGACATATTGCGTTCTCCGGTGAGTAAATTAGTTTTCTTTTGCCACTTCAAAATGAACAGAGAGCAGCCAGGCTTCCTCTTTTGGCAGATTGCCAAAAAGATCCACCACCTGCTGAGCCAGCGACATAGATTCAGGCGAGATATCCTCAAACAGGTCGGCCTCAACCTCCGGCAGCGACTCGCCGGTCAGCGAACGCAGCGCCATCGCCCGCACGTGCGAAGACAGCATTTGCTGCTGCACCGCATTGGGATAAATTTTTTCGGCGGCAAACAGCTGATTAATTTGTGTCATCACGCTGTCGGCCAGCGCCTGAATGGCCGTATCGCCGTTCTCTACCGCCACTGCTCCATTTTTCACGCAAAGCCCCTTATTTTCCGTTTTGGTTCGGCTGTAAACCGAATTTATTCGCGAGAGAAATAAAGTAGCGCCGGAGGTAGCGATTTTGTAGACCGCATTTTTCCGTTTCAAAGTGGAAATAAGCGCGAAGCCAGGGAAATCCTTCACAAAATGGTTATTTCACTTAACAGAAGAGCAAAAGTGGAAGGTAAATCACAGTACGACAGAAAAAATGTCTGCCTGATCGGCCGATAACGGCGATCGCAGCGGCTATCCTGATGGAAACCATAGGAATTGCTTATGGTAGTGGAGAACGAAATCATTATTTAAATAAAAAAAAGAAAGATTAGCTCTATTTAAGAAATAAAACAGACATAAAGTAAATTCCCAGATAGTGAGAAGCCCCTGCGCGCTGACACAGGGGCAAAATCAGAATTCACGCTTGACAATCAAATAACCGTTAAATTCTAAATTACACTCATAATCATTCGCAATGGTAGAGACAAGGAAAATATCCTCTTTTCCCTCCTTATCTTTAACAGTAAACTTAATTATGAGGTTAACAGGATTATCCTGTGAATATATTTCTTTGTTATCGCTTATCGATAAAAGGGTATCGGTTTTATAGGTTTTTTCGGCATAGTATTGTGATAACAAATCAGAGACAGGTTCGTTGAATAGCAATTCCGTGGTTACCCCATCGGGCGGTATGCTCTTAATGTCAATATGCATTTCCTCATGCATTTTATCCATCATTCTTATGGCAGTACCTGATATGGGCGACTTACAATTATTATCAAGCACCGGCGCGGCAAGCGTACAGGTGCTGCAAATAATTAAGGGGAGAAGAAAATATCTCATTCAACAATAATCTCCTTATCCTTTGAATCCCAAATTGCTTTACGGAACCTTGGATCCAGTATGATGCAGCCATTTGAGGCTTCGCCTGGATGCGTTTGACTTTCTCCATGAATTAGAAAACCACTCCGATTACACATATTGTTGCCTTTATCTGGCTCAAGGCGAAGCGTGAATCGACCCGCTTTTTTATGTGTGAATGGAACGCCTGTGATCCGGTATTTACCTCTGGGCAACGGGCCTCTATCGCGCAGACATTCATACTCAGGATTATCTTTATAGCCCGGAGCACCAGCATAAAGCGCGCTGAACTTGTATTCCCCGTTACGCTTAAAGGTCTTCATCATTACATTATACGTCCATGCCATTGTTACTCTCCTTGTTTACCTCACATGTTATAAAGCCTCTTAGCAAGATTACTTAACAGATATCGCTTAAGCGTTTCTATAGCGGCAGCAAAAAATTTAGGCCTCTTATAACCTCAATCAAAAAAGAATTGATTTTGCATAAACCTGGCGTATTATCGATTCAAGGTGGGATTTCTACGCATGCCACTTACGCATCATGAACCCTGGCAACCGACGGGGTTGTGAAGGCTATATGAGGAAGGTTATCTAATTTTTTCTATTTTACCGGCGATTTCATCGCCTCTATATTTATATAGCGGCGCTAGTGTAGGTTTTTATGGTTGGTATTCTTTGCCTGGCGGGATTTCTAAATTGATAGTTACGATAGCTATCACTTTTTGTGCATTTATTTACGGTTTCAGCATCAAAATTCATTAAAGCCCTCCAAAGCAAATATTAATCCATGCAGAAATCTCACTGTGGCGGAGATCTTTTCATTTTAAGGTTTTACAGGGCAGAACTCATCACCATCAGTAGCAGGCTGGGAAGTAAAGGGAGGCGCAGTCTGCGCCTCCCTTACATAAGCCACCAGAATTATTGTCCGGCGATTTTCATTTCCGGGATCAGCACGGAGCCGCACTGAATATTGCTGCGAGTTTCGATATCGCTGCCCACCGTGACCATATTGCGCCACATGTCCTTCAGGTTGCCTGCGATAGTGATTTCGCTTACCGGATACTGAATTTCGCCGTTTTCGACCCAGAAACCGGCCGCGCCGCGCGAGTAGTCGCCGGTGATGCCGCTAACGCCCTGGCCCATCAGTTCCGTCACTACCAGGCCGGTGCCCATTTTTTTCAGCAGCTGGTCGAAGCTGTCGCCCTGACCGTTGATGCGCCAGTTATGGATGCCGCCCGCATGGCCGGTGCTTTTCAGGCCCAGCTTGCGCGCCGAGTAGCTGGTCAGCAGCCAGGTTTGCAGCACGCCGTCTTTGATGATGTCGCGCTGTTCGGTACGCACGCCTTCGCTGTCGAACGGCGTAGAGGCCAGGCCCTTACGCAGGTGTGGCTGCTCCTGGATGGTCAGCCATTCCGGCAGGATCTGTTTGCCCATCGCATCCAGCAGGAAAGTGGATTTGCGGTAGACGCTGCCGCCGCTGATCGCGCCGACCAGATGGCCAAACAGGCCTGTCGCCACTTCCGCCGCAAAAATAACCGGCGCTTTCATGGTGGCGAGCTTGCGCGGCGAGAGGCGTGACAGCGTGCGGCGGGCGCACTCTTCGCCGACCCACTCCGGCGACTTCAGGTCTTCGATAGCGCGGCCGATGGTGTAGGCGTAATCGCGCTCCATATCGCCGTTAGCTTCGGCAATAACACTGGCTGAAATCGAATGGCGGCTGGATGAGTAGCCCTGGATCATGCCGTGGCTGTTGCCGAAGACCTTCATGCCGATATGGCTGTTGAAGCTGCCGCCTTCGGTATTGGTAATACGCTTGTCGGCTTTGAGCGCAGCCTGCTCGGCCCGCGCCGCCATCTCGATCGCTCTGTCAGGATCCAGATCGGTGGGATGGAAAAGATCCAGATCCGGCGCATCGAAAGCCAGCAGATCGCGATCCGCCACGCCCGCATAAGGATCGGCGGAGGTATAGCGGGCGATATCGACAGCCGCCTGCACGGTACGCGCAATGGCGTCCGGGCTGAGATCGGTCGAAGACGCGCTGCCTTTGCGATTCTGATGATAAACGGTAATGCCTAAAGCGCCGTCGCTGTTAAATTCAACGTTTTCTACTTCGCCGTAGCGGGTGCTGACGCCGATCCCCGTGGTTCTGGTGACGGCGACTTCCGCCCCATCGGTGCTGGCTTTGGCCAGCTCGAGTGCTGTTGCGACCGCCTCTTCGAGGGTTTTACGCTGTTCTGCAACTTGGGAGAGTAATTTCATCGACCTACCATATAATTAACAGAGGGCTTTTCTGGGTATACGCCACCAGATTTCCGGACTCTTCAGGGTTTCAGGTTTACCTGAGTCTAACAGACTCAGCGAACAATTTCGCAGTAGCCTGAGTTTCCTGATAGCATTAGCCTCTTTTTTAGGGAGCCTCCCATGACCAAACAGCCTGACGACTGGCTCGATGATGTACCAGATAACGAAGAAGAAGATGATGAAATTATCTGGGTCAGTAAAAGTGAAATTAAACGTGATGCCGAAGAGCTGAAGCGCCTGGGCGCCGAGCTGGTAGAACTGAGCGGTAACTCGCTGGATAAAATCCCGCTGGATGAAGATCTGCGCGCCGCCATCGAGCTGGCGCAGAAGATCAAGAAAGAGGGACGCCGCCGTCAGCTGCAGCTGATTGGCAAAATGCTGCGCTCGCGCGACGAAGATCCTATCCGGCAGGCGCTGGACAAGCTGAAAAACCGTCACAACCAGCAGGTTGCGCTGTTCCATAAGCTGGAGATGCTGCGCGATCGTCTGGTTGCCGAAGGCGATGACGCGATGGCGGACGTTTTACAGCTTTATCCGAACGCCGATCGTCAGCAGCTGCGCTCGATGATCCGCAACGCCCAGAAAGAAAAAGCGGCCAATAAGCCGCCGAAAGCTTCCCGCCAGATCTTCCAGTATCTGCGCGAGCTGGCCGAAGCCTCCTGAAAACGCTGCGGGTTTGCTTGCCCGCAGCGCCGACTGGCTGGCCCGTTACGCCAGCCGATCCAGCAGCTTCTGATGAATGCCGCCAAATCCCCCGTTGCTCATCACCAGGATGTAGTCGCCCGGCTGCGCCGTTTTAGCAATCATCTCTACCAGCGTATCCACGTCCGCGCTCCAGTGAGCGGGCTGTACGCACGCCTCTGCCACTTCGGCGACCTGCCACGGAATATGGTGCGGCTGCAGCAAAAACACTTCATCGGCCCGGCCCAGCGCAGGCGCTAAATCGTCTTTGCTGATGCCCATTTTCATGGTGTTGGAGCGTGGCTCCAGCACCGCCAGGATACGCGCTCTGCCGCCTACCTTGCTGCGCAGCGCGGTCATGGTCGCCAGAATGGCGGTAGGATGATGCGCAAAATCATCGTAAACCTTAATGCCATTGGCTTCGCCGCGCAGTTCCAGGCGACGGCGGGCGTTGATAAAGTCGTCCAGCGCCTTACCGGCATCTTCCGGCTTCACGCCTACGTGGCGTGCAGCGGCAATGGCCATCAGGCCGTTATGCATGTTGTGCTCGCCCACCAGCGACCAGTTCACTTCCGCCACGCGCTCGCCGTCCAGCCAGACTTCCCAATGCGAGGCGTCCGGCGTCAGCTTTTTCGCCTGCCAGCGGCCGTTTTCGCCGGTGCTTTCCTGCTCGCTCCAGCAGCCCATCGCTATCACCTGCTTCAGGTTGCTGTCCTGCTCCGGCACGATAATCCGTCCCTGACCCGGCACGATGCGCACCAGATGATGGAACTGCCGCTGGATCGCTTTTAAATCATCGAAAATATCCGCATGGTCAAACTCAAGGTTATTCAGGATCAGCGTGCGCGGGCAGTAATGCACGAACTTTGAGCGCTTATCGAAGAACGCGCAGTCATATTCATCCGCCTCAATCACGAAGAATGGGCTTTTTCCTAAAGTTGCGGAAACGTCGAAGTTACCCGGCACGCCGCCGATGACAAAGCCCGGCTCCAGCCCGCACGCCTGCAGGATCCACGCGGTCATGCCCGCCGTAGTGGTTTTTCCGTGCGTTCCGGCAACCGCAATCACCCAGCGGTCGCGCAGGACGAAATCGTGCAGCCATTGCGGGCCGGAGAGGTAAGGAATATTCCGTTCCAGCACCGCTTCCACACAGGCGTTGCCGCGCGTCATGGCGTTGCCGATGATCACTAAGTCGGGCGCGGGATCGAGCTGGGAAGCATCATATCCCTGAATTAAATCAATGCCTTGCTTTTCTAAAAGCGTGCTCATCGGCGGATAAACGTTGGCATCGGAACCGGTCACTTCATGACCCAGCGATCGGGCCAGCATTGCCAGACCGCCCATGAATGTGCCGCAGATACCGAGGATGTGAATACGCATAAAAGGTCCGTTTACTGAAAGGGTCGGTGCACAGTGTAGCGTCCTCATCGTGCGGAAGAAACGGAATTTGCCCTATGTTCTTTAGCCCTCATTCGGCTAAACTGCCTCGACATACGTTGGCAGTTTGTATCGCAGGCTGCTGTTCAACCGCAGATTCAGGGATTGTGTTATGAAAACGTTAGGCGAATTTATCGTCGAGAAGCAACACGACTTTCCTCACGCCACAGGTGAACTGACGGCGCTGATTTCAGCTATCAAGCTGGGCGCAAAAATCATTCACCGTGACATCAACAAAGCGGGGCTGGTCGATATTCTGGGCGCCAGCGGCGTGGAAAACGTGCAGGGCGAACAGCAGATGAAGCTCGATCTGTTTGCCAACGAAAAACTGAAGGCTGCGCTGAAAGCGCGCGGCATCGTAGCCGGTATCGCTTCTGAAGAAGAAGATGAAATCGTTATTTTTGAAGGCGTTGAAAACGGTAAATACGTGGTGTTGATGGATCCGCTGGACGGCTCTTCCAACATCGACGTCAACGTTTCCGTCGGCACAATTTTCTCTATCTACCGCCGCATCACGCCGCCAGGCACGCCGGTAACGGAAGAAGATTTCCTGCAGCCGGGCAGTCAGCAGGTTGCCGCGGGCTATGTCGTCTACGGTTCCTCTACCATGCTGGTTTACACCACCGGCTGTGGCGTGCACGCTTTCACCTACGATCCTTCGCTGGGCGTTTTCTGCCTCAGCGCGGAAAAAATGGCTTTCCCGGAAAAGGGCTACACCTATTCCATTAACGAAGGCAACTACATCCGTTTCCCGCAGGGCGTGAAGAAATACCTGAAGTTCTGCCAGGAAGAAGATCAGCTGACCCATCGCCCTTATACCTCGCGCTATATCGGCTCGCTGGTGGCGGATTTCCACCGCAACCTGCTGAAAGGCGGCATCTATCTCTATCCAAGCACCGCCAGCCACCCACAGGGCAAGCTGCGCCTGCTGTATGAGTGCAACCCGATGGCGTTTCTGGCCGAACAGGCCGGCGGCAAGGCCAGCGACGGCAAAAACCGCATTCTGGATCTGGTGCCGGAAACCCTGCATCAGCGCTCGCCGTTCTTTGTCGGCAACACCGATATGGTTGACGACACCGAGCGTTTCCTGCGCGAATATCCGGACGCTTAAGGCCGACGGCTATGCAGACAGGGCGATCTTCGGATCGCCCTGTTTTTTTTGCGTGCGCTTTGCCAGCACGTTAAATAATCGGCCAGCGTACTGGAGCATTCTGAAAGCCCAAAAAGGGGGCATACTTTCATATCCAGTTGGCTATAATGAGCGTCACTTGATTTAAGACGATTAAAGGAATTCACCATGAGTTTAAACCAGGTTCCAGCGGGTAAAGATCTGCCAGAAGATATCTACGTTGTTATTGAAATCCCGGCCAATGCCGATCCGATCAAATATGAAGTAGATAAAGACTCCGGCACGCTGTTTGTTGACCGTTTCATGTCTACCGCGATGTTCTATCCGTGCAACTACGGTTACATCAACCACACGCTGTCTCTGGACGGTGACCCGGTAGACGTGCTGGTGCCGACGCCATACCCACTGCAGCCAGGCTCAGTGATCCGCTGCCGTCCGGTTGGCGTGCTGAAAATGACCGACGAGTCTGGCGAAGACGCCAAGCTGGTTGCGGTTCCGCACACCAAGCTGACCAAAGAGTACGATCACATCAAAGATGTGAACGACCTGCCGGAACTGCTGCGTGCGCAGATCACCCACTTCTTCGAGCAGTATAAAGCGCTGGAGAAAGGCAAATGGGTGAAAGTGGAAGGCTGGGACAACGCTGAAGCGGCGAAAGCTGAAATCATCTCCTCTTTCGAGCGCGCGAAGAAGTAAACCGCCGCCCGGACAGTAGATAAAAAAACACCGCTCAGTGAGCGGTGTTTTTATTTATGTCACGCGTGTCAGGCAGGATCCTGGTTATCCCGCAGCAGCCAGTCTCCGCTGGCTATCCGCTGCTTGCCCTCTACCGAACGCTGATAAACGTACAGCCATGCGCTGCCGTAAGGCGTCGGCATCAGCTCGCGCTTATACTCTCCGCCTTTGGTTCTGAGCGCGTCCAGCTCGCCCAGCGTGGAGGCGTCCACCCGGTAGACCTCGCAGTAAACCTGCCCGCTACCCGCGACGACGCCGGGGTAGAGACCCAGATTATATAGCTCGTAGCCGTCGATCTGATGATCGCCCAGCCACTGCCCGTTGGTCATCCAGTGACTGTTGCCTTGCTTGCGTCTCAGGCTGCCGTAGACAATTATTCGCATTGCTAGAACTCAAACTGATAGAGCACATCAAGCGCCTGGTCTACACCAGACACCGCTTCCAAATAAAGTTTGGGCATCAGGCGATAACGTAAGGTTAAGGTCGCCAGTGAATCAAATATGCCAACACCATATTTTACCTGTAGACCCGGCAGCACGTAACCGCTGACCTGAACCTGCTGGCTGTCGCCGACGCCCGCCGTGTCCAGCGCGAGATTACTTACGCCGAAAGTCTCCCCGATTTTACCCACAACCTGCCCACTTTGTGCAAGCCCTAATCCCACCAGCGCCGAGGTTAATGCGCTGCTGTCGCTGCCGGTCGCGTCCAGACCCTGTCCACGCAGCAGATAAGAGAGCGCTTCCTGCTGCGACATAGCCGGATCGGAGAAGACTTCCGCCTTCGGCTCGTCGGCCAGACCGGTAACGCGCACGCCTGCTGTGACGTCATTTTCCGTGGCTTCCGGGTTGCGGATAGCCTCGATGTTGAGGTAAGGCTGGTTGGCCGGGCCAGAGAATTGCAGCTCGCCTTTACGCACGATCAGATCCTGACCGTAGGCATGGAAACGCCCGGAAGGAATGTTGATCTGGCCGTTCAGCCCCAGCCCGCGTTTATCCTGCGCCAGCTTCAGATCGCCGTTCAGCTTCGCTTTCAGCCCAAAGGCGCTCAGACGCACGTCGTTACCGACGTGAATAACCAGGTTGCTGTTGATCGGAATCGAGGTGCTTTTCGGCGCAATCGGCTTGAGGTTTTCATCCAGCAGCACTTCATCCGACGAGACGCCAACGGCGCTTTCCGGCACTTCCTGGACGGTCACGCGCGCCCAGGGAATATCGACGCGGCCGTTCAGGTTAAACGCCTGCGGCGTGGCTTCAAACTCCAGATCCGGCGAAACGTCCATGCGGATCATCGGCGGCACCGTCACGCGGATTTTGCTGCCCTTCGCCGCAATACGCGCCCGCCAGGCGTCCAGCTGCGCCCAGTCCGCGTCGCCGCTGAGCGCCAGCTGCCCCTGAGACGTCTCGATCAGACCCTGTAGGGTAGAACTCATGCCGTTAAAGACCATGTTCAGATTGGCTGAGGTCAGATCGACCGGCATAAAGCTGCCCTGAACATCGACGTTTTTCAGCCCCAGTTGACCAAAGACCTGCGGTTTTTGCAGGCTGCCGCCCAGGCGCAGCGCGCTGTTAAGCACGCCGGCCACTTTTTCGCCCTGCATCAGCGCCGGATTGAGCAGCGTCAGATCGATGTTTTTAATATTAACGTTGCCGGAAAGCCCGCGTTTGTTCTGCGGATCGGCGATCTGCACGTTGCCATCCAGCTGGCCGTTTTTAGCGATGCGGATCAGCCAGTCGAGCTGGGCGCGACCGTTACGCAGCGCCGCGTTCAGGTTCAGCGTATCAAAGGCTACGGGCAGCGTATTGCCGTCCACATCCTGCGCGACCTTCACGCCGTTGCCTTTCAGCGAGACGCGGCCCTGCGGCAAACCGCCGTCTGCTGTCCAGCTGACGTCGGCATCGCCGCTGAAGACACCGCTGAGTTTGGTTTCATCCGTCAGGAAAGGTTTCACCATCGCCAGATCGAAACGGTTGAGCGTCACCTTCGCATGGCCGGACGGGCCGGCTTCGATGGTTTGCGGCACGCACAGTTCAGCGTTGGGGTTTTGCCAGCAGTGCGGGCCAACCGAGACCGTCTGGCTACTGTTGAGATAGTCCAGCGCAATGGCGCGCGTTAAGCGCCATTCCCCTACCGGGGTGTCGAAGCGGGTATTGTTCAGCGTGCCGCGCCAGCGCTGCTGGCTGCGATCGAAGCTGCCGTTCAGCTGGAGCTGGCCGGAAACCGGATCGCCATTGACCGTCAGCTTCAGCTGGTGCGCTTTTTCATCGCCGCTGGCGTCCAGATCCAGCCGGTTAACCGTCAGCGTGTCCTGCTTCAGCCGATCCACGCGCAGCGCCAGCTTGCCCTGGATCTGCTCGCCTGATTTCACGTCGCCCTGTAGCGCGACGCGGGCGATGCTCATCGCCTGCCAGCGGAGGCCGGTAGCGGTTAAATCAGCCAGCAGCTGCGGCGTTTTCAAATCGCCGCGCGCTTTGATGGTGCCCTTCGCCACGCCGCCCAGGCCAGGCAGCGCGTTATCCAGATGCTCAGCGTCAATATTGGCGTCCAGCGACAGCTTGTCGCCGAGCGAGCCTTTAACATCGACATTATTACGGCCCAACACCAGTTTGATGCCGGGAATATCCCACTGGTTGTAGCTGTTGCCGTAAAGCGAGCCGTCAGCGCTAACCGCATTCTGTTTCACGTTGCCGCGCAGCTTCAGTTCAGGTACGCGCATTTGCCAGCTGCCGCCGTACAGGCTGCCGCGCGTGGTGATTTTACCTTCCAGCTTCGCTGGCCAGTCGGGATACTGCCGGGCGGTGTTGATGCCGTTAAGCTGAAGCTCGCTGCGCCAGCTGATCGCCTTGCTCCAGTCCACCAGCGCCGTCAGGTCGGTGGTGCCCTCCAGCGCGGCCAGCCGCAGCTTATCCAGCGAGAACTGCTCCGCGTTACCCTTGCCGTCCAGCGTAAGCGTGGCGGGCGGAATGGCCTGGCCGCGCAGCGCGGCTTTCAGCGACATAACATAGTCCGTCGCTTTGCCTTTTATGCTGAAGTTCAGGTTATCGGCCTGATACTGCGTTTCGCCGGTCAGCGGCCAGCGCAGCTGCGCGCTTTGCATCGTCATCGCCAGCGGCAGGCCCGCTTCGGCCAGCTTCGTTTGCGCGTTCAGCTGCATCCGCACGGGGCCGGAAAGGTTCAGTGCCAGATCCAGCTGCTCACGCAGGCCGCCGCCGACGGTCATTTTGATCTTCTCGCCTTTGATCGGATCGACGTTAAGCGAGCTGGTGAGGTTGAAATTCACCGGCCAGGCATCCGCCAGCTGTGCCTGACCGCTGGCGTTGAGCTGACCCTGCGGCGAATCCACATCCAGCGTTTCCAGACGCAGCAGGCGATCCTGCGTTTGCGCCTTCACCAGCAGACGCGTGATGGCGATATCGGTATCGCCGGTAATGCGCAGCTGCTCGCCGAGGATCTGCTGTACGTTTACATCCAGCGGCATTTTGAAATCAGGCAGATCCGGCAGCAGCGGTTTGGCGAACATCGCCTTCAGCGTTTCGCCCAGCGGCGGCTCGTTAGCCTGCGGCTGCTGCACTTTTGGCTGCACCACCTGCTCGTCGGCCACTTTGGCCGCCTTCGGCAGCGCAATCAGCAGGCCCTGAATATGGGTCGGCGTTAAGGTCAGCGCGCGCTGCTGCCAGCTGAGGCCAGAGGTAAAGTCCGCCAGCGAGATCGCCGTGTCGTCTACTTTTACCGTGACGTTATGCAGCGCCAGCTGGCGCAGCGTAATCGGGTACGGCGTGCTGAGATCGCCGGAAGAGGCTTCATCCTCTTTCGCTTCCGGCGCGGGCGGCCCCAGCTTTTTGCTGTCCACCACCACGCTGACGTCGCGCAGTGCAAGGTCATTGACGCAGAACGCGCTGTTTTTCAGGCAGCCCAGCTGCAGGGCCAGATGAAACTCGCCGGCATTAACCGTCACGCCAGGCATCTCATACTGCACGCCTTTTAACGTCAGGTTACGCCAGCCGCCGCTGACCTGTTTGATGTCCAGCCCCGGCACCCAGCGCGCCGCGCCGTTCAGCACCAGATGTAATCCGGTGGTGGTGCCAATTAAAAATGCCACGCTGCCGAGCAGCACAACCAGGAAAATCAGGATGCCAATAAGGACCTTTTTCCAGCGACTCATAATTCAGGCCCCAATCCGATATAAAACTGTATGTCCCGATCTTCGCTGTCGCCGACCGGACGGGCGATATCCAGCTTGATCGGCCCAACCGGCGACTGCCAGCGCACGCCGAAACCGGCGCCGGTTTTGACATTGCTCTGCTTGATGTCGTTGACCGCTTCGCCGGAATCCACAAACACCGCGCCCCACCATTTACCGGTTACGTTGTACTGATATTCCACCGATCCGGTCGCCAGCTTCGAGGCGCCGGTCAGCTTGCCATCGTCGTCGCGCGGCGAAATGCCTTTGTACTTGTAGCCGCGAATGCTGCGGTCGCCACCGGCGAAAAAGCGCAAATCAGGCGGCACGCGTTCAAAATCGTTGGTTTCAATCCAGCCGAGATTGCCGCGCAGCACGAAGCGATGTTTATCCGCCAGCGTGCGGATCCAGACGTTTTGCGCCTGCACCACGGCGAAATCGATATCCGAGGCCCAGGTCGTATCGGAGACATCCAGCGAGTAGCGCTGCGAGTCGCCCCACACGGGCATCAGGCCGCCGCGCGAACGGGTGCGGTTAACGCTGACGCCGGGATAGATCAGCATGGTGGTGTTGGTGACGTTACCCTGGGTAAAGTGATCCAGGCTCCAGTGCAGATTAATGGCGCGCTGCCAGCCCGTAGAGGATTCCCAGTAGCGGGACGCGGCCAGCGTGGTGGAGTCGGATTTGGTGTCGTTCAGGTCGGTTCTTTTCAGGCCGCCCTGCAGCAGGTAATACTGCTCGACCGGGTTTTTCAGCAGCGGGATTTTATAGCTGAAGTCGAGCTGCTGCTCCGGCGCAGAGATATTGGCGCTGGTGGTAAAGCTGTGGCCGTAGGAGTTTACCCAGGGCCTTTTCCAGGTCGCTTTAACGCGCGGGCCGACGTCGGTGGAATAGCCCACGCCCGTTTCGATGGTGTTTTCCGTACGCGGACTGACCACGCCGTGCAGCGGTAATATTTTATTTTTGCGGGATTGATCGAACTGCGGCGCGACCACCACGGAATTAAACCAGCCGGTAGAGGAAAGGCGGCGGTTCAGCTCGGCCAAATCGCGCGAGCTGTAGTAGTCGCCCTTTTTAAACGGCACCAGGTTTTGCAGGTATTCCTCGCGGATCTGCGACCCTTCAAAGGTGACGTCGCCAAAGCGGTAGCGCTGACCGCTGTCGTAATCGATATCCCAGAAAGCTTCGTGCCGCTCGACGGAAACGCCCAGCTGGCTTTTGCGGTAGTCGCCGTCAAAATAGCCTTTGCGCAGCGCCAGATTGCTGAGCGAGCTTTTAAAGCTGTCGTAGTCGCTGTGGTTAAGCACGCCGCCGATTTTGGCTTTGCCGGTGCGTACCAGCGTCTGGTAATCCTCGTCGGTGCGCGCGCCACCGCGAATAATCACCGTTTCGCCCGCCAGCTTCACCGGCGGGCCGGGCGTGACTTTCGTCAGCAGCACCGGACGTCTGCCGCCCGCAGGCGGCGGCTGCAGTTCAAATTCAATTTCCGGCTCGTAGTAGCCCAGCGCCTTAAGTCCTTCCTTAACCGCTTCGCTGACGCGCGCGCGGAAACGCCCATCGGAGGTCACTTCCTCGCTTGCGATGGTCGACAATCTTGCGCGCACGTTTTTTTGTAATTCCCCAGACAGGCCAGTAACCTGCAAACGCACCGTAGCCGCCTGAGCGGCAGGCACGGCTGCGATCAGACCTAACATGCAATAGACATGGATTCGTGGCACGCTAACTCCTGAATTTATTGCCGGCCCGGATTCCAGATGGGCGCAACTGCTGAATCTTGAAAATAGCCCGCTTAAGCATGGCAACTTTTTACGGGTTCAGAGGCTCTTTTTCACTGAAAGGCCGAAATTTGCGTTATTGTGTGCAAAGAATCGCCAGGTTACAACCATGGATCGTGAGGGAATGTTACGCTATATCAGCCTGCAATGCAGACTCGGATAAATCTCACCGCCGGTTCGCCTGCAGCGCCGTAATTGTAAGCAATCCTCACCACAGCTATAATCTCTGGCAGAGGCCGCGCTGCGGCCAGTTAACGTCTTTCTGCCCAAGCCAAATGGCGCAGACATTTTTGGCACGGATAGCCCGGTGCCGCTCACAGGTACAGAAGGTCAGCTGCTCCTCATCTGCTGCCCAGGCCAAAAATGACAGGTAATCAACTTAAGGCCTGCTTTAGCGCATTTTCCTCTGAAAGCGCCTGAAGCGGCCATTTAATGGATGTTTTATGTTAGACAGCTTGCTTGTCATCTTAATGCTGATCGCCATCAGCTCATTTTTTTCACTTTCGGAAATCTCTCTGGCCGCCTCGCGCAAAATCAAGCTGAAGCTGCTGGCGGACGACGGCAACATCAACGCCCAGCGCGTGCTGAAGATGCAGGAAACGCCGGGGATGTTTTTTACCGTGGTGCAGATAGGCCTGAACGCCGTGGCTATTCTGGGCGGTATCGTGGGCGATTCCGCGTTTTCGCCCGTGTTCCGCTCGCTTTTCGATCGCATCACCGGCCCGGTACTGGCGGAGCAGCTGAGCTTTATCGCCTCTTTTACCGTGGTGACCAGCCTGTTTATCCTGTTCGCCGATCTTTTCCCAAAACGTCTGGGGATGATCGCGCCGGAAACCGTCGCGCTGAAAATCATCAATCCAATGCGGATGTGCCTGTTTATCTTTCGGCCGCTGGTGTGGTTCTTTAACGGCGGCGCCAATATTATTTTCCGCCTGTTTAAAATCCCGCTGGTGCGCAAGGACGATATCACCTCAGACGATATCTACGCGGTGGTAGAAGCGGGCGCGCTCGCTGGCGTACTGCGCAAGCAGGAGCACGAGCTGATTGAAAACGTGTTTGAGCTGGAGTCGCGCACCGTGCCCTCCTCCATGACCTCGCGCGAGAACGTGGTGTGGTTCAATCTGCATGAGGATGAGTCGAGCCTGAAGGAGAAGATTGCCAATCATCCGCACTCCAAGTTTCTGGTCTGTAATGACGATATCGACCATATCGTCGGCTATGTCGATTCCAAAGAGCTGCTGCTGCGCGTGCTGGGCAACCAGAGCATGGCGCTTAACAGCGGCGTGCAGATCCGTTCGGCGTTGATCGTGCCGGATACGCTGACGCTCTCCGAAGCGCTGGAAAGCTTTAAAACCGCAGGGGAAGATTTTGCGGTGATCATGAACGAATATGCGCTGGTAGTGGGGATCATTACCCTGAACGATGTGATGACCACGCTGATGGGCGATCTGGTTGGCCAGGGAATGGAAGAGCAGATCGTGGCGCGCGACGAGAATTCCTGGCTGGTGGAAGGCGGCACGCCAATCGACGACGTGATGCGCGTACTGGATATCGACGAGTTCCCGCAGTCCGGCAACTACGAGACTATCGGCGGCTTTATGATGTATATGCTGAGAAAAATCCCTAAACGCACCGACTTCGTGAAGTTTCACGGCTATAAGTTCGAGGTAGTGGATATCGACAGCTACCGTATCGATCAGCTTCTGGTGACGAGGATTGATGAAACCCGACAGGGTGCCGCCGTGCTGAACAAAATGGTCGAAGAATAAAAACAGAAAAGGCGCGAATTTCGCGCCTTCTTTCTTTTGAACCGGCCTGCCGGTTGCTAGTTGAACTCGGTCTGCAAACGCAGCACCTGACGGTTCACTTCTGACATCACGCTATAGTGCTGCTTATCTTTAATGCGTGGGATCAGGATCTTACCTTTATCGAACTCAAATGCGCCTACATCTTTGATGTAGATCCGGCCACGGAACAGTGTTTTGACATATTTGGCCACCTGCAGCGGATTATAGCGCTGGAAAATCTTCATGTTACAACTCCTGAAAGATGATGCGTGCTGCGTCGTTTCCAAGTTCGGTACGAATCTTTGCAGCACAAAGTGGATACACTATAGACCAGGTTTCACTTCTAAAATTCCTAAAACCGAGTTTTTTTACTGTTTTTACACATCATGACAGTAGGCTCTTTCACCCGGCTGCATGAACGCAGTATAAACCTTCGACCTTTACGGAATTGTGCGTTGTGTTGCAAAGATGTTGTATCGCTGCGACAGACGCATCATCCACGTTTATTATTGCAGAAACATGACTAATGAGTTCAATCATGATTTTTCGTCTTTTACTGCTGCTGTTAACGTTGCTGTCGTGCGCCGCCAGCGCCCATAACCTGGTTACAGGCCAGCGCGTGCCGCCTGTCGGCATTACCGATCAAGGCGAGCTGCGTTATCAGCAGGAGCAGTTCAGCTATCGAGCCTGGAACAGCGCGGCGCTGCCGGGCAAAGTGCGCGTTCTTCAGCACATCGCCGGACGCGCCTCGGCCAAAGAGAAAAATGCGGCGCTGATCGAGGCGATTAAATCGGCCCGGTTTCCCCACGATCGCTATCAGACCACCACGCTGGTGAATACCGACGATGCTATCCCCGGCACCGGCATGTTTGTCCGCAGCAGCATTCAGAGCAATAAGAAACAGTATCCCTGGTCGCAGTTTATCGTCGACAGCGACGGCACGGCCAAACGGGCCTGGCAGCTGCAGGATGAAGGGTCGGCGATTATTGTGCTGGATAGCGGAGGAAAGGTGCGTTTCGTCAAGGATGGCGCGCTGACGCAGCAGGAAGTCCAGCAGGTAATTATGCTGGTGCGTCAGCTGTTACGCTAACGGACAGAGGGAGGCGCCGGTGCCGCCTCCCCTGGCCGATTAAAAGATCGAGACGCGGAAGCCCGGATTCAGAAAGGCTTCGCGCGGCGCATAGTCCAGCGTTTTCCCCTGCCAGTCATGCACGTGCGCGCCTGCGGCAATGGCTACGGCGTGGCCTGCGCCGGTATCCCAGATATTCGTTGGCCCAAAGCGGGGATAGAGCTGCGCCTTGCCTTCCGCGACCAGACAGAACTTCAGCGAGGAGCCAATAGCAATGGTCTGATGCTCGCCCAGCTGGCTAAGGTAATCCTCCAGCTCGCTGTCGGAATGCGAACGGCTGACCACCACCAGCGGCGGGCGCGCCTCGCGCACGTGGATCTGCGTTTTTACGCCGCCCTCTTCCTTCCAGGCTTTTCCCTCGGCGGCCGAATACATCACGTCCATCACCGGCGCGTAGACCACGCCCAGCACGGGCTTGCCGTTTTCAATCAGCGCAATATTGACGGTGAACTCGCCGTTCCGCTTGATAAACTCCTTGGTGCCGTCCAGCGGATCGACCAGCCAGTAGCGCTGCCAGTGCTGGCGGATCTCCCAGCCCGGCGGATCTTCTTCAGACAAAACGGGCACGTCGGGCGTCAGCGTGGTCAGCCCCTTCAGGATCACCTTGTGTGCGGCGATATCCGCTGCGGTGACCGGCGAATCATCGGATTTTGTGGCAACATCAAGCGGCGCCTGACCATCGTATATCTGCATGATGGCAACGCCCGCGTCTCGTGCCAGCTGGCATATATTCTCTAACATTGTCCACCTCTTGATTTGCTGGCTGGCGCTGGCTATCACTTTGCCAGCGCCAGCGCTCTCTGTTGATCATAGTCGATAGCGAAGATCGAAGGCCAAACGATCCGCCAGCGCTTAATTATCAATAGCATAAATTATTTTACGCCGCAGGGGCTGCTGTTTTTCATCAGGTTGACCCCGCAACGGCCTTAATCGTTCCCGACGGGCCGGGCCATAACAGATAAATATTTGTAGCTGCTCACATAATTATGAGAAAGAAGGTATTAGTTTCATAAAACTTTGCGACGTTAGGGATTACACAAACGCTATTAAGGAGAAACAATGATTAAGTCCGTTGTGACGCCCGTTGCGCTGCTGGTCAGCTGCGCGCTACACGCTGCCACGGTCGATTTCCGCCTGCTGGAAACCACCGACCTGCACAGCAATATGATGGATTTCGATTACTACAAGGATACCCCAACGGAAAAGTTCGGGCTGGTGCGTACCGCAACGTTAATTGAGGCGGCGCGTAAAGAGGCCGCCAACAGCGTGCTGGTGGATAACGGCGACATTATTCAGGGCAGCCCGCTCGGTGACTATGTGGCGGCCAGGGGCTTACAGCAGGGCGAAATCCATCCCGTTTACAAGGCGCTGAACACGCTGGATTACACGGTAGGCAACCTGGGCAACCATGAATTCAACTATGGCCTGGATTACCTGCAAAAAGCCATCAGCGGCGCGAAATTCCCCTACATCAATGCCAATATCATTGATATCCACAGCGGTAAGCCGCTGTTCACGCCTTTTTTGATTAAGGCGAAGGAAGTGACGGATCGCGAGGGCAACAAGCATCAGCTCAAAGTGGGCTATATCGGTTTTGTGCCGCCGCAGATTATGGTGTGGGACAAGAAAAACCTCAGCGGTAAAATTACCGTGGAGGATATTACCGAAACCGCCCGTAAATGGGTACCGGAGATGCGCCGCCAGGGCGCGGATCTGATCGTGGCTATCCCCCATTCCGGCCTCTCCAGCGAGCCGTGGCACGCGATGGCGGAAAACTCCGTTTACTACCTCAGCCAGGTTCCCGGCATCGACGCCATCCTGTTTGGCCATGCGCACGCCGTTTTCCCCAGCAAAGATTTTGCCGCGATCAAAGGTGCCGATATCGCTAAAGGTACGCTGAACGGGATACCGGCGGTGATGCCGGGCATGTGGGGCGATCATCTGGGCGTGGTCGATCTGGTGCTTAATAACGATGCAGGCCGCTGGCGGGTAAGCGAAGCGACCGCGCAGGCCCGGCCCATTTACGATACGGCGGCGAAAAAATCGCTGGCGGCGGAAGATCCGGCGCTGCTGAAGGTGATGGCGCCCGATCATCACGCCACGCGTGAATTTGTCAGCCAGCCTATCGGAAAATCGGCAGACGTGATGTACAGCTATCTGTCGCTGGTTCAGGACGATCCGACCGTGCAGATTGTGAATAATGCGCAGCGCGATTATGCAGAGCGCTTTATTCAGGGCGATCCGGATCTGGCCGCCCTGCCCGTGCTTTCCGCCGCCGCACCGTTCAAGGCCGGCGGCCGTAAAAACGATCCGGCCAGCTATGTGGAAGTGGAGAAAGGCCCGCTGACCTTTCGTAACGCAGCGGATCTTTACCTCTATCCCAATACGCTGGTGGTCGTAAAGGCCAGCGGTAAAGAGGTAAAAGAGTGGCTGGAATGCTCGGCGGGTCAGTTTAACCAGATCGATCCGGCCAGCACTAAACCGCAGCCGCTGATTAACTGGGATTTTCGTACCTATAATTTCGACGTGATTGACGGCGTGAGCTACCGAATCGACGTCACGCAGCCTGCCCGCTACGATGCGGAATGTCAGTTGATTAATGACAAGGCTTCCCGTATCCGCGATTTAACCTTCCAGGGAAAACCAGTCGATCCCGAGGCGACTTTTCTGGTGGCGACCAATAACTATCGCGCCTACGGCGGCAAATTTGCCGGAACCGGCGAGGATCACGTCGCTTTTGCTTCTCCGGATGAAAATCGCGCTGTCGTAGCGGCATACATTACGGCGCAGACCCGGGTGCATGGCGAGGTCAGTCCGCAGGCGGATAACAACTGGCGGCTGGAAAATATTAACGCTAAGGTCCCTCTGAATATCTTTTTTGAAACTTCGCCATCTTCAAAAGCAGCTGAATTTATTAAAAACCATGGCCAATATCCGCTGAAGCAAGCAGGCCAGGACGATATCGGCTTTGCGCTTTACCATATTGGCCTTAACTGACGAATCTTTCATAAAAAAGCCAGCCTGGCATACAAGGCTGGCTTTATTTATTACCAGTGGTAATAAACTTATGCGCCGGTAGAGGATTTCAGGCTATTAATGGAGTCAATACCATATTTGACCAGGCCAACCACGCCCGCACCAATATCGTTAATCGCACCGGAAATGTTTAACTCCAGTATTTTACCAATTCCGCCGCCCAGTTGGGAAACAGCGTCAACGGAAGAAGTTGTTAAGCCACCGGCAGAGGCGCCCTGGTCGATCACAGAACCGATAAGAAAGCCAATACCTTTGCCGATATCAGAAAAAAGCCCGGCGCCTGCAACCGCGGCAATTTCATTGTTGGTCAACTCGCGCATTTATAGTTCTCCTTGATAATAATATCATCAGCATTACTATGGCATTCATTGCCACGTCGAGAACTTATTTCAAAAAAGCGGCGTAGTCAAACCTTCCTTCAGGATCAAAATAATCCAGCAGGGTATTTTCAGAATCGGCTGAATATATTTTCAACGAGTGAGAAAAGGCTATTAGTTAAAGCATCCGCGTTATTTAACGCGTAATAAAATTCATATCAGGCAATATTGAGGAATAACAGGTATCCTGCCGGAACAACAACAATCGTTATCCCGGCAGGATCGGCTGTTACAGAATTTCTAACAGCTCAACTTCAAACACCAGCGTGCTGAATGGCGGAATGGAAGCGCCAGCGCCGCGCTCGCCGTAGGCCAGGTTCTGTGGGATAACCAGCTCCCACTTTGAGCCGACCGGCATCAGGGTCAGCGCTTCGATCCAGCCTGGGATAACGCCGCTGACCGGGAACTCAGCCGGTTCGCCGCGCGCCACGGAGCTGTCAAACACGCTACCGTCGATCAGTTTGCCGGTATAGTGAACGCGAACGCGATCCTGGCGAGACGGAATAGCGCCGTCGCCCTGCTTGATGACGCTGAACTGCAGGCCGGATTCGGTGCTGCTCACGCCGTCACGCTGACCGTACTCTTCCAGGAATTTCTGGCCTTCGGCGGCCATCGCCTGCTGACGCTCGCGACGAACCACGTCGGCACGCTCGTGCACTTCACGCAGCGCGCGGTGAACAACGTCAACGGGCACAGCCGGGGAGTTCCCTTCCAGCGCGTCGCGCAGGCCAGCCAGCAGCGCTTCTGGCTGCAGCCCCTGCAGCCCGGATTCCAGCAGCTGCTGGCCAACCTGTAAACCGATACCGTAGCTTGCTTGTGCTTCTACGCTGTCTAAAGAAGGGGTAGTCATGGATTTTCCTTTACTGGTAATAAAACTGAGGACGAAGCATAACAGCGCAGGCAACAGGGGTAAAACGCCATCTTCTTCAGGTGACATTTTCAGCGTAAAAGGAAACAATAACGCTGCTCCGCTTACGCTATAAAAGCCGCGCGGAGAGTGCGCTATCAGCTATATTTCAGTAGAGGTTAACATGGGCCATATTGCCCGCAGACGAAGGAAACGCCGGCCGGCTTTGTTAAAGCGGTTTATTTTATTCGCGCGAGGATCGCGCAAGGAGGACGACGCCATGCCCGTCACTAAAGCGTCACCAGCATCGAAGTGGTTCAACTGGCTCTGGCACCTGGCGGATTCCGCGCGCTGGATGGATCCGCTGCCGTCTTTCCACCGTCGCGGCATTATCCTGGCCGGGGCGCTGGTTTTGCTGGCTTTTTTGTGGCCTTCGCCGCGACAGCCGGAGCAGACGGAGCGCCCCGTTAACGTTGAGCGCACCACAACAGACGTGCCGCTACAGGCGGAGCTTAGCGGTCGGGTGGATAACAGCCAGCAGCCTAAAGGCGATGCTCAGGGACAGTGGACAAACTACCAGATTGCCAACGGGCAAACGCTGGCGCAGCTGTTCCGCGACCACAATCTGCCGGTAAATGATGTATTTGCAATGGCCCGCGTGGAGGGCAACGACAAGCCGCTGAGTAATTTGCAGGCCGGTCAGGCGGTCAGGATCCGCCAGAATTCGCACGGCGTGGTGACGGGACTGGCCGTAACTACGGAGCAGGGGGAAATTTTATTTACCCGCCAGCCGGGCGGCGCGTTTCTGCAGGTTCATTAGCCAAACAAAAACGCCGACGCGATGTCGGCTTTTTACATTACAAACTTGCTCAGAAAACGCTTTTCACAAACAAAAACGCCGGCACAAGGCCGGCGTTTTTAAGCGGTAGAGAAGCGATTAAGCTTCAGTAACCACGTTTACAGTCAGTTTAGCGAAGACTTCGCTGTGAACCTGGAAGTCCACTTCGTGCTCACCGGTAGTGCGCAGAACGCCGTTCGGCAGGCGAACTTCGCTCTTGGCTACTTCAACGCCGGCTGCAGTTACAGCGTCAGCGATGTCGCGAGTACCGATAGAACCGAACAGTTTACCTTCGTCGCCTGCTTTAGACGCGATGGTAACGGTGCCCAGTGCATTGATTTTCTCAGCGCGAGCGTTAGCAGCGGACAGAACGTCAGCCAGTTTGGCTTCCAGCTCTGCACGGCGTGCTTCGAAGAACTCAACGTTTTTCTTGGTAGCAGGAACAGCTTTGCCCTGTGGTACCAGGAAGTTACGAGCGTAGCCCGCTTTAACGTTTACCTGGTCGCCCAGGGTGCCCAGGTTTGCTACTTTATCAAGCAGAATAACTTGCATTACCTTATCCTCTTAAAGTCGTTAATTGACAACAGCCGTTACTGATGACGATCGGTATACGGCAGCAGAGACAGGTAACGCGCGCGCTTGATAGCACGAGCCAGCTGACGCTGGTATTTAGCGCGAGTACCAGTGATACGGCTTGGTACAATCTTACCGCTTTCAGTAATGTAGTTTTTCAGCGTTGCGATATCTTTATAATCGATCTCTTGAACGCCTTCCGCGGTGAAACGGCAGAACTTGCGACGACGGAAATAACGTGCCATTTGGCTAGTCTCCAGAATCTATCAATTCAATCTGCTCGGCATGCAGCACCGTCTTATTCAGCCCATTGCGCCCTTGATGGCTGCTAATGAAACCTGAAACGGTGACCGGCGTGCCGACCGTTATACTTTGAGTAATGGCCTGATGGGCTTTGCCGCTGATAATCACCGGCATGCGACACCAGGCTTGCCGGGTAAAACCGGCCTCCACCTGCATCGATCTGTGCTCAAGCACGAACTGGCAGTGTGGAATACCTGAGGGGCTGACTTTACGCATCGGCGTCTTGCACACGGTGCCAGACAGCGTCAGCCGATTAGCCTCCACGGTCAATTACTCTTCAGAATCCCCAGCATCTGCTTCATCAGAGGTTTCGTTAGCAAAATCTTCACGACGCTCACGGCGCTCGTCTTTCGCTTTAACCATCGGAGAAGCTTCAGTTACCGCGTGCTTAACGCGCATAACCATGCTGCGGATAACGGCGTCGTTGAAGCGGAAGTTAGTTTCCAGCTCATCGATCGCTTCCTGCGGCGCTTCAACGTTCAGCAGAACGTAGTGAGCTTTGTGCAGTTTGTTGATCGGGTAAGCCAGCTGACGGCGGCCCCAGTCTTCCAGGCGGTGGATCGTACCTTCTGCACCAGTGATGGTCGCAGAGTAGCGCTCGATCATGCCAGGAACCTGTTCGCTCTGGTCAGGGTGAACCATAAATACGATTTCGTAATGACGCATCGAATTTGCTCCTTACGGATTATTCAGCCTCCTGTCGGGGTCAACCGCGGCCCATGGAAGCAAGGAACGTTATAAGCCGTGACCTGACAACTATCGGGTCACAACCTGAGAATGCGGCTGAAAAATTGACGCGTAATCATACTGGCGGCGGGGGGGAAACTCAAGGTAAAGTCGCGGCCTGATGTAAATTATTTGTCAGCCTGAGCCAGGCTGCGGTGGGAAGCGAAAGGGATCAGGCAATTAGCCTGTTTTTTCGCCCCTAAAGCGCGACGGTAAAAAGCAAGAATTACTAATACACTTTATCGCGAACGGCGCTAAACTTACAGGGTGAAGACAAGACCCTGACGCCCGGCGTCAGATTTGTTACCTGATTGTGGAGTTGAATCATGAAAACCATCGCAATCGCCACCTTACTCGGACTCGCCCTTTCCACCCCCGCCCTTGCCGATACCGACTGTGGGCAGAGCGTAGCCAGCCAGGCGGCGAACAGCTACGTCTATGTAAACCGTATCGATTCGCCAACGGGACAGATGACGGACAAGCCTTTGGTGACGATCCCCGCTGCGCAACGACTGGCGCAGCAGCTGTGATCCCGTCTACAAATGACGTTTGAAAAATGCTGTCGTGGCTTCCAGCGCCGACGGCGTGATGCGATGCCCGATGCCCTGCTCCGTGAGAAACGTCAGCCCGGCATCGAGCTTCGCTTCTCTTAACGCTTTTTCCAGCCGCACGCTCTCTGCCACCGGTACCATCTCATCCGCTTCACCATGCCAAATCAGCAGCGGCCGATCGGCAATTTTCTCCAGCTGCCGACTGATATCATAATCCGCCAGCGGCGCCATTCGCTGAGCAAAAGCCTGCGCCTGCTCAGGCGTATGCACGGCCAGCGGCGGAAACAGCGTGTGGGACAGCGACATATAATAGCCCGACCCCATCAGGCAGGCGACGCTGGTAAAACAGGGGTAGCGCGCCATCGCGCCCAGCGCGGTCATGCCGCCCATTGAGGCACCCGCCGCCGCAAGGCGCGTACCCTCAATCAAATTCTGCTGCCGCAGCGAGGCTATAAGCTGCGGTACTTCATCAATATTGCTTTTCAGGATTTCCCAGAAGTGGGACAGGCGATATTCGCTATCGCCGTTATAGCGCGCGCCGTGCATATCCGCGTCGGGCAGGATCACGCGAAAGCCCGCCAGCGCCAGCGCCACGCCGAAATAGCTATAGACTTCTTTCGACGAGGTAAACCCGTGATAAAAAAGGATAGTAGGCAGCGGCTCGTCTCTTTTGCCTGTCGGCGCGGCGTGCAGACATTCAATCCCCGCAAAAAATTCCGTACTGACTTCAATCATCACTTTCCCCTTAAGTCGTTGCGCTGCAGGCTACAAATGCAAATAGCCAGCTAATCATGCTGTTATTTGAGTTTATTGCTTATTTAATTGATCTGCATGCTGAAGCGCTCACTAAATATTTTCTTTTTCCAGCCGTTAACCGTTATGACCCCCCTCTTTTAATACAGGCTATTTTATGAAATTTCTCGCATTTGGGCGCTGGAGCCTCGGCGTTAAGCTGTCGGTAATAACCTCGCTAAGCGTAGCCGCATTATTTTTAGTTTTAACGCTGGCGCTGACCAATAACGCGTCGAATCAAATGCAGGCGTTAACGCTGGAAAATATGGAAAACCAGGTCGACGGCATCGGCGATATGGCCACCATGTTCAACAGCACGCTGAGTGAAGAAGTCGCTAACTATACCGCGCTTTTTCAAAGCTTTTTGCCGAAGCAGTTCTCCATCGATCCTGGCGAACGCGTAACGATTGGTGCCGAACAGGCGCCAGTCCTGCGTGCGGGGCTAAAAACGCTGAATCTGGACGAAAGCCTGGTGGATGATTTTCTGGCGCGCACCGGCGCTATCTCGACCGTTTTCGTGCGTACCGGCGACGATTTCCTGCGCGTGTCGACCTCGCTACGCAAAGAGAATGGCGAGCGTGCTATCGGCACCCGGCTGGATCGCGCCAGCCCGGCCTGGAAAATGGCGCAGCAGGGCCAGATCTTCCAGGGCGTCGCCATGCTGTTTGGCAAACGCTATATCACGCAGTATCAGCCGGTAAAAGACGCCAGCGGACAGGTGGTCGGCATTCTGTTTGTCGGCGTGGATATTACCAAACAGTACGCGTTGATTAGAGAAAAAGTGCTGGTGAAAAAGCTGGGCGAAAGCGGTCACTTCTCCGTGCTGAGCGATGCCGCAGGCAAAACACGCGGCCAGTATGTCTTCCATCCTGAACGCGAAGGCCAGCTGCCGGCCTGGCCGGAAGCCACCCGCCAGCTGCTGCTGAGCCAGACTTCTGGCAAGGTGGAAGTCAAAGACGCCAACGGCGAAACGCAGATCATGGCCTGGCATCATCTGCCAGACTGGCACTGGATAATTCTGGGCGAAGTCAATAAAGCCAGCCTGCTGGCGCCGATCCAACATACCCGCAATCTGTTCCTGACGCTGGGCGCCGCGCTGGTTGCGCTGTTCGCGCTGGGCTTTATCACCACCACGCATCGTTGGATAAGCAGGCCGCTACAGCAGGTCATCGAGCTGGCCGAGTACTACTCTGCCGGTAATTTGCAGGCCACGCTGGAAACCCGGCGCCATGATGAAGTGGGCAAGCTGATCGTCGCGATCAACGGTATCGGCGACGGGCTGGATCGTATCGTTTCTCAGGTGCGTGAAGCCGCTCAGGAGATCAGCAGCGGAACGGATGCTATCGCCTCCAGCAGCGAAAACATCAGCGAGCAGATCACGCGTCAGGCGGCCAGCGTGGAAGAAACCTCGGCCAGCATGGAGCAGCTGAGCGCTACCGTGGCGCAAAACGCCGCTAACGTTTCCCAGGCGTTGACGCTGGTAGGCGAAGCGGCGGCGGCGGTCGGTAAAGGCGGCGAAACGGTGACGCGTTCCGTGACGACCATGACCGATATCAAGAGCGCTTCGCAGAGCATTGCCGATATTACTCAGGTGATTGAATCTATTGCTTTCCAGACCAATATCCTGGCGCTGAACGCCGCAGTGGAAGCGGCGCGCGCGGGCGAGCACGGTAAAGGCTTTGCGGTGGTGGCGGCGGAAGTCCGCGCGCTGGCGCAGCGCAGCGCCACGGCGGCCAAAGAGATTGACGGCCTGATTGAAAACTCGCTCAGCAAAGTGGTACAGGGCCACAATCTGTCCGAGCAGACGCGCCAGTCAATGGAGGATATCGTTGGCCGTATCGAGCAGGTGAAAGTGCTGATGAGCGAAATCAACATTGCGTCTAAAGAGCAGTCGGCGGGCATTGGCCAGGTCAATATTGCCATGAACCAGATTGGCCAGGCGACGCACGAAAGCACCGAGCTGGTCGCCACCTCAGAGCTGACCGCGCAAGAGCTGAGCCGCAAAGGCCATCACCTGACCGCTCTGGTGCAGGTTTTCCGCGTCAAGGCATAAAGCATCGGGATAGCTTACACTTCAGGCAGTCCATCAAGAGGAGTGCTTATGTCCAGGTTATCCCTGTTTTTCGTGCTGCTGCTTACGGGCTGTAGCCTGACCCAAACCACGCCGCAGCCGCCCCCGCCGGTACAGGCGCAGGCGCAGGAGATCACGCGCGCGCAGAGCATGACGCTGACGCGGCTCGGCACCGTCAGCGTGTCGGTACGCGGCTCGCCGGACGATGCCGCGCGGGCTATTGCCGCTAAAGCCAACGAGGCGGGCGCGAAGTATTACGTCATCCAGATGGTCAGCGAAACGGTCATGCCGGGCCGCTGGTATTCAACGGCGGTGCTTTATGGGCCGTCAGCTAATGCCGGTGGCGCGCAGTAGCAAACGCTGACTGACTTTTTCCGACAGCGGCGCCGGCCCGCGCAGCTGTCGGCACCAGGCGTCGGCTATGCAGGGTTCCAGCTGCCTCATGACCTGCACGCCGCAGGCCAGGTTGAACAGGCTTTCGCAGATTGCACGCGCCTGGGCTTCCTGCGGATGGCGCAGCAGCAGCTTTAACTGGCGCCAGGCACCGTCGAAGTAGCGGCTTTGCCCTTTCACCGCCTCAAACTCTCTGGCCAGCAGCTCCATGGCGGCTGGCTGCTTACTCAGCACGCGCAATACGTCCAGGCACATCACGTTACCGGCACCTTCCCAGATGCTGTTAACCGGCATTTCACGATAGAGCCTCGGCAGCTCGCTCTCCTCGCAGTAGCCAATACCGCCCAGCATTTCCATCGCCTCCGCGACAAAGCTGATGCCGCGTCTGCACACCACATATTTCGCCGCAGGCGTAAACAGTCGGCTGAAGAGTTTGCCCGCTTCACCGCTTTCCGCCGACCATGCGCCGGCCAGCCGCAGCAGCATCGCCGTCTGCCCTTCCAGTAGCAGGGCCTGCGAACAGAGCTGCTGACGCATCAGCGGCTGATCGACCAGGCTTTTGCCCTGCACCTGACGCTGATGGCAATGATAAAGCGCAATGGAAAACGCGCGGCGCATCATCGCATGGCTCGCCAGCGCGCAGTCAAAACGGGTATAGCCGCCCATTTTTAAAATCTGCCGGACGCCTTCGCCCTCTTCGCCAATCAGCCAGCCGCTGGCCGCAAAGAACTCCGCTTCGCTGCTGGCATTGGACCGATTGCCCAGCTTGTCCTTCAGCCGCTCCAGATGCACGGCATTACGGCTGCCGTCCGGCAGCAGGCGCGGCAGGAAAAAGCAGGAAAGCCCGCCTTTGGCCTGCGCCAGCACCAGATGCGCATCGCTTTGCGGCACTGAAAAAAACCATTTATGGCCGGTGAGCCGGTATTCGCCGTTGCCCACCGGTTCGGCGCGCGTGGTGTTGCTCAGCACATCGGTGCCGCCCTGTTTTTCAGTCATGCCCATGCCGATAAGCAGCCCGCGCTTATGCTCGCCCGGCTGCAAATGCGGATCGTAACGGTCAGAAAGCAGCGGCGTAAGCCAGCCGCGAAAAGGCGCAGGTAGATGGGATTTCAGCAGCGGAATAGCGCCGAAAGTCATGGTGACAGGGCAAAGCGTGCCTGCCTCCACCTGGGCATGCAGGATAAAGCGGGCGGCCCGCGCGACGAAGGCTGCGGGCGGCGCATTCTCCTGCCACGGCAGGTTATGCACGCGGTTGCTGCACAGCCCCTGCATCAGCAGATGCCAGGCGGGATGAAAGCGCAGATCGTCCAGCCGTTCGCCTACAGCATCGTAGCGCAGCAGCTCCGGCGGATAGCTGTTGGCCAGCCTGCCCAGCTCTGACGACTCGGCGCTGCCCAGCTGCTGCCCGACGGACGCCAGCAGATCGTTGTCCCAGCCCGCGCCTTCGCGCAGCACGGCCTCGCGCAGCGGCGTATCGGAAAGAAACAGATTGCTGTTGGTCAGCGGACGGGGCTGATTAAAGACGTGGTGGGTACGGTTCATCCTGACCTCCTTCTGTAGGCACACACTCAGTATGCAAAAGAGGACGGCGCAGGCGAGGAGCAGAGAGGGATTTCGGGGCGCGGATCACGCCCCGGCGTGATTATTTCGCGCGCTGACGCACGGCCTCAAACAGGCAGATGCCGGTAGCGACCGATACGTTCAGCGAGGAAACGCTGCCCGCCATAGGAATGCTGATTAGCTCGTCGCAGTGTTCACGGGTCAGACGACGCATGCCTTCGCCTTCTGCGCCCATCACCAGCGCCATCGGGCCGGTCATTTTGCTCTGGTACAGCGTATGATCGGCTTCACCCGCCGTGCCGACGATCCAGACGTTGGCTTCCTGGAGCATACGCATCGTGCGCGCCAGGTTGGTGACGCGGATCAGCGGGACGTTTTCCGCCGCGCCGCTGGCCACTTTTTTCGCCGTGGCGTTCAGCTGAGCGGAGCGATCTTTCGGCACGATCACCGCATGAACGCCAGCCGCATCGGCGCTGCGCAGGCAGGCGCCCAGGTTATGCGGATCGGTTACGCCGTCCAGGATCAGCAGGAAAGGTTTCTCCAGCTTTTCCAGCAGATCCGGCAGATCGTTTTCCTGATACTGGCGGCCGGCTTTGACGCGCGCCACGATCCCCTGATGCACGCCGCCCTCGACCTGGCTGTCCAGCCACTGACGGCTGGCGACCTGGATCACGATGCCCTGCGCTTCCAGCGCCTTCACTACCGGCTGCAGACGGCGATCGTCACGGCCTTTAAGGATAAACACTTCCTGAAAGCGCTGCGGATCGCTGTCAAGCAGCGCCTGCACGGCATGGAGTCCAAAAACTATTTCACTCATTCACTGTTACTCAACTGGTCGTTACATGCCGCATCCGGGATGCGGCGAGGTTATGCGTCTGCCTGCCTTCAGGATGCGGGCGTATCGGTCTTTTTCGCGGCGCGTTTGGAACGCGTCGCGGCGGCGATTTTACGGCTTTTATCCGACGGCTTGCGCGGTTTTTTCTCGCTTTTCGCGCCGTCTGCCGCACCGGCCTTGCTTTTGCCGTTGCGGAAGGCGCTGTCCGGCTCGAAGTTCACCTTTTTGCCCTGGTCGCGACGGCGTTTGCCGCTGTGCTGGGCGGCGGGTTTCTTCGCCCGATCGCGCTCGGTTTTGCCTTCGCCACGCGGTTTGCGCGCGCTTGAAATCAGCGCGAAGTCAATTTTGCGCTCGTCCATATGCACCGCGTCCACGCGCACTTCAACCGTATCACCCAGGCGATAGGATTTGCCGCCGGACTCGCCAACCAGGCGCTGCCCGATGGCGTCAAAGCGGTAGTAGTCGTTGTCCAGCGTGGAAACATGCACCAGCCCGTCGATAAACAGATCGTTTAAGCGGACGAAGAAGCCGAAGCCGGTGACGCTGGAGATCACGCCGGTAAAGGTTTCGCCCACCTGATCCTGCATAAAGTCGCACTTCAGCCAGTCGGCTACGTCACGCGTCGCCTCGTCCGCACGGCGTTCAGTCATTGAACAGTGCTGACCAAATTGCAGCATCTGCTGCATTTCGTAGTGATAGCCACCGGTCGGCGTGGTGTTGCCCTGCAGCGTGTTGTTCTCTTTCGCCAGCAGGTATTTGATGGCGCGATGCAGCAGCAGATCGGGATAACGACGGATTGGCGACGTGAAGTGCGCATAGGACGCCAGCGCCAGGCCGAAGTGGCCACGGTTTTCCGGGTCGTACACCGCCTGCTTCATCGAGCGCAGCAGCATGGTTTGCAGCATTTCGGCATCGGGACGCGAAGAGATCTGCGTCAGCAGCTCGGCGTAATCCAGCGGATGCGGCTTGTTGCCGCCGCCCAGCGTCAGGCCCAGCTCGTTCAGCACGGAACGGAAGCTTTTGATGTTTTCTTCACTTGGACGATCGTGATCGCGGAACAGCGCCGGCTCGTGGTTTTTCTCCACAAAGCGCGCTGAAGCGATGTTCGCCAGGATCATGCACTCTTCGATCAGCTTGTGGGCGTCGTTACGCGCCACCTGCTCCACGCGCTCGATACGGCGATCGGCGTTGAAGATAAATTTGGCTTCGTCGGTTTCAAAGGAGATACCGCCGCGCTGCTCGCGCGCTTTTTCCAGCACCAGATACATGCGGTGCAGCTCTTCCAGATCCTTCACCAGCGGCTGGTACTGTTCGCGCAGCTCCTGATTGCCCTGCAGGATGCTCCAGACCTTGTTATAGGTCAGGCGCGCCCAGGAGTTCATGACCGCTTCGTAATGCTTGTAGCCGGTCAGCTTGCCGGTGGCGGAGATGGTCATTTCACAGACCATACAGAGGCGATCCACCTGCGGGTTCAGCGAGCAAAGCCCGTTGGACAGCACTTCCGGCAGCATTGGTACCACCTGCGACGGGAAATAGACCGAGGTGCCGCGGTTAACCGCTTCGTCATCCAGCGGCGTGCCCGGACGAACGTAATAGCTGACGTCGGCGATAGCTACCCATAAGCGCCAGCCGCCGCCGCGTTTTCTTTCGCAGAAGACGGCGTCATCAAAGTCGCGGGCGTCTTCGCCGTCAATGGTGACCAGCGGCAGATCGCGCAGATCTACGCGGCCCGCTTTGGCTTCTTCCGGCACTTCTTCCTTCAGCTGGGCGATCTGGCGCTCCAGCGCTTCCGGCCAGACGTGAGGAATATCGTGGGTACGCAGCGCCATTTCGACAGCCATGCCGGTACCCATATTGTCGCCGAGCACTTCCACCACTTTACCGATAGCCTTGCTGCGACGGGTAGGACGCTGCATCAGCTCCACCACCACCACATAGCCCATACGGGCGTTCATCAGCTCTTCCGGCGGGATCAGGATATCAAAGCTCAGTCGGCTGTCGTCCGGCACCACAAAGCCGACGCCGGCTTCGGTAAAGTAGCGGCCAACAATCTGGTTATTACGCGGCTCCAGCACGCGCACTACGCGCGCTTCACGGCGGCCTTTGCGATCGGCGCCCATTGCCTGGGCCAGGATCACATCGCCGTGCATACACATCTTCATCTGCTCGGCAGAGAGATAAAGATCGTCTTTGCTGCCCTCGGCACGCAAAAAGCCAAAGCCGTCGCGATGGCCGATAACCTTGCCGCGCAGCAGATCGAGACGCTCCGGCAGCGCATAGCACTGGCGACGAGTGAACACTAACTGTCCGTCGCGCTCCATCGCGCGCAGGCGGCGGCGCAGCGCTTCGGTTTGCTCTTCGCCAGAGATAGAAAGTTCATCCGCCAGCTCTTCACGGCTGGCGGGCTTTTCGCGTTTATCTAAATGGGAAAGGATAAATTCGCGGCTGGGAATGGGGTTCTCATATTTTTCAGCTTCCCGTTCCTTAAATGGATCTTTTGACATAGCGGTTCCTCCGTTGTCATCAGCTGCGGAAAGAGGGTTGCTCAATTCGCAGCAATTGGTAGAGCGGATGGTTGTCGGTAACCAAATCGGCCAGCGTGTAGCCGTCCAGCACGGCGAGAAAACACTGTACGGCCTCGTGCAGCGCCGTTTTCAGGCGGCAGGCCGGGGTGATGTGGCAAAAGTCACTGTGGCAGTTCACCAGCTGGAGCGGCTCCATATCGCGGACGACCTGGCCTATCACGATCTCGCTGGCCGGTTTACCCAACCGGATGCCGCCGTTTTTGCCCCGTACCGCAGCGACATAGCCTGCCCGACTCAGCTGATTGATAATCTTAACCATATGATTACGCGAGACGCCGTAAGCCCCGGTGACTTCCGTGATGCTGGTCATCCTGCCTGCGGGCAGCGCGGCCAGAAAAATCAGCGCGCGTAAACCATAATCAGTGAAACTTGTTAGCTGCACGGTTACCTCAACGGCACGGCGCTAAACGCGCCAGCAATCCGCTCAAAAATGAGTGTGTTGTCAATGATGATAAACCAGCCTTCGCATTCGAGGCCATTTTATTTCAGTAAGCGCTGATAAAGAGAGGGCGGGACGAGAGAGCGGGAGAGGAAATCAGGCCGGATATTGTCCGGCCTGGCTAACATCTTATGCGTCAAAAGGGTCACGCAGGATCATCGTCTCGCTACGGTCAGGACCGGTAGAGATGATGTCTACCGGCACGCCGGTCACTTCTTCAACGCGCTTGATATAGTTGCGCGCCGCCTGCGGCAGGCCTTCCAGCGTTTTCACGCCAAAGGTGGTTTCGCTCCAGCCCGGCAGGGTTTCATAAATCGGCTCAATGCCTTCCCAGCCTTCTGCTGCCAGCGGCGTGGTGGTCACTTCGCGGCCGTCCGGCATACGGTAAGCGACGCAGATTTTAACTTCTTTCAGGCCATCCAGCACGTCCAGCTTGGTCATGCAGAAACCAGACAGCGAGTTGATCTGCACCGCGCGACGCACGGCAACCGCATCCAGCCAGCCGGTACGACGACGACGGCCGGTAGTGGCGCCGAACTCGTTACCCTGCTTGCACAGGAATTCGCCGGTTTCGTCGAACAGCTCGGTCGGGAACGGGCCTGCACCAACGCGGGTGGAATAGGCTTTTACGATGCCCAGCACGTAATCCACATAGCGTGGGCCCAGACCGGAACCTGTCGCTACGCCGCCTGCGGTGGTGTTAGAAGAAGTTACGTACGGATAGGTGCCGTGATCGATGTCCAGCAGCGTGCCCTGCGCGCCTTCAAACATGATCAGGTCACCGTTTTTACGCGCGCCGTCCAGCAGTTCGGAAACGTCCACCACCATGCCGGTCAGGATATCGGCAATGGCCATGATATCGTTCAGCACTTTGTCGTAGTCGACCGCTTCTTCTTTGTAGTAGTTCACCAGCTGGAAGTTATGGTACTCCATCACTTCTTTCAGCTTGGCCGCAAAGGTTTCTTTATTGAAAAGGTCGCCAACGCGCAGACCGCGACGGGCAACTTTGTCTTCATAGGCTGGGCCGATGCCGCGACCGGTGGTGCCGATCGCTTTGGCACCGCGCGCTTTTTCACGCGCCACGTCCAGCGCGACGTGATATTCCAGGATCAGCGGACAGGCTTCGGAGATAAACAGGCGGTCGCGTACCGGAAAGCCGCGATCTTCCAGACCCTTCATCTCTTTCATCAGCGCGGCCGGTGAAAGCACCACACCGTTGCCGATGATGCTGGTTACGTTTTCACGCAGAATACCAGAGGGAATTAAATGGAGGACGGTTTTTTCACCGTTGATGACCAGCGTGTGGCCCGCGTTATGACCACCCTGATAGCGAACCACGTATTTCGCACGTTCGGTCAGCAGGTCAACAATCTTTCCTTTACCTTCGTCACCCCATTGGGTGCCCAGTACGACGACGTTCTTACCCATTTCTAAAATCACCGATTGCTTAAAAATGGATTCTACCACCGTAAAACACGTCTTTCAGCTCTTTTAGCACACGTTTGCGTACTTTTTTCCCCGTCGCGCGGTCCGGTGCCGACGGGCGCTTTTTCGTACCGTTATCCGCCGCCGTGGACGCTGACGCTATACCAGATCACCAGGCCGGCGACCACCAGCCCGCCGCCGAAACGACGCAGTAATCGGTCGGGAACCTGCGCCATCGTGAGGATCAAACGCCGCCAGATACGCGGCAGCAGCATCGGGCCAATCCCTTCTAAAATCAGCACTAATGCCAGCGCTAACCAAACATTTGCATTCATAAATGACGATCCGGAAAAAAGAGCCGTAGTATGCCACGGCTTTTTACCGGTTTGGCCGGGAAAATGAAAGAAATCATGTTAAAGCGCTAAAACTGTATTCCCGCTTTCAGCCACCACGAGCTGGCGCTGCTGGCGTGCTCGCTGCGTTGCCCTGAACCGTTATAAAAGCGGGACGAAGGCGCAAACCAGGCGGCGCTGGCCTCTATTCGGATATGCGGCGATGCTCGCCAGCCCGCCACGATATCCAGCGCCGATCCCAGCTTTTTCGTGCTCAGACGATCGTATTTAGCCTGCAGCGCCGTACTGTTTTTGACCTGCTGGCCCAGGCGATCCTGACGGTAGTAATGGCCGATAACATCAAGCGAAAGACGGTCAGTGATATTCACACCCACGCCTGCGGTGAGGATATGGATATTGCTCAGTTCAGGATCGAGCGTGTCGCCATAGATTTTATATTTCGCCAGGCCGCCGAACCGGGCCTCGTTCCCCTGTAATCCGGTCTGTCGATAGCGCCTGGAAACGTTATCGCCATCGCGGTCGCCGCTGCCCCAGGCGTAGCCCAGCGTCAGCCGGGGACGTAACGCTATCTGTTTAAAGGTCAGCGTGACGCCGCCGTCCAGCGCATAGCCCCGCAGCGCCTGCCGCGCTTTTTGCCCGCGTACCGCGCCGATATCCAGCCAGTGGCTGACCGGTGCCTGCGGAGGCGACCAGGATCGCAGCCCCATGTTGAGCTGCCTGTCGCCTTCTGCGGCGCGATTATACTGCCAGAAGCTATAGCCGCCGACTCGCCACTGTGGGTTGATCCCGTAACGAGAAAACAGCATCAGCAGCGTGGTCTTATCGCCGCGCGTGTGGCTATCCAGCAGGTTTCGCTGCCAGTAATTGACGCGGCCCACGCCTACTGCCGTTTTTAGCGCATCGCCAAAGCGCGCATGGACGCCATCCACGTTTTCATCAACCAGCCATTCCCGCTCGTCGCGCAGCAGCCAGCGCCCCAGCCGCAGTTCGGTTTCCGGCAGCAGCAGGTTATCAACACGCAGCCAGAGCTGGTTGAAGTTCAGCGTATCGGTGGTATTGCCGCCGCTTCCCGTCTGGCGCTTTCGTTTCTGGATCAGCTCCAGCTCGCTGAAAAAAGAGACCGGCTCGTCTTTAAATCCCCGCACGTTCAGCCGCAGCGTCGGCTCGGTTTCTGTTTGATTGCTGCGATCTTCGCCATATCTGAGCTTGCTGTTCTGCAGCGTTTTCGCCTCGTAAATCGCCCGCCAGTGAAAGCTGACCGGCTCTGCCTGCGCCTCGACCGGGTAAAAATGCGGCAATACTATAAGCACAAGCACGCCGCGCCGGATCATCAGCATCCTCTCCGTGCAGCCGCGTGCTTTAGCCGCGCCTCGCAAAGCGCCAGCAGACTGGCCGTTGTGTGGTGACGTTCAGGAAAGAGCAGGCTGATGGCGATATGGCGCGCCAGCGCCAGCGTGGTAAAAATGCTGATATTAGCGATATCCGCTGCGGCCGATCGCGCCAGCCAGGCCGCCAGAAAAGCATCTTCATGCACGGCCAGCGCTTTGTCGTCGCCGTAGTCCCGCAGCGCCTGCTCGCGCAGATGAGCGATATAGTTGCCTGCATCCAGCGATGGCGGCCCCAGGGCGGCAAGATCGAAATCCAGTACGGCAAGCTGCCCTGGCCGTGCGTCCGTCAGCAGCAGCTGGGCGGGATAGAAATCACGATGGAGAAAAAGGCCGGGCGTGGGGCTTAGCGCCAGCGCCAGCTGCTCACAGGCGCGGCTGACGTCGGCTATCCTGGCGGCCCATGCAGGGCGCGTCGTCGCGGCCTGTTGCAGCCGCTGCCGCAGCGTCTCCAGCTCGTCTTTTACCGACCAGCGCTTACCCGCAACGGCCCGCTGCGCGGCGCGGCTGTGCTGTAGCCGGGCCAGCGCCGTGCCGACCAGCTCGCCCGTTGCCGCCAGCTGTTTATTATCCGGCGACAGCGCTTCGGTGACGCGCTCACCGGCGATATGCTGCTGGAGCCAGAGATTTTGCGCTTCGAGCACGGCCAGAGGCTCAGGCACGATAATATCGCTGTCACCGCTAAAACCGTTGCGCCACAGCGCCTGCTGGACAAGAAAACCATGCGGCTCGAACCCTTTATAACGGTATTTGCCAATAATGCTCAGTTCGTCCGGCGCTGATGTCCAGCGCCAGGCCAGCACTGCGCGACGACCGGGCTTGTGGGTAACGAGCGTAGCCTCCTCCAGCATGGCGGCGGCAGGCAATCCCAACGCCTGACGCAGCAGCGGCGCTATGCGCGGCTTGCTCAGCAGCCCGGACAGCGCCGCTGACGGATCGGCGGGCGGCTCGCGCTGCGCCATCAGCTCTTCGGCCCGCTGCAACAGTTCGGCGATATGCTGCGGCCAGCCCGCCGTGCGCTTGCGAAACGGTTCAGCGGCCAGCTGCAACAGCGCCAGCGCCGTATAATCAGCCAGCAGCGGCGGCAGATGGCCGCGCTGCTGACGATATCCCTCATGTAGCGCGGCGACAATCCGCCTGGCCTGGTTTGGCGTCAGCGTTTTCTCAATGACCTGCAGTTCCAGCCTGGCCTGAAAAGCGGCCAGATCGACGGCGGGATGACCGGCTGTGGCTCTGTCCCAGTCAATCAACCGCAGCTGGCTCTCCACGGTGCGTTTGACCACCTGATCGACAGTGAAATCGCCGTGGATAACCACGCGCCGGAACAGGCGACCCGTCAGTTTTTTTGCCAATCCGGTTAACAGTGAGATAAATTTTTCTTGCTGGATGGGCACCACAACCTTCAGCGTGTTCAGCACCTGCCATGCGTCCCTGATGCCGTCCGGCAGCGGCGCGTCTGGCAGCGATATTTTCAGGCTGTGCAGCCTGGCCAGTTTGCCTCCCAGCAGGAAAACATCCTGCTCCGTCAGGTTGCCGGCCTGCTCCACGCACAGCGTTTCCCCCTCAATCCAGCGGGCGATCAGCAATCGTTGCTCGGGCAGCGCCGCCAGCAGTTCAATTTCGCCGGTGGCGTGCCCCAGCCGGTTGCCTGTCAGCATTGCCTGATAACGTTCATCGCTGGCAAAACGCAGCGTGGCCCAGGGCCGACCGTTGCAGCGCAGCAGCGCCAGCAGCCTGCGTTCCGGCTTATAGCGCAGGATGTTCAGCTCAAGACGCGCCCCGACGGCAATGTCAGGCAACCAGCTGCGCAGCTGCGCGTCCCGCTCACGCGAGCCATTCAGCAAAGCGAGGCCGGGAAGCGCGCGATCGTGCTGTGGATAGCTCAGGATGATCCCCAGCTCGGGAATAGCCAGCGGGGCAAAAGGATCGCCGTTGTTAATGAGCTTTTGCCGTCTGGGATGCCGCCAGGAAACCTCGAAGCGCGTCAGCGTCAGCGCCTTGGCGGCCAGCCAGCGCCGCTGTCCGTCAGCGAACTGGAGGATCAGCGTTGCGACGCAGCTGGTGGCGGGTTTATAACGGATATAGTCGATTTTAAGCGAGCGCAGCCCGGCAAACGGCGGTAAAGCACGTATTCTTGCCGTCAGCAGATCTTCATCAAATAGCGCCGCCAGCCCCGGCAGGTCGCCGTCTTTCCCGATCGGTTCATGTTTATCCCGTAGCATAGGATACGTCCCTGTTGTTGCTTTGCTGTAGTGCCCACAGACAGGCGTAGCGCCCGCGCCTTTCCAACAGCAGCTCGTGCGTGCCCTGCTCAACGATTTCGCCCTCTTCCATTACGAGGATCCTCTGGGCTCGCGCGGCAAAGGAAAGGTTATGCGTTACGATAATCGTGGTGCGGCCAGCCATCAGCCGGGTCAGCGCGCCGGTCAACCGATGCTTGCTTTCGCAGTCCAGGCCCGTATCCGGCTCGTCCAGCAGCAGCACCGGGCTTTGCCTGACGGCGGCGCGTGCAATCGCGATACGCTGGCGCTGGCCGCCGGACAGCGAGTGTCCCCTTTCGCTGAGCACGGTGTCGTACCCCTGCGGCAGCCGCATAATAAACTCGTGCGCGCCTGCCAGCCTGGCGGCGGCGTAAACCTGTTCATCCGTCACGGCTTTCAGCGCCGCCATGGCAATATTTTCCCGAACGCTCAGGCCGAATAACAGGCTGTCCTGAGGCACATAGCTGATATTTTGCCGCACGCTTTTAATCGTACAGTGCCGAATATCCCGCCCGTCGAGCAGAATACGGCCCGCCTGCGGATCGTACAGCCGCAGCAGCAGGCTAAGCAGCGTGGATTTCCCCGTGCCGGAAGATCCGACAATAGCCAGCGACTCGCCGACGCCCAGGGAAAAGCTGATATGCCGCAGCGTGCCGTGCTGTTGCGAGGCCGAATAGCTAAAGCCGACGTCTTCGCAGCAGATTTCGCCGCGAACGCTGACCGTCTGCGCGTCCGGCCGATCGACAATTACCGGCCGGACATCCATCAGGCTGGTGACGCGCTCGCCTGCGGCCAGCGCTTTGGACAGGCGTCCGGCATATTTAGCGTACTCGCGCACGGGCCGAAATGAGTTTTTAAGGTAGGAGACAAAAATCAGCAAATCGCCGGGCGACATCCGGCTTTTCAATACTTCGCTTGCGCCATAATAGAGGACCGCTGCCGTGGCGAAAGCGATGATCAGATCGGCTTTCCGTTCCAGGCCCGCCAGCAGGCGACGGGACTGTACGTTTTGCCGCAGGCTTTTTACGTCGTCAACCGCGAAACGGCCGGCGGCGACGGACTCCAGCGACAGCGCCTGCACCACGCCTATCGCACCGAGAAATTCAGCGGCGCTGGCAGCCAGCGCCCCTTCCCGCTTGCGCTGATCGCGGCTGACCTTATGCACCTTCACGCTGGTGCGACGAATGCTGAACAGCAGCAGCGGCATCAACAACAGCGACAGCAGCGTCAGTTTCCAGTTGATATAGAGCATCATGCCGAACATGCCGGTCAGGATCAGGATATTCGCCAGCATGGGCACCATCGCCGTAATCATCGCCTCGCGCAGCATGCCGATATCGTTGATCAGCCGCGTGGTGAGATCGCCGCTCTTCGCCTGATGATGAAAGCTTAACGACAGGCTTTGCAGATGACTGAACAGCGCCTGACGAAGCATGCTGATGATGCGATTGCCCGCCATCGCCAGGCCGACGGTGCTCAGGTAGCTCAGGCCGGCTTTGACGGCGGCAATCAGGATGACGCTGCCGGCGCAAAGCAACAGCAGACCCGCCGCGCTAAAATGGCCAACCAGCGTATTCAGCCTGCCCGTAACCGGCGCGCCAGGCTGCGCCAGCACCTCGTCGATAATAAAGGCCAGCGGCCACGGCTCCAGCAGGCGCATGCCCGTCGCCAGCAGCAGGAAAAGGAACGAACGCACGATTAAGCCGCGCTGCTGGCGAAGCCAGGGAGCGAAACGGGCAGCAATGGGCAGCCAGGGCAGAGACATTAGCTTGCGCTCCCGACAGGCATTTGCGCCAACCGCAGCGTCTCGCTGACTATTTTATCCCAGCTGTGATGCTCCGTGACGAAGCGTCGGGCGGCTACCCCCAGGCGCTGGCGCAGCAAAGGCTGGTCCACCAGCTGCCGAAGCAAAACGCAAAGCGCCGTGGCATCGCCCGGCTCTACCAGCATGCCCGTGACGCCGTGGTCAATCACTTCGGCAAGATGGCCGACCCGCGTTGCCACAACCGGCAGCTGCGCGGCCATATACTCATAGATTTTCAGCGGCGAAAAGTAGAAGTCCGCCAGCTGCGGATAGGGCGCGACGGCAATGTCTATCCTGTTCAGCCAGTCCGGCACCGTCGCCGGGCTAACGGCTCCGGCGAAAGCGACGCCGGAAATCGCTCTCGCCTGCACCGTTTTTTGCAGTTTCTGCCGCTGTGGCCCATCGCCAACAATCAATAGCCAGACGTCAGGACGCTGCAGCTGGAGCAGTACAAAAGCATCCAGCAGCGTTTCTACGTCGTGCCAGGCCTTAAGCGTGCCGACAAAGCCGATGGTTATCGCTCCCCAGCTGGTTTCCGGCTGTGGCGGCGCGATGGGAGGCCGAAAGCGCAACGGATCGACACCGTTAGCAATAATGTGGATGCGTTCAGCAGAACCGGTAAAGTCAGTCAGCCACTTTTTTACGCCGGGCGAAACGGCAATAACCACCGTCGCGCTGGCAAGCAGCTTTTTCAACACCGCCACGGCCTTCTTTTCTGCCACCAGCTCGCGGTAGCGTTTTTGTTCCTCAATCAGCGGCGCGTTGACTTCCAGCACCGTGCGCCAGCCCTGTCGGTGCGCATACGCCAGTCCGGCGAAGCTCCACAGGGAATAGCGTTCATAGACCAAATCAAACGGGCCTTCCGCCTGGAGCGCCTGCTCCAGCTGAGAATTAACGGCCAGCGCCGTTTCAACCCGCGTCAGCGCATTGTCCACCGCTGGCGGATCGAAGGGATCGAGCGAAACAAGTTTGATCCCTTGCAGATCGTCGGGCGGCGTGGCAATGCGACGAGCAAAAAGCACGATCTTCGCGCCCTCTCGGAGAAGCGCGCGCAGCACTTCCTGAATATGGACGGATGCACCCTTACAGCCAAAAACGGGGATCCCGCTATCTGCACAGATGAAAGCAACTCGCATAAATGAAAATCCTTTTTTCATACGCAGAATTTATTTCTGCTGTGGAGTAAATATCTTTTGCATTTCCATGATGTTACGGTCGATGTCGTAGTCGCGAACAATCATTCTGCGCGCCTGCCTTGCCAGCTTTTCACGCATATCCTGCCCGCTCAGCAGCATCACTATCGCATCGGCCAGCCCGATGGCATCATCAGGGTCGACGCACAGCCCGGTTTGACCATCAATGACCAGCTCCGGGATCCCTGCCACGCGTGTGGAAATCACCGGTGTACCCAACGCCATCGCTTCAACCAAAATGGTTGGCAGACCGTCGCGATCGCCGTCCTCGCTAATGGTGCAGGGCGCAACCACCATGGCGCTCTCCTGCATCGCTGCCGCCACCTGCTGGCGCGGTAACAGACCGGTAAAAGTCACCTGTGCCTGTAGCTCGCAGGCCGCGACAGCCGCCTCAAGCGCCGCCCGTTCCGGGCCGTCGCCAATCAGCGTGCAGTGGAACGGAATGGCTCTGGCCTGCAGCTGCGCCAGGGCGGCAATCAGCGTCCGAAACCCTTTTTTAGGCACCAGCCGCCCCACCGCCAGAATAGCGGCCTGCCGCCTGAGCGGGGAAAGCCAGGGAAACTGGCGCAGATCCAGACCGTTATAAAGCCGGCTGACTTTCTGCCAATCGCCGCCGTAACGCTCGCATAGCCAGGCAAGATTGTAATCGGACACGGTTATCACATGGCTGGCGTCCTCTATTTTGCGGGCCAGCCGGATATCCGTGTCATAGCGGTAATAGATGTCTTTTGCATGGGCGGTAAAAGACCAGCTTATGTTGCTGAACTTTGCACCAAGCCGCGCCACGGTAGCGGCCTGGGTGGCAAAATGCGCATGCAGATGCCGCAGTGCGTGCTGTCTGACGGCCAGCGCGAGCGCTATGCCCTGCGCCAGCTCGTGCACGTCGTGATCCCGCTCCTCTGCCAGCCGGGTGGCAAAATCAGGCAGCACCTCCAGTGCCTCTTTTACCAGGCTCCAGAAAAGTTCGGTGTTACGCTGCTTATTCGCCAGGCGAATAACCGGCGCTTTCACCGTGCCGATATCGGGCTGAAAATGCGTTTCCATCACCGGCCCGAGCGCAAAAATCGTCAGGCTGAGGCCCGTACGCTCATGCGCCAGGATTTCACTGACGACAAATGTTTCTGAGAAACGTGGGTAGCGTTTCAGCACGTAGCCCACGCGCAGCGGTTCAGACGCCATCAGACATACTCCCCGATACGCCTGCCGTTGAGTATTTGCCGGACGCTGACGGCTACCTTTTCCAGACCGTCAAAATTAAGCTTTTCACGCGGATTAACAAAATGGCGCGGCTGCTTCAGCCAGTCGCCCAGCCGTTCCTGGGTCAGATGAGCCGGATGCAGCGCGTCAATCAACCCCAGCGCGGCAAGTTTCGTCGCTCTGATCCACTGTTCCTGGCGGGGAGCGATGCGCGGCACAATCAGCGCCGTTTTATTAAAAGCCAGGATTTCCGTCAGGGTATTATATCCGCCCATCGCAATAACGCGGCTGGCGTAGCGCAGCAGTTTTAGCGGTTCCGCCACGAATTCCACCACGGTTTTTTCAGGAAACCCTACGGCCAGTTTTTTTAGCCGTAGCCGCTGCGGCTCGGGCATCATCGTTCCGGTCACTAATACGCCGTGCATCCCGTTGGGCAATACGGTGCTGACGAAGCTTTCCGCCAGGCGAAAGCCATCCTGCCCGCCGCCCACGACGCACAGCGCATAAGGCCGGGCGACAGGCGCAGCCTCATCATCACCAAAGCTTTGAATGCGGCGCGTCGCGTCCAGATAGCCGGTAAAAATCATCTTATTTTTGGTCGCGGCGTCAAAGTGATATTCGCGGGCCAAATCGTAAAGCGCCCTGTCGCCGTAAACCCAAATCGATGAATAAAACTTCCTGAGCGCCGCGCTGTTTTCTTGCTTATACCACTGTTTTTTCACCGCTTCGGGGTCGTCTATAATATCGCGCAGACCTAATATCAGATGCGTTTTTTTAGCGGCCAGCAGCGGCAGACTGAGATCCAGCTCGCGCATGGCGCCGCGCGGCACGTTATCCACAATCATAATATCCGGCGAGAAAGCGTTGATAGCCGCGTAAATAATTTGCGAGCGAAGCCTGACCAGCGGCTGAACCTTTTTGCCCAACGCGCGGGGGCGATACTTTCCCTCTACGGTCTTCTGCCAGGAAGGCAGGATAAGGCTGTCTGCGCCGGGCGGCAGCATAAAGGCACCGGCTGCACGCACGCCTGAAATAAGCAATATCTCAGCATCAGGGCAGGCTGCTGTTATTGACTGACTGAGCAACATATTTCGGCGTATATGGCCGAATCCCATTGTATCATGTGAATAAAAGACACAGCGGGGATTTCTGGAAGGATCCATTTCCATTCATCCTGTTATTAACGCTATTTTAAGATGGCCGCCCGGTTATTTCACCCGTAAAACTCCCGGATTATTTAAAAACGGCAAACGCTTATCATGGTTAAATATTTGCAGCCATTAATCATTTAATAAAATAAGCGTAAAAAAAGGCTACACAAAGCGCGGCAGGCCGTCAACGGCAAGGGGGAAAAAGCGGAATAATCACATTTTTGCGCGAATATTAATTAATAATTAATTAACAAATGCATCATGCTTGCGGCGAGAAATAAAAAAGCCGGGGAGGATCCCCGGCCTGAGTGTGAAGATGCTTAGCGAGTCGCTTTGGAAGGCGACTGCATAAAGCGGAAGAAGTCGCTGTCCGGGCTCAGTACCATTACGTCCTGATTGCTGTTGAAGCTGCTGTCGTAGGCGCGCAGGCTGCGGATAAAGGCATAAAAATCCGGATCCTGACTGAAGGCGTCGGCAAAGAGTTTCGCCGCTTCGGCATCCCCTTCACCGCGCGTCATCAGCGCGGTACGCTGCGCTTCGGCCAGGGTGCGCGTGACCTCATAGTCAGCGCCCGCACGCAGTTTCTCTGCCTCTTCCTGACCCTGTGAACGCTGGCTACGAGCAACCGCTTCACGCTCGGCGCGCATACGATTGTAGATAGCGTCAGACACCTCGGTCGGCAGGTTGATCTGCTTGATACGCACGTCAACGACCTGAATGCCCAATGCCGCCATACTGTTCGGATTCACCGCTGGCTCTTTGCTGCTGGTTTCGCGCTCTACGCGCGCCGCAGCGGAAGCGATAGCATCATCGGCCGCTGGCGTGGCGATCTCGTCATCCTGGCCTGCGCTGCCGGTGTTCAGGGCGTCACGCACGTCGGTAGTCAACCGTCCACGCGAGTCGGTAACGATATCTTTAACGTCCAGACGACCAATCTCAGAACGCAGACGGTCGCTGAATTTACGTTTCAGCAGCACTTCCGCCTGCGAAACGTCGCCGCCGCCGGTAGCCAGATAGTAGCGGCTGAAATCGCTGATGCGCCATTTGATATAGGAATCCACGATCAGATCTTTCTTCTCTTTGGTGACGAAGCGATCGGCCTGGTTATCCATCGTCTGCAGGCGCGCGTCCAGCGACTTCACGGATTCCAGGAAAGGGATCTTGAAGTGCAGGCCCGGCGCATAGACCAGCGGTTTATTTTCATCGTCGCGCAGTACTTTGCCAAAGCGCATAACGATGCCGCGCTGGCCTTCCTGCACCACAAACAGCGATGCGTAAAGCACCACCAGCACCACAATTAATACCACGATTAATGGCTTACGCATCCTTAATCTCTCCCTTCGCGCTGGGTGTCGTTACGCTGAGCATTAACCCGACGCTGATCCATAATGCTGTCCGGGCTGAACGACGAGCCGTTGCTGGCGCGTTCATTGCTGCCCGAGGCTGCCGGCAGATGGAGCAGGCTGTTATTGTTCTGCCCCGCTGACGCTGGGGCGCTCTGGCCGCGCATCAGCTGATCCAGCGGCAGTACCATCAGGTTGTTGCCCTTATCGTTAACCAGCACCTTACGGGTGTGGCTCAGTACGCGCTCCATGGTTTCAATATAGAGACGCTCGCGGGTAATCTCCGGCGCGGCTTTATATTCCGGCAGCAGCTTGGCGAAGCGTGCCACTTCACCCTGCGCTTCCAGCACGGTACGCGTTTTATAAGCGCGTGCTTCTTCCAGAATACGCTGAGCCTGGCCGTTGGCGCGCGGCTGGACTTCGTTGGCGTAGGCTTCCGCTTCACGAACGTACTGCTCGCGGTTTTCACGCGCGGCAATGGCATCGTCAAAGGCGGCTTTCACCTCTTCCGGCGGACGAGCGGCCTGGAAGTTGACGTCCAGCAGCGTAATGCCCATATCGTAAGGACGGATCGTCTCTTCCAGCTCGCGCTGGGTATCGCTACGCACGACGGTACGACCTTCTGTCAAAATGCGATCCATCGTTGAGCGGCCGATTACGCCGCGCAGCGCGCTGTCCGTCGCCTGGCGCAGGCTGTCGTCCGCGCTGGTTACGGCAAAAAGATAGCGTTCCGGGTTGGTCACGCGGTACTGCACGTTCATTTCCACGCGCACCACGTTCTCGTCCGAAGTCAGCATCGTTCCTGATGCAGCCAGTTCGCGTACCGCCTCAACGTTGACGGCACGAACCTGATCGATAAAGGTCGGCTTCCAGTTCAGGCCCGGCTCTACCAGATGGCTGAACTTGCCAAAACGTGTTACCACGCCGCGCTCCGCCTCTTTAATGGTATAGAAACCGCTGCCTGCCCAAATCACTACCGCAGCAACGGCAACGATGCCGATCAGGCGACCGCCGCGTCCCGGCGCCTGCTGGCCGCCGTCGTTTTTACCACCGCCGAAACCGCCAAGCTTTTTGCTTAACTTGCGGAAAATATCATCCAAATCAGGAGGCCCTTTATCGCGCCCTCCTTTGTTTCCCCCGGGGTTGCCGCCTTGATTATTGCTGCTCCCCCACGGGTCGCGGTCCTGTCCGTTATTCCCGGGCTGATTCCACGCCATGTTTCTGCTCCATTTATTGTGTATGCGGTGTTATCCCAGAGCCGGGATACGCGAGTCGGGCGTCAAACAATGTAATCCACCAGCTCCGGTTCCTGTTTACACAGGCGGCGCCAGTCAACGATGGGCATGCGTATCTGTAAACCTACGCTGCCGTCATCTTCATTCCACTCTTTTTCTATCGCCTGCAGCTGATAAAAGCGGCTGCGCAGCCGCCCCGCTTCCGGCGGCAGGCGTAAATCGTATTGGGCTATTTCGCCTGCCAGCCGCTCGGTCAGCGCCTGAAACAGCAGCGGAATGCCTTCGCCCGTTTGCGCGGAAACCCAGACGCGAACCGGCAGGTTTTCATCATTGCGATCGATCCTGGGGACAAAATCTTCCAGGGCATCAATCTTATTCATCACCTGTAGCGTCGGAATGTCGTTTGCTTCGATCTCTTCCAGCACTTCTTCTACAGCTTCAATATTCTCATCCACGCGCAGATCGGCGGCGTCGATAACGTGCAGCAGCAGCGTGGCCTGCCGTGTTTCCTGCAGCGTCGCTTTAAAAGCGGCGACCAGATCGTGCGGCAGGTGACGGATAAAGCCAACGGTATCCGCCAGCACCACTTCGCCTACGTCCGCCACGTCCAGACGACGCAGCGTGGGATCCAGGGTCGCAAACAGCTGGTTGGCGACATAGACCTCGGCAGAAGTAATGCGGTTAAAAAGGGTGGATTTTCCGGCGTTGGTATAGCCGACCAGCGAGAGCGTAGGCACATCGGCCTTGTTGCGCGCCTGACGTCCCTGATCGCGCTGCTTCTCTACTTTCTCAAGCCGGGAAAGGATAAGCGTGATGCGGTTGCGCAACAGACGACGGTCGGTTTCCAGCTGTGTTTCACCCGGGCCACGCAGGCCGATACCGCCTTTCTGGCGTTCCAGGTGGGTCCAGCCGCGTACCAGACGCGTGGCGAGATGGCGTAGCTGAGCCAGCTCGACCTGAAGTTTACCTTCGTGGGTACGCGCACGCTGCGCGAAGATATCCAGGATCAGGCCGGTGCGGTCGATTACGCGGCACTGGCACAACGCTTCAAGGTTGCGCTCCTGGGCCGGACTAAGGGCGTGATCGAAGAGCACGACAGAAGCGCCGCTGGCTTTAACCGCCTCGGCTATTTCTGTGGCTTTACCTTCACCAACAAAATATTTTGGATGTGGCGCCTTGCGGCTTCCGGTAATTACGCGTAGTGCTTCGACACCAGCGGAAGAGACAAGAGTTTCGAACTCCTGTAAATCTTCCATATCTCTGTCTTGGGAGAAATAGATGTGTACCAGTACGGCCTGCTCACCGGCATCATAACGGTCAAACAAACTTAAAACCTCTCAGAACCTTGTTGAACCTGCTTTACGATGGCCATACTGCCTGGGATCAGAGGCAAAATGCACATTTGCGCTAACTAGCGACGCCCGTTCGCCTTTTCCTGAGAAGAGGCGCGAGTCAGGGACATTGCCAGGACGGGCGAGCCGGCCCGTCCTGAAAGAAGAGCGATTACTCTGCGTCGTCACTTTCCTGCTGGGGCTGCGATGATGCTCCCTGATTACTGCCACCGTGATGATAGTTGCTGCTTCCGCCACCCGCGTTGTTGCTATGATGGGAGACCGGACGGGACGGAACAACGGTAGAAATGGCATGTTTATAAACCATCTGGCTAACCGTGTTTTTCAGTAAAATTACAAATTGGTCAAATGATTCAATCTGACCCTGCAGTTTAATACCATTCACCAAATAAATCGAAACCGGAACACGTTCGCGACGCAGTGCGTTCAAGAACGGATCTTGCAATGATTGCCCCTTAGCCATTCTATCTTTTCCTTATATGCTTGTTGTTTACTACTTAAGAGCTTGCGCTCTGAAATACTGCGTAAAAATTTGCGCACGATAACGCACCAATTGTACACAATCACCCAGCCTTCGCACTAAGAACCTGTAATACCTCTGCCAGCGCCGCCTCAGGTTGTTCGCTATCCAGCCAGTGAACATCCTTCCAGCCGCGCAGCCAGGTTATCTGGCGCTTGGCTAATTGCCGTGTTGCGCAAATTCCCCGATAAACCATTTCATCGTAATCGATCTCGCCCTGCAAAAATGACCACATCTGGCGATAACCCACACAACGAATGGAAGGCATGTCCGTATGCAAATCACCTCGTGCAAAAAGTGCCCGAGCCTCCGCTTCAAATCCTGACGCTAACATTTGCTGAAAACGCAGCGCGATACGCTGATGGATGGTTTCCCGCTCACGAGGAGCGATGGCGAACTGCACCACCTCGTACGGCAACGCTTCACCTGCGGTTTTCGTCAGTTCTGTTAAAGTTTTACCTGAAATAAAAAAAACTTCCAGTGCTCGCGAGAGTCTCTGGGGATCATTCGGATGAATACGATTTCCAGCAATGGGATCTATTTCACATAACTGACGGTGAAGCGCTTCCCATCCCTCTTCACTCGCCCTTTGCTCTATACGCTGGCGTACTTCAGGATCGGCCGGGGGCAACGGCGATAATCCTTCCAGCAGCGCCTTGTAGTAGAGCATGGTACCACCAACAAGCAGCGGGATACGCCCGCTTCGGGTAATCTCTGCCATTTCCGCCAGCGCATCGCGGCGGAACTCCGCCGCCGAGTACGTTTCAGCGGGATCGCGAATATCCAGTAAACGATGGGGCGCCAGCCGCAGCTCCTCTGCCGAGGGCTTGGCGGTGCCGATATCCATACCGCGATAAATCAGGGCGGAATCGACGCTAATCAGCTCAACCGGCAGCTGCTGGCGCAAGGCTATCGCCAGCGCCGTCTTGCCGGAGGCCGTAGGCCCCATCAAAAATATAGCCTTAGGCCGGCCAGCCGTAGATAAGTCACTCATGCTTCAGGGCATTCATCGCCAGTTCAGTATCAACATACTGTAGTAGTCCGGATGGCGGCGATTTAATCAGCTGCGGGCAAAGTCTTTCGACCTCTGCCAGCAGCGCAATCGCCTGCGAGTGATTCCAGTGCGGACGCTCGGTCACAGCGTGCCGCGCTAACCATTGCGCCACCTGCCTGACCGCAATCTCCGGCTGTTGAGCAAGGTAGCCTAACAGTTCTGGAATCAAGATTTGTAAATTTTGTTGGCGCAATGGTAAAGGTACGGCGCGCAGCGTGATGTGCTGCCCGTCCGCTTCCAGCTCTATGCCCATTTGCTGCAATAACGACGCTAAACGACTGGCAGCTTCGCGCTCCGGCTTCGCCATTTTTATCCTGACCGGGATCAGCAGCGGCTGCGGTTTTAACCCTTCTTCGCCAGGCTCCAGCTGCGCCTGCTTCAGCCAGCGCTCCGCCACCGGCAGCGAAATCAGAGCCAGGCGCTCGCGAGATTCCACCAGCGCAAAGTCGTTATGCAGCACGGTCAGCACGCGGCCAAAGCTTTCGCTGTGACCGCTGAGCGTTGGCTCGGGTTCAGGCTGCGCGCGTGCGCTTTTTGGCTCAACCGGACGCGACGACGCCTCGCGCGCGGCAGGCAATTCAGGCGTTTGCAGCAGCTGGCGATAGAGCGCGCCCTCTTTTTTCTGGTAGCCTGGCTCCTGATGTTGCCAGCCTGCCGCGGCTTTCCCGCCGCTGTTGCCTCCGCCGTTACTTCCGCCGTGGCCGCCAGCATTACCTTCACCATTACTTCCGCCGTTGCCGCCGCCATTACCTCCACCGTTACTGCCAGCGTTTCTGGCCGGTGCAGGCGCGGAAAAATGGTTGCCGCCCGCCGCCTGTCGGTTCTCTGGCTGCCAGCGCTCGGTCGGCGCTTGAGCCGTCACGCCCGGCAGCGTCTCCGCACCGGCTTCCTGCAGCACGCTGATCACGCCCTGATAGATAAAGTCATGCACCAGCCGCGACTGATGGAAACGCACTTCATGCTTGGCAGGATGCACGTTGACATCTACCTGATGCGGATCGATGGTCAGGTAAAGCACATAGGCAGGCTGATGGTCGCCCAGCTTATCCTGATAGGCCTGGCGGATAGCATGATTGATCAGGCGATCGCGCATCATGCGGCCGTTAACATAGCAATATTGCAGATCGGTAACGGCGCGAGCGCCGATCGGATCTGCGACCCAACCCTGTAGCACGAGATCGCCGTGCTGCCATTCGATAGCCAGCGCATGGCTGAGAAAAGCAGTTCCGCAGATTGCGCCCAGGCGGCGTTCACGCTGCTTGCTGTCGCTGACGGCGCGATACTGGCGGATAAGCTTGCCGTTATGGGTCAGCGAAAACGCCACGTCGAACCTTGCCAGCGCAATACGCCGGATCACCTCGTCGATATGGGTGAATTCGGTTTTCTCCGTGCGCATAAATTTCCGGCGGGCGGGCGTATTATAGAAGAGGTCCAGCACTTCAAGCGTGGTGCCGACCGGATGCGCCGCAGGCTTGATGGTCACGTCCATCTCTCGCCCTTCCGCGTAGGCCTGCCAGGCTTCCGCCTGTTCAGCCGTACGCGAGGTCAGCGTCAGGCGCGAAACGGAACTGATACTGGCCAGCGCTTCGCCCCGAAAGCCGAGGCTCATAATGGCTTCCAGATCGTCAAGCGTGGTGATTTTACTGGTGGCGTGGCGGGCCAGCGCCATCGCCAGCTCGGCTTTGCTGATGCCGCAGCCGTTATCGCGGATGCGGATCAGTTTGGCGCCGCCTTTATCGATCTCGATATCTATTCTTGTCGCGCCAGCGTCCAGGCTGTTTTCGACCAGTTCTTTCACCACCGACGCCGGACGCTCTACCACTTCACCTGCGGCAATCTGGTTGGCAAGCTGTGGCGGCAGTACCTGAATCGGCATAAAAGATCCTTGTTTACGAGGTTGGAATAGTTAACGTCTGCCCCAGCATAACATTTTGCGATTTCATATTATTCGCCTGCTGTATCGCTTTCGGGCTGACGCCATAGTGTGCGGCAATGGCGGTCAGCGAGTCACCGCGCACCACTTTATGCCGCTGCGGCCGGCTGGCGCTCACGCTCTGCGCGCCGGAAGCCGGCACTTTCAGCCGCTGGCCGACCCAAACGACATCCTTCTTCAACGTATTCATCGAACGCAGCATCGCCATGCTGACGCCGTAGTGGTCGGCAATCCCGGAAAGCGTCTCGCCTCTTTTCACCACGTGGCGCGTTACCGCACCGGCATAGCGCGTGCTGACCGGGGCGGGATTAGGCTGAACATCAACCGCCGTTGCGGACTGCAACGGTCGGTTTTCCTCCTTTGGGATGGATTGCAGCGGGTGCGCCAGGAAGTAGTTGCGCAGGCCTTTATAAATCGACTCGGCAATCTTCTGCTGGTAAGCGCTACTGCCGAGCAGTCGCTCCTCCGAAGGGTTACTGATAAAGCCGGTTTCCACCAGCAGCGAAGGGATATCCGGCGAGCGTAATACCCCCAGGCTGGCGTGTTCCGGGCGTCGTTTGTGCAGCGAGCCAACGCGCTGTAGCTGGGCGATAACCTTAACCGCTACGTCATAGCCAACGCGCTGCGAGTGGCCGAACTGCAAATCGAGCACCGCCTGGCTGAGATAGGGATCGGCCTGGCTGTTAGCCAATAGATCGCCCGCGCCGCCCAGCAGCTCCGACTGTTTCTCGTGCTGCTCCAGCCATCCCGCCATTTCGCTGTTGGCGCGGCGGTTAGAGAGTACCCAGACGGACGCGCCGGACGCGCTACGGTTCGGCGCGGCATCGGCATGGACAGACACCAGCAGATTAGCGTTCTGCTTGCGCGCCACGTCCGAGCGGCCCATCACGGAGATAAAATAGTCGCCGTCGCGGGTCATCACGCCTTTAAACATAGGATCGGCATTCAGCAACGCTTTTAATTTGCGCGCTATGGCGATAGTCACATTTTTCTCTTTCAGCCCGTTCGCGCCGATAGCACCCGGATCCTGGCCGCCGTGTCCGGCATCTATCGCCACGATGATAGCTTCGTCAACGGCACGCACCGTTCTGCCCGGCACCGCGACTTCGTTGCCGTTGCTGACCGCCGTAACGGCGTTGCCCTTAAACGGATTGTCTGCCGGAACGGGCCGCGAAACGCTGCTGACGGCGGCAGATCGCGGAGCCGGACGCGTGCCGTTGATGGTGAAAACCACGTTATAGGTGCTGCCGTTACGCTGGGTCACGGCGCGCGTTTTTCCCGGCTGCGTCAGCTCGAACACCAGCCGGATGCTCTGCTTATCCTTTGGCGTGCTGGCGCGAATACGCTTCACCATATTATCGCCGCTGAACGTCAACGGCAGGCCTTTGATCACGCCGCTCTGGCGAATATCCAGCACCACCCGTTCCGGATTGTGCAGCGGAAAGAAGCCATACACCGGTTGACCACCGAAGCTCAGCGTGATCGAGGCCCTGTCGTTGCCGTTTGAAACCTGTATATCCGATAAATTAGCGGCCAGAGTGGAAAACGTACTCAGTAAAGCAGCCAGCAGCAGTCCCAGCTTGATCATTGTCCGTCTTTCTCCATGCGGGCCAGGATCGCCTCGCCCTCTGCCGAGCAGGCCTCAAGCTCTGCCTGACGGGCTTCGCCCTGATAACTGAGACGCAGTTCAATATCCGGCGGCGGAAGAAAGCCCGCACCCTGCTGCGGCCATTCGACCAGGCAAAGGCTGTCGCCGCCGAAATAGTCGCGGATCCCCATGAATTCCAGCTCTTCAGGGTCGGCCAGCCGGTAGAGGTCGAAATGATAAATGCGACGATCCGGCAGAACGTAAGGCTCTACCAGCGTATAGGTCGGGCTTTTCACGTTGCCCTGGTGACCCAGCGCCTGTAAGAAACCGCGACTGAACGTGGTTTTCCCCGCGCCCAAATCGCCATACAAATAGAGTGTTGCCGCGCTGTGACAGGCGCGGGCCAGGCTGGCTCCCAGTGCGAGAGTGGCAGCCTCGTCGGACAATGCGATAGCGGTCTTCATTCTTTTCTGTTCAGGATCTCTGGGTTAACAAACAGGTACAGCTCGGAAAACAGATCGGTCGCCAGCATCCCGCGCGTGCCCAGACGTTGCGATACGGCTTCCGCCGCAGCGCCGTGGGCCACGCAGCCTGCGCAGGCCGCTTCATACAGCGAGAGCTTCTGGCCTGACAAACTGCTGATAATGCCGGAAAGCACGTCGCCCATGCCGCCGGTCGCCATACCGGCGTTACCGACATCGGCAATCGCCATCTCGCCCGCTTCACTGGCAATCAGCGTGCCGGCCCCTTTCAGGACCACCACGCCGCCGTAGCGTTTAGCCAGGCTGCGAGCGGCAAGTAAGCGGTCACTCTCTATTTCGCTGGTTTTTACATTAAGCAGACGGGCCGCTTCGCCCGGATGCGGCGTAATGACTCGATTTTGACGTTTATCGCCAGCGATTGCCAGCAGGTTAAGCGCGTCAGCATCCCAAAGCATCGGTTTAGACGATTTTTTTACTTTTTCCAGGGCATCTTTACCCCAGTCACGCTGCCCCAGCCCCGGGCCAATCACAATGACGTCGGCCCATTCCAGCGCCTCATCAAGCGCCCGATCGCTTAGCGTCTGTACCATTAGCTCGGGCCGCGCCGTTAACAGCGGTGAGACATTATCTTTGTGAGTAAGTACTCGCACTAAGCCTGCTCCGGCGCGCAACGCGGCTTCGCCCGTCATCCGGATGGCGCCAGCCGTTCCCTGATCGCCACCGATTATCACCAGCTTGCCATGGTCGCCCTTATGAGAAGTGGGCTTACGCGGCGGCAGCCAGCGCGTCAGCACGGAAGCATCGTAGCGCGCCATCGGTGCAGTTTGCCCTGCCAGCCAGGCATCCAGCCCAAGGGCATGGAAATGTAGCTGACCGACGCAATCCCGTGCTTTACCGGTCAGCAGACCCGGCTTAAGCGCGATAAACGTTAGCGTATGGGCGGCGTTAATAACTGCGCCGGGAGTGGTCCCGTTAGCAGCCACTAACCCGGAGGGTATATCTACGGCAAATACCGGCGCGCTGGCCGCATTCGCTTTCTCAATCAGCCGGGCGTATTGGTCGCCAGGGGCGCGGTTCAGCCCGGTGCCCAGTAGCGCATCGATAATAATATCGCTTTGTTCAGGCCAGGGCGTGTCCGCCGCATGGATTTCCCCGCCTGCCGCCAGCCACGCGTCGCGCGCCTGTGTCGCTTCTTCCGGCAGCGCCTTCGATCCTTCGCAGGCAATGACCGTCACCTCCTTCCCTGCCGATAGCGCCAGGCGAGCCGCAATAAAACCGTCGCCGCCGTTATTGCCGTGGCCGCACAGGATCAGCCAGCGTTTCTTCTCCGGGTACAGGGCCTGAACGTGGCGGAATGTCGCTTCGCCCGCCCGCTGCATCAGCTCAAACAGCGTGATCCCCAATGCGTCCGCGCCCTCGCGCTCAAGTTGCGCAATCGCCTCTACAGGCCAGACAGAATAGGGTAAACTGGTCGGGTTATTTAGCTGGTTCAGGTTAGTCATGTCGCATCCTCTCGATCTTTCTCAATTCGCCCTGGAAATTAAACAGTGGGGGCTGGAACTCGGCTTTCAGCAGGTCGGTATCTGCGATACCGATCTTAGTCTGGAAGAGCCGCGCCTGCAGGCCTGGTTAGACAAGCAATATCATGGCGAAATGGACTGGATGGCGCGTCACAGTATGATGCGCGCCCGCCCTCATGAGCTACAGCCCGGCACGCTGCGGGTTATCAGCGTGCGCATGAATTATCTGCCCGCTAAGGCGGCGTTCGCCAGCACCCTAAAAAATCCGCAGCTTGGCTACGTTAGCCGCTATGCGCTGGGACGTGATTACCACAAAGTATTGCGCAATCGCCTGAAAAAGCTCGGCGATCGTATCCGTGAGCGCTGCGAAGAGGCTGAGTTTCGGCCTTTTGTCGACTCGGCCCCGGTGCTGGAAAGACCGCTGGCGGCCAAAGCGGGGCTGGGCTGGACGGGCAAACATTCTCTGATCCTGAACCGGGAAGCCGGCTCGTGGTTTTTTCTTGGCGAACTGCTGATCAACCTGCCTTTACCGGTCGATTCACCGCAGCAGGAGCAGTGCGGCCGCTGCGTCGCCTGCCTGACCACCTGCCCGACCGGCGCGATAGTCGAGCCTTACGTCGTGGATGCCAGGCGCTGTATCTCCTATCTGACCATTGAACTGGAAGGCGCCATTCCGGAAGAGTTCCGGCCGCTTATCGGCAATCGCATTTACGGCTGTGACGACTGTCAGCTAATCTGCCCCTGGAATCGCTACGGTCAGCTAACGGATGAGGATGATTTCAGCCCGCGCGCCGTGCTTCATGCGCCGCCCTTAACCGACCTGTTTGCCTGGGACGAGGCGACCTTTTTACGCGTGACGGAAGGATCGGCGATCAGACGTATCGGTCATCTTCGCTGGTTGCGCAACGTCGCGGTAGCGCTGGGCAATGCGCCCTGGTCAGAGGAAAACGTGGCGGCCTTACAAAACCGTCAGGGAGAAAATCCGATGCTGGACGAGCATATTACCTGGGCGCTGACCCGTCAGCTGGCAAGGCGAGCGGAAAACGCGATTGAGGTGCAGAGCGGCCAGCAAAAGCGGCTGGTGCGCGTCATAGAAAAAGGATTGCCGCGCGACGCATAAATAACCACGTAGGCTGCCTGCGTCGTTAAGCCACTTTTCCACACGCTGTGCATAAAAATAAAAAGCCGTTGTCATTCAACTGCCACAGAAAGCGCAAGCGATCTCTATAACATTTTGAAATATTAATTTTTCTTTATAAATCAAAAAGATAAAAAATGTGCGTAACGTCTTTTATTCCTGAATAGCAGGCAGGGGTAGATCGCAACCTGTGGATAACTCTGTTGAAGGTTATTCTGTACAGGCTGAAAAAAGCGAAACCCAGCCGCTAAAGGGCTGTGGATAACTCGATCAGAAATGATAATGATGAATGTTCTGGAGCGGGAAACGAGACTCGAACTCGCGACCCCGACCTTGGCAAGGTCGTGCTCTACCAACTGAGCTATTCCCGCAAAGAGATAATACTAAGAGTTAACCGCGTTAAAATTGTTAACTTGTTGATTTTAAAAGAATTGTTATTCTCTTATGGTCGAACGGGTGCGATTATGAACGTATCATTGAGCAAAAACAAGCTTTTTTCTGCTGTCTGCGGCTAATTGTTGCTGGCGATCGTCGCCTTGCTACGCATCTATGCGTAGGCTGACAGACAGGGTGATAAACGCTCCTCGAATGCAGAGTAAACCCTCGGGCTGCGCGTTTATACCTCATGGAGAGGCCCTTCCCCTTCTTACTATGTTGTTTCATCACTTCGGCTCGTTTCCCTTGTTGGCGTTCCCTGCCGGGCTGCTGCCTGCTCTTAAACCCTACCGGTCATCCTGAACAGGCGAACCGTTAGCTGATTTAACAAAGCCTGCTGTTTAGGGGCAGCCCTCGCCATTATCCTGACCTGCTCCACAGCTGGTCATTAGCACCTCTCATAGATAACCTTCGATAACCTGTTCTTATCCGTATTTCCAGCAGTGACGCCTCCATTAATTTTATTACTTTAAAACTCTTTATAAAAAATATTATCAGGAAGGGTTTGATGACAGTTATCCACTGAAATGCCTTTATAGCCCATGCCAGCAATTTCTCCTTCGTACTCTCTGCGTGTTACAGGAACCGCAGGCTGCCCATGCTGAGTACTGAGCGCAAGGCCGGCTGATGTTTCCCTTTTCCATTTTAACGGCAACAGGCATATCCTGAACGAAAGTAAGCCCCCCCCCTAAAATTAATGTCAACATTCTCAGCACAAGCAGAGAGGTTATGAACCACTAACCGCAAAACCCATTAAAATGTTGCTTTATAGTTAAACACTCAAGGCTAATGTTCGCTCGATCATCACGTTATCACCTGAATAAAGTAAACCATCGGCTTGTGAGCAGTCTGAAACTTCTAAAAAAACAATTCATTACCTCGCTAACCATCCCGTTCTTCCTTAAAAAAATCATTAAATATTAGCCAATTATATCTGATTCCTTTTATTTTTCGCTTAGCCTGTTATTTTCTCCTGTCTTAATTAAGGGTCGTCCAACTATTACCTGCCCTCGGTTACATTTGTGGCCCCCTGCCTGCCTTTTTTATGTTCCCATACAAGCAGATACGCTGGATCTCACTTTTTCCAGCCTGACACCAGGCTATGTTAAAAGTTATTAATATCTTCATCATATATAATTTACCCGGCTATTTAATTTACGGCTAAAGTGATTCATCCGACCAGTAAAAAAAAGATTGAATACAGGGGAAGTTGGCCGCACACTTACTTATGACATTTCTTTGTTATTGCAAAGGATAAAAGCATTGACAAAGATACGCGTTCTGGCGTTTACGGTAAGAATTGATAATTAAAAGGTGTTAAAGCATCCCAGCGCCGTCGACTTTATTTTTAAAAAATTACATTAATTAACAGTAAAACAGACGCGCGCGCCTGACGAGGCAAAAAAATTTCAGGCTCAGCCATGCGCCTGTGGCTGGTTATTAAAAACACATAACAATATCTTCAGGATATGCCACTTATTAAGGACGATAAGCACCATGGATAATAAAGATTCTATTGTTTATTGCATTAACAATCAGATCCATTTTGTTCCTCAGCAGAATAAGCTTATCTCGTGCAAAACGGGAAAAGAGCACGTCACTTACGTTACCGCTTCGCGCTGTTTGCATTTGCTGATTTGCCAAAGCGGGGAAATGGTCTCTCATCATTCCCTGTATGCGGCGGGCTGGGAAAATCATGGGAAAATTGTCACCCCGAATACGCTTTATCAGACTATTTCAAAATTAAGAAAGCAGCTACAGGATGCCGGACTGACGGAAAATATTATTCAGACTCACCCGCGTCGGGGATGGAGTATCAGCGACAAGGTTCCCATTGAGGAAAAAGCGATCGGTGCCATAGCGGATACGATGCTCCAGCAGCAAGGTCTGAAAGGGTTTTGTAGAAAAATTTTTAGCGCTTATCCAAAAAAAATGCTGACTTCCATTGCTCGTTTCCGCTAATCCGCTGTAGCGACGTCCTGTTACAAGCGGGTTCAGCATAACGCATCAGGCAGGGAAGGGTTCCGTGACGTAGCCAGTCCCTGTATTCGTTGTTATTACGCTGCGAGGAGGCGTAAATAAAGGAAGTGCTGCGCCATCTGTTACTCAACAGAAACGGCCAGGCTGGGTCTCAAAAGCAGGTAAGTTTATAAGATTGTGAAATCAGAAACAGAGGGAAAATGGGATAACTACTGACATCAGGATAGGTTACAAAAAGCATTTTGGGAGGATAATACTGGAGCGGGAAACGAGACTCGAACTCGCGACCCCGACCTTGGCAAGGTCGTGCTCTACCAACTGAGCTATTCCCGCT
>NZ_JBLFFM010000009.1:0-178621 GCF_051400835.1 Erwinia artemisiae | reverse complement strand
AAGTGAAACGCCGTAGCGCCGATGGTAGTGTGGGGTCTCCCCATGCGAGAGTAGGGAACTGCCAGGCATCAAATTGCAACAGCCCCGACCTCACGGTCGGGGTTTTTTGCGTTTGTGGGCCGGGAAACTTTTTAGTAACCGATTCAAGAGCTACAGGCTTTATTCCCCTCTCACTTCCTGCCTGGCATTCCCTTTTTACGCTTATATTTCCGTCATCCGGTATATTCCTTAACCTTTCCGTCTGTGATGAAACATTTTCAACTACTTCATCTCATCTCGACTTTCAGCGCCTGACCCGCTATCTTTGGCTGTCTGGATGTCTAAACGTATAAATGGTTAGCCGAGGAAGTAAACGATGCCGATTAGGGTACCCGATGAATTACCAGCCGTGAATTTTCTGCGTAATGAAAATGTATTTGTGATGACCTCTACAAGGGCCAGCACTCAGGAAATCCGCCCGTTAAAAGTGCTGGTTTTGAATCTGATGCCTAAAAAAATCGAGACGGAGAACCAGTTTTTACGCCTGCTTTCTAACTCGCCGTTGCAAATCGATATTCAACTTCTGCGCGTCGACAGCCGCGAGTCACGCAATACGCCTGTGGAGCACCTGAACAACTTTTACTGTAATTTTGAGGATATTCAGGACAATAACTACGATGGTCTGATCGTTACCGGGGCACCGCTGGGCCTGGTCGATTTTAACGATGTGGCGTACTGGCCGCAGATCCAGCGCGTTCTCCATTGGGCTAAAGAGCACGTTACCTCCACGCTTTTTGTTTGCTGGGCGGTGCAGGCTGCTTTGAATATCCTGTACGGCATCCCTAAACAAACGCGTGATAAAAAATTATCGGGCGTTTATGAGCATCGTATTCTGCATCCGCACGCTCTGTTAACGCGTGGCTTCGACGATACTTTTCTGGCGCCGCATTCACGCTATGCGGATTTCCCGACGCACCTGCTGCGCGATTACACGGATCTGGAAATTTTTGCCGAATCAGAAGAGACGGGCGCTTACCTGTTCGCCAGCAAAGACAAGCGTCTGGCTTTCGTCACCGGCCATCCGGAATACGATGCGCTGACGCTGTCCGGCGAATACCATCGTGACTACGAAGCCGGGCTGCATCCGGAGGTACCCTGTAATTACTTCCCACAGGACAACCCGGAACTGCCGCCTCGAGCCAGCTGGCGCAGCCACGGCAACCTGCTGTTTTCAAACTGGCTGAACTACTACGTTTACCAGATCACGCCGTTCGATCTGCGTCATATGAACCCAACGCTGGAATAGTAGCGCAGGGCGTTTTGCCAGACCGCCAGTCGGATGCTTCTACGTGATGAAAACTTGTGCCAGTATGGATTGCCGGCATCGTGCCGCAGGTGAGAAAGAGGCAACAGTGGGCAACAGAACAGAAGCGCTGCATCAGCAGCTGGCAAAACGCATCATGGTGCTGGATGGCGGCATGGGCACCATGATCCAGAGCTATCGTCTGAGCGAAGAGGATTTTCGCGGCGAGCGGTTTGCCGACTGGCAGAGCGATTTAAAGGGTAATAACGACCTGCTGGTGCTGACGCGGCCTGATGTGATAAGCGACATTCACCACGCCTATCTACAGGCGGGCGCAGATATTCTGGAAACCAACACGTTCAACGCCACCCCTGTTGCGATGGCGGATTACCATATGGCCTCGCTGTCGGCGGAAATCAACTTTGCCGCCGCAAAGCTGGCCCGTGAGTGCGCCGATGCCTGGACGGCCCGCACGCCAGAAAAACCACGCTATGTTGCAGGCGTTTTAGGGCCAACTAACCGCACCTGCTCGATTTCGCCGGACGTTAACGATCCTGCCTTCCGTAATATCACTTTCAATCAGCTGGTCGAAGCCTACCGTGAATCAACAAAGGCACTGATGGCGGGCGGCGTTGATATTATTATGATCGAAACCATTTTCGATACGTTAAATGCCAAAGCGGCCATTTTCGCGGTAAAAAGCGAATTTGACGAGCAGGGCATTACGCTGCCTCTGATGATTTCCGGCACCATTACCGATGCATCCGGCCGTACGCTTTCGGGACAGACTACCGAAGCTTTTTATAATTCGCTGCGTCATGCGCAGCCGCTGTCGTTCGGCCTGAACTGCGCGCTGGGGCCGGACGAGCTGCGTCAGTACGTGGCGGAGCTGTCGCGCATTGCGGAAAGCTACGTGACCGCGCACCCCAATGCGGGCCTGCCTAACGCCTTTGGTGAATACGATCTGGACGCGGACATTATGGCGGAGCAGATAGGTGAATGGGCGCGATCGGGCTTTTTAAATATCGTCGGCGGCTGCTGCGGTACTACGCCAGCACATATTGCCGCAATGGCCGCCGCGGTAGAGGGCGTTACGCCTCGCCAGCGGCCGGATCTGCCCGTGGCCTGTCGTCTTTCCGGTCTTGAACCACTGAACATCAGCGCTGAAACGCTGTTCGTCAACGTCGGCGAGCGCACCAACGTTACCGGCTCGGCAAAATTCAAGCGTCTGATCAAAGAAGAGAAGTACAGCGAGGCGCTGGAAGTGGCGTTGCAGCAAGTGGAAAGCGGCGCGCAGATCGTTGATATCAATATGGACGAGGGGATGCTGGATGCGGAGGCGGCGATGGTACGCTTCCTGAACCTGATTGCCGGTGAGCCGGATATTGCGCGCGTGCCGGTGATGATCGACTCCTCCAAATGGGAAGTGATTGAAAAAGGCCTGCAGTGTATTCAGGGCAAAGGCATCGTTAACTCCATTTCGATGAAGGAAGGCATCGAAGCCTTTATTCATCATGCCCGTCTGGTGCGGCGCTACGGCGCGGCAATGGTTGTGATGGCGTTTGATGAGATCGGCCAGGCGGATACCCGCGAACGCAAAATCGCTATCTGCCGTCGTGCCTATCAGATCCTGACGGAAGAGGTTGGCTTCCCGCCGGAAGATATCATTTTCGACCCCAACATCTTTGCGGTCGCTACCGGCATTGAAGAGCACAACAACTACGCGATGGATTTCATCGGCGCCTGTGAAGATATCAAGCGAGAGCTGCCGCACGCGATGATTTCAGGCGGCGTCTCCAACGTCTCCTTTTCCTTTCGCGGCAACGATCCGGTACGTGAAGCTATCCACGCGGTTTTCCTTTATTACGCTATTCGCAACGGTATGGATATGGGGATCGTCAATGCCGGTCAGCTGGCCATCTATGACGACCTGGCGCCAGATCTGCGCGACGCGGTAGAAGACGTGGTGCTTAACCGGCGTGAAGACAGCACCGAGCGGCTGCTGACGCTGGCGGAAAAATATCGTGGCAGCAAGGCGGACGACGGAAACAAGCCGCAGGCAGAATGGCGCAGCTGGGAAGTGGAAAAGCGGCTGGAGTATTCGCTGGTTAAAGGCATTACCGAATTTATTGAAGAGGATACCGAGGCCGCGCGCCAGAAGGCGAGTCGCCCGATTGAAGTAATCGAGGGGCCGCTGATGGCGGGCATGAACGTGGTCGGCGACCTGTTTGGCGAAGGCAAAATGTTCCTGCCGCAGGTAGTGAAATCCGCGCGCGTAATGAAGCAGGCAGTGGCTTATCTGGAGCCTTATATTGAGGCGAGCAAAGAGAAGGGCCGCACCAACGGCAAAATCGTGCTCGCTACGGTAAAAGGCGATGTTCACGACATTGGTAAAAATATCGTCGGCGTGGTGCTGCAATGCAACAACTACGAAATCGTCGATCTGGGCGTGATGGTGCCCGGCGATAAAATTCTTAAAACCGCCAGAGAACAAAATGCCGATATCATCGGTCTGTCGGGGCTGATTACGCCGTCGCTGGACGAGATGGTCAACGTGGCGAAAGAGATGGAGCGGCAGGGCTTTACGCTGCCGCTGCTGATCGGCGGCGCAACCACGTCCAAAGCGCATACGGCCGTTAAAATCGAGCAAAACTATAGCGGCCCAACGGTCTATGTGCAAAACGCCTCGCGCACGGTTGGCGTGGTTTCAGCGCTGCTTTCCGCCACGCAGCGTGACGATTTCGTGGCCCGCACGCGTAAAGAGTATGAAACGGTGCGCATCCAGCACGGTCGTAAAAAGCCGCGCACGCCGCCGGTCTCGCTGGCGACGGCAAGGGCTAATGCCCTGGCGCTGGACTGGGAAGATTATACGCCGCCCGTGCCGCACCGGCTGGGCATAAGCGAAGTAAGCGCTAACATCGAAACGCTGCGGCACTATATAGACTGGACGCCGTTCTTTATGACCTGGTCGCTGGCTGGCAAATATCCCCGCATTCTGGAAGACGAAGTGGTGGGTGTTGAGGCGAAACGGCTTTTTGACGATGCGAACGCGATGCTGGACGAGCTGAGCGCGAAGCAGGCGCTTACACCGCGCGGCGTAGTAGGCATTTTTCCGGCTAACCGCGTCGGCGACGATATCCATATTTATCGCGACGAAGCACGCCGCGACGTTCTGCAAGTAAGCCATCACTTACGTCAGCAGACGGAAAAAACGGACTTTGCGAACTACTGCCTGGCCGATTTTGTGGCACCGGCTGCCAGCCGCAAAGCCGACTATCTGGGCGCGTTCGCCGTTACCGGCGGCCTGGAGGAAGATTCGCTGGCGGAAGCCTATGACGCCGCTCATGATGATTACAACAAAATCATGGTGAAAGCGCTGGCAGATCGTCTGGCGGAAGCGTTCGCGGAATATCTGCATGAGCGAGTTCGTAAGGTCATCTGGGGCTTTGCGCCTACGGAAAACCTGAGCAATGAAGAGCTGATCCGTGAGAACTATCAGGGCATTCGTCCCGCGCCCGGCTATCCCGCCTGTCCGGAACACACCGAGAAGGCGACCATCTGGCAGCTGCTGGATGTTGAAACCCATACCGGCATGAGGCTGACGGAATCTTTTGCCATGTGGCCGGGCGCATCGGTTTCCGGCTGGTACTTCAGCCATCCGCAAAGCAAATATTTTGCGGTCGCTCAACTGCAACGCGATCAGGTAGAAGATTATGCGCAGCGCAAAGGGATGTCGGTGAGCGAAGTTGAGCGCTGGCTGGCCTCAAACCTGGGTTATGACGCCGACTGACCAATGCCGGGGGCAGATAACAGGATCTGCCCTGCTTTTCTCCCGCCTGCTCTTCAGCCAGCGCCAGTCGCGCGATGCCATTTCAATAATATGACGCTGATAAAAAAGCTTTTTCGCCAGAGCGACTAAACTTAAGGCGACGGTCGCTCATCAGGACTAAAGCTTTTATTCGTGAAAATCCGTGAGGTTAATATCGGTGCTGACCCTGCTTAATTTACTTTCTGCCGTAGCGCTGCTGGTGTGGGGAACGCATATTGTTCGTACCGGCATTATGCGAGTTTACGGCGCAGATCTCCGCCGCGTGCTCAGCCGCAGCGTGGCGAAAAAGCCGATGGCCTTTGTGGCCGGCATCGGCGTCACCGCGCTGGTGCAGAGCAGCAATGCCACCACGCTGCTGGTGACTTCGTTTGTGGCGCAGGAGCTGGTGGCGCTGACGCCCGCGCTGGTGATCATACTGGGCGCGGACGTGGGGACGGCGCTCATGGCGCGCATCCTGACCTTTGATCTTTCCTGGCTGTCGCCGCTGTTTATTTTCTTTGGCGTGGTCTTTTTCCTGGGACGCAAACAGACGCGCGCCGGGCAGCTTGGCCGCGCCAGCATCGGGCTGGGGCTGATCCTGCTGGCGCTACAGCTGATCGTCGCGGCGGCGACGCCAATCACCCAGGCCGCAGGCGTTAAGGTAATCTTCTCTTCGCTCACCGGCGACGTAATGCTGGACTCGCTGATTGGCGCGGTATTTGCCATTATCAGCTATTCGAGTCTGGCGGCGGTGCTGATCACCGCCACGCTCACCGCGACCGGCGTTATCTCTTTTAAAGTGGCGCTGTGCCTGGTGATCGGCGCGAATCTGGGCAGCGGCCTGCTGGCGATGCTGAACAACAGCGGCTCCAATGCCGCAGGGAAACAGGTGGCGCTGGGCAGTCTGCTGTTCAAATTTATCGGCTCGCTGATAGTGCTGCCTTTCATCGATCTGCTGGCGGACTGGCTGCAAAAGCTGCCGGTTAACGACGAAGAGCTGGTGATCTTTTTCCACGTCTTCTACAACCTGATCCGCTGTCTGGTGATGGTGCCTTTCGCCGATTTGATGGCCGATCTGTGCCAGCGAATTATTCGTGAAGAGCCGGAAACGGATTTGCGCCTGAAGCCGAAACATCTGGACAGTAGCGCGCTGGATACGCCCGCGCTGGCGCTGGCGAACGCTTCAAGAGAGACGCTGCGCATGGGTGACGTGCTGGAACAGATGCTGACCAGCTTCAGTAAAGTGATGCACGGCGAGCTGCGAGAGGAAAGGGAAATTCGGCGGCTGGACGACGACGTTGACATACTTTATACCGCGATCAAACTCTATCTGGCGCAGATGCCGAAAGAAGATCTGCCGGAAGAGGATTCGCGGCGCTGGGCGGAAACCATCGAAATGGCGCTGAACCTGGAAATGGCGGGCGATATTCTGGAGCGCATGAGCGGCGACGTGGTGGATAAATCGCTGAATGCGCGCCGCGCTTTTTCGGTGGAGGGCCTGGCGGAGCTGGATGCGCTGCTTGAGCAGCTCAACGCCAACCTGCGTCTGAGCCTGTCGGTATTTTTATCACATGACGTAACCAGTGCTAAGCGGCTGCGGCGCGCCAAGCACCGTTTCCGCATTACAACTCGCCGCTATTCGCATAAGCATGTCGATCGTCTGCATCAGCAAAACGTGCAGAGTATAGAAACCAGTTCGCTGCATCTGGGCCTGCTGGGCGATATGAAAAGGTTGAACTCGCTATTTTGCGCGGTTGCCTACAGCGTGCTGGAGCAGCCTGACGATCCCAGGGATGAGGAATAACGCAAGCCCCCGCGACAATGCGGGGGAGAAACGCTATTTTTTGCTGATGGGTTTGCTGGACCAGTAGCCCGCCAGCAGCGAGCCGGAAAGATTGTGCCAGACCGAGAACAGCGCGCCCGGCAGCGCGGCCAGCGGTGAGAAGTAAAGCTTGCCCAGCGTCGCCGCCAGCCCGGAGTTTTGCATTCCCACTTCCAGCGCCAGCGTGCGGCAGGTGGATTCATCGAAGCCAAACAGCTTGCCGCCCCAATAGCCGCCCAGCAGGCCGATAGCGTTATGCAGGATCACTGCGGCTATCGTCACCAGCCCCACCGACCCGATAAAGCCCTGACTGCCCGCTACGACGGCGCTAATAATCAGCAGAATGCAGACCATGGAAAAAGCGGGCAGATAAGGCTCCACGCGGCGCACCACGCCGTGCAGCGTGTGATGGACAATCAGCCCGATGCTAATCGGCACCACCACGATTTTAACGATGCTCAGCAGCATCCCGGCGACATCCACCTGAATATGCGTATCCACGTAGAGCTTAGTCAGCAGCGGCGTGGCGAACACGCCTACCAGTGCGGAGACGGACGAGATGGTCACCGACAGCGCCACGTCGCCCTTAGCCAGATAGATCATCACGTTGGAAGCGGTGCCGCTGGCGACGCTGCCGACCAGGATCATGCCCGCTGCCAGATCCGGCGGCATCTTAAACAGTTTTGCCAGCGCCCAGGCGGCGAGCGGCATCACCAGATAGTGCAAAAACGTGCCGGCGATAACCGGTGCCGGTCGGGTCAGCACGCGTTTGAAATCGTTGATATTCAGCGTGACGCCCATACCAAACATAATCAGCATCAGCAAATAAGTGACCCAGGGGCCAATACCCAGAAAGGGAGTTGGCGTGTACCAGGCAGCAAGGGAAAGCAGGACTGCCCATAACGGGAACAGTCGGGTAACGGTGGCGAGCATAGCCAGACTTCCTTTTTATGTTGTGATTACAGAATGCCGTTTTCCCGGAACGGGGGAAAAGCGGTCGTCGAATCATAGCATTAGCCGATGGGAAAGGAAGGACGAGCGGACAGCGGCGGGAAAGACGCAGGAAAAGGGCGGGCCAGCAGCGGCCCGCCAGGCAGGCGTTACGCTTTTTCCTCCAGCAGAACGCGGTAAATCAGGCCGCCAACCAGCGCGCCGACGAGCGGCATCGCCCAGAACATCCATAGCTGATCCAGCGCCCAGCCGCCCTGGAAGATAGCCACGGCGGTACTGCGTGCCGGGTTAACCGAGGTATTGGTCACCGGAATGCTGATCAAATGGATCAGGGTCAGCGCCAGACCGATAGCAATGGGCGCAAAGCCCTTCGGCGCGCGTTTGTCGGTCGCGCCGTGGATGACGATCAGGAAAATAGCGGTCAGCACGGCTTCCGCAATCATGCCGGACAGCAGAGAGAAACCGCCGGGCGAATGCTCGCCGTAGCCGTTAGCGGCAAAACCGCTGGCTGCCGCGTCAAAAGAGGCTTTGCCGCTGGCGATCAGATAAAGCGTGCCTGCCGCCAGCGCGCCGCCCACAACCTGCGCCAGCACATAGGGAAGGATTTGCGACGCGGGAAAACGGCCGCCGGCCCACAGCCCTATGGTTACCGCCGGATTAAAATGACCGCCCGAGATATGCCCTACGGCATAAGCCATCGTCAGGACGGTCAGGCCAAACGCCAGCGATACGCCGAAAAAACCAATTCCCAGCTCGGGAAAAGCCGCGGCTAATACCGCGCTACCACAGCCGCCGAGAACCAGCACAAAGGTTCCCAGCGATTCAGCGACTAACCTACGCATGTTTTGCTCCATTATTTGATTTAACGCCACGATTATCCCTGGCTTGTCCAACCGGAAAATCAACGGAACGGAGAATATGCTGTCTGCGGGCGGATCTGCGGCTTTATTAGCGACTGGCTTGAGCCAGATCAAAAGATAAGCGCTCGCTGAGTAAAGCGATGAAAGGGAAAAACAAGAAAAGTAAAAAAGCGGGCAAGGCTGATTAAGCCTTAAGGCTATCAGGCCACCATTGGGCTGAGGAAGGGCGGCATTGCTGCTGCGAAAAACGGCAGGGCGCCGCAGGCTTGTCAGCAATCTGAAAACCGGGCTTCCGCCCGGCTTTCACGCTTACTCAAACAGATTTTTATGCAGCGCCTGCACCACCTGTTCGGCGTCGTTGCCCGGCACCAGGAAGCAGAGGTTATAGCTGCTTGCGCCATAGCAGATCAGGCGCAGGTTAAACGGCTCCAGCACGCCGAAGACCTCTTTGCCGACGCCGCAGGCTTTGGAAAGCTGATTGCCGATTAACGCCACCAGCGCCAGGTTTTCTTCTACCTCTACGCGGCACAGAGAAGAAAGCTCGGTCAGCAGCGCCTGAGTCAGCAGGCCATCGCTGTTGGAGGTGGAGCCAGTGGTATCCAGCGTCAGCGCAACGCTTACCTCCGAAGTGGTAATCAGATCGACCGAGATATTATGGCGCGCGAGGATGGTGAAAACCTCAACCAGAAAGCCGCGCGCGTGCAGCATATTCAGGCTGTGCAGCGTCAGCAGCGTCTGTTTGCGGCGCAGGGCCAGCGCGCGGAACAGCGGCGGATCCTGCGTTTCGTTGCAGACGCGCGTGCCGCCAGCGGCCGGATCCTTACTGGAGCCGACGAACACCGGAATATCGCTGCGTACGGCAGGCAACAGCGTGGCCGGATGCAGCACCTTGGCACCAAACGTCGCCATCTCCGCCGCTTCGCCAAAGGTGATTTCATCAATGCGTTTCGCCGTCGGCACCACGCGCGGATCGGTGGTATAGATGCCCGGTACATCGGTCCAAATGTCGATACGGCTTGCGTGCAGCGCTTCGCCCAGCAGCGCGGCGGTATAGTCGCTGCCGCCGCGACCCAGCGTGGTGGTGCGGCCTTTCGGCTCGCTGCCGATAAAGCCCTGGGTCACGATCAGCGCTTCGCCCAGCCGCGGCGCCAGCTGTGCCTGCGTCAGTTCCGCCAGCAGCGCGACATCCGGCTCTGCGCGACCAAAGCGGTCGTTGGTGCGCATCACTTTACGCACGTCGAACCACTCGGAGGCCACTTCGCGCTGGCGCAGGATCTCTACAAACAGCAGGCTGGACATCAGTTCGCCGTGGCTGACCAGCTCATCGGTCAGCGCGGTTGAGGTAGCCAGCGCGGCGGCTTCGGAAAGCATGGTGATGTTTTCCAGCACGCGATCGATTTCGTCGCGAATCACTTCAGAATGCGGCAGCTGGTCAACAATGGCGTACTGGATGCGGCGGATCTCATCCAGTTGATAAGCACGCTGTTCCTGCTCCAGGCCTTCCGCCAGGGAAACCAACAGGTTGGTGACGCCCGCAGAGGCGGAAAGCACCACCACGCGCACATTCGGATCGGCCAGCACCACGTCGGCGCTGCGGTTCATGGCGGCGTAATCGGCAACGCTGGTGCCGCCGAACTTCGCCACGATCAATGATTGGGACATGTCTTGACATACCTCGTGTCAGGTTAAAATCTATCAGCCTTGGCACAAGGGAAGAGCAGAAACGGGGCAGACGTAGAAAAGGGATTACTACGAGTCACCCAGAAGCGCTCCACCTTGCAAATCGTCCGCCCGGCGGACGATCGTGGTGACAACCCAGAGGATTCAGCCCCTGTAGCCGATACGCCCCATACCGCATGGTTTGTACCTCGGCGTCGCTCCCCCTGATGTGTTTTCTACGGATTCGGTTCCTCCAACACACTGCCTGGGCGACGCGCCTCTTCTGGCCTGCGCATCAGATGCGCAGCTAGCCGCCCAGAAATACCGGGTTATTGCCTTGCTGTCAATCCCCGGAACTGGCCGATGATTCATTTTGTACCAGAGCGATCACCGTACAGGGCAGCGCGGGCGGCTGGCCGTCGCCTATTTTCAGCTTGCCCTGTTCGTCCTGCACAAAGAGCAACAGCGCGTTCTGATTCTTTTCCAGATACTCTTCCCAGCCGAAATTTTCATTCAGGCCCGTCGCTTTGATTACGCCGCCTTTCGCCAGCAGGCTGCTGAGGCGGGCATAGGTATGCTCCTGGCTGAACAGCACTTCATGACGGCGAAAGCGCGGGCTTTCACTGTCGCGGCGGCCTTTCAGCGCGGCGCCCGAACGAATAGCCGCCACGTTGTTGTTACCAAAAATATGGCTGAAATGGTAAACGGCCAGCGCATTTTGATGGCGATTGGGCGACAGGGCAAGCACCTGGGCCGTTTCGCTAAGGTCGAGGAAGTTTTCGGCATGATCCGACCAGGCGTTGCCGTAGTAAGCGGGAATGCCTTCCATACGGGCCAGCCGATAATATTCCCAGCTGCTGTCCGTCACTAGCACGGGCAGATCCAGCTTTTGCAGCGCGGCAGCCAGCGCGCGGGCGACGCTGTTCGCGCCGATAATCAGGATACCGCGCGGCTCCCGTTGCTGCACGCGCAGCGCACGGGCGAGGAACGAGCTGGTCAGGCTTTGCAGCACCACGGTGCCGATAATCACCGCAAACACCACGGTCACCAGCCGGCTGGCGCCTTCATAGCCGGTTTTTTCCAGCGTCAGCGCAAACAGCGAGCTGACTGCCGCCGCCACGATGCCGCGTGGCGAAATCCAGCTCAGCAGCAGCTTGTCGCGCCAGGAGAGCGAGGAACCCCACGTGGAGAGCGCGATACAGAGCGGACGAGCGATAAACTGCACCACCAGCAGCAGGCCAAGCAGCGGCCAGCCCATCGCCAGCAGCGCGCCGAGATCCAGCCTGGCAGCCAGAATAATAAACAGCGCGGAGATCAGCAGCGCCGACAGCTCCTCTTTAAAGGCGATAATCTCGCTCAAATCCACATCGCGCATATTGGCCAGCCAGATCCCCATCACGGTGACGGTCAGCAGGCCCGACTCGTCGGCAATAGCGTTCGACGCGCCGAAAGCGGTCAGCGTAACGGCCAGCACCGCAAAGTTTTGCAGATAGCCCGGCAGCCAGACGCGCTTCAGCGCGACGCCCATCAGCCAGCCGAACAGCGCGCCGCCGACGGTGCCGACCACCACGGTCAGGCCGAACGTCCAGAAGAGATGGGTCAGCGACTCCGCTTTTTGCTGTAGCACAATGAATTCAAACACCAGCAGCGTGAAAATAGCGCCGACCGGATCGATCACAATGCCTTCCCAGCGCAGGATCTGATTAATTGCCTTATTCGGACGCACCACGCGCATCAGCGGAGCGATAACCGTCGGGCCGGTGACGACCGTGACGGCGCCGACCAGCGCCGCCAGCTCGGGCGGGAAGTCGAGCAGCAGCCAGCAGGTGAGGCCGATAGCCAGAAAAGTGATAAACATGCCGATTGTGACCAGATTGCGCACCACCTTGCCCAATCCACGGATCTCGTCGAAACGCAGCGTCAACGCGCCTTCAAACAGAATGATCGCTACCGAGAGAGAAACCAGCGGGAACAGCAGAGCGCCAAACAGCGCATCCGGCTGCAAAACATGACCGACCGGCCCCAGGAGAATGCCGAAAACAAGCAGCGGTAAAATGGCCGGTAAACGCAGCAACCAGGCCAGCCACTGGGCCACGAGCGAGCTTAATCCAATGATAACCAACAGGAGTGGCGCAGAAAGCTCCATAAAATTTTTCCTTTAAAGGGCAAGAATAGTCATACTGAAACGCATCGGGTTTCACCCCGCCGCCTGAATTATAAATAGCCCCGGGCAAAAGAGAGGAAAACTTCTCCTCTGATAGCCGTCACCTGTTGCAGGGAAAGGCGTGCGAAAAACGCGTAACAGGTAACATGGCGCCCGGTCTGTTTTACGGTTCTTAAATAAAAAGAGTGTGTTGCTATGAAAAATATCAATCCGACACAAACCGCTGCCTGGCAAGCGCTGCAGCAGCATTTTGCAGAGATGAAAGACGTAGAGATTGCCGACCTGTTCGCGAAAGATGCCGATCGGTTCAGCAAATTTTCCGCCACCTTCGACGATCAAATGCTGGTGGACTTCTCTAAAAACCGCATCACCAGCGAAACGCTCGACAAGCTGCAGGCTCTGGCGAAAGAAACCGAGCTGCAGGATGCTATCAAATCCATGTTCTCCGGGGAAAAAATTAACCGCACTGAAGATCGCGCCGTGCTGCACGTTGCCCTGCGCAACCGCAGCAACAAGCCGATTATGGTCGATGGCAAGGATGTGATGCCGGAAGTCAATGCGGTGCTGGAGAAGATGAAGTCGTTCTCCGATCGCATCATCAGCGGTGAGTGGAAGGGCTACACCGGTAAAGCTATCACCGACGTGGTCAACATCGGTATCGGCGGTTCCGATCTGGGGCCGTTTATGGTTACCGAGGCGCTGCGTCCGTATAAAAACCATCTGAATATGCATTTCGTCTCTAACGTAGACGGCACGCATATTGCGGAAACGGTAAAAGATCTCAGCCCGGAAACCACACTGTTCCTGGTCGCGTCAAAAACCTTCACCACCCAGGAAACCATGACCAACGCCCACAGCGCGCGTGACTGGTTCCTGAAGGCGGCGGGCGACGAGCAGCACGTAGCGAAACACTTCGCCGCGCTCTCTACCAATGCCAAAGCCGTGGGCGAGTTCGGCATCGACACTGCCAATATGTTTGAGTTCTGGGACTGGGTCGGCGGCCGCTATTCGCTCTGGTCGGCGATTGGCCTCTCTATCGTGCTGTCCATCGGCTTCGATAACTTCGAGCAGCTGCTGAGCGGCGCCCACGCGATGGACAACCACTTCGCCAACACGCCTGCGGAGCAAAACCTGCCGGTGATCCTGGCGCTGATCGGCATCTGGTATAACAACTTCTTCGGTGCCGAAACCGAAGCTATCCTGCCTTACGACCAGTACATGCATCGTTTTGCCGCCTACTTCCAGCAGGGCAATATGGAGTCGAACGGCAAATATGTCGATCGCAACGGCAACCCTGTCAGCTATGAAACCGGCCCGATCATCTGGGGCGAGCCTGGCACCAACGGTCAGCACGCCTTCTATCAGCTGATCCACCAGGGCACCAAGCTGGTACCCTGCGACTTTATCGCGCCGGCCGTCAGCCACAACCAGCTGGGCGATCATCACGCCAAGCTGCTCTCTAACTTCTTCGCACAGACCGAAGCGCTGGCGTTCGGCAAATCTCGCGAAACGGTAGAGAAAGAGTTCGCTGATGCGGGCAAAGATGCCCAGTCCGTCGGGCATATCGTGCCGTTCAAAGTGTTTGAAGGGAACCGTCCGACCAACTCCATTCTGCTGCGTGAAATCAACCCGTTCAGCCTTGGCGCATTGATTGCGCTGTACGAGCACAAAATCTTTACCCAGGGCGCTATCCTGAACATCTTCACCTTCGATCAGTGGGGCGTGGAGCTGGGTAAACAGCTGGCTAACCGCATCCTGCCTGAGCTTTCCGGCGGCGAGCAGGTGGCAAGCCATGACAGCTCCACCAACGGCCTGATCAACCGCTACAAAAACTGGCGCGGCTGAAACAGCTGACACGCGTCCGGCTCTCTGCTGGCGCAGCGCAAAGTCTGAAGGTCGGCCATCGCGCCGGCCTTTTTTAGCTGCATAATGCGTTTATCAGATCCATCTTTATCTACTGGTGGTCCTGTTTGACAGCGACGCGGTTTCCCGCTGGCCCTGACGAATGCGGCGCTGTAACAGAGTTTAAGGTTAATTCCTCTTCCAATAATTGCTGAATGACCTGCTGCCTGACTAAGGAAATTCTTAAATTTCAGGCCGCTAAGTCAATTTATGGCAGGAATAGTCCGAAACGCATTCTCGTTCGATCCGCTTAAAACGCTGAGTAAATACATTTAAACCACTGATAAACTGCACTTTTAACAGAAAAAGCGCGCTGCCGCATTTTCTGCCCATAAAACGCCCGTTTTAATCACAATCGGTAGTGAATGGCGCTAACTTGTCGCGTTATGGCAGCGATAAATAGCGATATAACGAGTTTATTGACCAATTGTTGCCTTATCCCTCCAAAAATGTTTCTGTTTCACACAGCGAAGCGGCAGCAGCCAGCGCGTTTAACCGTCCTGAATTCTGGTAATTTATTGCCTTATAATGAGCCGGTCTGAAATCTTTCAGGCGAGTTATCCATTCATTCTATGAAGGATTTTGTATGAAAAAAGTCTTATGTGCTGCTGCAGCCGTAGCGTACTTAGCGACTGCTTCCGCCGCGTTTGCCGCGCCTGAAGAGGCCGGTGCCGCAGCGGGCGCCTCGGCGGGAACCCTTTCCGCCGGGACGACCACGGCAGTGGGTGTGGGCGCGCTTGGCGCGCTGGTTGGCGTGGCGCTGGCAGCAAGCAGCGGCGGTAACGGTTCCAACACCGGAACCACGACTACTACCACCACCAGCACCACTCGTTAAGTGCAGTAAATTAATCATAACCACACGCTTGTGTGGTTATTTTTTGATATTTTCAGACTTCATTCAGGAACTTACACCAGTGCGCTACCTACCACTGCTGCTTTTATGCCTGCTTGCCCAGGGCTGCACACAAACACAAAAAAGCCTGGGGGAGACGGTAAAACTCGCTCTGCTCGGGCCGGACGACGTCGAGGTAACGGCAGAGCAGGTCGAAGGCCTGCCCTATGCCAGCATGTATCTGCGCGTTAACAACGGCCAGCGTATTTTTGTGGTGCTGGGCTTTGACGAAAACGGCCAGCAAAAATGGATCACGCGCGATCGCACCATGATCGTCACGCAGCATGGCCGCGTGGTGAAAACGTTAGGCCTGGCGGACAACCTGCATGAGGTGAGCAACCTTGCTCAGGATCCGCTGGCCGATCCGCTGCATCTGACCGATGGCGCAGGCTGGACACGCCAGCTGACCTGGTCGGCAGCGGGCCGCTTCCACGCCGCGACGGCGGTATCGCGCTTTACGCGTTTGCAGGATGAGGTACTTGACCTGACAGGGCACCGCGTCGCCTGCCGCGTCTGGCAGGAAGAGGTCACGGCCGACGGTAAAACCTGGCGCAATATTTTCTGGATCGACACGACTACCGGCCAGGTTCGCCAGTCGCGGCAGACGCTGGGCGGCGACGACGTCTCCGTTGAAACCACCATCCTGAAGCCTGCAAAATCATGAAAAATATTACTTATCTCCTCGCAGGCCTCGCCGCCTGCGTGTCACTGAACGTGTGCGCCGACAGCGAAGTCACCGTCTTCTCGCCGGATCGCAGCGAAACTGCGCTGGTCAGCCATGCGCAAAACCTGGCGCAGCTGACGGCAAGCCCCGCGCTGGCAGGTACCTGGTGGCCAGGCACGGTTATCAGCGAAAAGCTGGCGACGGCAGCGGCGGTACAGCAACAGCAGCAGCTGCTGGCGCGTCTGAAAAGCTGGAGCGCGGAATTACGCGCCGACGACGACGGCGAAAAAGCCGCGGTTGTCGATAACCTTTACCAGCAGATTGCCGCCATTAAGGTCACGGGTCGTCAGATTGTGAACCTCGATCCGGACTGGGTGCGCCTGCGCCCTGAAGAGAACCGTCGGCTGGAGGGTGAATACAGCGTCTATACGCTGCAAAAACCCGGCAGCCTGACGATCGCCGGTCTGGCGAATAACAGCGGCAAAACAACCTGGGTGGCGGGCCGCAGCGTGGTTGACTATCTGGCTGACCACGAGCGTCTGGACGGCGGCGAGCGCAATTTCGTCACGCTGATCGCGCCTACCGGCAAAACCGAGCAGGTGCCGGTCGCCTACTGGAATCGCCGCGATGTTGAACCCGACGCGGGCAGCATCATTTACGTTGGCTTTTCTGCCTGGTCGCTGCCTGACGGCCCGGATCTTAACCAGCAAATTATTTCTGTTTTGACGCACCGGATCCCTGACTGATGAAAAAAACTTACCTTCTCAGCCTGCTGGCGATGTCCGTGGCCTGCGCTTGCCAGGCTCAGGCTGCGGATCCTGTCGGGCCATCGCAGTCCGACTTTGGCGGCGTGGGCCTGCTGCAGGTGCCGACGGCGCGTATGGCGAAAGATGGCGAATTCAGCCTGAACTACCGCTATAACGATCAGTACCGCTTCTATTCCTCCTCGGTGCAGCTTTTCCCGTGGCTGGAAGCCACCATCCGCTATACCGACGTGAAAACCCGTCGCTACAGCGCCGTGGAAAGCTTCAGCGGCAGCCAGTCCTATAAAGACAAGGCGTTCGATCTTAAAGCGCGACTGTGGCAGGAAGGCTACTGGTTGCCGGAAGTCTCCGTCGGCGCGCGCGACCTGGGCGGTACAGGACTGTTCGACAGCGAATATATGGTTGCCAGCAAAGCCTGGGGGCCGTTTGACTTCACCGTCGGGCTGGGCTTCGGCTATCTCGGCAACAGCGGCACGGTCAAAAACCCGTTCTGCGAGGCGGACAGCAGCTACTGCTACCGCTCCAACACCAACGGCACCGCCGGTTCGGTCAGCGACAAAGATCTGTTTAAAGGCCCGGCGGCTATTTTCGGCGGCATTGAATACCAGACGCCATGGCAGCCGCTGCGTCTGAAGGTGGAATACGAAGGCAACGACTATCAGGATGATTTTGCCGGTCGCCTGGAGCAGAAAAGTAAAGTCAACGTTGGGGCTATTTATCGCATCACCGACTGGGCCGACGTTAACGTCAGCTACGAGCGTGGCAACACGCTGATGGCGGGCTTTACGCTGCGCACCAACTTCAACGATCTGCATACCGCCTCGGTGGATGCGCCTAAGCCAGCTTATAATCCACAGCCGCAGGGCGAATTCCTCGAGCCGACGGTGGTGGCGAACCAGCTGACCGACCTGAAATATAATGCGGGCCTGGTGGGGCCAAGAATTCAGGTGAAGGGCGACACGCTTTATGTTTCCGGTCAGCAGGTAAAATATCGCAATACCCAGGAAGGGATCGATCGCGCCAATGTGATCATGATGAATGCGCTGCCGCAGAACATCGAAAAACTGAACGTGACCGAAACGCGCAACAATATGCCGCAGGTCACTACGGAAACCAGCACCGACAGCCTGCGTCAGCAGCTGGAAGGCTATCCGCTCGGCAAAGAAAAAATGCTGGATCAGAAGCGGGTTAACCCGTCCGATCCTGGCCATACCGAGCAGGGCTATTACATCGACGCGGATCGCTTTAACGCCAGCCTGTCACCGGTGCTGAACCAGTCCGTCGGCGGGCCGGAAAGCTTCTATCTGTACCAGGTCGGCGTGATGGCCAGCGCCAACTACTGGCTGACCGATCATTTGCTGGTGGACGGCAGCGTCTTCGGCAACCTGGCGAACAATTACGATAAGTTCACCTATAACGGCGCGCCGGCCGATTCCTCGCTGCCGCGCGTCCGTACCCATATCCGCGACTATGTTGACAACAACGTCTACGTAAATAACCTGCAAGCCAACTATATGCACTCCCTGGGCAACGGCTTTTACGGGCAGGTTTACGGCGGCTATCTGGAAACGATGTATGGCGGCGTGGGCGGCGAACTCCTTTATCGTCCGCTTGATTCCGACTGGGCGTTCGGCGTTGACGCTAACTACGTCAAGCAGCGCGACTGGGACAACATGATGCAGTTCACCGACTACAATGCGAAAGTCGGTAATCTGACCGCCTACTGGCGTCCCTCCTTCTTTAACCATCAGGTGCTGGTGAAGGCGAGCGTGGGTCAGTATCTGGCCGAGGACAAAGGGGCGACGCTGGACGTTTCCCGTCAGTTCGACAGTGGCGTGATCGTCGGCGCTTACGCCACCAAAACCAACGTTTCGGCGGAGGAGTATGGCGAAGGCGACTTCACCAAAGGCTTCTACATTTCTATTCCGATGGATCTGTTTACCGCTTCGCCGACGCGTGGACGCGCGCAGGTCAACTGGACGCCGCTGACGCGCGACGGCGGTCAGATGCTGGGCCGCAAGTATCAGCTTTACGATATGACCACCGATCGGGACAAAGACTTCCGCTAGGGTGCACAGCAAGGGGCGAATTTTCGCCCCTTTTTTTATGCCTGTTGCGGGCGGCTGGCCTGCGGAAAACTTGTGAAGCAGCTCACACTAAAGCATATTGTGGCGGTCAGGATGATCTGACGGGAAATCGTATTTGCAGAGGATGATAATGATTAACGCCACGCGTATTGCCTGGTTTTTACAGATGGTGCTGAACGTAGGCCTGATTTCACTGGCCGGTATTCTGGCCGTTTTTTTAGGAAAAGAGACGTTTCATCTGGCCAACGTGCTGCTGAATACCGGCGAGCAGACCTCTTCGTATCTGCTGATCGAAGGGATTGTGATCTACTTTCTGTACTTTGAATTTATTGCGCTGATTGTGAAGTACTTCCAGTCCGGCTACCACTTCCCGCTGCGCTACTTTGTGTATATCGGCATCACGGCTATTATCCGCCTGATCATCGTCGATCATAAGAATCCGCTCGACACGCTGGCCTATTCTGTCGCGATCCTGATCCTGGTGGTGACGCTGTGGCTGGCGAACAGCAACCGCCTGAAACGCGAATAGGCAGGAAGACGCTTTGTGGGCTGACGAAGCGGCAGCTTTTCGCCCAAGGGCAGAAACAAAAAAACCGCCTTTAACGGCGGTTTTTTTGCGCTGGCCAGGTAAGCGGCCTTGCCAGCAGGTTGATTGCTGATTTAACGCAAGCACTCCCAAGTGCTCATAGAATGTCCTTTTGAAGAATGTCTGTCAAGTGTACAAACTGCTTGTTTAGCGTACAATGCGGGCGGGCCTTTTCGCCGTCTTAAGCAAGCGGGCACCGGATTGGGAAAAGGATTTCCAACGGCCGTAAACGCAAGTACTCCCAAGTGCTTGCATTCGCAGTTACATCTCCGGTGGTGGCATTGCGAAGCGGCCTTTAGCAGGGCCGCACAATGAAACGGTATCTTTGTATCGTGCTCGTTGTTTCTGGTGCGCTGTGGTCATCCGGAGAAGGGAAGTGGGAGCTGTCCCATAATTCCATCACGGTGATCGTTAACGCAGCAGGCAAGTAAGCCAGGAGGCCGTCCTACCGGGGCGGCTTTCCGCTTCGCTATCCTGTTAAAATTCTGTTTAACGCCTTTTGCCTTGTGCTACGCTAGCCCCATTTTACTGTCCGGAGAAGCGCAATGACCAACCGCGCGCTGACGCAGCTGCACGCTATCGAATGGCTTCCACTCTCTTCGCCCCAGCTGACGCCGTCGCTGCTTGACTGGCTGATGGAAGAAGATTCCATGACCCGCCGCTTTGAACGCCACTGCGAAAAAGCTACCGTTGAGATCCTGCGCGAGGGCTTTATCGGGGCGGAAGAGGCCGGCGCGGATGCGCTGCTGCTGCCTGAAGAGCCGCGCTACTGGCTGCGGGAAATCCTGCTGTGCGGCGATGGCGAAGCCTGGCTGGCGGCCCGCACCATCCTGCCGGAATCCACGCTACAAGGGCCGGAGCAGAAGCTGCAACAGCTTGGCAGCCAGCCGCTGGGGCGCTATCTTTTCGCCTCGTCGACGCTCAGCCGCGATTTTATCGAACCGGGACGCAGCCACGACCTGTGGGGTCGCCGCTCGCTGCTGCGCCTTTCCGGCAAGCCGCTGCTGCTGACCGAACTGTTTTTACCGCCTGCGCCGCTTTATCACGCCGTTCAGGCCGAAAGGAAGAAGTAGATGGAAAAATCTTTACCTGTCAGTAAGCTTCAGGCCTACAGTCGCCTGATGCGGATTGATAAGCCAATCGGCTCGCTGCTGCTGCTGTGGCCGACTTTCTGGGCGCTATGGCTGGCCGGGCTGCGCGTGCCGCCGCTCAACGTGCTGGTGGTGTTTACGCTGGGCGTCTTTTTTATGCGCGCGGCGGGCTGCGTGGTTAACGACTTTGCCGATCGCAAGATAGACGGACACGTCAAACGCACGCGATCGCGGCCGCTACCGAGCGGCGCAGTCACCTCGACGGAGGCGAAATTTTTGTTTGGCGGTCTGGTGCTGGTGTCGTTTTGCCTGGTGCTGACCATGAATCTGATGACCATCCTGCTCTCTTTTGGCGGCCTGGCGCTGGCGTGGATCTATCCGTTTATGAAGCGCTACACCCATCTGCCGCAGGTGGTGCTGGGCGCGGCGTTTGGCTGGGCCATTCCGATGGGCTGGGCGGCGGTCAGCGAAACGGTGCCGCTGGCCTGTTGGCTGCTGTTTTTCGCCAATATTTGTTGGACGGTCGCTTACGACACGCAGTATGCGATGGTGGACAGGGATGACGATTTAAAAATCGGCGTCAAATCCACCGCCATCCTGTTTGGCCGTTTTGATAAGCTGATTATCGGCCTGTTGCAGCTGGCCACGCTGGGGCTGATGGCCGCCATCGGCTGGCTGACGCAGCTGGGGGCGCCTTTTTACTGCTCGCTGCTGGCGGCGGCGGCGCTGTTTATTTATCAGCAAAAGCTGATTAGCGCTCGCGAACGTGATGCCTGCTTTCGTGGCTTTCTGAATAACAACTATGTGGGGCTGATCCTGTTTGTCGGCATCGCTTTGAGCTGTGCGCCGTTTTCTGGCTGATCGACAGCCAATAAAAAAGGCCGGTGTGATGCTCACGCCGGCCTTTTTTTTATCTCTTACCTACTCGTACGTCAGCGCGCTTTCAATGGTCATCCGCACTTCCTGACTGATCAGATCGGCCAGCAGCTGATAGACCTTATGCGTTCTTTCATAGTGCGCATCGCCGGTATCGCTGATATAGCCTTCATCACGCAGCGTCAGCACCAGCGTCGAGAACACCGCCTTATCGAAGAATTCCGGCGCGTTGATGCCGTGCAGCACCGACAGGCGCTGCGCCATGGTGCGGCTCTCTTTCTCCAGCGTACCGCGGTTGATCGACGGATTGGCGCTGAGGATAGAAAAGGTGATGGCGTAGCGCTGTAGCGTCTCCCGCACACCGGCCGCCAGCAGCTGTAGCGTATGGAAACGGGCAGGGCTGAGGCGTAGCGTTTGCGTCTGCTCGTCGGCGGTCAACAAACCCTGACGCGCCATTTCGCTGACCAGCGGATCCAGCACGCCCGGCAGCTCGTCTTTTTCCCAGTGCAGGAACAGCTCGCTTTTCAGCATAGGATAGATCACGCTGACCTGGCGCAGCAGCTCGGCGCGCGTCAGCTCCTGATGCTGCATCAAAATTACCGCAATCACCGACGGCATCACCAGCATGTGGTGAACGTTGTTGCGGTAATAGGTCATCAGCACCGCCTGCTCGCGCGGCAGCACGATGATCTCGCCGATATTATCCTGCTCGATCTCGAACTTGTTCATGCTGAGCGCATGATCCAGGAGCGCTTCCGGCGTCATGTCCGGCACGGTGGCGTCCGGCGAATAAGGCACGTTGCGCAGCAGCTGAATATAGCAGTCCAGCTGTTCCACCAGCTGCTCACGGGTTAGCGAACGCTGACGGGAAGCCAGCAGCGCGGTAACGCACAGGTTCATGGCGTTGGCCGCGCCCGCGTTATTGATCCGCACCATGACGCGCTGGGCGATATCGTTGACCGCTGGCGTCAGCCAGGCCGGACGCTGGGATTCGATCGGGTCGATAGCGTCGCGCCATTCCGGCACGTGCTTGTTCAGGTAAGCCACCAGCGGCAGCGGTTCACCGAAGTTGACGTAGCCCTGGCCCAGATTGCGCAGCTTGCGCAGCCCGCGCACCATCTGCATAAAGCCTTCTTTTTCTTTGGTCGCGCCGCGCAGCTCTTTGGCATAGGTGCCAACTTCCATGACGTGCTCGTAGCCGATGTAAATCGGCACCAGCGTAATCGGGCGGTTGCCGCCGCGCAGCATCGCCTGAATGGTCATCGACAGCGTGCCGGTTTTCGGATCGAGCAGGCGTCCGGTACGGGAACGGCCGCCTTCCACAAAGTACTCCACGGAATAGCCACGGGTGAACAGCTCGCCCAGGTATTCGCGGAAAACGGTGGAGTAGAGCTTGTTGCCCTTAAACGTGCGGCGAATAAAGAACGCGCCCAGGCGACGGAAAATCGGGCCGGCCGGCCAGAAGTTCAGGTTGATGCCCGCAGCGATATGCGGCGGCACCAGGCCCTGGTGATAAAGCACGTAGGAGAGCAGCAGGTAATCCATATGGCTGCGGTGGCACGGCACGTAAACGATTTCATGGCCGTCCTGCGCCAGCTGACGCACGCGCTCGCCGCCGTTGACGTTGATGCCCTGATAGAGCTTGCTCCACGTCCAGCCCATGATCCTGTCGGTCAGACGGATTGCCTCGTAGGAGAAATCCGCGGCAACTTCTTCCATCAGCTCAATGGCGTTCTGCTGCGCCTTCTCATGGGAGATTTTCTTACTGCGCGCTTCGTCCTCTACGGCCTTGGCGATAGCCTTGGACTGTAAGAGCTTGTTGAACAGATCCTGACGCACAGGCAGACGCGGGCCGACTGCGGCAAGGCGCTGACGGGCAAAGTGCATTCTGGCCACGCGCGCCAGCTTCTGGGCGATGGTTTTATCGGTGCCGTGCTCGGTTGCCATACGGCGCAGCGACACCATCGGCGAGAAACGCACAAAGCTGTCGCGGCCCAGCCACAGGACGGCGATAAATTTCTGAATGCCGTTCAGCACGCGCAGATGCGGCTGGCTTTCGCCCTGAACTTCACGCCCCGGCGCCCGACCAAACATAATCGAGACGGGCACCATCTGCACGTCCAGCAGCGGGTTGCTGCGATGGAGATCCAGATAGTCGTGAAACGTCTTTACGGATTCCGGATTGGCCGCGTAATAAGGAAATACGCGCGGGCCATCATGAATAAAGACGTAGCGGGGCAGCAGCGTGCCGTCGATCTCCAGCGGGTCTAAAGGATCGGGCAGATCCTCTTTGCGACACTGCTCACGCAGCGCCAGCAAATCGGCCTTTGAATCGTATGGCAGCACATACATAATAGGACGCGACGTATCCAGCCCCAGCTCAACGACCGGCTCGGCAGGGATCGCTTTACTTTTTACCAGCATTTTTACCGGTAAATTCAATAATTTGTAATATAAGTTACGCCAACCTGACATAGACAACATAAAGCCTCTTGTTAGCAAAGCGCCGCAAGCATACCAGAATCCTTGCATGAGATCTGTGGTGTTGCAAAATGTGCGCTACCCTGACATTGACGCTAAACAGAACAAAGGGTTCCCTGATTATGGCAAATAACGCCTCGGGTTTAACGCGGATCATTAAAGCTGCGGGGTATTCCTGGAAAGGATTACGGGCGGCCTGGCAACACGAGGCGGCTTTCCGCCAGGAAGTGGTTGCGGCGGTAGTGGCGATTATTATCGCCTGCTGGCTGGACGTGACGCCTTTGGCCAGAGTCATGCTGATTGGCTCCGTCGCGCTGGTGGTGATTGTGGAAATCCTCAACAGCGCGATAGAAGCCGTGGTCGACAGGCTGGGCAATGAGTTCCACGAGCTTTCCGGGCGCGCCAAAGATATGGGCTCAGCTGCCGTGCTGTTAGCTATTCTGTTAGCGGTTTTTGTCTGGCTGACGATTCTGCTTTCTCACCAGCCGCCGGGCTAAATAGCTATCACCATGGTTTTTTATCCGGCTTGAGGTTTTCATTGACGAAATACCTGTATATACTCACAGTCGACTGTATAAACAACCAGGGGGCGGGATGAAAGCACTAACGGCAAGGCAGCAGCAGGTCTATGACCTGATTCGCCAGCATATTAACCAGACCGGCATGCCGCCGACGCGGGCAGAAATTGCCGCTCAGCTCGGCTTCCGCTCCCCGAATGCGGCTGAAGAACACCTGAAGGCGCTGGCGCGTAAAGGCGTTATCGAGATCGTTTCCGGCGCATCACGCGGTATCCGCCTGATGATGGAAGAAGTCGATGGCCTGCCGCTGATTGGCCGCGTGGCGGCAGGCGAACCGCTGCTGGCGGAACAGCATATCGAAGGCCATTACCAGGTCGATCCCGATCTGTTTAAGCCGGGCGCGGATTTCCTGCTGCGCGTTAGCGGCATGTCGATGAAGGATATCGGCATTATGGATGGCGACCTGCTGGCGGTTCATAAAACCCAGGACGTGCGCAATGGCCAGGTCGTGGTAGCGCGTATTGATGATGAAGTCACCGTCAAGCGCCTGAAAAAGCAGGGCAACATTGTGCAGCTGCTGCCGGAAAACAGCGAGTTCCAGCCGATTGTGGTGGATCTGCGTGAGCATACCTTCTCTATCGAAGGACTTGCCGTCGGCGTGATCCGCAACGGTAGCTGGCTGTAATAGCCAGACGCCGTGCCGCCTCTGCGTCGTTGCGATGACGCAGAGGCTTGCTTCTACCGGCGGGCGTATCGCCTACGGCTTTTATTTCGCACCTCTCATATTGTCTGAATCCTTCTGCTGTATGCCCCTGCCATATTGTCTGACCGCACCTACGGTTGTTGTCTGCCCCTGCCATATTGTCTGACCGTGCCTGAATGTCTCCTGTGGAGCGCAAGCCATCGTAGTTCTGTCCGACATATATCGATGCCCGCTCCTGTTCGTATTTAGCGTTTATTGTCTTTTCGTATCCCACGATGATATTTACTGCCTGTTGGTATTCCGCATTGGCGTTTATTGTGTGTTGGCATTCCGTATGGGCAGTTACTCTCTGTTTGCATCCGTCTTTTCCCGAACCCCGCCGATCGAACCGGAAAAATCGCCTCAGCGCTTCTGTTCTCCCGCTTCTTAAGTATCCGAGCCCGCGCGATTTTTGCTGCCCGGCCCGTGCCGCTTCGCTTTTTTTTAGAAAAATACGCCGCCTCGCCGTGCAAACCTGCCATCTTCTACTACAATTATCTGTACGTTAAGCATTTGGGCAGCGTTTTATGTTGCTGTCAGTGGTTTTGCTGTAACGATAAGCTGTTATCACCTAAGGTTAAGGAGAAACAAGATGAATAAAGACGAAGCCGGCGGTAACTGGAAACAGTTAAAAGGTAAATTTAAAGAAAAATGGGGCAAGCTGACCGATGACGACATGACCGTCGTAGAAGGTAAACGCGATCAGCTGGTCGGTAAAATTCAGGAACGTTATGGCTACACCAAAGACCAGGCTGAGAAAGAGCTGGGCGACTGGGAAACCAGCAACAACCATCGTTTCTGATAAGATAGCCTCCGGAAAGGCTGACTGGCACTGCCAGGGCCGACTCTCCGGATAGCCTTCTAAAGCAAGGGCAGCGCTTCTGGCGCTGCCCTTGTTGTTTTGTCTGGCGCGATCCCGCCGCTTAAATTATTCTGATGGTTGACCGTTTCAACGACCGCGCTTTTTTGTCCCAAGCGTATGATCGTGCTGGCACGCATCCTGATGCTGGCAGGCTTCCACCTCAACGCAGCTTTGGCACAATCCGTGCGCTTCAATCACGCTGTTGGTCAGCGCAAAGCCCGCTGCCCGCGACAGGGACTTCAGAATATCCTGCACGCCTTCCGCATGTTGCTCCGCTACGCCGCCGCAGCGGTCGCAGATCAGCATCGCCGAGGTATGCGCAGGCTCTTCGAAATGATGGCAGACGACATAGCTGTTGGTGGACTCCACGCGATGCACGAATCCCTGCTCCAGCAGAAAGTCCAATGCCCGATAGATAGTGGGCGGTTTGGCCTGCGGTTCGCTGGCGCGCAGCAGGTCCAGCAGGTCGTACGCGCTGATCGCGCCGTGGTGCTGGCTCATCAGCCGCAGCACCTCCAGACGCTGAGGCGTCAGCCTGACGTTGCGCTGCTGACAGATAGCTTCCGCCTGCGACAGAATATTTTCAGGACTGTTAATGTTCATAGATCTCCCCAGGCTGGCTTAGCACGTTATATTATCACAGCGCCGATAAAAACGCCGCGCTTCCGGCTTCCCGCCTGAGCGTCTCCCTTCATCGCTATGCCCGCAAAAAATTTCAGTCAAATCCGAAGAGCGGAAGCTCACCTTTGTCATCAACTGCGTTGTACCATTCATTACTAAAGAAGACCGTCAATAACGGTTGCACTCTGAAATGTTTTGGCTACATTTACTTAAATATTTGTAAACCTTTCCACAGCAGACGTTGAAAACACGGCTTATTTTCAAGCCAGCTAGCAGATTAAAAGCCGTGCAATGAGCAGAAAAGCCCCGGTAATTTGACTTAGTTCAGGCTAATGACTTAGCGCCGTTCGGCCCATTATACGGACAATCACACTTGTCGCGCTTCAGGCGCTGTCTCCTTTGTTGAAGGGTTAGAAGTAAATGGTCAAAAAATTTAAGCTGAACAGATTCACCCGACCGGTTGTATTTCCCGTGCTGTTTCTGGCTCCGCTAAGCGCTCTGGCCGCTGGCAACTACTACGACGCTCGCAACGATGCGATGGGTGGCACGGGCGTAGCCTCTTCAACCTATGGCACGGCGGTGCTGGCTAACCCGGCGCTGATGACGAAAGCCCAGCCGGAAGACGATGTCAGTATTATTCTTCCGGCCGCTGGCGCGCAGCTGACGGATAAGCACAAGCTCATCGATAAAGTGGATGACCTGAGCGACAGCGTTGATCGCTATCAGGACATTGCCGAGCAGGCTCCCATCAGCCCGATCACGAATTATCCACGCGTGCGGGCGGCGGCCGGCGATCTGGCGAGCCAGCTGCGCGGCATCAAGGGCAACAAAGCCTGGGCTACGGCAGGCGCGGCCGTGGCGGTGACCGTGCCGAACGAAGTGCTGCCTTTTGCCTTTGTGGCGAAAGCTTACGGTACGGCGCACGTGACGGCGAACGTCAGCCAGGGCGATATCGACTATTTGCAGCGCATTGCCGACGGCACCGATTTTCCACGGCCGGGCGCGCAGGACTCGCTGACCTCGTCAGCGCTGGGACGCGGCGCCATAGTTTATGATTACGGCGTTGCCGTGGCGCATGAGTTCAATATTGCCGGTCATCCGGTTTCGTTTGGCATCACGCCGAAGATCCAGAAGACTTATCTCTATAACTATAGCGCCTCCGTTTATAACTACGACAAGTCGGATTTCACCAAAGGGCGCTATAAAAATTCCAATACCGGTTTCAACATGGATGCCGGTGCGGCGACCGATCTGAACGATAACTGGACGCTGGGCGTCAGCGCGCAGAACCTGATTGCCCGCAATATCGATACCCGCGAAGTGAACGGCTACAAGGATACTTACCAGATCCGCCCGGTAGTGACGCCTGGCGTCTCTTATCATACCGAGCGGCTGACGGCGGCGCTGGATGTGGACGCCACGCCGACCAAACGGTTTAAAACGGTGGAAGACAGCCAGTATGCAGGCGTGGGCGCGGAGTATCGCGTACTGGACTGGCTGCAGCTGCGTGCAGGTTATCGTGCGGATATGAAGTCTAACGATACCAACGTGGTCACCGCCGGTTTTGGCGTGTCGCCGTTTAACAAGGTACATCTGGACCTGGCCGGAATGCGGGGCAATGACAATACCTGGGGCGCGGTAGCCCAGCTTAACTTCACGTTCTGATTTCTCTCAGGGGCGCATCACCGTGCGCCCTTACAGCCCGTTTAGCGATTGCGGGCAGTCATGCTATCATTGCGCACATTATCGTCATTTGTTAATCAGAGTCTTTGCGCTTTATGACCCAAAATTTACCTGCCCACCGTTTTTCTGTTGCGCCAATGCTGGACTGGACCGACCGCCACTGCCGCTACTTTCACCGTCAGCTGAGCCGTCAGGCGCTGCTTTACACTGAGATGGTCACCACCGGCGCCATTATTCATGGCAAAGGTGACTATCTGGCCTGGAACCAGCAGGAGCAGCCGGTTGCCCTGCAGCTTGGCGGCAGCGATCCGCTTGCGCTGGCGCAATGTGCCGAACTGGCGCAGGCTCGCGGCTATAACGAGATCAACCTGAACGTCGGTTGTCCTTCCGACCGCGTGCAGAACGGACGCTTCGGCGCCTGCCTGATGGGAGAAGCCGCGCTGGTGGCGGACGCGGTGAAGGCCATGCGCGATCGCGTGTCGATTCCGGTCACGGTAAAAACCCGTATCGGCATTGATGAGCAGGACAGCTATGAGTTTCTCTGCGATTTTATTCGTCAGGTATCGGAACAGGGCGGCTGCGACATGTTTATTATCCATGCGCGTAAAGCCTGGCTTTCCGGCCTCAGCCCGAAAGAGAACCGCGAGATCCCGCCGCTGGACTACGAGCGCGTTTATCAGCTGAAACGTGATTTTCCGCATTTGACGCTGTCGATTAACGGCGGCATCAAGTCGCTGGCGGAAGCCAAAGCGCATTTGCAGCATGTGGATGGCGTGATGGTAGGCCGCGAAGCCTATCAAAATCCGGGGATGCTGGCAGAGGTTGACCGGGAGCTGTTTGGCTGCGATCGTCCTGCGGTCAATCCGGTGGCGGTGGTGCGCTCAATGTACCCTTATATTGAAAGCGAACTGGCGCAGGGAACTTACCTGGGCCATATCACTCGCCATATGCTGGGGCTGTTTCAGGGGATCCCTGGCGCACGCCAGTGGCGTCGTTATCTGAGTGAAAATGCCCACAAGCCGGGTGCGAACGTAGAGACGCTGGAAGCCGCGCTGGCGCTGGTGGCCGACAAGGTGCCGACAGCGGTATAAGCCGTCGGGCCAAAGGTGCTATCAGTAAGCGGCGGCCGGCAGAAATCCTCGAATGACCGCCTGTAAAGCACGGCCTGCTGCTGGCTCGCTATTACCTGGTCAATATCGCGCCAGGTAATAGCGATATTGACCAGGCCCTCCGTGCGGTTCTTTTATCCTTTCCCATTAAATTCAAAGCTTCAGATGAAATGCATTTCTGGCACGGATCTTGTAATAGTGCTACAGCATCTTTAACAGGAGGAACGCTGATGGAAATCTTTTTCGTGCTTGGCTTTTTTGTCATGCTGCTGCTGACGGGCGTTTCGCTGCTGGGGATTATCCTGGCGCTGTTTGTCGCCAGCGTAGTGATGATGTTCGCCGGTTTGCTGATGGTGGTCATTAAAATGCTGCCTTGGCTGGCGCTGGCGGTCGCTGCGGTATGGATTTATCGCGCATACCGTAAACCGCCGTCAAAAACAGCACGCTGGATATCTCGCTAATTTCAGAGCGTTGACGCCAGGTTTGCAAAAGGTAATGCGGAGTCGATCACAACCTGGCAGATCGCACAGACAAATTTGCAATTAAACATATTTTTTACTTATGAATTCTGTCAGGATGATTTTACTGAATTGCCGAAATTCATCGCCGCTGACCCTACAACCAGCGCGAACTATAAAAAAGAAAAAGGGGCTTCCTACGGGAAGCCCCACTTATTTCTGACAGGCCTGGCGCGTTTGCCGTCAGGGGATCAGCAGGCAGGAGCCTTGAGTGGCACGGCTTTGCAATGTTTTATGCGCCTGCTGCGCGTCCGTTAACGCAAACTTCTGCTGTTCCGGCACCTCTACCTTAATCGCACCGCTGGCTATCAGCGAAAACAGCTCGTTGCTGGCCTGCGTCAGCGCATCGGCGTTGGTAATATAGCCGTTAAGAGAAGGGCGGGTCACGTACAGCGATCCTTTCTGGGTGAGCGTCGATAAATTCACCCCGGTCACCGGCCCGGAGGCGTTGCCGAAGCTGACCATCAGGCCGCGCCGCTGCAGGCAGTCCAGCGAGGCTTCCCAGGTATCCTTGCCTACCGAGTCGTACACCACGCGCACTTTCTTGCCGTTGGTCAGTTCCAGCACGCGCTTTGCCACATCTTCTTCGCGATAGTTAATGGTTTCCCAGGCGCCGGCCTCTTTGGCTCTTGCCGCTTTTTCCGCCGAGCCGACGGTGCCGATCAGATGCGCGCCCAGCGCTTTCGCCCACTGGCAGGCGATCAGCCCTACGCCGCCCGCCGCCGCCTGAAACAGAAAGGTTTCGTCCGGCTGTACCACGTAGGTCTGCCGCAGCAGGTAATGCACGGTCAGCCCTTTCAGAAACGAGGCCGCCGCCTGCTCAAAAGAGATGGCGTCCGGCAGCAGCGCCAGCTTGTCAGCCGCAACGGCATGATATTCGCTGTAGGCACCCAGCGCCGACTGCGCATAAACCACGCGATCGCCAACCTTAACCGTAGTCACGCCTTCGCCCACGCTCTTTACCACGCCAGCCGCTTCCGTTCCCAGGCCAGAAGGCAGCGAAGCCGGATAAAGCCCGCTGCGCACGTAGGTATCAATGTAGTTAATGCCTATCGCTTTGTTCTCAACCACAACCTCGTCAGCGGCCGGTTCCGGGATGGCCGCATCGATAATCTGCATCACTTCCGGGCCGCCGTGCTGACTGATTTGTATGCGTTTTGGCATGGTCACTCCTGTTGATTGCGCGTGATTGATGGAGGACGAAAGGCCGTCAAACGGGTATACTGGCGCGTCCCCACACAAGGTATTACATCACTATGGCAGGAAATAAACCCACCAACAAATCCAATGAAAACCGTGAGCCGCGCGACCGGCAAATGGAAGGGCTGAAGCTGCCGCCCCATTCGCTGGAAGCGGAGCAGTCCGTGTTGGGCGGCCTGATGCTGGATAACGAGCGCTGGGATAACGTCTCTGAGCGCGTGGTGGCGCAGGACTTCTTTAGTCGTCCGCATCGCATGATCTTCAGCGAAATGCAGCGGCTGCTGGAAATGGGCAAGCCAATCGATCTGATCACGCTTTCCGAGTCGCTGGAAACCAAAGGTGAACTCAGCATGGTCGGCGGCTTCGCTTACCTGGCTGAATTATCGAAAAATACGCCAAGTGCGGCGAACATAGGCGCCTATGCCGACATCGTACGCGAACGAGCGGTGGTACGCGAAATGATCGCGGTGGCAAACGAGATCGCCGATGCCGGTTACGATCCGCAAGGCCGCACCAGCGAAGATCTGCTCGATCTGGCGGAATCCCGCGTTTTCCAGATCGCCGAAAATCGCGCCAACAAGGATGAAGGGCCGAAAAGCGTCGATCAGATCCTGGAAGCGACGATCTCCAGGATCGAATCGCTTTACCAAACGCCGCATGATGGCGTAACCGGCGTTGACACCGGCTATCAGGATCTTAATAAGAAGACCGCAGGTCTCCAGCGCTCGGATTTGATTATCGTGGCGGCGCGTCCGTCGATGGGTAAAACCACGTTTGCCATGAACCTCTGCGAAAACGCGGCGATGTTGCAGGATAAACCGGTATTGATCTTCAGCCTGGAAATGCCCGGCGAACAGCTGATGATGCGTATGCTGGCCTCGCTTTCCCGCGTTGACCAGACCCGTATTCGTACCGGCCAGCTGGATGACGAAGACTGGGCGCGTATTTCCAGCACGATGGGCATCCTGCTGGAGAAGAAGAACATGTTTATCGATGACTCTTCCGGCCTGACGCCAACGGAAGTGCGCTCGCGCGCGCGACGTATTTTCCGTGAGCACGGCGGGTTAAGCCTGATTATGATCGACTACCTGCAGCTGATGCGCGTCCCGGCGCTGTCCGATAACCGTACGCTGGAGATTGCCGAGATTTCCCGCTCGCTGAAGGCGCTGGCAAAAGAGCTGCAGGTGCCGGTCGTGGCGCTGTCGCAGCTTAACCGTTCTCTTGAACAGCGTGCCGATAAGCGTCCCGTTAACTCCGATCTGCGTGAGTCCGGCTCCATCGAGCAGGATGCCGACCTGATCATGTTTATCTATCGTGACGAGGTTTACCACGAAAACAGCGATCTGAAAGGCATTGCGGAAATCATTCTGGGCAAGCAGCGTAACGGCCCTATCGGCACGGTGCGCCTGACCTTTAACGGCCAGTGGTCGCGCTTTGATAACTACGCCGGCCCGCAGTACGACGACGAATAAGCTCTTCTTTCTTTGCCTCTTCCAATAGCGGCCGTTATTGGAAGAGGGTTTTCATTGCCTTCAGGCATATTAATACGCTAACCCTTTATTCTCTCCTGCTGTTCTTCTCGTAATTTTTTTGAATATTAATCTCTGACAAGAAAGTCATTACCAATAAGCGTGTGTTTACCCGGCAGCAGTTTTTCCCTTAGGAAAATAGTATTGGACAACGAGGCGGGAACTGCGCTTACCTGTCCGGCAGGAAAAATAATTAGCCGCCGGATAAATGATGACCCAGATCGATGATTATGACTTCAAAATACTGACGCTGCTGGAAAGCAATGGCCGCCTGACTAACCAGGAGCTGAGCGATCTGGTCGGGCTTTCCGCTTCGCAGTGCTCCCGCCGCCGCATCAACCTTGAGCAGGCGGGGCTGATCCTCGGCTATCACGCACGGCTTTCAGCTAATGCGGTAGGGCTGGGCCTGATCGGCCTGATTGAAGTCCGCCTGATTAACCACACTGCTGAATACGTGGACAGCTTTACCCGCATGGTGGCTGAAGAAACGGCTATCGTCGATGCCTGGAAAACCACCGGCGACGCCGACTATCTGCTAAAGGTCGCCGTCGCCGATTTGCCCGCGTTGAGCGCGCTGATTAGCCAGCTGGTGGCGGGACATCGAAGCGTGTCGCATGTTAAGACCTCTGTCGTGCTCACCCGTCTGAAAGAAAACGGCATGATGACGCCTGGCTGACCAATAGCCCTTTTTTGGTGCAGATGTGGATCAATTTAGTGCATGGTCAGGGTATGCCATGCGAGATATAAGCGTGTTTCCTCTTATTCATGCATATATTGATGCTTTTACCCCGTAAATGCGCACAAGGTTAATTCTTTCCAGTCAATCACTTGTCTCGCCATCACCCGAATGGCAAAAGAGTGGTGCGATTCTTGCTGAGTCAGCGTTTATTTCTCAGAGAATCAACCTTATGGATAACGTCATTCAGCCTGTTAAAGTCCCCCATACCTTTATCGAAGATGCGCTGGCGCTGCTGTTTGGAACGCTGATGGTCTCGTTTGGCGTAATGCTGTTAAAAAGCGCGGGTGCCCTGACCGGCAGCACCGCAGGTATCGCTTTTCTGCTTAGCTATCTGACGCACGCTTCTTTCGGCTTGGCTTTTTTCCTGATCAACCTGCCTTTTTACTGGCTGGCGGTTAAGCGCATGGGCTGGGCGTTTACCCTTAAAACCTTCAGCGCCGTCGGCCTGGTGTCGCTGTTTACCCATCTGCATACGCTTTTTATCCATTTTTCCGCGCTGGATCCCTTTTACGCCACGCTGTTCGGTAACGTCATTATGGGGATTGGGTTTATAGTACTGTTCCGCCATAAGGCCAGCCTGGGCGGCGTGAATATTCTGGCGTTATGGCTACAGGATCGTTACGGTATCCGTGCCGGAAAATTACAGATGGCGGTCGATACCTGCGTGGTACTGGCCTCGCTGTTTGTGGTGCCGTTGCCGATGCTGGCGGCCTCGGTTGCGGGCGCGGCGATCCTTAACCTGATTATCGCCATGAACCACCGCCCTGGCCGTTACGCTGTCTGAACCAGGCGCGGCGCCCTTCGTCGCGCAAGGCCGCGAGCGCCACAGCGTCCGACCAACTAATTAATGGAGATTTGCACCGTGTTTCAAAACGTTGATGCCTATGCTGGCGATCCGATCCTTTCCCTGATGGAAACCTACAAGCAGGATACGCGCCCCCACAAGGTTAACCTGAGCATCGGGCTGTATTACGACGGCCAGGGCGTTATTCCTCAGCTGAAGGCGGTGGCCGCAGCGGAAGCGCGTCTGAACGCGCAGGCGCACGATGCTTCTCTCTATCTGCCGATGGAAGGGCTGCCGTCCTACCGCAGCGCGGTTGCGCCGCTGCTGTTTGGCCAAGAGCATCCAATGCTGCAGGCCGGGCGTATTGCCACCATCCAGACCGTTGGCGGCTCCGGCGCGCTGAAGGTCGGTGCGGATTTCCTCAAGGCGTATTTTCCCGGCTCCCAGGTCTGGGTCAGTAACCCAACCTGGGAAAACCATATTGCGATCTTTTCCGGCGCGGGTTTCCAGGTAAACACCTATCCGTGGTACGACGATGCGACCAACGGCGTGAAGTTCGAAGAGCTGATCGCCACGCTGAAGACGCTGCCGCCGCAGAGCATCGTGCTGCTGCATCCCTGCTGCCATAATCCAACCGGCGCCGATCTGACTAACCAGCAGTGGGACAGCGTGACGGCGGTACTGAAAGAGCGCGATCTGATCCCCTTCCTGGATATTGCCTATCAGGGCTTTGGCGAAGGCATGGAAGAAGACGCCTATGCGATCCGCGCGATTGCCGCCGCAGGTCTACCGGCGCTGGTCAGCAACTCTTTCTCAAAAATCTTCTCGCTGTACGGCGAGCGCGTCGGCGGTCTTTCCGTGGTCTGTGAAGATGCGGAAGAAGCTTCCCGCGTGCTGGGCCAGTTGAAGGCCACCGTGCGCCGCAACTACTCCAGCCCGCCAAACTTTGGCGCTCAGGTGGTGGCCTGCGTGCTGAACGACGCGGCGCTGAAAGCGCAGTGGCTGGCGGAAGTCGAGGCGATGCGCGTGCGCATTTCCACCATGCGTCAGGCGCTGGTGGACGTGCTGACTACGGCGGTGCCGGGAAAAAACTTCGATTACCTGCTGAAGCAGCGCGGCATGTTTAGCTACACCGGTCTGAGCGCGGCACAGGTCGATCGCCTGCGTGACGAGTTCGGCATCTATTTGATTGCCAGCGGCCGTATGTGCGTGGCGGGCCTGAACAACGAGAACGTGCATCAGGTTGCCGAAGCCTTCGCCGCGGTCATGTAAGCCGCTGTGGCCGGACGCCCGTCCGGCCTTTTTCACTCTTTTTTCCCTCCGCAGGTTTACCTTTTCCCATCATGCTGCACACTTAACGGAACGTATTCAGTTAAGGAGCATAACGATGTGGTATCAGCAGACAATCACCCTGGATCCCAAATCCCGCGGCTTTCATCTGGTAACGGACGAGATCGTCCAGGAGCTGCGGCGGCTTGGCGATGTGCAGGTCGGCCTGCTGCATCTGCTGCTTCAGCATACTTCCGCCTCGCTGACGCTGAATGAAAATTGCGATCCCACGGTGAGAAGCGACATGGAAAACCATTTTTTGCGGCAGGTACCGGAAAAGGCGAACTATGAGCATGATTACGAAGGCGCGGACGATATGCCTGCGCATATAAAATCTTCGTCGCTGGGCGTGTCGCTGACGCTGCCGGTGAGCCGTGGCAAGCTGCTGCTGGGCACCTGGCAAGGCATCTGGCTGGGCGAGCATCGCAATCACGGCGGCAGCCGCCGCATTATCGCCACGTTACAGGGGGAATGACATGAACGTATCGGATTTACTTTCTTACTGCATGGATAAGCCGGGCGCGGAGCAGGTCGTGCATAACGACTGGAAAGCGACCCAGATAAAAGTGGATGACGTGCTGTTTGCGATGGTACATGAAGTGGACGACCGTCCTGCGGTAACTCTGAAGTCGACGCCCGCGCTGGCGGATTTACTGCGGGAAAAGCACAGCGATGTGGTGCCCGCCGCGCATCTGAATAAAACGCACTGGAGCACCGTGCTGCTGGATGGCTCGCTGAAGGATTCGCAGATTTACTATCTGATCGACGCCTCGCTTCAGCAGGCGCTGGCTACGCGAACGGCGTAGTGAAAGAAGACGCGGCTCAGGCACCCTGATACCCATCGGGCTTCAGGATGCCTGAAGAACGTTTATCCGCGCAGCGTGGCGATATCAATCACAAAACGGTACTTCACGTCGCTTTTCAGCATACGTTCGTAGGCTTCGTTGATTTCGTCCATTTTGATCATCTCGATATCCGAGGTGATGTTGTGCTTGCCGCAGAAATCCAGCATTTCCTGCGTTTCTTTGATGCCGCCAATCAGCGAACCGGCGATGCTGCGGCGTTTGAAAATCAGGTTAAACACCTGCGGTGATGGATGATCGTGTTCCGGCGCGCCAACCAGCGTCATGTTGCCGTCGCGACGCAGCAGCGTGATAAACGGGTTCAAATCGTGCGGAGCCGCCACGGTATTCAGGATAAAATCAAAGCTGTTGGCGTGCTGTGCCATCTGCTCAGGATCTTTAGAAATCACCACTTCATCCGCGCCCAGGCGTTTGCCATCTTCTACCTTAGAAGGCGAGGTGGTGAACAGCACGACGTGCGCGCCCATCGCGTGTGCGATTTTCACGCCCATATGGCCCAGACCGCCCAGGCCGACGATACCGACTTTTTTGCCCGGGCCTGCGCCCCAGTGGCTCAGCGGCGAATAGGTGGTGATGCCGGCGCACAGCAGCGGCGCGGCGCCTGCGGGATCCAGATTCTCCGGCACGCGCAGCACGAAGTCTTCATTGACGACGATCTGCGTTGAGTAGCCGCCGTAGGTGATGTCGCCGGTTTCGCGATCTTCACCGTTATAGGTGCCGGTAAAGCCGTTTTCGCAATACTGCTCCAGGTCTTCTTTACAGCTGTCGCAGGTGCGGCAGGAATCAACCAGACAGCCGACGCCGACTAAATCGCCGATTTTATACTTGTGCGTATGGCCGCCGACGGCGGTCACGCGACCTACGATTTCATGTCCCGGTACGACGGGAAAAATGGTGTTTTTCCACTCGTTGCGGGCCTGGTGTAAATCGGAATGGCAGACGCCGCAGTAAAGAATTTCAATCTGTACGTCGTGCTCACGCAGTTCGCGCGGCTGGAATTCAAAAGGCGCAAGCTTCGCATCGGCGCTTTTAGCGGCATAAGCATGGGTAATATTCATGGACTCTCCTGATAATGGAATGGCGTGTGCCTCACGGCTCATTAAGGATAGTGGCCCGTTCCGCGCAGGGGTATGCCGGAACCTGTTTAAATCTTGCCTGATCCTGCAAGTTTTAGGGGAAAATGACAAAAAACAGGCGCTAATAAGAAAGTTTTATTGCAGACGCGGAAGAAAATGGCGGAAGCGATAACGGCAGTGCAGAGGGAAAAAAGGCGCGAGCCGTTAACGACTCGCGCCTTCGTGGCAAACTATTTCTTTGCCAGTAGCGGTTTAAGGAAGCGTGCGGTATGCGACTCTTTGCACTCCGCCACCGTTTCCGGCGTGCCGGAGACCAGGATCTCGCCGCCGCCGCTGCCGCCTTCCGGGCCGAGATCGACAATCCAGTCAGCCGTTTTGATCACGTCCAGGTTGTGCTCAATCACCACGATGGTATTGCCCTGATCGCGCAGCTGGTGCAGCACGGCCAGCAGCTGCTGGATATCGGCAAAGTGCAGGCCGGTGGTCGGCTCATCCAGGATGTAGAGCGTCTGACCGGTGCCGCGCTTCGACAGCTCGCGGGCCAGCTTGACGCGCTGCGCCTCGCCGCCGGAAAGCGTGGTGGCCGACTGCCCCAGACGGATATAGGAAAGGCCCACGTCCATCAGCGTTTGTAGCTTACGCGCCAGCGCAGGCACCGCATCGAAGAACTCGCGCGCTTCTTCGATAGTCATCTCCAGCACCTGGTGAATGCTTTTGCCTTTGTATTTAATCTCCAGCGTCTCACGGTTATAGCGCTTGCCCTTACACTGGTCGCACGGCACGTAGATATCCGGCAGGAAGTGCATTTCCACCTTAATCACGCCGTCGCCCTGACAGGCTTCGCAGCGTCCGCCGCGTACGTTAAAGCTGAAGCGGCCCGGCGTATAGCCGCGCGTGCGCGACTCTGGCACGCCCGCAAACAGTTCGCGCACCGGCGTAAAGATGCCGGTATAGGTGGCCGGGTTGGAGCGCGGCGTACGCCCGATCGGGCTTTGGTCGATATCGATAACCTTATCGAAATGCTCCATGCCGGTAATTTCGCGGTAGGGTGCCGCCTCGGCGATGGTGGCGCCGTTCAGCTGGCGCTGCGCGATAGGGAACAGCGTATCGTTGATCAGCGTCGACTTGCCGGAACCGGACACGCCGGTAATGCAGCTGAACAGGCCAACCGGCAGCGTCAGCGTGACGTCCTTCAGGTTGTTGCCTTTTGCGCCGCTCAGCTTCAGCACTTTGCTGGCATCGGCTTTGACGCGCTCTTCCGGCACCTGAATACCGCGCTCGCCGCTCAGGTACTGTCCGGTCAGCGACTCCTTCACCGCCATGATGTCGTCAACGGTGCCTTCCGCCACCACCTGGCCACCGTGCACGCCCGCACCCGGCCCGATATCGATCACGTGATCGGCAGCGCGGATCGCATCTTCATCATGCTCTACCACGATCACGGTGTTGCCTAGATCGCGCAGGTGTACCAGCGTCTCCAGCAGGCGCTCGTTATCGCGCTGGTGCAGGCCGATAGAAGGCTCATCCAGCACGTACATCACGCCCACCAGCCCGGCACCGATCTGGCTCGCCAGACGGATACGCTGTGCTTCGCCGCCCGACAGCGTTTCAGCAGAGCGGGACATCGACAAGTAATTCAGGCCGACGTTAACCAAAAACTTCAGGCGATCGCCGATCTCTTTCAGCACTTTCTCGGCGATTTTGGCGCGCTGGCCGCTCAGCTTCATGTTCTGGAAGAACGCCATTGCATGGCCGATGCTCATATCCGAAATAGTCGGCAGCGTGGTGTTCTCAACGTAGACGTGGCGCGCCTCACGGCGCAGACGCGTACCTTCACAGGTCGCACAGGCGCGGTTGCTGATAAACTTCGCCAGGTCCTCGCGCACCGCGGCGGACTCCGTCTCTTTGTAACGGCGCTCCATATTATGCAGCACGCCTTCGAACGGATGGCGACGCACGGAGGTATCGCCGCGATCGTTGATGTATTTAAACTCGATGCTCTCTTTGCCGGAGCCGTACAGGATGATTTTGCGAGCCTTGTCGCTCAGTGAATCAAACGGCGCTTCGATGTCGAAATCCAGGTGTTCGGCCAGCGAGCGCAGCATCTGGAAGTAGTAAAAGTTACGGCGATCCCAGCCGCGGATAGCGCCGCCGGCCAGCGACAGCTCCGGGTTTTGCACCACGCGATCCGGATCGAAATATTGCTGTACGCCCAGACCGTCGCAGGTCGGGCAGGCGCCGGCCGGATTGTTGAACGAGAACAGGCGTGGTTCCAGCTCCGTCATGCTGTAGCCGCAGATTGGACAGGCGAAATTGGCGGAGAAGATCAGCTCTTCCGCCTGCGCGTCGTCCATATCGGCGATCACGGCGGTGCCGCCGGAAAGCTCCAGCGCCGTCTCAAAAGATTCCGCCAGGCGCTGTTTCAGATCTTCCCGCACCTTGAAGCGATCCACCACTACTTCGATAGTGTGTTTCTTTTGCAGCTCCAGCTTCGGCGGATCGGAGAGATCGCAGACCTCGCCGTCGATGCGCGCGCGGATATAGCCCTGTGAAGCCAGGTTTTCCAGCGTTTTGGTGTGCTCGCCCTTGCGTTCTTTAACAATAGGCGCGAGCAGCATCAGGCGGCGGCCTTCCGGCTCCGACAGCACGTTATCCACCATCTGGCTGACCGTCTGCGCCGCCAGCGTGACGTCGTGGTCCGGGCAGCGCGGTTCGCCCACGCGAGCAAACAGCAGGCGCAGGTAGTCGTGGATTTCCGTAATGGTGCCGACGGTAGAGCGTGGGTTATGCGAGGTTGATTTCTGTTCGATCGAGATAGCTGGCGACAGCCCTTCTATATGATCGACATCCGGCTTTTCCATCAGCGAGAGGAACTGACGCGCATAGGCGGAAAGGGATTCCACGTAGCGGCGCTGCCCCTCGGCATACAGCGTATCAAACGCCAGCGAGGACTTACCCGAACCCGACAGGCCGGTGACAACGATCAGTTTGTCGCGCGGGATGATCAGGTTGATATTCTTCAGATTATGGGTGCGGGCACCCCGTACTTCGATCTTATCCATTCACAATTCCCGGATTAACACGGACGTCACCATGCCTGTCCGGCACGGCCAGAATTAAGCCTGTTAGTATGGCACAAAAAAAGCTGAATGGATATACAGTACTTTGCTGTATAATACGCCACGGGATCCTGGCATTGCCAGGCGGCGCCAGGGCATTTTGCGATCCTGCCCGCCCCGCCTGCCGAAAGGCTGCGCCTGAAAGCGACCCTTTGCGATCTGCCTCTGAAACCCGGATCCGAAGGTATAATCTATGGGTAGGGCGTGTTAGAATTTCATCCTTAAGCTAAGAACATTTATCGGAGAGACGAACATGGCCAGCAGAGGCGTAAATAAAGTAATCCTGGTGGGAAATCTGGGTCAGGATCCGGAAGTCCGCTATATGCCGAATGGCGGCGCCGTTGCCAACATTACGCTGGCCACGTCCGAAAGCTGGCGTGACAAGCAGACCGGCGAAACCAAAGAGAAAACGGAATGGCACCGCGTAGTGCTGTTCGGCAAGCTGGCGGAAGTGGCGGGCGAATACCTGCGAAAAGGCTCTCAGGTTTATATCGAAGGGGCGCTGCAAACCCGTAAATGGACCGACCAGGCGGGCGTGGAGAAGTACACCACCGAGGTTGTGGTTAACGTTGGCGGCACCATGCAGATGCTGGGCGGCCGTCAGGGCGGCGGCGCACCGGCTGGCGGCGGCCAGGGTCAGAACAACAACAACGGCTGGGGCCAGCCGCAGCAGCCTGCGGGCGGCAACCAGTTCAGCGGCGGCCAGCAGCAGCAGTCTCGTCCACAGCCGCAGCAGAACAGCGCGCCGGCGGGCAACGAGCCGCCAATGGATTTCGATGACGATATCCCGTTCTGATTATTGTCGCCGGGCCAAGGCCTGGGCAGACTAAACAGCAAAAACCCCGTTTATACGGGGTTTTTTTATGGCCGCAGTTTTATAGCCGCAGCGGATTAACCCAGCGTGCTGGTGGCGACGCTCTCGCTTTTTACGTTCTCTGCCGCGCGTTTACCGGCCAGGAACGCGTGATCCGAATTGTAGTACTCCCACTCGCTATAGCGACCCGACAGATGAATATCCTGGGTCAGCAGCCACTGGCGGATTAACGCGACGTTCGCCTGGCGGTGATGGTCGTACACCACATAGGCGTAAGGCATATCGACCTCGCTGGCGGTAATCACGGGATCGTCAGCGCGGATAATACCAACCCGAATACAATCCTCCACGCAGCGGGCTATCAGCGCGTCGCCTTTCAGCGGCAAAGGGTGCTCCGCGCAATAGCTGATCTCGCAGGTCAGGCCAAAGCCATCTTTCGGGTTATTAAACGGACTGGCGTTGCCTTGCAGGAAAATGCGGTGGAAGATCGTCTCGCCCGGATAGTAAATCCAGTGTTTCTCGCTAAGGTTAGCGCGGCCGATGCCCAGGTTGACGCAGCGCACTGAAACATGACGCAAATGCCTGGCGGCTGCCTGCACGTTTTGCGGCGCTTCATCGCCCATCAGAACGATCAGTTCCGGCAGCGGCATAGTATTGATCAGCTGCTCATAGCGAAAGGCCCGTCCGTCGGCCAGCAGCGCGGTGCGCGCCTGCGGCAGGATCTTGACGATAGCAGCATTGGTTTCCAGCCTGCATTTCAGATGGGGTAAAAAACCGGACATCAACGCCTGAAAACCGCCGCGCAGCGGATAGCCGAAGCGGGCGTTTGGGCCGACCGGCTTCGCCAGCGGCTTCAGCGCGCCGTCGATAATCTGATCCAAATCCGGTAAGGGCACGCGGCCGCCGAGCCATGAGGTTTCCATTTCGCTCAGCGGCAGCTTCCACAGCTTGTTGTTGTAGGGCAGCGCAAAATAACGCGCGATGCCTTTTCCCCACGTATGCAGGATAAACTGCTCAAAATTTTCCGGTTTGCCGACGGTCAGTGCGCACGCTTCATCGGGCACCGATCCATCCGCGCAGCAGTCGCGGTGGCTAAGACGGTTCTCCGTGCGGCGCAAATCCCTGGCGGCCGCGGCGTTAAGCGGCACCGCCTGCGCTTCGGCCTCGCCATAGCGCGCTTCGATAGCGCCAAGGATGCACTCTTTGATCACCTCCGGCGGCAGCCCATGCAGCGCGGACTGGAAAGGGTAGCGGGTGTGCACGCCCTCGCTGTAAACCCAGGCCTCCCGATCCTGCCAGTGCAGGTTATCGCCCAGCAGCATCTCGTAAAGCTGCAGCACGTAGGGATCCTGGGAAAACATAATATGGCCAGCGTAATCGAAGGTGAAACCGGCGTGTTCGACCGAGCGGCACCAGCCGCCGGGCGCGGCGTTTTTTTCCAGCAGCACGGCGCCTTCGCCATAGTGGTAGCCCGCGCTCAGCCCGGTCGGCCCGGCGCCGATAATCAAACAGGGAACCTTCTCTGCCTCTTCGGCCTGCACGTTAAGCCAGGCGACATCCTGTGCCTTAACGGCTGCGTCGGCGGCTGACGGCGCGGAGTGGGCGACGACAGCCTGTGTCATCAGCTCGTGCATTCGATCTGCAGTGCGATCCCAGGACGTCTCCGCCACTTTGGTGCGCATCTTCGCGGCGAGCATCTGGCGAGCGTCCGGCGTCAGTTTCAGCATCTTTTCACAGGCGTGGATAAAGGCCGCGTGACTATCGGCAATTTCGACCAGCCCCGCGTAGTGCCGCTGCACGTCGGCGATAGCCGTGCTGACGACAGGCAGACGAGCCGCCATATACTCCAGCACTTTGGTTGGGCTGATATAGCGCGTGGAGGCGTTCAGGGCGAAGGGCATCAGGCAGACATCCCAGCCCGCGAGAAACTGCGGCAGCGCCTGATAAGGCTGCTGCCCGAACCAGTGAATATTGCCGCGCTGCGACAGCGTAGCCGGATCGATTTTCACCACCGGCCCGACCATAACGATCTGCCAGTCCGGATGGCTGTCGGCCAGCGCCGCAATGAGCGGCAGATCCAGACGCTCATCGATCACGCCATAGTAGCCCAGGCGCAGCGGCGGCAAATTTTCCTGCAAAGGATGGCCGTTGCTGCGATCCAGCGCCTGCTCAAAATGCACCGCGTCTACGCTGCTGGGGAAGCAGTGTACGTGGGGATGCTTGCTTTTTTTCGCCTCGTACAGGCTGGTGCCGCCGGTAAACACCAGATCGGCCCGGCTCATCAGCGCGGATTCACGCTGTTGGAGCTGGCGCGGCGCCTGATCGAACGCCGACAGCTCATCCATGCAGTCGTAAATAATGGCGCGCGGCTTCAGGCCCGTCAGCAGAGGCAGCGCCATAGGCGTATAGAACCAAATCAGCGGCTGCTCATCCTCATCAATCAGCGTGGCGAGCAGAAGCTGAAGCGGCGCGATCTGGCTGTCGTGAAAACCCGGCGCGTTGACGTCGGTATGCGGCTGCACCACCGTCACGTTAGGCGCCGGGCTGCTGGTATGGATCTCTTCCGCTCCCGCCTGATAAATCGGCTCTTCAACAAACAGGATGCGGTAGTGCTGCGCGAGGCGGGTCAGCAGATGCTGAGGGCGTTGAAAAACGAATCCCCAACGCAGATGACTGAAAACAATCAGGACTGGTATTTTCATATTATTCTCCCGGGCTTCCCTGGCCGACGTGATAAAGGAATGAAAACGGCGCATCGTACGCTGCGCCAGGAGCAGAGCATGGTCATAAGGGTGTTGGAGCTGACGTGCACAGGGATCGGGGCCTTGCCGATCGAGATCCCACAAGCCGCTGCGGGTCCAGAAAGCGGTGTCTTCCCAAAGCGGTCGATCAATAATCGGATAAAGGCAAGCGCCGCTGATGGTGACGCCAGCCAGCTGCGCCTGCGCAAGCTGCGAGCCGATCTCCGCAATCCAGGCGCCGCGTCCGCTGCCGACATGGCTGGTTTCGGCCAGCAGTAGCGGCCGCCGGTAGCGGTTATGCAGCTCATGCAGCAGCGCATGCAGCGGCTTGCGGCGTACGTCGCCAAGATGCCAGTAGAGCCGACGGCCGGAAAACGCTTCCCACTGATTGTCGTGATAATAATTAACGCCAATCAGATCCAGATAGTGCGGCGCGCCGCCCAGTTCGGGCTCGCAGCGGCCGGCGATCATATCCCAGGCCTGATATTGGGATTCAGTCATGTTGCCGGCGGCCTGCCGACAGGCTTCGTTTTCTTCATCGGCGATAACGTGGATCAGGGGATCGCAGTGCAGAAAGCGCGCACGGGGATCGGCAAGGCGAATGGCGTCACAGGCGGCCAGCGTGGCGCGCACCAGCTGGCGCTTGGCGGCAAGCGCGCGGTCATTTTCCGGGCCGCCCGTACAGGCGAACAGGCCGACCGAGATACCCCAACTGAGGAAAGAAATCTCATTCATCGGCGCGTAAACCGGCGCTTCCGATCCTGCATAGAACGGCGCCAGAAATTCCGCTAAAGCGCCGCAAAATGCAGCGAAACTGCTGATAAATTCGGAAGAAAACAGGCTCAGGTATTCAGGCCAGCCGTAGTGGCACAGAGTCCAGGAGATCTGTATATCGTGTTCGCGTGCGGCCTGCATTCGCAACGCGACGGAAGAAAAATCGTAGCCCTTTGCCGTTTCAGCGAGCCGCCAGCCGACGCTTTCGCGCACGGTGGAAATATTAAAATGTTTAAGCCGGGCATAATCCTGTCGGGCCTGCGTCAGGTGGTCGGTAATCGCATTCATCGACAGGCGCTGGCCCTGCGGATTAATGTGATCGGCTCCTTCGTAACCCGCCTGCCAAAAACTGCGAAATGGCGCCATGCAAAATTCCCTTACCGTTTAAAAGAGAATATTTTCCCGCCAGCGTCAGGGTGCCGACGGCTGGATAGCAGCTGTGCAGGCCGATTACGATCGGTCCGAAAACCGTTTCCACGCCGTAAAAAAGGCAATATCCGCCGTAAGCTGGCGAACGGGGGAAAGCGGTAAAATCAGTGAGGAGCAGAAGAAAAGGCGGCTGGAGACTGAACCGCACAAGTCGCCGCGCCGCAGGCCATACTCAGCCAGGCGGCGAAACTTTGTACTGATTATAGACAGCATCCGGAAATGCAATGTGATTTTCGTCTCTTTCAGGAAAGTTCTGGCGCTGTAAAAGCACGCTAAACTTTTCCGACGAGAAGGCGGCCCGAAAACAGAAACGCCGTCTTATACACAGGGGATGACATTACGGGAGCGTGAAATGGCAACAGATCAACAGGTTGAAACCGCAAGAGGCGCATCTCCGTTTATTGCGGATTGCTCGCTTAAGGACGTAAAGCTGCCAAACGGGATAACGCTGCGCGTTGCCGTTATGGGGCAGGGTAAGCCGCTGGTGCTGCTGCACGGACATCCGCAGAACCACCTGGCCTGGCGGAAGATTGCGCCGGCGCTGAGCCAGCACTACACGGTGGTGATGCCGGATCTGCGCGGCTATGGCGACAGTGATAAACCGCCAGGCGATGCCGATCACCGCTGCTATTCCAAAAAAGTGATGGCGCAGGATGTGGCCCAGCTGATGGACGCGCTGGGCTATGACCGTTTCGCTTTTGTCGGCCACGATCGCGGCGGCCGCGTCGGACACCGGCTGGCGCTTGATTATCCTGATCGGGTGGAGCGCTGCGTTTTTCTCGATATTGCGCCGACGGCAACCATGTATTCGCAGACCGACAAAGCGTTTGCAACCCGCTATTTCTGGTGGTTTTTCCTGATCCAGCCCGAGCCGCTGCCGGAAAAAATGATCGGCAACGATCCGGCTTTTTTCCTGCAAAAGCATATTGAAGGACAGCTGAAAACGCCTGGCGCCACGGAGCCGGAAATTTTCGCCGATTATCTGCGCTGTTACCGCGATCCTGCGATGATCCACGCGGTCTGCGAAGATTATCGTGCCTCGGCGACAATCGACCTGGCAGACGATGCGGCGGACAGCGATCAACGTATCCGTTGCCCTTTGCTGCTGCTGTGGGGCGAGAAGGGCACGGTAGGCCAGCTTTACGACGTGGTCGCCACATGGCAGGAAAAAGCCCTGTGCGTCAGCGGCGAGGCGTTGCCGTGCGGGCATTCGCCTCAGGAGGAGGTGCCGGAAAACGTGCTGGCGACGCTGCTGCCTTTTCTGGCTGAGGATGAGGAATAGCCGCGCCTGCTCAGCGGTGCCCACCTGCTTGTGAAGGGAGAGTAGCCGCGCCTGTTTATCGGTGGCCGCCTGCCTGAGAGGGAGGAGTAGCCGCGCCTGTTTATTGGTGGCCGCCTGCCTGAGAAAGACGAGTAGCCGAACCTCGACTGCCTGCGACGGCTTCTGAAGCCGCGACGCCGACCAGGTCAGGCGAGCCGGATACCCGCGTCGATCATAAACTGCGCGCCGGTGCAGCCTCGCGCCTCATCGGAGGCCACAAACAGCGCCATTGCGGCCACGTCGCGACCCTGAAGCACTATCTTCAGCGCCTGCGCGGCCTGAATTTCCGCCTGCGCTTCCGGCGTGCGCCACAGCGCCTGCTGTCTGGGCGTGGCGATTGCGCCGGGTACCAGACAGTTGACCCGGATACCGTACTGGCCCAGCTCACGCGCCAGCGTCTGGGTCAGCCCGATAACGGCGGCTTTGGCCGTGGTGTAACCGACCATCCCGGGGCGGCCTCTCATAAACGAGGTTGAGCTGGTCAGTAGAATATTCCCCGATCCCTGTCGGCGCATAATCTCCGCCGCCGCCTGGCTGGCGAAAAACTGGTGATCCAGATTCACCGCCAGCCGATCGCGCCAGTATGCCGGCTCCACGCTAAAGAAATCGTGGCGATCGTCATTGGCGGCATTATTGATCAGCACGTCCAGCGCACCTTCCTGGCTGGCGATATCGTTAATAATCGCCCGACACGCCGCGCCGTCACGCAAATCGCAGTAGTGAAAAGTTGTGCCGAGCTGCTTTGCCAGCGCTTCGCCGCTGCGATCGATATCCAGAAAATGCACCTTGCCCTGCTGCTGAGCGAAAGCCGCAACCAGATCTGCGCCGATCCCGCTTGCGCCGCCGGTGATGATGATGGTCTTATTTTGCAAGCTGCTATAGCGAGTGTAAGTTTCGTTTAACATTAAACGCGTCTCCGGAGGCGGATTTGAGTTAAGTGCATGAAAACAGACGAAAGCGCCCGCGTCTTTTTTGCCGCAGCGGGCCAGCGCAATAGCGTAAAATCATAGCGTATTGGCGCTGGCTGGTTTCTAAACCGGCGGCCAAAAAACCCGGCGCGAATAAAATATAAAAAATAAACGTTGCTTAACTGAGTCAGGCATGACTTAATAGCGTCATCGGTTTGGAATACAGACCTTATGAAAGCAGTTTTAGTAAAGCAGTCCTCAGCGCAAGCGTTATCCAACGATATCCTTCCTCCTGATCTTCTTCTAAGTGCCCAATAAGTTATGCTCTGGAAACAGGCCTTCACGCCAATTTAAGTGGCTCAAAATTAAGGAAGTATCGATGTCTGGTAAAATGACTGGTTTAGTAAAATGGTTTAACGCGGATAAAGGTTTCGGCTTCATTTCTCCGCAGGACGGCAGCAAAGACGTATTTGTACATTTCTCTGCAATCCAGGGTAATGACTACAAAACGCTGGACGAAGGCCAGAAGGTAGAATTCACCATCGAAAATGGTGCTAAAGGCCCTTCAGCTGCAAACGTCGTCGCACTGTAAATATTATTACCACACTTACGATAGCGATGAAGGCAGCAGCCTGAGCAGTTAAGTGGAAAATAATAACAGTGACAAAAAACCCGCCTCGTGCGGGTTTTTTTACGTCTGTGGAAAAGGAAGTCACCGTCCGGAGGAGAGTTCAGTTCCCGAATAATCGAACATTCCCGTACGGCAGTCCAGAATGACGTAAGCTTCATCACTGCCTTTGCTGCCGCTGACCTGGAGCTTGCCGAACCACATCTTGTTCCCGAAAGTCGGGGCGGTATTAAAACTCAGGCTGTCCAGGCCGATAGCCGCTTTCCGCTCATTTTCTCCAGCCGAACGCAGCCACGACCGAATATATTCCTCGCGGACCTCTTCCGGCGTAAAGCGCGGACAGGCCTGCTGAAAAGCCTCATTGGCAGGCGCAACGCGTGAGTAAATCATCAGCGCCGCCAGGCAGGCCAGCGTCAGCACGCCGCCCAATAAAAGCGTAATAAAGTAAGAAAGGGGCTTCCAGAACCTGCGCATCGTACCTCCCTGTAAAGTCACCTCACGACACGCTACCGGAAAAGCATAACGTGTAACAAGATGGGCGTTTAGTCAGTCCAGCCTAAGCTTTCTACAATGGCCCGACGGTAAGTGGTGTCGATCTGCGCCGGCACCCGGCAGATATAATCTTTAGCATGTTCCCGCGTCTCGCCCGTCAGGCTGTCCAGATAGGCCAGCGCCGCCTCTAAAGAAGGCGTACGGCTCTCAATCTTATCGCAGCACGGCGGCAGAGCCGTCCAGATCACCGCATCAATATGCCGGTCGTGCGCCCATTTAGCCAGCGCGCCTGCCGGCCTGTCGGTCACTATCAGCGAGCCGATGCCGTCGCTACGCTGTGCCGGAATGGCCTCGCGGGCTTTCAACAGTTCACACGCCGTCGCGAGGTCATCAACCGTCAGCCATGCCCACAGCGCAGGAACGGGATCGGCGTTGATACAAATAGCCGTCGCCAGCTCGCCGCCGTCGCTGATGCGGGAAAATTCTATCGGCACAGGCGGCCCATTTTTATGCCATTCGCCCTCGACCGGCAGCACGCCGGATTTCCAGATAAGCGATCCCCAACCCAAACAGGCAATTCTCATTCTATTTTTCCTCGAAGACAGCGTCCGATAACTATGGCCTGATTACCCCAGGCCCGCCAGAGCGATGCGGCGAGAGATGAAAACCGTGGCTGAATGAGCCTGCTACGGTTATAAAAAGCGCAAAAGCTGACCGGCACGCGGCGTTTGTAAGGCCGCAGCGTAATGCGTTTTGGCGGGCAGATGAAAAAATGCCGCTCAAACGCATCAGCAAGCTGAGGATAAACAAAGCAGAACAGGGCTATTGTGCCTGAAACATCAGGGTATCGGTGCTAAAGGATCCGTCCGGCTGGAGGGCATAATGGCGCTTCACGCTGGCGGATGCTTTTTCCTGCAGCAAAAGGATCGCCTGCGTCAGCGTCTGCGGCGTTTGCATTCTTTCGATCCACGAAGCGAACGCCAGATCCAGACGATCCATCACCAGCCGGTTAACGATCATCCCGCTTTTGTTCGCCATCTTCAGCCAGTCACCCTGCGAGTAATTGCGTACGTGAGAAGGATCGCGCAGCATCTCCACCGTTTGCAGCCAGACATCCAGTACCGGCTGACCGGGCGAGGCGGTATCCATCATGATAAATTTACCGCCCGGCTTCAGGACGCGTTTTACCTTGTGCAGCGCCTGGCCGACGTCGTACCGGTGATGCGCGGAATTTATGCCGATCCCGGACGCGGACTGCCAAAGCGCGAGCTAAGGCGCGCTGGTTACGCGCCCTGCCAGGTTTCGTGCAGGGAAACCCACTGTGGATGGCCGTCGATCAGCCGGAACACCGCCGTTGACCAGCGCGCGGTGGCGGCTGCGTCTGGCCGGGTCTGCCGTTCAAGATAGCGTACTACCGCGCCGCCGGGCCAGCTTTCCACCAGCGTCAGTTCCTCAAGCACGATAGCCAGCCCCGGCCTGCCGCCGCGCTGCGCCAGAAAAAAGTCGCTCACGCTGGCCATATCCATGCAGCGACCGGTAGGAGGGATCATCACAAAGTCCGCGCTGAAGCGATTTAAAAGCGCCTGTATGTCGCCGCTACCCTGACCAAGCCAGTTTTCAATCGCCACGTGGGCAGCGATAACTTCCGTAAAATAAGGGTTCATGACTTCTCCGGTTGGGTTAACGTCGTTTTTCACTCAGGCGTGTTTGATAGTCGGCTCGCAAAGTACCGGAAAGTTCAGCGAGTTGGCGATAAAACACTGCTCATGCGCTTTTTCGTGCAGCGCTGCCGCCAGGGTAATATCGTCACCCGCGCGTAGCGTGATTTGCGGCTTCAGGACAATTCGGGTAAAACGGCCGCGTCTGGCTTCCAGCATGGTGCCTTCCGCCCTGTCGCAGTAGCTTTGCACGCTAATGCCCGCCTCGGCGCACAGGTGCAGATACCAAAGTTTATGGCAGGCGGAAGCGGAAGCCAGCAGCATCTCTTCGGGATTCCAGCGGCTGGCGTCGCCCAGAAAAGCGGGATCGGCGGAGCCGGCTATCTCTGCTTTAGCGTCGGCTACCACCTTAAACTGGCGGTCGTAGGCCTTGTAATTTTCGGTGCCCTGGCCTTTGTTGCCGGTCCACTCCACGGTCACCTGATAGTCATGCTCGCGATCTGCCATAGCGCTTCTTCTGTCCTGTTATTAACAAAATCAGAAGATTAGCGTTTTCTGCCCGCATTACCAGACGCATTTACAGCCTTTAGCGCTTTTCGGACAGATGCCACAGCTGTTCCGCCGTAACGGTAGCGCCGCCGCAGACAATCACCAGCGGTTTCCGGAACGCCGCCAGCAGCGGATGGCTATCGTAAATAACCGCCAGGCTTGCGCCGCAGGCTGGCTCGGTCAGCACGCGATGATCGTTCAGGAAGCGGCTGCACGCGGCGATAGCCTGGCTGTCGGTAACCAGCGCGCTGTGGATCGGATGCGTAGCGGCGCAGCGTAGAGACTGCTCGCTGACGCGCTTTGCACCCAGCGAACCGGCCACGCTGTTAATAGCGGCCAGCTCCACGGTATGACCGGCCTGCAGAGCCGCATGAAAGGAGGCTGCGCCTTCGGTTTCCACCGCTATCACGGGGACATCGTGCCAGCCGTTGCGCTGCAACCCTTCCACCACGCCGTTCAGCAGGCCGCCGCCGCCAACAGACAGGATCACCACGTCAGGTTTACAGCCGTCAGCGGCCACTTCATCGATCATTGTGGCATGGCCCTGCCACAGCAACGGATCGTCAAACGGGTGCAGAAAAGCATCCTTGCTGCCTGAGAGCGACTGAGCGTAGTGGTTGGCTTCCTGCCAGGACGCGCCGTGTACGATAACCTCTGCGTTCTCCTGACGCAGCAGCTCAACGGCGCGCGCGGAAGTGGTTTCAGGCACGACGACGATAACGGGTACGCCCAGCTGGCGACCGGCCCAGGCGACCGCCATGCCCGCATTGCCGCCGGAAGAAGAGACAAAGCGTTCGGCACCCTGGTGTAAATAGTGCTGGCAGGCCAGCCCGATACCGCGGATTTTAAAAGAGCCGGGCGGCTGAAACGCCTCCATTTTTAGCCAGACGTCACGTCCGGCCAGCAGGCTGAGCGCACGTGACGGGATAAGCGGCGTTGCTTGGTGTAGGTGCATATTTATTCCTGAAGGCTAACGAAGATGGGCAGCGGCAGATACGGCCCGGACTTCTGTTTCTACATCCAGATTGAAGGCCAGCTTGCTGCCTGCGACCGAACGGGCCGGGAAACCTGCGTAGCGCTGTCCGCCCGGCCTTTTGCCGTACGCAAAAGGCCGGATGAACGCGGGTTGCGCAGGTTAACCTCGCTCCGCGCAGCTATTCAGATCAGGCCTTCCGCCTTCAGCGCGGCCTGCACGGCGGGCCGTTCCGCGACGTTGGCAAGGTAACGCTGCACCGCAGGCCAGTCGTCCAGGCTAAATCCAACCACTTTGCTCCAGCCGAGCACGGTAAACAAATAGGCGTCGGCAATAGTGAAGCGGTCGCCGGTCAGCGTGGTTTTACCGTCGATTTCATTTTCCAGCCAGTTCAGTCGGCGCGTCAGCTGAGCAACTACCGCATCTTTCCACTCGCCTTTTACCGCCGGGTTAAACAGCGCCGCCAGCGTCTTATGCAGCTCGGCAGAAATAAAGCTCATCCACTCCAGCACGGCGTAGCGCGCTTCGCCCTGCGCAGGCAGCAGGCCGCTTTCAGGGTTTAAATCCGCCAGGTATTGTGAAATCACCGCGCCTTCAGTCATCACCCTACCGTTGTCCAGCGCCAGCGCGGGCACATAGCCTTTACTGTTGATGGCCCGAAAATCTTTGCCGCTGCGGGTGGTTTTGGTTTTTAAATCCACCGCCTCCAGCTCGTGCGCCAGGCCAGTTTCGTGCAGGACGATATGCGGGGCCAGCGAGCAGGCGCCGGGAGAGTAATAGAGTTTCATATTCTTCCCTAAATGGTAATGAATGGCCTGATGACGTTACTCCCGCCAGAGAGTGATAACAAGCCTTTCGGCTTTGGCAAAGCGCTAAGTTTTACGCGCGGTTTTTTCATTAATAACTTTATTATCAATAGTTTAATTATTACATTTGCACTGTGTTCACTTCTTTAAGCCTGTATTCTGAGAGATAATTCTTTTCGATTTCAGATGCCCCTCGCAAAACCCCCCGTTCACCCGTTTTTAATTTCCTTCCGTCACTAATATGTAAGTTAATCGTAATGATCCACCGTTTTATCTTAAAAGTGTAACTAAAAATAAACATTCCGCTTCTATATTGGCCTTCCAAAAAGAGGGGGAGCCTGATGCGTAGCTGGAATGAACCTGTCAAAAATAAAGCCCATATTGAACTGATCCCGATGATTGACGTGATGATGTTCCTGCTGGTGTTTTTTGTTCTGATCAGCCTGAACGTTATTCCTTCCCAGGGAATGAAAACCCAGCTGCCGGGCGCGGCCAGCGCGCAGCAGTTAAAACCGCAGCAGCACGCCATCGTTACGCTGGGCACGGATAACCGTCTGGAGCTGGACGGACAGCCGGTGACGCCGGAAACGCTTGTTAACCGGCTGAAAGCGCAGCAGGAAGACAGCCAGAAAACGGCGATCGTGCTTAACAGCGATAAAAGCGTGCCCGTCGAGCGGCTGATTGCCGTAATGGACAGCCTGCGGCAGGGCGGCTTTACCGCTATTTCTATCGCAACACGGAAACTATGACATGTACGCCGTCTATCGTTTTCGCCATGCTTTTAGCTGGCTGCCCGTGCTGATGGCGGCTGGCTGGGTGCTGATGAATCAGCACGCCACGCTGAAAATTGAACCGCGCTACGACGAATCAACCATGGAACTGGCGCTGGTGGAACCCCCATCGGCTGAAACGCCGCCGGTTGAGACACCGCCGGTTGAAACGCCTTCCGAACCACCAGCGGAACCCGAGCCTCAGCCCGTAGTGGAAACGCCGCCGGAACCTACGCTCTCCTCGCCTGAACCCGTTGCGCCGCCGCCGAAGCCCAAACCGAAGCCAAAGCCAAAACCGAAAAAGGCGATCGAGCCAGCCAGTACTTCGGTTAAACCTACTGCCGTTGCAAGGCCGATACCCGCCGCGTCGCCGGTCGCCACGCCCAAACCCGTCGCGCCGCGCGTCAACAGCGGCGCCATCGAAAACGGTTGGATCGCAGAGCTACGTCACGATCTGGAGGCACAAAAACGCTATCCCACCGGCCGTCAGGCCTCGCTGGAACGCCCGGAAGGCAGCGTGGAAATCTGGCTGGAAGTCGATCGCAGCGGTCGCGTACTGGCTTCCGGCATCAGCAGTAAAGCTCGCAATATGCTGCTTAATCGCGCCGCGCTGGGCAGCTTACAAAATATCAGGCAGGTCAAGCCGTTCCCGGCCGACGCCTTCGCCGGACAAAACAGCAGGCGCTTTACCGCCACGCTGAATTATCGGGCGCCGTGAACGCCCAACATCAAAACAGGAAATAATAATGAGCATTTTTATACGTTCCGGGGTGTGCCTTGCGGTGATGTCGGCCTTATCAATGGCGGCACAGGCAGCAGAAAGTACCGATGTCGGTGCCATTAATGTTCAGGGCGAGACGCTGGGCGGCGGCATGATGGTGCAGGAAGAGTCGGCGAAAGCACGTTCTACCATTACTAAAGAGGCGATGCAGAAGCAGGCGGATATGGCGGGAAACGCGCTGGATCGACTGAAATATACGCCCGGCCTGAACGTTAACAGCAACGACGCCAGCGGTTTGAGCGGCGTTGATTACACCATGCGCGGCATGAACTCCGATCAGATTGGCCTGTCGATCGACGGCATTCCAATTAACGACTCCGGCAACTACGCGGTTTACCCTAATCTGGTGGGCGACGCGGAAAATATCGAAGAGGTATTTGTGACGCAGGGCTCGGCCGAGGCAGACGGCCCCCATATTGGATCGAGCGGCGGCAATATCGGTCTGGTGACCAAAAGGCCCGCAAAAGATTTCGGCGGCTTTGTGAAGCAGACGCTGGGCAGTAACAATCTGAGTAAAACATTCGCCCGTCTGGAAACCGGCGAATATAACGGCTTCAGTAACTGGCTCTCTTATTCGCATACCGAAGCGAAAAAATGGCGCGGCGAAGGACGCTTATATTCCAATAAATTTGAGATGAACTCGCTCTTCGAGGCGGAAAATGGCAACAGCAGCAACCTGATTATGAAGTATAACCGTCAGGAAAACGCCAATTACAATACGTTAAGCAAGGCGCAGTTTGAACAGGACGGACGCTACGCCAACGATTATCCCGCTACGCCGCAGTACAATAGCCGTGGTCAGCTGTCGAGATACTACAAGCTGAACCGTAACCCGTTTGAGAATTTCACCCTCAGTTTTACGCAGAAACTCCAGCTGCAGGATAACCTGTCGCTGACGTTGCAGCCTTACTATTACTGGGGCAACGGCGGCAGCTTTACCGGCCAGAGCGCCAGCACGCTGGGGCCAACGTCCGATCAGGCGGGCCAGTACGATCTCAGCAATCTGACCAGCAATACTTATTACCGCCCGTCGTGGACACAAACCTGGCGGCCCGGCATCACGACTAAACTGAAGTGGGATATCAACGAGCAGCACAGTCTGGATCTGGGCTACTGGTATGAACGCGCTCGCCAGCTACAAACGCAGCCTTATGTGGCGATCAAGAGCGACGGTAATCCAGCTGATCTGTGGGGCGATCCGAACGGTGCCGGACAGGTAAAGGATGCCAACGGCAACACCGTGCAGGGCCGCAACCAGTATACCATCACGCCCGCGCAAAAAATCTGGCTACAGGATAGCTGGTTCGTCACGCCCGACTGGACGCTGGTCGGCGGTCTGGCCTGGCAGCACGTCGATCGTCGCGGCGAAAACAAAGGCAGCCTGGAAAACGCGCCGGAGCATCGCCACGCCACCTATCACAAGTTCCTGCCGAACTTCAGCGCCAGCTATCGGCTCGATCAGCAGAATCAGGTGTTTTACAACCTGACGCGCAATATGCGTACACCGCAAAACTACGTGCTCTATAACGTCGGCGATTCGATTAATACTAAACCGGAGCTGAGCTGGAACCATGAGCTGGGCTGGCGCTTTCAGCAAGACGATATGCTGCTCAGCGCCACGCTGTTCTATTTGCGCTATACCGACCGTCAGATTTCCACCACCAACCCGGATGGCGACTACGAGATGATGAACGTCGGCAAGGTGGAAAACCGGGGGCTGGAGGTCGAGTGGAGCGGCAAGCTGCCCTATAACTTCAACTACTACACGTCTTACACCTATACCGACTCCGAGCAGAAAGATAACGTCACGCGGGAAGATATCTCTCTGCCGACCAGCGGCAAGCAGCTGCCCAACTCGCCCAAAAATCTGTTGAACCTGACGCTGGGCTACGATGATGGCCGCTACTACAGCAGCGTCAGCGGAAAATATGTCGGCGCGTTTTACGGCGACATGACCAACGATGAAAAAGTGGGCGGCAGAACGGTGTTCGATCTGGCGGCAGGCGTTTATTTGCCAGTGGATAAAAAGATCGTCAAAAGCGCCGCGCTGCGGTTCGGCATCCTCAACCTGCTCGATAAGGAATACCTGACGTCGGCGCGCACTACGGTATTTAACGCCGATGCGCGTAACGGTCTTAGCGCCGCCACGCCTTATTACAATGTTGGCGTAGAGCGTACCTACAGCGTTTCGCTGGAAGCCACTTTTTAACCGAAAGAGAGAAGAAGATGAATGCAACCCTGATGCACGATGCAATCTTTTATGTCATGTACTTCTCGCTGGCGGCAGCGCTGGTGATTATTATTGAACGATCTATCTGGTTTGCGTGGACGCGGCGGCAGGCCAGCCAGCTGGCGGCGGTACTGACGACGGAAACGCACGCGCTGCCGGAAAGCGTAACCCGACGCAGCAGCGTGCCGCTGCGCGCAGTGCAGCCCGTACTGGCACGTAAAGCGCAGGCTTCCGCCGAGGCGCTCAGCGACGAGGTCGACGCGCAGTATCTGCTGAGCAAAGCGGCCATGACGCGCGGCCTGTGGCTGCTGGAAACGGTGGTGACCGCCGCGCCGCTGCTGGGGCTGCTGGGCACGGTAATGGGAATTATCGACACGTTTAAAGCGCTGGCGGCGGCAGGCGTGTCGGACGCCAGCCAGGTTTCCGCCGGGATGGGCACCGCGCTGTACGCCACCGGATTAGGCATCGCTATCGCGCTGGTTTGCCTGGTTAGCAATAACTTTTTGCAGAACCGTATGGAGCGCATTAATGAATTACTTAAGGTGCTGCTGTTGCGGGCGGCTACGCCCGTACAGCGGGCCGGGCCTGTTGCCGGGCCGCAGGACAATGGCGTGCGCCGCTATGCGTGATCTTGCGCAGCGGTGCAAACGGCTGCTGTGCGGCGGGCTGCTGCTGTTCAGCCCGCTCGGTGAGGCAAATTTCGCTATCGCGGGTTATGAACTGGTTTATGATGCGCCCGTCGAAACCACCCTGACGGCATCAGATTTGCGCAGCAGTGCCGTGGTGTGGCAAGAGATGTTCGCCAGCGCCCGTACGCAGATCGATATTGCACAATTCTATGTGGCCAACGAGCCGGGTTCGCGATTGGATAAGGTGATCCAGACGCTGCGGCAGGCTGGCGAACGCGGCGTAAAAATTCGTTTTTTAATGGATCAAAAGGGGCTGAAGCTCAGCACGCCGGAAACGCTGGCGCAGCTGAAAGCCATTCCGGGACTGACCTTGCGCATTATGCCTTTCGCCCGCCTGGCTGGCGGTATTATTCATGCAAAATACCTGCTGGTGGATGGTAAGCAGAGCTTTGTCGGCAGCCAGAACTTCGACTGGCGGGCGCTGGAGCATATCCAGGAAACCGGTCTGCTGATTAACGACGCACCTGTTGTAGCGCAAATTGCCGCCATCTTTAATCACGACTGGGCCGCGCAGCCGTTGCTGGAGGCGGGCGAAAAGGTGCCCGAAACCGGTAAGGGTGCTTTGCCTGCCGATCTTCGCGCCGGCCGTTATCTGGTCGCCAGCCCGCGCGCCTGGAATCCGGCAGGTATCCCTGATTCGCAGCTGGTGCTGCCGCAGCTGCTTGCTTCCGCCAGAAAGCGTATTCGGGTGCAGGTAATGGAATATGCGCCGCTGTCGTTTGGCGAAAATCGCACTCGCCCCTTTTATGCCGTTATCGACAATGCGTTGCGCGCAGCAGCGGCGCGCGGCGTACAGGTCGAGCTGATGGTCGCCAACTGGAATACCAAACAGCCCGATATCGCCTGGCTGAAAAGTCTGGCGCTGGTGCCGGGCGTAACGATAAAAATCGTGACGATACCGGAGGCGAGCAGCGGTTTTATTCCCTACGCCCGCGTCGTGCACAGTAAGATCATGACCATCGACGGCGAACTGGCCTGGACAGGCACCAGTAACTGGAGCGGCGGCTACTTTGATAATTCACGCAACCTGGAGCTGGTGCTGAATGACGCCGTCATGGCGGCGCGGCTGGATGCGCTTTATGAGCAGCTGTGGCAGAGCCGCTATGCCGCGCCGTTACGCATTGATGCCGACTATCCTGCGCCCGATCCCGGCGGTCTGCTGCGGGAAAATGCGCCGCGCCGTTACGCGCCATAGCGCTAAGCGTGAAACACCAGGAGAGGGCGGTATAAAGCATCAGCAGCACCCGCTGCCGCCAGAAACCGGCCCGGCTTGTAAAGGATAACCTGGCTCCAGCGGGCAGGCCGCGTCACAGCCAGGCAAAACCCCTGGCTATCAGCAAAGCCAGCCCCAGAGTTGTGGTCACAATTGCGCCGAACAGCAGGCGAAAATCCATGCGCGCCTCTTTTTTAAACTCACGGATGTCGCTTTTGATTTCCTGAATAGCTTCCTGCATATGCCCGACATCGGTTTCCAGCCTGGTGACTCGTCTTTCCATCCGTTTGCTCTCCATTGCGGTCTGAACGGCAAAGCTGACGCTTACGATAATTAAGACAGGAGTTGCGGCAGCGCGATAATCTTATAACCACATAAAAAAAGCGGACACTGTTTTCTGACGGCGCAGCGGAAAAACATTGAGGACTTCGGCATGGCTCGCATTTGTCGTTCGGATTTGCAGGCTGTTGCAGTTATCAGGCCGCTGCGGCGCCTGCTGCCCTGGCTAAAGTCATGACCCGTTGGCTACGGCGCGACACGGTATAAACATTTACCAAAAATAATGCGGAAACGGGTTCATTCAGGGCGATGAAAAGGTAAATTAACCGGCAGCGTGGAGCCGCCACGTAAAAGCGTAACGGGCAGAGATTTGTTGATGAAAAAATGGATACTGGCGCTGGGCATAGCGCTACTGGCGTCGCAGGCCGGCGCGGCGGAACAGGATCCGCAAAAGGTAAGCCAGGATTTTTACAGCTGGTATCTTAATGCGTTGAGCAAGGATGAAAGCCCGATCGACGAGCACGATCCGGTGTTAAATCAGTATGTCACGCCGCAGCTGCTGCAAAAGATCAACGTGCTGATCAAAAGCCCTGACGGCATGGACGACGATTTCTTTTTGCAGGATCAGGATTACAGCGACAGCTGGGTGGATCACGTCAGCGTAAGCCGGTTTACCGTCAACGGCGAAACCGCGTCCGGCGACGTGGCGCTGGGCAAGGATCCAGAGGATCGTCAGCTGCTGCTGGTCACGATGCGCAAAGATCGCGACGGCTGGAAAATTGATGATGTGGTAAAGGAAAGCCGCTAAGGTGAACCGCACGCGGGCCGGTACGGTCACCTGTGGCACGCGGCTCAGCGGATATGCGCGGTGAACTGCCCGGCCAGGGCGTCCAGCAGCTCGTAGCGTTTCCGATACTCCGACCGTTTCTTGCTGCTTATCTCCTCCAGCGGCTTGCGTGCAAACGTCGTCGGCAAGCGACAGAGTTTTGACGACAGCGGCACAGCGTTAAGCGTCTGCCAGAATTCGTCATAGCTGGCATGAAACAAACTCTTCTTTTTCAGGCGATAGCGCCAGCTGCGGAAAATATGGCCGGTGTCGCTGACGGCCTGGATCTGCGAAATCCCCGTTGCCTTACAGAACAGCGCCAGGGTTTCCATCAGCAGGCGTTTCGGAAATAAACCATAGCAGGCCTTGGTCGCCGAACGGATCAGCTCGTGCGGCGTATCGCGATGCGCGCCCTGAATACCGCCGACGATCGCTACCTTTTCACCTTGCTGCTCGGTTACAGCAAAGGTCACTATCGCCAGCTTGATCCCGTCCTGGCTGAAAAACAGATTGACCTCGCCTTCTCTTTCACAGCGTCCGGTACAGGCCATGGTAATGGAAAAGCTTTCGCCACCTTTGCCTGCAAAACGCAGCAGCTCCGCCCCTTGTTGGCTGAGCAGCGCCTGACGAAAGACAGAGTAAGGCAGGTCTCTGGCGAATCGGTAGTGCGCGATAATCGCCCCGGCCCGATCCGCCACCGGCATGCCGCCATAGAGATAGGGGCGATGGATCTTGCTCGGCAGCGTATGCTGGACGGCCAGTATTTCACGCATCACCGGCTCATGAATAATCGCATCGGTCAGTTTCAGGGTCTGCCGCGGACAGGCGAGCGAGCGGAACAAATACTTGAGGCGATATTCCCGGTCATACCACAGCTTGCCCGGTTTCAGCCTGCCCGTAACCAGCGACAGAAAAAGGGTCAGGCTGCTCTCCTGACCTGACGTAAGTGTGATATCGGACATCTTCGGCGTTCCAGTGGAAAAAACTCAGTTGAACACCGGCAACCTCAACATTGAGTAAATGACGATTTACAAGTTAAGAGCATTGCTTGTTGGTTGAATGAATGTTTAATTTATTAATCACTTATGCCAAATCAATTGCAGGAAACAGACAAATTAAGGATGACGTTCGCTGCTAACGTTATACTTTTGTATTAAGCAGAAGAGGGTTCCTCGCTCAATTTTCCGGAGGCTGGCTTGCAGGGTGTTCCCGCGCAGTTTAATGATGAAAAAGATCGCGCCCGCTTTTGCCAGCTTGATGGCCTGACGGGCGTAGAGCTTTATCAGGCGCATATTTCGCGCTACGCCTTTGAGCCGCACACGCATGAGGCGTTCGGCATCGGCACGATAGACGCAGGCGCGGAGCGTTTTCGCTATCGCGGCGCTGTGCATACGGCACCCGCGCAATCGCTGGTGTTAATGAATCCGGACGAGCTGCATACCGGCGAATCGGCCAGCGAAGAAGGGTGGCAGTATCGTATGCTCTATCTCGATCCGGCGCGGCTGGCCGCCATAACGGGCGAGCAGGGCTGGTGGTTTACCGAGGCGGTGTGCTTCGATCCGCCTCGAGCGGCCCAGCTTTCCGCGCTGTTGGCTATGCTCTGGCAGGTGCGGGATCCGCTGGCGAGAGACGGCATTTTACTGACAGCGATCGACCTTTTGCGTCCCTGCGCCCGGATTGGCGATAAGATGGCAGCCGCGCCCAGGCACCGCTTCGACCTCATAAAAGAGTATTTACGCGACAACCTTGCTGACAATATCACCCTGAACGAGCTGGCCGCGCTGGCCTCGCTCAGTCCCTGGCATTTTCAACGACAGTTCAAGGCGCAGTATCACGTTACGCCACACCAGATGCTGATGGCGTTTCGCCTGTGGCGTGCAAAAGAGCTGCTGGCCTCGGGCCGCCCGGCCGCTGACGTCGCGCTGGCGGTAGGCCTGACCGATCAGGCTCATCTGACCCGCAGCTTCGCTAACCGCTACGGCACTACCCCGGTGCGCTATCAGAAGCAGATAAGAGGCTAAGCGCAATCTGCTACAATCTTTTCCCCTGACGGCGCGTCAGAATAGCGTTTTCGCTTTAATTAACGGGATCGCTGTTTATGTTTGCTGGTGTCTTTTTTGCCCTGAGCGCGGGACTGATGTGGGGACTTATTTTTGTGGTGCCTCTGCTGGTGCCGGATTACCCGGGCGCGCTACAGTCGGTAGGCCGCTATGTGGCTTTCGGCCTGATTGCTCTGCCGCTGGCGTGGCAGGATCGACGCCGGTTGCGTCAGCTGTCGCGCGGCGACTGGAAAGAAGCACTCAAACTGGCGCTGATCGGTAACCTTCTTTATTACACCTTTTTAGCCAGTGCTATTCAGCGTACCGGCGCACCTGTTTCCAGTATGATTATCGGCACGTTGCCGGTAGTTATTTCCGTCAGCGCTAACCTGTTTTATGGGCACCATGAAGGGCGGCTGCCGTGGCGAAAGCTGGTGCCGGTACTGCTGCTGATCGCGCTGGGATTAGGCTGCGTCAACGTTGCGGAATGGCAGGATAGCGCTCAGCATGGCGATCTGCCACGTTATCTGAGCGGCATAGGGCTGGCGGTAATGGCGATGATTTGCTGGACATGGTATCCGCTACGCAACGCTCGCTGGTTACGCGCGCATCCGCAGAAAAGCGCGACGACCTGGGCGACGGCGCAAGGCATAGCCACGCTGCCGCTGGCGCTGGTGGGCTATCTGCTGGTGAGCATCCAGCTGCACGTTACCCGTCCCGACTTTTCGCTGCCTTTTGGCCCCCATCCCGCTCTTTTTATCGCCTTAATGATTGCGCTGGGCCTGTTCTGCTCCTGGCTGGGCGCTTTGTGCTGGAACGAAGCCAGCCAGCGTTTACCCACCGTGTTGGTTGGCCCGCTGATTGTTTTTGAAACGCTGGCGGCATTGGCCTACACCTTTTTATTAAGGCAGGGCTGGCCTTCAGCAGTAACGGTCTGCGGCATTCTGGCCCTGATAGCGGGCGTAGTGCTGGCGACACGTATCCAACCTGAACCGGTTAAAAAATCCGTCTTTTCTTAAGAGACTGGCCGAAAAAGGCACATCCTTTGGCAAATTGTTTTGATTAAGGTAAAAAAAAGAGCGCTTTTCGTGCTCTTTTTTTATTGCCGCTGGCTGTAATTTCAGGAAGTTTTTAGCTCTATGTGTGATTTTTATCACGTTTTTTTTCCGATGCGGTGAGGAAAAAAAGCGGCTTCCATCAAAGACCGCTATGACACAGTGACCGATTGTTCCGCTATAAGAATAATCGCTAATCGGATTTGGTTATTTTCAAACACAGTCAATTCTTACTACACATTCAATATTGCTTGTTTTTTGAGACTGTTTTAGCAGCAATAAACCATTTTTAACTCAAATTTTAATGAACAGAAACGGAAGAAAGGACGATGCCCGGCAGATGGATACATTAATAAATCACAGGAAAAGATTAACTCTGCACATCAATGTCGGTCGTAAAGGTCAGGAATGTTAAGGTCTGTTGCATTATCGTTGGTCTTGAAAGCAGGGTAGCGAAACGGAGGAGGCCGGAGTGGCGGGGTTTTCACGCGAAAGGACGCATGGTGAACGGCAGAGAACAGTGAGAACTGTAAACCATTCGTAAACTGATAAGCATTATCATTACTGAAGTAGATGCCGGGTTTTCGGGTCGATCTGTAAGAAGGTTTTATGTCAGAATTGGCGCATTTATCGTTGACCAAAAAGATAAATGCGCTCTTAACTGTATGAAAGTAAAATGATTTTTCTGGTGACGATCAATTGTGGTAGCCTGGTGAGGCGGGTTTATAGGAATAAACTCATCACCGAATCAGGTCGCCATAAAAAGGAACGGTACTTTTTAATTAAAGATCGGAATATTTTAATTTGGTCCTGAACAGTAAAAAAATTGCGCACTGCGTCGCAATTATTGATTCTCACAGTTGTAAGGATAATGATAAACGCTGCGGCTAATATCCAGCAAGCGGCAGCTCCGGCGCGTGCCGATATCAAAAGTATCCTGAAGAAAATTAACCGCCTGACGCTTATCATTGGTAGTAAAGAAGTTTTTCAATACGCTCTGCAGCATTTCTTTATCTGAAGAGAGCATCTGGAGTTCGCGTTCCATACTGTGTACGCGCTCTTCTAACTCCTTGATTTTTCTTCCTTCTTCCGAGAATAGCCCGGCGTATTTCTTTTTCCAGCTGTAGAATGTGGCCTCAGAAATCCCCAGTTCTTCACAAATCTCCTTAACCTTTACGCCGCATTCAGATGCTTTAATGGCACTGGTGATTTGCTCTTCTGTATATCGTGACTTTCTCATGGATGCTATTACCTTTCTTAACTATAAAGTGATGAGAATGGCTGCACTAAAGAATGGATCTAATTTATCCATTAATCAGGACAGCGACGTTAAGTGCGCGATTTGAATTGCAGGCTTTAAGTTAAGGGATTATGAATAAATATCATCATGGGATTTCTCCTATTTTATTTGCAAAGCACCTGGTTAGCTTTCGATAAAGCGCTTTTTGTTATAAATTCGATTCATGCCAGCAGCAAGGCCAGTTAGTAATTCAGAATGATCCAGCAGGCGGAAGAAAAAAACTGTGCCATGATATTCTCCAGCGTTGTTCGTGCTGAGGTGGGTTGCTAACCAGTATCAAGTCCAGGAAGAATCAGACGGTTCGTTAAAAAAACGATCTGATAAAATAAAATCTTTTAAATAAGAGCGGTGCGCTATCGCCCGTAAAATAATATTCCGGACGCTTATTTTGCCAGGCCCAGGCCAGGTTTATTTTCTCTGTGATAGACAAGGATGTACTGACTTTCGTTATAAGTTATTAGTTCTACGAAGGAAGCTTCAATGAAACACAGTGTCGTTACGAACGCTGCCTGGATGATGTCAGAGAAGGTGGTTTCGGTTTTTGGTGTAATTTTTGTTACATCCTATGTTGCAAAATCTTTTGGGCCATCTGTTTTTGGGCAAATCGCATTTTCTGCATCCATTTTTTCCATTGTTCAAACCGTAGCGATTTTTGGTACGGAAACCATCCTGTTTAAAAGCATCAGCAAAAGCGCGGCGAAAGGCCTGCGGCTGATGGCCGTGGCAAAACAGCTGCGTATGGCATTGTTATTATTACTTTCTTTGCCGGTGCTGGCGTGGGTCTGGCTGGAGATGCGTGAAAATTTTTTGATTTTTGCCGTGGCGTCGTTTCTGTCGGCTATTTTCGTGACCCAGGATATTTTTAGCGTTTATAACAATGCGCGACTGGAATCGCGGATGAACACGGTTGCGAACGCAACGGGAATGATTATCAGTTTCGCCATTAGCTTTGCTATTGCGTGGTTCAAGCTTAATCCGCTACTGCTGTCCTTCTCGATTGTTGCGGTGACGCTGGTGCCGTACCTGATTAAGCGGACGATGTTTTATCAAAAAAACACCATCAGCCCGCCAACCAGGCGCAAGCACCGCAGCTATATGCGCTATCTGTTCCATGCGGGACTGCCGCTGGCGATCTCCAGCGTGTTTATTTCTGTTCAGGTGAAGCTGGCGCAGTTTTTCCTGGTCGGCGTGGGATCGGCACACGAGCTTGGGCTGTTTACCGCTGCGAATACGATTTCTGCCTCATGGATATTTATCCCGGTGGCGATTATCACCTCCAGCTTCTCGGAAATTTTCCGCGAGCGGGCGGATGTAGCTTTGAGACTGGCCGCCAGGCTTAACGGCTACGTTATGGCCGTTTCACTGTTTATGCTGCTGATTGTTGCGCTGTTCGGCGAAAAAATTGTCAGCCTGCTTTACGGTCATGACTATCAGCAATCAGGCGATCTGGTCACGTTGCTTTCTCTGGCGACCTGCTTTTCAGCAATGGGTACCGTAGCCTATCGCTACATGGTGAAAGAGGGCGGTTTTAATTATCTGCTGGTGAAAATTATTTTACTGGTGGCGGTCAGCGTAGTAACCAACTGGTTTTTCATTCGTTTTTGGGGCTTGACGGGTGCCGCGTGGAGCGTGCTGGTCACGGAACTGTTATCCCTGACGCTGATGAATTATTTCTTTAAGAATGGGGTCATTCTTAAGATGCAGCTTTCCTCACTCAACTACAAAACCTATAGGTGAGTAAGAAAATGGTAGACGCAAAAAAACAACTTAAAAAGGCCGCCCTGAATTGCATCCGAATTATGCCGTGGTCTTGCCAGGACAGATTATATTATTTTCATCGGTTTAAACGGATGCCGCATATTCGTCATCCTGATTCTTTTAATGAAAAGGTACTGTTTCGCAAGTTTATTAAAGGCGATTACGATTGTTACGCCGCGTTATCAGATAAGATCCTGGTGCGGGATTATATTTCCCACAAGATTGGTGAGGAATACCTGATCCCTTTGTTACACACCACGGATAATCCTGAGACGCTGTTTGAGCTGGAAACGCTAAAAGATACGGTCATTAAGCCAAATCACGGTTCAGGGATGGTTAAAGTCTTTGTAGAAGAACCTGATTTTGTCGAAAAACATCAGCTTATTGAACGCTGTGGTGAGTGGCTGACAAAAGATTATTCGCACGAAGCGCGTGAAATCCATTACCGCTATATCAAACCGCAGATCATGGTTGAGCAGCGGGTAGGAGACGATAAGTCTACGGCGATTGATTACAAGTTTCATATGTTTAACAAGCAGGACGGCCACTTTGAGTATGTGCTGCAGGTGGTGTTTAACCGTAGCGATAATCAACCGCTGTCGATGCTGTTCTATGTCAATAATCTTGATAGCTGCTTCTACCGCCGCTTTGATACTGCCGGACTGGATATCAGCCACAACCGGGCCGCGCTGGAGAAGGCGCTGGCGCTGAGCAAAAAGCTGGCCAGCGATTTCGATTACGTACGGGTTGACTGGTATATCAGCCAGGGCGACGTCTACTTTGGCGAGCTGACCTTTACGCCAGGCGCAGGCCTGATGCCGGTGCTGAAGCACGGGCTGGACGAAATGATGGGCAAGATGTGGCTGCAGGATGGTCAATCAGCCACCCAGGCGGAGCGGCAGGAAAGCGCGCCGTCGACGGCGCAGAAGAAACAGTAATAAAACCCAGGACGGCCGCAGGCCGCTCTGTTCGGTAAAAATGGAGTTGTCGTCCCGCGAAGGGCACTACCGCAAGCAGGAATCTGCTCAGCGCGTCCTTAACGGGCTTTTCGTCAGTCAGTTTTCTCTCTTCTGACGCCAGAGGCATGAATCTGGTGTTGCCTTGCAGGAAGCAGAGACCGTGCGCAGGAAAACTGCATAAACGGGTAAAGCAGCTGACGGATTTTTTATGTCTGCCGGGAAAAATGAGACGCGGGTGTCGCGATTTCGGATGGCGAGAAAACGCTATTTTGAAGAGATTTTTCCTCAAACAATTATAAAGCCTGCAAATGAGGTCGAAAATGCTAAAACTCAAAGCAGAAATAAGAAAAGGTTTCCTGTTCCTTTTCAAAAAAATGCCCTGGTCCTACCAGGACAGAATTTATTATCTGCATAAATTTAAAAAATTACCCAACATACACCAGCCGAAACTGTTTAATGAGAAAGTTCTGTACCGCAAATTCGTCACCGGCGACTACCTGCGTTATGGCATGCTGTCCGATAAGCTGTTGGTTCGTGACTATATTTCTCAGACTATTGGGGATGAATATTTAATCCCGTTGCTGCATGAAACAGCCGATCCTGTCACGCTGCTGGGGCTTAGCTCGCTGAAGAACACCGTGGTGAAGCCCAATCACGGGTCAGGCATGGTGGAGATTTTGCTGGAAGAGCCGGACTGTTTGCAGAAACAGCTGCTGATCAAGCGCTGCGAAGAGTGGCTGAGCCGGGATTTCTCGCACGAAGCGCGTGAGATCCACTATCGCTATATCAAGCCGCGCATTCTGGTTGAGCAGTACGTCGGCGACGGTAAATTTGCCGCCGTTGACTACAAGTTTCACATGTTTAACAAGAAAGACGGTACTTTCGAGTACGTTTTGCAGATTATCTATAATCGCTGCGGTAATGCGCCGCTGTCGATGAACTTCTACGTTAACACGTTGAAATCTTGCTTCTATAAGATCCGTGATACGGGGCTGGATATCAGCGGCGACCTGGAAACGCTGGAAAAAGCGCTGGCGCTGAGCAAAAAGCTGGCCAGCGACTTCGATTACGTGCGCGTTGACTGGTATATCAGCGAAGGGCAAATCTACTTCGGCGAGCTGACCTTCACGCCGGGCGCAGGCATGGTAACCGGTCTGGATCAGGGGCTGGATAAGATGATGGGCGACATGTGGCTACAGGAACGTAAGCCAAAAACGCTGAAGGCGATTGGCGGCGAAGCGGCGGCGATGGCCGGGACGCTGAAGAAAGTATAAAGACGAAAGCCGCATGATCTTCATGCGGCTTTACGCTTTTATGGCAGAGGATAATCGGCTGGCGTATGGCTCATGACATCGACAAACACGTCTTTGGTGATATGCCAGAAGTTAAGCAGGTTATCCATGCTCAGCGTGATACCTAACAGGCCGGTGACGAACCAACACGACATGCCTATGCCAACGCCGGTAAAAATGAAGGCCATGCCGTTGCGGCTGGACTGACGACATTTTACGTTAAAGGTGCTGGCGAGAAACATCATGACTGCACTAACCAGTTCCCATCTCATCAGCACCAGGCTAGCGGTTAAGGTACCCATATCTCTGAAACTCCGCGTCAATCAGGCCTGGCAATAGAAAAAGCGTCATCTGTCCGGACGAAAAGGCCAGGATTGCTTTTCATCGGGGCGGATACAGGGAGTAAGTGTGATGACGGTCACATTATAGCATTGCGTCAGGCGAGTTTTGAACACTTTTAAGACCGCTTATGGGCGTTTTTTGATCGCGCACAATAATCACATTTATTTCCCGTAAGTTAGCGGTGATATTGCGCGGCGGGCGTTAAATAGCGCCTGAAAAAGTTAATATCTTTTTAAATTACGTTCAAACTCAGGTTATTTTTGAGACAAGGAATGAGAGTAATTTACATCATTTCGCCCACCGTTCCGAAATTGCCTTAGCGCTTTTAACTTATTTCTCCGCGCCGTTATTTTTATCTATTCGCTGAATTATGCCAAATTATCTGGCAATAGTTGGCTCCTTTGGGATGAATCTGACCTGTTAAAAGTTGTATGGGATGAAGAGGAGTTGTAGGATTTTTGAAAACTAATTTTTGCCATTTTATTTCCTGCATAAGCTATCAGCGGTAAACGCGCACAGGATGGCAATAGCAGAAATTTTACGTCAGATAACCGGAGCCTGCCTGTTTGCCTGTGGCTGTTCAGGGTCGAAAAGCCATTTTTTGCCCGCAAACAACATTCCCCTCGCGTGCAGCTTGCTCTTTACCTCAGATCGGGGCAGCAGCCTGGTCCCGGCAGCGTTACTGCTACGGGCGGTCGCCAACGCAAGCCCCCAATGCAGAAGCGCTGCATGAGCGGAGATCCGTTCGGTTGGCGTGGGAGGAATCATGGATCATGACCGTCCCGCGGGAAACATTACCGCGCAACCGGCAGCTAAGCCGCTGCCTACGCTACGCAAGTCGCTACGGCGTATTCATTTAACTATTATTCTTGTCTCGCTAACGTTCAGCGGCATTTCGCTCTCGCTGCTTTCGGTGCTGGCTTTGCGTAACTACGCCGAAAACAATTCCGAGCTGCTGGCGACGACCATCAGCTACAGCGCCGGGCAGGCGGTAGCGACAGGTGACGGCGCAGCGGCGCGCGCTATCCTCCAGGCTATCGGCGCGAAAACACAGTTTGGTCAGGCTCGGATCCTCGATGCGGATCGCCGTTTGCTGGCAAGCTGGGCTGCAAACGATAATCGCGACAAGAGCGCCTTCAGCGAGCTGGTATCGCGCTGGTTATTTCCCAAACCGGTGCAGATCCCCGTCCTGCGCGGCGGTAAAGAAATTGGCACCATCTGGCTGACCGGCGATGGATGTCGGGTAATGCATTATCTTTATCAGGCGCTGACATGGTTGGGATGCAGCATGTTGCTCTCCGCGCTGCTGGCCTTTTATCTGTCGCGCCGAATGCATTCAGGCATCGTCAGCGCGCTGTCAAACATCGCCTGCGTGGCGCATGAAGTACGCAGGCGACGAGCCTTTTCATTGCGCGTGCCTTCTTCTTCTATTGCCGAATTAAACAAGCTGAGCGGCGACTTTAACAGCCTGCTGGACGAGCTGGCCGACTGGCAGCGCCATCTGCAAAGCGAGAATGCCACGCTGGCCCATCAGGTGCGGCACGATGCGTTAACCGGCCTGCCAAACCGCACGGCTTTTGAGCAGGAGCTGCACAAACAGCTGGACAATCCTTTGACCGCCGCGCGGGTGGCGGTGCTGTTTATCGACGGCGACCGTTTTAAAGAGGTAAACGATCGCTACGGCCATGCTGCTGGCGACAGGGTTCTGACCATTACCGCACAGCGCCTGCGCGCACGCTTGCGCAAAGGCGATTTGGTGGCGCGGCTAGGCGGGGATGAGTTTGCGGTACTGCTGTTAGCGATTGACAGCGGCGAGCAGGCAGGCTGCGTTGCGCAAAGCGTCATTGAGGCGATGCGTGAACCCATAAGGCTGGACGACGGCACGATCCTTACCCAGTCTCTGAGTATCGGCATCGCGCTGGCGAAAAATCATCATACCGGCGAGGCGACCATCGCCCAGGCCGATGCGGCGATGTACCACATCAAAGCGCTGGGCGGCGGCTGGTATTTTTCGCCCGCGCTCTGGAGCAGGCGACAGGCGTCGGCGGCGCTGGAGTGCGAAAGCGTTTAGCCGTTGGTGCTGACCGCTGACGGGAATTCAGAGCAGTCAAAATAGAGCGGACGCTTTTGCTGACGGCGCATGGTGTTGCGCCAGGCCGTCGGCGTCTGGGAAAACTGGCGGCGAAAAACGCGCGAGAAAGTCTGCTGCGAGTCATAGCCATACTGCATGGCGATATCAAACACCGGACGCTGCGTCTGGCGCAGCTCTTTCGCGGCCAGCGTCAGGCGACGCTCACGAATATAGTTGCCCAGCGTCTGTTTGGTCACGGCGCGGAACATGCGCTGCAGGTGCCATTTCGAATAGCCGGATCGCGCCGCAACGTCATCGATAGAAAGCGTTTTGTCCAGATTGCTGTCAATCCAGTCGGTAAGCGCGTGAATAATCTCATCATGCATACTGGTCTTCTCCCTGGGGCTGGCGGCCGATCGCTATGGCGAAAAAGAGGGGTTCGCCTTCTTAAGGGCTGGAGTATAATTCCTCAAGTTAACTTGAGGTAAAGCGCAAAGTGAAAAAAAATCTCGTATTAAACAAGCGCGAACTGACGCCCGGCGACGTGGCCGCACGCTGCGGCGTCGCCGTCTCGACGCTGCATTTTTATGAAAGCAAAGGCCTGATCGTCAGCTTTCGCAACGGCGGCAACCAGCGCCGCTATCATCGCGATGTCCTGCGCCGGGTGGCAGTCATTAAAATCGCCCAGCGGATCGGCATCCCGCTGGCGACCATCGGCGAGCACCTGGTGCAGTTTCCGCCGGGCAAGCGGCTGTCGCCTAAAGAGTGGGCGCTGCTGACCCGTAAATGGCGCGAGGAGCTGGACAGCCGCATTGATACGCTGACCCGACTGCGCGACGATCTGGATGGCTGTATCGGCTGCGGCTGTTTATCGATGGAGGACTGTCCGCTGCGCAACCCGGATGACCGCCTGAGCGAGCGCGGCACGGGCGCAATCCTGCTGGAGCCTGAACGTAAATAAGGCCGTCTATACTGATAGCACTTCGTTTACGCACAAGGAAAGGTCATGATCACCGTTCACCACCTGAACAACTCCCGTTCGCAGCGTATTCTCTGGCTGTTGGAAGAGCTGGAAACGCCTTATCAAATCAAACTGTACCAGCGCGAAAAAACGATGCTGGCGCCCGATTCGCTGAAAAAAGTGCATCCTCTCGGCAAATCGCCGGTGATCACCGATGGAAATCGGGTGATTGCAGAGTCCGGCGCGATCCTGGAATACCTGGCGGAGCACTATGACGCAGAAAATCGTCTGAAACTCACCACGGAAGATGAGCGTATCGAGTCTCGTTACTGGCTGCACTATGCGGAAGGTTCACTGATGCCGCTGTTGGTGATGAAGCTGATTTTCAGCCGAATGGGCGAGGCGCCGGTGCCGTGGCTGCTGCGGCCGGTGGGCCGCGCCTTTGGCAAGGGCGTGCAGAAGGCGTTCCTGGATAAGCAGCTCGCCACCCATCGCGAATTTATCGAGCAACACCTTGCGGGCAACGAATGGTTTGCGGGGTCGCGCTTCAGCATTGCCGACGTGCAGATGAGCTTTCCGCTTCAGGCGCTCAGCGCGCGCGGCGGCGCAGGCGATTCCCCTGCCATTCAGGGCTGGCTGAAGAAAGTCCAAAGCCGTGCGGCCTGGCAGCGGGCGCTGGAAAAAGGCGGTGCGCTCACTCTTGAATGAATCATCGCGCGGCGGCCCCTGACGTTTCATCGCGCCCGCGCCCATAAGAAAGTGCTATGACCGCGCTTGTCGGCGAGCCAGCTAAAGTCTGCTCAGGCAGGCGCGGACGTAAAAGAGACGAAAATCTGCCGCCTTCCCGGCATCAGCAGTTGAAAAGGCGGCCTTAAAGGCAGGATAATCGTTTGCCTTTATAAAAAGGGCATTATGCCTGTCGGGTTAAACGTTTGCTTTTTTCCGATCGCGGCTTCTTTACGAAGTTTTGGCGATCTGCAATAGCGCTATCAGGGATGTAAACGTGGTACCAACCCGCCATCAGGCATCGATAATTCATAAGAAAGTTCAGGGGATTTCCATTATGTCGACTCATCATCAGACCGGCGGAACGTTAGACGCCTGGTTTAAAATCTCTGCACGCGGCAGCACCGTCCGCCAGGAGATTTTAGCCGGACTTACCACCTTCCTCGCCATGGTCTATTCGGTGATTGTTGTGCCGTCCATGCTCGGCAAGGCGGGCTTTCCTCCCGCCGCCGTTTTTGTCTCTACCTGCCTGGTGGCGGGCTTCGGCTCTGTCATTATGGGGCTGTGGGCGAACCTGCCGATGGCGATCGGCTGCGCGATCTCACTGACCGCCTTTACGGCTTTCAGCCTGGTGCTGGGCCAGCATATCAGCGTGCCCGTAGCGCTGGGAGCCGTATTCCTGATGGGAGTGCTGTTTACGCTGATCTCTGCAACCGGCATCCGTGCCTGGATTTTACGCAACCTGCCAATGGGCGTGGCGCACGGCACCGGCGTCGGCATCGGCCTGTTTCTACTGCTGATCGCCGCTAACGGCGTGGGCCTGGTCGTAAAAAACCCTGTACCTGGCGCACTGCCGGTCGCGCTGGGCGATTTCGCTTCCTTCCCCGTGTTGATGACGCTGGCAGGCCTTGCGGCAATCTTCGGTCTGGAAAAGCTGCGCGTGCCGGGCGGGATCCTGCTGACTATTATCGCCATTTCCGTGCTCGGACTGATTTTCGATCCGGCCGTAAAATATCAGGGGCTGTTTGCCATGCCTTCACTGTCGGATGCGCAGGGCCACTCGCTGGTGTTCAGCCTGGATATTCTGGGCGCGCTGAAGCCTGCGGTATTGCCAAGCGTGCTGGCTCTGGTGATGACCGCCGTGTTTGACGCCACCGGCACCATCCGCGCGGTAGCAGGCCAGGCGAACCTGCTGGATAAAGATCATCAGATCCTGAACGGCGGCAAAGCGCTGACCACCGACTCGGTCAGCAGCATCTTTTCCGGCCTTATCGGCGCTTCGCCTGCGGCGGTGTATATCGAATCCGCAGCGGGCACGGCGGCGGGCGGTAAAACGGGCCTGACCGCTATCGTGGTAGGCGTGCTGTTTCTGCTGATCCTGTTCCTGTCGCCGCTGGCTTATTTAGTGCCGGGCTATGCTACCGCGCCCGCGCTGATGTATGTTGGCCTGCTGATGCTGAGCAACGTTTCTAAAATCGACTTCAGCGATTTTGTTGACGCCATGTCCGGTCTGCTGGCCGCCGTGTTCATCGTGCTGACCTGCAATATCGTTACCGGTATTATGCTGGGCTTCGGCTCGCTGGTCATTGGCCGCATCTTTGCGGGCGAGTGGCGCAAGCTCAACGTCGGCACCGTGGTTATCGCTATCGCGCTGGTCGCTTTTTACGCTGGCGGCTGGGCTATCTGATCCCCTTTTACGAGGCCGGTTTTTCCGGCCTCCGTTCCGAATTTTTGCTTTTTTCCACGCAATAGCACACATCAGCTTTTTCAAGCCATCCCATTTTTGCTTTACTATTACACAGGGCATTATTTGTTCCGAGCCTGATATTTTTGTCGCTATCTGGAAGCTATGAAAGGACAACATGGAAATCTTTTTTACTATTCTCATCCTCACGCTGGTGGTCTCGCTCTCTGGCGTAGCCGCACGCATTATTCCTTTTCAAATCCCCCTGCCGCTGGTGCAAATTGTGATGGGCGCGCTGCTGGCGTGGCCGACTTTCGGCCTGCACGTTGACTTCGATCCCGAGCTGTTCCTGGTCCTGTTTATTCCGCCGCTGCTGTTTGCTGACGGCTGGAAGACGCCAACCAGCGAGTTTTTGCATCACGGACGCGAGATTATCGGCCTGGCGCTGGTGCTGGTTTTGATCACCGTGGTCGGCATCGGCTATCTGATCTACTGGCTGGTGCCGGGTATTCCGCTGCTGCCCGCCTTCGCACTGGCGGCCGTGCTGTCGCCAACCGATGCCGTGGCGCTCTCCGGGATTGTCGGAGAAGGGCGCATCCCGAAAAAAATTATGTCGATACTGCAGGGCGAGGCGCTGATGAACGACGCTTCGGGCCTGGTGTCGCTGAAGTTTGCCGTTGCGGTCGCGATGGGCACCATGGTGTTCACGGTTTCCGGCGCGTCGCTGGAGTTCGTAAAGGTTGCCGTCGGCGGTCTGGTGGCCGGTATTGTTATCTGCTGGCTGTACGGCAAGTCGCTGCGTCTGTTCAGCCGCTGGAGCGGTGACGATCCGGCTACGCAGACGGTGCTGCTGCTGCTACTGCCTTTTGCTTCTTACCTGATTGCCGAACATATCGGCGTATCGGGGATCCTGGCCGCCGTCGCGGCGGGCATGACCATTACCCGTTCGGGCATTATCCGTCAGGCGCCGCTGGCGATGCGTCTGCGTGCCAACAGCGTCTGGCAGATGCTGGAGTTTGTCTTTAACGGCATGGTGTTCCTGATGCTGGGCTTACAGCTGCCGGACATTTTACAGCTGTCCGTGACTCAGGCAGAGGCCGATCCTAACGTCGATCTGTGGATGCTGGTGCTGTCGGTGGTGCTGATTTATGCCGCGCTGATGATCGTCCGCTTCGCCTGGCTATGGACGATGCGCCTGATTAGCCAGCGCCTGCTGAAAAAGCGTCCAATGGAGTTCAGCAGCTACAGCCTGCGTGAGCTGCTGATTGCCTCTTTTGCCGGCGTACGCGGGGCTATCACCCTGGCCGGCGTGCTGTCCATTCCGCTGTTTCTGACCAACGGTGACGCTTTCCCGGCGCGCTACGAGCTGGTTTTCCTGGCAATGGGCGTGATCCTGTTCTCGCTGCTGGTCGGCGTAGTGTTGCTGCCGCTGCTGCTGCGCGGCGTGGCAGGCAGGGATAAGACGGCGCACCGCCATGAGATCCAGATGGCGCGCGCGGCGATGGCGGAAACGGCTATCGACAGCCTGCACAAGATGGAAGAGCGGCTGGCGGCCGATACCGAAGAGAATATCGACGCTGACCTGGTCAAAGAAATCGCATCGCGAGTGATTGGCAATATGCGCCGTCGCGTGGACGGTAAGGACGATCTGGAGCGGGCGCTGTATGCGGAAAATCTGGAGCGCCGCTTCCGTCTGACCGCGCTGCGCGCCGAGCGCGGCGAGCTGTATCACCTGCGCGCCACGCAGAAAATCAGCAACGAAACCATGCAGAAGATGCTGCACGATCTCGACCTGCTGGAAACGCTGCTGATCGAGAAAGAAGAGTAGCGGGAAGACCGCGAGCCGCCCGGCTCGCGGTTTTTTTTACTGCTGTTAGCAGCAGTAGTATCAGCGTTCTTCCAGGATCAGCGGGCCGCCTGGCTTTTGGTAATAAGAGGCGTCTTCCATGGTGTAGCTCATGGTTCCCGTTGTCGCTCTGGTAACCTGCATCAACCAGTTTTCTTTTTTAATACATCTTTCCTCCGCTTTTATATTCTCAAAACAGAGCAGATGGTCGGTACTATGACTCGGGAAAAAAGTAGTGTCATCGGGTTTTTCTTGCTGATAACCGTCTTTAAAGTCCCAGATAGTTACCCAAAAAGTCTCGCCTTTTCTATTTAAAAGAAAAGGGTGTTGTTTATCCAGTTTCCGGGCGTTTTCTTTCCACCATTCAATCTTTCCTTTGTTGGTCAGAGGAAAGTTTTTCACCAAAATATCTGTGACGGAATGATTCTGGTGAACAGCTATAACCTCTACAGGCCGTAGCATCATAACGATGACGTACAGCCAGCTGACTACGACCAGAGCCGGGAAAAATCTATTCATCTTTTTCACTTTTTGCTTCCCGTCAGCGTGATGGTCGCTGCCATATTGGTAAAGAAGGGTTTGTACGCGTACCTTCTCCAGCGCTGTAGCACAAACCAGATTCGGAAAATATTCAAATGATGAAAACGAGGATCCATGATATCGCGGTCATCAAGGCCAAAGTGATCCTGGCCTTTGTAATGCAGGGTGGCTTTGTATTTATCTCCGTTAACTTCCAGAGACTTTAGCGTGATTTTTGTCGCGTATATACCGTGCACTGACATACCCAGACCATTCATCTTGTCTTGTAATCTATTAAATTTCGGAAGAAAACTCTCTCCGATAACTTTTCTTAAAGCCTGTTTTTTATTTTCGGCAAGAAAATAATTATCCCAGTCTATATTTTCCCGTATAAATTTATCGATAACCTTTGACGAGTTTGCGTTATCTGAATGCGCGCTTTCTATCAACCTCTTATAAGCCCCATTTAATTCACTGCTGGAAAAGGGTTTTCCATCGCCATATTGAAAATGGTCGATTAGTGCCATAAACAGCCCGCGATGGCCGAAAAAAGAGAAGGGCCGCGACTCGCGGCGGAATTCGTTGAATAGTTTGGCTGCCACTTCATGATGGCGCATCTTATGACGTATCACGGCGTAATTGCTGATGGGAAAATCCGTTCTCTCTGCCCGCCAGGGATCATACTGACCGGATACTTTCTCCAGCCGATAAAAGTTCTTCAGCTGCAGCTCGCTCAAATCGCCGCACTTCATATCGTCGGCACCGTAATCATCCATGCGTTTCTGCGTCTGAAAAACATCGAAGGGCAGGCGTAAAGCCTGTAGAGAAGGTGACATGCAATATTCCTTTTGCTGGTCAACGAGCGCTATTGCCCGGTTTTCTGTTAGTTTATCAGCTTAATTTATGTTCGTCATGCTGCGTTAAGAAAATCGCCTCTGTCATCTGATGTTATTCAACCGTACAGCGAAAGATAAATTCTTCATATAACGGTAATTATATTTTGGAGGAAAAGGAAATATTATGATAAGGGGGGTAACCGGTGGTTTATTCTGCTTGCTGCTGTTCTGATGAAATGAGAGGTTCCGCCAGGCTAATACTATTTTCTTTTGCTTTTGTTTTGTAAACGGCAGGAAAACGCGCTTTAAGGCTCAGGGTTGGGTCTGGTAAATATCAGGCCAGTCTCTGACGTAACAGTTCTGCTAATTATTGCTGATGAAGTCATACGCTTTCATCCGTGCCGATCTATATCTTCTTCGGCATTCTTTTCCAGAACGCAGAGGCAGCAGACAAGCTGAATAGCAATATCCGTAAGAGGCAGAACGAATAAGGTTAAAAGACAGGTAAAAATGCGCCTGTTTAGCGTCTCCGGGGCCGCTGCCAGCGCCCCCGTTTTTTATACCGACAGCGTTGGCGTCTGACCCGGCCAGAACTGGCGACAGCAGGCGATCCAGGCCTGCGCGCTCTTTGAGAGGTAGCTGCCTTCCCGCCAGATCAGGCCCAGCTGCCAGACCAGCTCCGACTCCAGCGGCAGCCACAGCAGATGGCTTTTATCCAGCCGCTGGCAGATCGGCTCCGGCAGGATTGCCACGCCCATACCGGCCTGTACCATCGCCGCGAGAAAATCCCACTGGCCGCTGCGTACCGCGATCTGCGGCGTAAAGCCGCTGGCCTGGAAGGCACGCATCAGCTGGCGGTTCAGCGAAAACTCTTCGTTATAAATCAGGATAGGATGCCCGGCCAGCTCGGCCAGCGGAATATGGGTACGGCGCAGCCATTCGCGGGTTTTCGGCACCAGCACGCAGAGCGGGTGGCTCATCAGCGGCAGCGCGTTCAGCGGCAGATCTTCCGCTACCGGCAGCGCGGTCATCGCAATATCCAGCGTGCCGGAAAGCACTGCCTGCTGCACGGTCAGGCCGCCGAATTCGGAAATTTTCAGCTCGACGCCGGGATAACGCTGGCGGAAAGTGGAGATCGAACCGGCAATCTGCATCCCCACCATTGGCGGAATGCCTAACCGCAGCTCGCCCGTTTTCAGGTCGTTGATATCGCTGATTTCCGCTTCCAGCTGCTTAAATTCCTGAAGGATAGTCAGCCCGCGCTGATAAACAGCCTGTCCGGTATCGGTCAGATGCAGCTTGCGTCCTTCACGGATCAGCAGCGTACAGCCCAGTTCATCCTCCAGCTGGCGCAGCATTTTACTGATGGTCGGCTGCGTGACGTACAGCTGCTCCGCCGCGCGAGTAAAGCTTTGCTGGCGCACCACTTCCACAAAATAACGCAGGGCTCTGACGTCCATAAACATTCCTGTAAGGCATAGTTCAGATAATATTAAGTCATTTTTTTCACCCTTTGGTACGGCTTTATACTCTCTTTACGCATTATTCAGAGAGAGACCCATCATGAAGCTGGCGATACGCCCGCAAAGCACGTGGCAGCAACGTATTCAGGTTCCGTTACAGGTGGTGCTGTATATCGCTTTTTTTCTGACCGCGCAGCGGCTGGTTGACTGGTTGCGGCTGCCGTTGCCCGCCAATATCGTGGGCATGTTGCTGCTGCTGGCGTTGATTATGCTGCGGGTGCTGCCGCTGAACTGGGTGAAAGCCGGATCGCGCTGGCTGCTGGCGGAAATGCTGCTGTTTTTTATTCCTGCCGTGGTGGCGGTGGTTAACTATTCGCAGCTGCTGCGCGTGGACGGCTGGCGGATTATGTTGGTGATTATGATCAGTACGCTGCTGGTGCTTTCCGCTACCGCGCTGGTGGTGGATCGCGTCTATCGTTTTGAAATGCGGCTGGCGGCACGAAAAAAGGAGCGTCAGGGTGAATAACTTTTTTATCAGCCTGCTCTGTCTGCTGGCGACGCTGCTGGTCTATTTTCTCAATAAACGTCTCTACCGCCGCTGGCACAGGCTGCTGCTGATGCCGCTGGTGATGACGCCAATGGTGCTGGTGGCGCTGCTGCTGCTGACCCATATCTCCTGGCAGAACTATATCGACGAAAACCGCTGGCTGCTGTGGCTGCTTGGCCCGGCTACGCTGGCCTTCGCCGTGCCCGTTTATGAAAATATGGCGATTATCCGCCGCCACTGGCTGTCGCTTAGCGCGGGCGTACTGACCGCCACGCTGGTCGCCGTTTGCAGCTCGGTATGGCTGGCAAGGCTGCTGACGCTGCCGGAGGCAATCCAGCGTAGTCTGGCGGTGCGCTCTGTCACTACGCCCTTTGCGCTGGCGGCGGCGAAGCAGCTGGGCGGGCAGCCCGATCTGGTGGCGCTGTTTGTGGTGATCACCGGCGTATTCGGTATGGCCGTCGGCGATCTGCTTTTTATTCGGCTTGCCGTCAAGCAGGGATTGGCGAAAGGCGCCGGGTTTGGCGCGGCCTCACACGGCGCAGGCACCGCTCGCGCCTATGAAATTGGTCAGGAGGAGGGCGTGGTCGCCAGCCTGGTGATGATGCTGTCAGGTGTGGTGACAGTGGTTATCGCGCCGCTGATTGGCCGCCTGATGTGGACGCTGGTTTGAAGCCTGCATGTTCGCCCCCTAACAGCAACATTTACTAAACAAGCCCTAAGATTCGTCGCATTCTCATTTTATTTCCTCTGTTGATGATCTATCCTCCGCTGCCGTCGGGAAACGGCGTAAGTAAATTCATCAGGAGAATAAAATGAAAGCAGTGGCAACTACCGCAGGCGCTCTGGCGCTGCTGGCGCTGGCCGGATCAGCGCAGGCGATTGAAGGCGGTGTCGACGTAGGTCGTGATTATACTAATGTACACGCGGGCATGGGCGCTGACTCGCCTGGTCTGGCGCTGACCGGTAACTGGTTGCGTAGCGATCACGACGGCAGCATGGGCAGCCTGGGTCTGGGTTACAATGTGGGTCTGGGCGATATCTTTATCACGCCTGGCGTGAAAGCGATTTCCACCAACCCAACCGATAGCAAAGACGGCTATGCCGTTGCGGTCGGCATTGGCGCAAGCGTTCCAGTCACCAATATGTTTAACGTATTTGGCCAGTATTACTACTCGCCGGATTCTTTCTCCAGCCACATTGATGACTACCAGGAAGCTTCCGCTGGCGTGAGCTTTAAGCCAATCTCCCTGGTTGACGTGCGCGTGGGCTATCAGTACCTGGCGATGAACGGCAAAGACGGTCGTAAAGACAACGTCATTGCTGACGGCGCATACGTAGGTGCATCCCTGCATTTCTGATGCCAAAGGCGGCAACCTGTAAAGGGTGGCCCGCCGCTGAATGTGTCCGGCTTCTGGCCGGACCTGCCTGCTCCCGGTACGGCTGATGCCCTGATACAGGCCGGGAACAGGCTTATTATGCTGAACTTTTAACAAGGTTTATAAAGTTGTTGCCGCTAATGTTCAAACAGGTGATATATATTAAAATATAGCAGCTTATATTAAGGAGCTTGCCTGATATTTTTAATACTCCGGCAAAGATAAATGCTATATATTTAAACCGCCCCATTTGTTTCTTCTTTTTTTACATTTGTCATTTATAGAGTGACGGCGTGCAAAATGGGATTTATTTGGTTTTTTATTCTGAAGAGCATCTCTGTTCGACGATTTTTTAGCATTTATCGCCAGTAACACCTTCCTGTCTAAACTTTCATTTTTTTTCTGTCATTTTTTAAGAAAAAAGACCTTTCATCTGGAAATGTCTTCTGTAAGAATAATCCTGCCGCCCTGAACAGGTATTTATTACGGATTGTATTTACCTGACAATGTAAATGGCCATTAATAAACTCAAGCGCCGTTAATGCATTATTAACTTATCTGTTTTTACAGGTTGGCTTTTTTTCAGCAAAGAAAATGATGTTATAAATAAACATTTATCATCCGATAAACGGAAAGGTTTATAATCAAAGGAATGTACTTTATGCAACTGAATAAAATCGTACTGTCAGCTATCGCCATTTTCGGCATGACTTCTGTAGCTTATGCCGACCAGGGACATGGTTCAGTGACTTTTTCGGGCTCCGTCATTGAGTCTCCTTGCTCAATTAATCCTGACTCTGTTTATCAGGACGTGCCTCTTGGGCAAATCTCGACTGTTACCCTGAAGGATGGTGGAACCTCCGATCCCCGTCCTTTCCAGATTAAACTGGAAAACTGTACGGTTGCGACCGCCGCAGCGGTAACGGCCACGTTTAGCGGACCGGAAAGCGCTACCGGTCTGTTGGGCATGACCGGGACAGTTAAGGGCGCGAGTATCGCCATCACTGATGGTACTGGCGCAGTGCTCAAGCTCGGCAGTCCGAGCGCTAAGCAGGTTTTGCAGACTGGCTATAATACGCTGAGTTTTTCTGCCTATGTGCAAGGTGATGGTAAAGACGTAACGCCTGGCGAATTCCAGAGTATTGCTGATTTCACACTTGCATATCAATAAGTCGATTTGACGGACCTTGTCCTCTCCCGGCGTTTCTGCCGGGAGTGTTTTCTGCCTGGGGAACAACGGCAAAACAGGTTCATGTTTGTCGGCAGAATGGCGGAATTATTTCCATGCTTAATTCCTCCGGCAAAAAATTATTAAATCGGTTATGAAAGGCTTACCCAGGGATTAACTTCTCGTAAGGATGCCGATGTCAGTGAATATTATATTAAAAAAAGATATTTTATGGCTGTGGCATGCCATCTTCCTGCTGATTCTTTGCTGTTTCGCGCGGTCTGTCGAGGCACGTGGAATAGAATTTAATACCGATCTTTTAGATGTGAAAGACAGAACGAACATCGATCTCAGCCGTTTTTCTCAGGCGGGATATATCATGCCCGGTAACTACACTCTGAAACTTCAGATTAATGATAATGAGCTCCCCGAGCAGTCAGTGGACTGGTTTACGACAGAAGATAATGAAAAAGAAAGTAAGCCCTGTCTGACTGCCGCTCTGGTCAATTTTATTGGCCTGAAGCCTGAGCTACGCCCGCAGTTAACGTGGTGGCATGAGGGCCAGTGTCTGAATACCGACAGTTTGCCGGGTATGAGCCAGCGCGCTGATTTAGGCACCAATACGCTCTATTTAACTATCCCACAAATTTATCTGGAATACCGCGCGCCCAACTGGGATCCGCCGGCGCAGTGGGATGAGGGGATACCCGGCTTGTTGTTCGATTATTACGCCAGTGCCCAGACCCGGCATGAGCACGAGAAGAAGACGGACAACACGTTTACGGGCAACGGGACGGCCGGGGCCAACGTTGGTCCCTGGCGCCTGCGTGCCGACTGGCAGGGGCGCTATGACAATCAGGCCAGTAACAACCTTAACTGGGACTGGACGCGTTTCTATGCCTGGCGCGCTTTACCGCACAGGCACGCCAGGCTGGGCGTGGGCGAACATGCGCTCTTTTCAGATATCTTCGACAGTTTTACCTATTCCGGGCTGAGCCTGCGGTCTGATGACAATATGCTGCCGCCTAATCTGCGTGGTTATTCCCCGGAAATCAGCGGGATAGCGAAAACCAGCGCCAGAGTGGTGATCAGCCAGAAAGGGCGGGTCATCAAGGAAACCCGGGTCGCCGCCGGGCCGTTTCGTATTCAGGATCTCAACGAAACGATCAGCGGCGAGCTGGATGTGCGGGTAGAAGAGCAGGATGGCTCAGTACAAACTTTCAGCATCAATACGGCCAGCGTGCCCTATCTGACGCGGCCGGGCATGGTGCGCTACAAGCTGGCGGCAGGCAGGCCTTCCAACACTCAGCACCATATGGAAGGCGAGGGGTTTGTAAACGGCGAGTTCTCATGGGGCGTCAGTAACGGCTGGTCCCTGTACGGCGGGACGATAGCCAGTGAGGAATACCAGGCGCTGGCGCTGGGCACAGGGCGCGATCTGATGGCTTTCGGCGCGCTCTCTCTGGATTTTACTCAGGCGTTTTCCCGGCGTTTGCCCGATCCGCTGCCGGATACGCAGAAAGGGGCCTCGTGGCGCGTCAGCTACTCAAAAAGGTTCGACGAAACCGACAGTGAAATGACCTTTGCAGGCTACCGCTATTCAGAGCAGGGCTATATGAGTATGCAGGATTACCTTAACGCGCATAAATACGGCAGGGCCTACGGCAACGGTAAAGAGATGTATACCGCCATCTTCAGCCAGCAGCTGCGCGACTGGCGGGCAAGCTTTTATCTGAATTACTCTCATCAGACCTGGTGGGATAAACCGGACAATGACCGTTTTACCCTGACGGCGACGAAATATTTTGACGCCGGGCGCTTGCGTAACGTCAGTCTGTCAGCCACCGCCTGGCGTAATAAATATGACGGCAGCAATGATGACGGTATTTACCTGTCGCTGTCTCTACCGTGGGGCAACAGCGGCACGCTGAATTACAACGGATCTTTTAATCAGGGTAATAACAGTCATCAGGCCAGCTACTTCAATACGATGGATGAGCGTAACAACTACCAAATCAGCGGCGGGGTTGCCGGTCAGGAGACGCTGGCAAGCGGCTATTACACCTATCAGGGAGACAGAGCGCGGATAAACGTTAATGCCAGCTATCAGGGCAACAGCTATTCAGCTTTAAGCCTTTCGGCGCAGGGCGGCGTAACGGCTACCGCACAGGGTGCGGCGCTGCATCGTACCAGCAGGCCGGGCGGCACCAGAATGCTGATCGACACCGCGGTAAAGGATATTCCGGTAAAAAGCTACGGCGCGGATACCTTGAGTAACCACTTTGGCAAAGCCGTTATCGCGGATATTAGCAGCTATTACCGTAACCGCATCAGTATCGATATCAATGCGTTGCCGGACAATGCTGAAGCGAGCGCTTCGGTTATCCAGCGCACCTTAACCGAAGGCGCGATTGGCTACGGTGGCTTTAAAGTGGTGACCGGGAGCAAAACCATGGCGGTACTGCGCCTGGAAAACGGCGAAGCCCCGCCGTTTGGCGCTACGGTAAAAAACAGCCAGCGTCAGGAAGTGGGCATTGTGAATGACGACGGCAGCATCTATCTGAGCGGTATCCAGCCAGGCATAACGATGCGGGTAAGCTGGAGCGGCAAAGAGCAGTGCGAATTTAAACTGCCGGAGAGCTTGTCCGGTGATATTTCTCAGCGTCTTTTATTGCCGTGCCGCCTGTTATAAACCGCGCAGGGCTGCCGCTGATAGTTGACATGGTGTAAGGGGAAAAAATGAGATCATCTAAAGCAGGTTTATCACGCATCGCCGTTTTACTCTCCGTCCTGGTGGCTGCACAAAGCTATGGCGCTGTTTCGCTCGATCGTACACGCGTGATTTTTGAGGGCGGCCAAAAGTCTGTCAGCCTGGTCGTCAGTAACGATAATAAACAATTACCCTATCTGGCGCAGGGCTGGATAGAAGATAGCCAGGGTAAAAAAATCCAGCAGCCGCTGACTGCTCTGCCGCCGGTACAGCGCATTGAGCCGGGCAGCAAAAGCCAGGTAAAAATAGAGACGTTGCCTTCCGTGGGCGCGCTGCCGCAGGATCGTGAAACCTTGTTCTACTTTAATCTGCGTGAGATCCCGCCGCGATCCGAACGCCCCAATACGCTCCAGCTTGCCTTGCAGACAAAGGTAAAATTATTTTATCGCCCGCAGGCGCTGGTGCCCAAAAGAAACGCGGTGCCCTTTCAGGAGCAGCTGACGCTGACTCGCGCCGGCGATCGCTATCAGGTAAACAATCCCACGCCCTATTTCGTGACGCTGATCGATGGCCGCAACGCCGCCAGGAATAGCGCCATCAATGATTTCAAGCCGCTGATGATCGCGCCGAAAAGTAAAGGCGTGCTTGAGGTCAGCGCTGAAGCGCTGGGGAGCCGCCCGCTGCTCACCTATATCAACGATTACGGCGCCCGTCCGCAGTTGCAGTTTACCTGTAGCGGGGATCATTGTAAGGCCACGGCGGTCAGGCCCGCTGGCTAAGCGCATAAAGTTTTGCCGCTTCGCCAGAGCAGCCGCGCAACGCTTCTTTGCTTAACCGCGTTTTGCTCGGGCTGCGGCAGGTTTATGTTGGATAAGTCGTGATAAACGGCGGCAGGAATAAACAGATGGACAGGACAACCACCTTTGCAAAAGCGGTGCTCTGCACGCTAACAGGATTAACGCTATTTTCAGGCCGGGTGACGGCAGCGCCGGAGGTATTTACCTTCACCATGACGGCCAACGTGGTGCAGTCCGCCTCCTGTCAGCTTAATGAAGGCAAAAACGTTGAGGTTTCCTTTAGCGATCAGGTAGATATTGCAAAAATCAACGGCACTAATTACCAGAGCGAGATTGCTTATAACTTTAGCTGCAAGCAGCAGGGTAAAAATGCGGTAACGCTGCAAATCGACGGCACGGGCGCAGATTTTGGCCAGGGGATGCTGTATGTCCAGCCCGGCCTGGCCATTAAAATAATGAACGACGGTAAACTCCAGCCGGTAAACACCTCGTTTGCTATTGATGGCACGGATCCCCCCGTTCTGATGGCCGTACTGGTGAAAAATGCGGCGGCCTCGTTAACGCCCGGATACTTTGAGGCGACGGCGACAATTAAGGCGGTCTACGAATGAAAAGGGGATTATTACGCTGCCTGTGGTCAGGCCTGGGGATGATGCTGTGCGTTGCGCTCGGCTATGCCGCGCCTGTAGAGGTAGCGGTGAAGGCCAAATTCAGCGGTACGCTGGTTGAAAATCTCAGCCCCTGTACGATACGGCCCGGCGATGAATACATTACGCTCCCGCTGGCGGCCGTCACGCTGAACATGTTGCAGAACTCGCAGGAAAGCCCGCGTTACCCGTTTGCCGTTCATCTGGAAAACTGCGAGTTTGATGCAACAACGCCAGGCCGAATTGAAGTTTTCCTGCGCGGGAATGGGGACAGTAACGGGATGCTGCAACCGGATGCAGGCAGTACCGCTACCGGCATCGTTATCGGCATCGAAAATGTGCGGGGCGCGCCGCTGGCGGTCAATGCCGCCTCGCCGGGCCTGACGCTGTCTTTGAATGCTGCTGATATCGTTATCCCGATGCAGGCCTATCTACGGGCGGACGGCGCGACGCCGCCGACGGCGGGAGAATTCACCGCCAGCCTGAATTACATCATCGAATACCCCTGAACCGACGCAGCCCGCCGCCGCCGTACGGGGTGCTGGCTGGCTCATAACAAGGAGATAAAATGAAAAGGATTATGTTCGCGCTGAGCCTGATCTGTTTTTCAACGTCGGCGCTGGCGTGGTACTACAATTCCGTGCCGGGCGTCACGACCGGCCTGACGGTCAGAAACAATATGATTACGGTGGAGGCCGGCACCGATGTCTGGCTCTGCTCCAGCAGAGGCAACGATCGTGACCTTGTGTTCCATATCTATGGCCTTACCGTCCGCGATCCTGAAGTGGCCGCCACGTTTATCGGAATGAGCGATGCGCCCGGCGGCGCGCCAACCGTACAACAATGCCAGAACGCCACCGACGAACCAGCAAGTCGGATAAAAGTCGCGCAATACCGCTTAACGCAAACGGTAAGCTTACCGGTACAGGAAGGCGATTACAGCGCCTGCTGGTCAGGATGGGATGGCCTGGGCAAAGACGCACGCTGCAGCGGCGGCATACCGATCACGCCGATCGATGACTGCCATGCAGAGCTGGTGAGTTACCCCAACGATCTGGGGACGGTTATCGTCGGCGAGCCCATTAACCGTAACCACAAGGTAGGGGACCTCACGTTAATATGCAAAACGGTGCCGTCGACTACAGTGGAGATTACGCAGCAGGCATCGGCGGGGAACGTGCTCGAGCAGCAGATCCTGGATGAAAGCGGTAAAAAACTTGAGGGACTAAAGGTTTTTACCAGCGGCGTAACCGAGGCGCTGTATATGCAAACAACCGGAACGCCGAAAGTGGCACAGCGTATAGAGGATAGCGTGGTGGTGGTGCTGAACTACTACTGAGGGCGCGCGTTGCTGCGCTGCAAGGCGGCCAGCCGCCTTGCAGATCGCTACTTAGTGACTTTTCCCGCTTTCAATGCCCACGCCGGTTTGCGAACGCACAAACTGCGCCTGGAAACGCTGCCGCTCCTGCTGGCCTTCCTGCGAGTGGTCGGTCACGGAAAACAGCCAGGTGCCGATAAAGGCGACCAGCATAGAAAACAGCGCCGGATACTCGTAGGGGAAGACCGGCTTCGCGTGGCCCAGCACCTGCACCCATACCGTTGGCCCCAGGATCATCAACACGACCGCCGTCAGTAGCCCCAGCCAGCCGCCTGCCATCGCACCTCTTGTGGTCAGTTTCGACCAGTACATCGACAGCAGAATAATCGGGAAGTTACAGCTTGCCGCAATCGAGAAGGCCAGCCCGACCATAAAGGCGATGTTCTGTTTCTCAAACAAAATACCCAGCGCGATAGCGACCACCCCCAGCACCAGCACGGTGATTTTCGAGACGCGCAGCTCCTGCTTCTCGGTGGCCTGGCCCTTTTTCACCACGCTGGCGTAAAGGTCGTGCGATACCGCCGACGCGCCCGCCAGCGTCAGCCCGGCGACCACCGCCAGAATCGTGGCGAAGGCCACTGCGGAAATAAAGCCCAGGAACAGGCTGCCGCCAACGGCATCGGCCAGATGCACCGCCGCCATATTGTTTCCGCCAATCAACAAGCCGGTGGCATCCTTAAATGCCGGATTAGCGCCGACCAGCAGAATAGCGCCGAAGCCGATAATAAAGGTCAGGAAGTAGAAGTAGCCCATAAAACCGGTGGCGTAAAACACGCTTTTACGCGCCTCGCGGGCGTCGCTGACGGTAAAGAAGCGCATCAGGATATGCGGCAGGCCGGCCGTACCAAACATCAGCCCCAGCCCGAGCGACAGCGCGGAAATCGGGTCGTGCACCAGCCCGCCGGGACGCATGATCGCCACGCCTTTTGGATGCACCGCCATCGCCTGGGTAAAGAGATTATTAAAGCTGAAGCCCACGGTTTTCATCACCATGATTGCCATAAAGCTGGCGCCGAACAGCAGCAGCACCGCCTTGATAATCTGCACCCAGGTGGTCGCCAGCATGCCGCCGAACAGGACGTACAGCACCATCAGGATCCCCACCAGCACCACGGCGACGTGATAGTCCAGGCCAAACAGCAGCTGGATAAGCTTACCCGCGCCGACCATCTGCGCAATCAGATAGAGCGCCACCACCACCAGTGAGCCGCAGGCGGAAAGCGTGCGAATAGGCAGCTGTTTCAGACGATAGGAGGCAACGTCGGCAAAGGTATAGCGTCCCAGGTTGCGCAGCCGTTCGGCGATCAGAAACAGGATAATCGGCCAGCCGACCAGAAAACCCAGCGAATAGATCAGGCCGTCGTAGCCGGAGGTATAAACCAGCGCGGAGATCCCCAGGAATGAGGCGGCGGACATAAAGTCGCCCGCCATCGCCAGGCCGTTCTGAAAACCGGTGATATTGCCGCCTGCGGTATAATAATCGCTGCGCGAACGGGTGCGTTTGGAGGCCCACCAGGTGATACCCAGCGTGGCGGCCACGAAGATCAGGAACATCACGATCGCTTCAACGTTGGTGGGCTGTTTTTCAACCGCGCCGCTAATCGCATCGGCGGCGCGGGAGGAAACAGGCAGCAGCAGGGCGAAATAAAGGAAAAGTTTCATCCTTTCACCTCATCCAGCAGCGCTTTGGTTAAGCGGTCGAATTCGCCATTGGCTCGCCAGACATAAATACCGGTTAAAAGAAAAGAAATAACGATCAGCCCAATGCCAATCGGAATACCACGGGTAACATTGGTATTAGCGTCAAGCGGCGTACCCAGCCAGCCTGGCGCAAAGGCGATTAATAAAATAAAGCCGACGTAGAGAATAAGCATTATTACCGAGAGCAGCGTGGCGAAGGCCTGGCGTTTTCTGACCAGCTCTTTAAAGCGCGCGCTTTTTTCAATCCGCTGATATCTATCGTTCATCACAGAGTCTCCAGAGATAATTGCAAGAGCTGTTATGAGATCCGGCTTGACTGAGCGACCGCGCCGGTAATGCCTCATCATCGGGAAGCTGATAAATAAAGGGCAGCGTGATAATCATTACGCTGCCCGATAAAGCTATACTGCCTTTTGCTTATTTTCAGGGCATGGCAATACCCTGTTTCTCCTCCAGCAGTTTTTCCACCACGCCCGGATCGGCCAGCGTCGAGGTATCGCCTAAATTGGTGGTATCGCCAGCGGCAATTTTGCGCAAAATACGGCGCATAATTTTCCCGGAGCGGGTTTTCGGCAGGGAGTCCGTCCAGTGCAGCACGTCCGGCGTGGCGATAGGGCCGATCTCTTTACGCACCCAGCTGCGCACCTCGCTGTAAAGCTCGGGCGTCGGCTCTTCGCCGCTGTTCAGCGTGATATAGGCGTAGATGGCCTGGCCTTTAATGGCGTGAGGAATGCCGACCACGGCCGCCTCGGCGATTTTAGGATGGGACACCAGCGCGGATTCTATCTCCGCCGTGCCCAGCCGATGGCCGGAAACGTTCAGGACGTCATCCACGCGGCCGGTGATCCAGTAATAGCCGTCCTCGTCGCGCCGCGCGCCGTCGCCGCTGAAGTACATGTTTTTAAAGGTAGAGAAGTAGGTCTGTTCAAAGCGCTCGTGATCGCCGAACAGCGTGCGTGCCAGGCCTGGCCAGGCGTCAACGATCACCAGGTTGCCCTCGCAGGCACCTTCCAGCGCGTTGCCTTCGTTATCGACCAGCGCGGGCTGCACGCCGAAAAAGGGTTTGGTGGCCGAACCGGCCTTCAGCTCCGTCGCGCCAGGCAGCGGCGCGATCATAAAGCCGCCCGTTTCCGTCTGCCACCAGGTATCGACAATCGGGCAGCGGCTATTGCCAATTTTCTGGTAATACCACTCCCAGGCTTCCGGGTTAATCGGTTCGCCGACGGAACCCAGAATACGCAGCGTGGAGCGATCGGTGCCGCTAATGGCCTTGTCGCCCTCCGCCATCAGCGCGCGAATTGCCGTAGGCGCGGTATACAGCAGCGTGACTTTATGTTTATCCACCACTTCCGCCATCCGGCTCGGCTTCGGCCAGTTAGGCACGCCTTCAAACATCAGCGTGGTCGCGCCCAGCGCCAGCGGGCCGTAAAGCAGATAGCTGTGGCCGGTGATCCAGCCGACGTCGGCGGTGCACCAGTAGATATCGTCGGCATGATAATCAAAAACGTATTTGAAGGTGGTCGCCGCGTAAACCAGATAGCCGCCGGTAGTATGCAGCACGCCCTTCGGCTTGCCGGTGGAGCCGGAGGTGTAAAGAATAAACAGCGGATCTTCCGCGCCCATCTCTTCCGGCTGGTGGTGCGCGCTGGCCTTGTTCACCAGCTCGTGCCACCACAGATCGCGGCTGTGCCAGTCGATATCCGCGCCGGTGCGGCGGAAAACCACCACGTTGCTTACCGTGGTGACGCTGGGATTAGCCAGCGCCTCGTCGACGTTTTTCTTCAGCGGGATAGCGCGCCCGGCGCGAATGCCCTCATCGGCGGTCACCACCAGCTTCGCGGCGGAGTCGACGATGCGTCCGGCAACGGCTTCCGGCGAGAAACCGCCAAAAATCACCGAGTGCACCGCGCCGATACGCGCGCAGGCCAGCATGGCGACGGCGGCTTCCGGCACCATTGGCATATAGATCGCCACCACGTCGCCTTTACCTATGCCCAGCTCTTTCAGCGAGTTGGCGAAGCGGCAGACTTCGCGATGCAGCTCGCGAAAGGTCAGCGTCTTGCTTTCGCTGGCGTCGTCGCCTTCCCAGATAATCGCCGGATGGTCGCCCCGGCTGTGCAGGTGGCGATCCAGACAGTTGGCCGCCAGATTGAGCGTGCCGTCTTCAAACCAGCGGATATTAATATTGCCCGGCGCAAATGAGGTGTTCTTCACGCGGGTGTACGGTTTTATCCAGTCGAGGATTTTACCCTGTTCGCCCCAGAACGCCTCGGGATCCTGTACGGACTGCTGGTACATCGACTGATACTGCTGGGCAGTGATCAGCGTATTTTCCGCGATATTCGCGGGAACGGGATGTCGGTGTTGTTGGCTCATGGCTACTCTCCTTGAAGATGTTAATAATATGTCAATCAAAGGTTGGATGGAGCGAGCCGCCGGGCTTTGTTTGCTTTTTGCGCCATGGATCACGCCATAACGTCAGGTGATGAAAATGGTCAAAAAGTTGCCGTAATACGGTGGAACTTTCTGCAACCGTCGCCCACTCATTCGCCGCATAACGCAAACGGGCTGTACAAAAGGCGCACAACTAAACCTGGCTGTTCGCCTGGCGTCTGGCGAGCAACTGCATAGCTATGCGCAAGTATGGAGATATATTGCTAATTATAACAAAGAGTTAGTCGTACACGTCGATTCCAGAGCTTTATCCTGTTCGGCGATGATAGTTTAGCCGTATATCACTTAGGGTTGCATTTATACCCGTGAAAATGGTACTGATTACGCGCCTGCAAATCAGGTATCAACCATCCATTATCCGCGCATTCGCCGACATCGGCCTGCTTCCCTTGAGAGTGATCGCTCCGCATTAAAGACGCGGAGAGCGGGTTTTGTTAAGGAAAAAACTATTATGAAAGCTGCAAAATTCAGCCTTGCCTGGCAAATATTGACGGCGTTGGTACTGGGGATCGTCGTTGGCGCGATACTGCATAATCAACCGGGGGATCGTGAATGGTTAATCGCTAACATTCTTAGTCCTGCCGGGGATATCTTTATCCATCTGATCAAGATGATTGTGGTTCCCATCGTGATTTCCACGCTGATCGTCGGTATCGCCGGCGTGGGCGATGCGAAAAAACTGGGGCGGATCGGCGTCAAAACCATCCTCTATTTTGAAGTGATAACCACCATTGCCATTGTGGTAGGGATTACCCTGGCGAATGTGTTTCAACCTGGCTACGGCATTGATATGTCGACGCTGGCAACGGTGGACATCTCTAAGTATGAAGCCACGACGGCGCAGGTTCAGGGCGGCCCGCACAGCCTGGTGACCACTATCCTGTCGCTGATCCCGCAGAATATTTTCGCGGCGATCGCGAAAGGCGAGATGCTGCCGATCATCTTCTTCTCGGTGCTGTTTGGTCTGGGGCTGTCATCGCTGCCTGCGGAACATCGCGAGCCGTTGGTGAAGGTGTTTCGTTCCACCTCGGAAACCATGTTTAAAGTCACCAATATGATTATGCGTTACGCGCCGATTGGCGTGTTTGCCCTGATCTCGGTGACTATCGCCAACTTTGGTTTCGCCTCGCTGTGGCCGCTGGCTAAGCTGGTGATCCTGGTGTACGTTGCCATTCTGTTCTTTGCCTTTGTGGTGCTGGGAACGGTCGCGCGCATCTGTAAGCTGCGCATTACCACGCTGATGCGCATCCTGAAGGATGAGCTGATCCTCTCTTACTCCACCTCCAGCTCCGAAACGGTGCTGCCGAAGATCATGGAGAAAATGGAGGCTTACGGCGCGCCCAAGTCCATCACCAGCTTTGTGGTGCCGACCGGCTATTCGTTTAACCTGGACGGCTCCACGCTCTATCAGAGCATCGCGGCGATCTTTATCGCGCAGCTGTACGGCATTGACCTCTCTATTGGTCAGGAGATCGTGCTGGTGCTGACGCTGATGGTGACCTCAAAGGGGATCGCGGGCGTGCCTGGCGTTTCCTTTGTGGTGCTGCTGGCTACGCTGGGCAGCGTAGGCATTCCGCTGGAAGGCCTGGCGTTTATCGCCGGCGTTGACCGTATCATGGACATGGCACGTACCGCGCTGAACGTGGTCGGCAACGCGCTGGCGGTGCTGGTGATCGCCAAGTGGGAAAACCAGTTCGATGCCGAACAGGCAGTGGCCTACGAGGCGCGTCTGGCATCCGCTTCCTGATCGCTCCGGCGCGGAAGAACAGCAAAAATGAAAATGGCCTTCGGGCCATTTTTTTTGTTTTTTGCAAGGCGCAAACGCAGCGGTTATGCGGTTGCGTAATCATAAATGAGATTATTTAAGTCGCCGCTGAATAACGTTTCATACTGATTTTTAATAGTAAATATTTATGGCGTTGACCGTTAAATTTTATCTTCTCATTTTTTCTCTTATCGCGAGCTGCATCTATTTGGCAAGACTATAATTATATTTTACGTTAAGCCTGAAAAGGCGGCGATTCCTTTTAGTAATCAGGCGTGTAGAGTTTAATAAAGGGCCGGTAATTAATATGATTATTTACGGCACTATTCTTATTTTTTTGGGGATGTCGTTTGCCGCCATAACTTTATATGGATCTTTCTTTTCAGTAGTGATGTGATTGTTATTAACAATTTTTAATTATTCGTCACGCCGCCTGCCGTCTGCAATCGCATTTTTACGGCGAGATGTTTTTTACTTTTTTCTTCAGCTCTGGAGGAAATATCCTTGTTTAAATTACATCCCCTTTTGTTAAGCCTTATTGCGGCACAGGGCGCGATAGCGCCTGCTTTTTACAGCCAGGCGGCGACGCTGAAACCCTTTTCACCCTATGTTAATGATAATAAAGTCGGCGCTTTTTGCGTCTGCAACGGCTCCACGCAAACGCTTAGCGGCAACCAGCAGTTTTCGCCGGGGCTGAGCGGCGAGCAAAGCTTTACGCTGAGAGAGCTACAGGGCCGTGTGAATAACCCTGACCTGTCGCTGGCAGAAAGGCCGGGCCTGGATCCCGGTACAGGCGGTTACACCATTTATGTCCCGGACTGGGAGAACGGCGGCTATCGTCCCTTTGACGTTTTTAATTCCGCCAGCATGGTCGAAATACCGCCGCTCGGGCTGGATACGCCGCTGCCAAACTATGTTGACGTCAAAGGCGGGCAATATATTAACGCCCGCGTGGCGCAGGTCAGTAAAGGCACCATTAACGTGGCAATCGGCCAGTCCGGTGCGGCAACGACGTCAGAAACCAACGGCTGGCGCATGGCGGCCAAACAGAGTCGGCTTTTTGCCGCCACCGGCAGCGGCAACATGAACTGGAATGGCGATAACCGTCTGACCTTTACCGCTGCGCTTCCACCTTCTGGCGGGCCTTACCTCACCCTTCCCGTAGACAGCGTGGCTGATTACAAAGGCGAGTTCAGCGTCGCCACCAGAAATAACGTCATCACGCGATTCAACGTGACCAACTTTGATGATTTTAAAAACTATAACAACTGGCTTATCGGGCAGCTGGAAACGGGCCAGCTCAATCCCGACAGCTACCGTGACGAGCTGGATAAAGCCGTAACTCTCACCAGCGGGCAAATCGTTTACGGCATAGTGGCGCAGGATGCGGATGACGAAGCGGCGCAGCCGATTGGCGAACTGGTGGTGCTCAGCGCAGACGGCGCGCAGGCCAGGGTTACGGTTAATAAAACGCTGGAGGTGGCGAACGCCAGCAGCGCGGTGCTGGCTGCAAACGGCGGCACGGCGATTATCAACGGTAAGGTCGCCAGTACCGGTAACGGCATCACCGATGGCAACGCGCTGGAGCTGCTTAGCGGCAGTACCGGCGTTAATAACGGCGTTATTAATGCCGGCTTCTTCAATAATGCCGATGGCAGCGGCGTGGACAGCAGCACGGTCGGCCAAAGCCGCAATGCGGTACGGCTACAGGACGGCAGCCGTTTCACCAATAACGGCGTCATCAACATCGCAGGCAGCGGCACTGGCCTGGGGATTTTTAGCGGCAGCGCGATCAATAACGGCAACATTAATACAGGCGCGGCGGACGGCGCCAGCGGCGTGTTCGTTAACGGCCCGCAGGCGAGCTTCACCAATGCTGTGGACGGCACGCTCTGGCTGGGGCGATCGCCGCAAAATGCTCTGACAGATGAAGCCTTCGATACCCGGCTGTCCGGCGCCGTCGGCATTAATATGATTGGTGATGGCAGCGCCGTAAATGACGGGCATATCGTACTGGGTGCACAAACTCAGAACAGCACCGCCATGAAGGTGGTGAATGGCCCGAACGCCCGCCTGCAAAATAACGGCGTGATTGACGTTAACGGTCAGGCGGATTTTCGCCCGGAGGAGAATATCGCGCTGCTGGCGATCGACTCCGGCAGCGGCGGGCTGGTCGGCAACGCCGGGACGATCAATCTGAATGGCGATAACGGCACCGGGATCAAAGCGATCGCCAGCAGCGGCAGCTTTGCCAGCGTTTACTCGGACGGGATCGTCAACGTTAACGGCAGCACCGGGCCGTCAGGCGACACCCACAATACGGCGGTGTGGTTAAGAAGCGAGGCGGGCGGCAACGCTTATGCCTACCTCACTGGCCCAATCACTCTGGGGGGAGAAGGCGCCGTCGGCATCCGCGCTGACGGCGCAGGTACATCGGTTTACGATAGCGGCAGCGTTTCTGGCGGTGGCGCTAACGCAACCGCTTTTCAGATAACCAACGGCGCGAGGATAACGCTGGGAGACGCTTCGTTGGTTAAACTAACCGGCGACAACAGCACCGGCGTACGGATACAAAACGGCGGCTCTTTTTTGATGCAGGGCGGTCTGGTCGCTGCTACCGGTATCGCGTTTGATGTGAGCGAAGGCACCGCGCAATTTTTTCCCGAAAGCGCCCAGCTGGAGTCAGGTGGTACGGCAGCGGTACGCGTGAGTCATAACGGTAATTTTGCGCTGTATGGCGACGGCATCTTCCGTAACAGCATTACGGGCAACGGCAGCGCCGACGCCGTTCTGCTGGAAGAAGGCGCCGCCGGGCTGTCGATTGACGGCGCTACGCTGACGGTAAACGGCAGCGGCAGCGCCATCAATAACCTGGCGGAAACCCCCAACATTTCCCTGGCCAACACCTATATCTATGCCAGGGGCAGCGGCAGCGGCATTCGTTCCGCCACCACTTTCGATTCACTGCTTTCCGTTGGTATCGAACCTTCCGACGGCGCAACGGGCTACACCTTTGCTAATGCCGATGGCTCGACCACGCAGGCCGACATGCTGGTGCCACGCGGCATGGTGATCCTTGTCGGCAGCGGCGGAACAGGGATCCGCGCCAATACCACGGGGAAAGTCATCTCAGAGGGAAACATCTATATCACCACTGAAAGCGGCGGTTCGGCAATTGTCAGCCAGACCGCCAGCGAAGTGGTAAACCGGGGCGACATCTTCTCGTGGGGTACGGTGGCGCCCGTTATCGATCTGCGCGGCGGCAGCACGGTATTTGTTAACGAAGGCACGATTGGCGCGCAATATGCCGATACGGTTATCGTGGCGGGCGGCGCGACGGACGATCGGATCGCCCTGATCGGTGGAGCGGTGCAGGGCGATGTGAACACGGGGAACGGCACCGATACGCTGACGCTGACCGGCGGCACCCTCAACGGCAGCCTGACGATGGGCAGCGGCATCGATAACCAGGCCTTTGTGCAGAACGTCAGCCTGGCTAACGTTAGTCATATCACCACGGCGGGCGGCGAAGGCAGCACGCTCAGCCTGAGCGAGATCGCGGCCCGTGGCGGCTCCTTCGCCAGCGACGACGCAGGCCGGGGCGTCAACCTGGGCGCGGGCTGGAGCACCATCAATTTCTACCATACCGACTGGACGTTGACCGACAATCTGCAGCTGGCGCACAGCACCCTGAATATCGATCGCGAGTCCACGCTCTATGCCGGAAACCTCGTGGATCCCGTGTTGAGAGGCGGCACCAGCGATTCGCTGGTGGTGAATAACGCCGGTACGCTGGATCTGACCAACGGCTCCGGATCGCCGGGCAACACGCTGACCATCAACGGCACGCTGAACTCGCTGAACGGCACGCTGAAGCTCGCCAGCGCGCTTAACGGCGGCGGCGCGCCCGCCAACCAGCGCAGCGACATCCTGCGCGTAAACGGCGATGTTAACGGCACCACGTTGATTAACGTCACGCCAGCGGCAGGCAGCACCGGCGCGCTGAACGATGCTAATCAAAATGGCGTTATTGAGGCGAACGAAGGCATCTCGCTGGCACAGGTGGCAGGCAGTGCCAGCGCCAACAGCTTTGCGCTCCAGGGCGGCTATCTGGCAGCCGGGCCGTGGCGCTACGATCTCTACAGCTTTGCGCCGGGCAGCAGCGATGCCGCCCAGCGGCAGGTCGACGGCAGCGGCAGCCAGTTTCGCGACTATCGTCTGGCTAACGGCCTCGTCAGGAATAACGGCGTTTCCCGTGCGGCGGTAGTGCCGCAGGTGCCTGCTTATCTCTCCGCTCCGACCGGGCTGGCGTACTATTCCGCAGCCACGCTTAACGATCTGCATAACCGGCTGGGCGAGCTGCGTCAGGGCCAGGGCGAGGCCGGCGGGGAAATGTTCCTGCGCTATACCGGCGCCAACATGCGCTACAGCACCAGCCAGAGCTTCCAGAATTTCGGCTACGACCTGGATATGGATTACAGCGCGCTGCAGGTAGGCGGCAACGTCGTGCAGCTGGATGGGGACAACGGCAGCCTGCGCGGCGGCGTCGCCTGGACACGCGGCAACAGCCGCATCCGTCCGGACGCGGCCGACGGCTACAGCAGCACCACGTTCGACAGCGATACGCTGGCGCTTTATGCCACCTGGCTACAGGAAAGCGGCTTCTACCTGGACGGCACGCTCTCCTACAGCTGGCATCGTGGCGAAACGGATATTGCACGCAGGCAGAACGTGGCAAAGATCAAAGGCAAAGGCTGGAGCGCCTCGCTGGAGAGCGGCTATCCGTTTGCGCTGGGCGGCGGGCTGCGGCTGGAGCCTTCAGCCCAGCTGACTTACCTGCATCTGGGGCTGGATAACTTCAGCGACAGGGATAACCTGACGGTCAGCTACGACGATTCGCACCAGACCATTGGGCGCGTCGGCGCGAAGCTGGATCGACGCTGGAGCGATAACAGCGGCCGCCAGTACACGCCTTATCTGCGCACCAACTATTACAAAGGCTGGGACAGTCAGGCTAAAACCACAATAGGCGCTAAAGGCGTGGACGGCCTTGAGCAGAGCTTCCGCAGCGGTAAGTTCGGTCAGATGTGGGAAGCCGGCGTCGGCGCCACCACCGTCTTTAAAAATAACGTGTCGCTCTATGCGGAAGCGGACTATCGGAAAGAAATCGACGGCAACGGCGGCAAAGGCTGGGGCTATAACGCGGGCGTAAGGTGGCGTTTTTGATCTTTCAGCGGGCGTGATCCGTTCACCATACTAAAACATCTCTGCATAATAATGACTTGTCGTCGACAGGGTTTTGCGGGCGTCTGGAACCGGTTCTTTTCTCGCCAGATGGCTGTCCGTAAGGCTTTGCGGTTTTTTAACCTTTGCATGGAATTTAGCTTTAGCAACTAAAGTTCAGGCGGAACGGGCCGAAAATATAACGAATGATAATTTATCCACTCAAAGCCCAATCCTGGTCACCGCTTCAAGGATTTACGCCATGCGCAGCAATCAACCCGTAACACAGCAGGAATTTGCGTTTGATGAGAACGCCACGCTGATGTCAACCACCGACGCCAGCAGCCATATCACCTACGCGAACGACGTATTCATCAAAGTCAGCGGCTTTACGCCGGAAGAGATCAACGGGCAGCCTCACAATATAGTGCGCCATCCTGATATGCCGCCGGAAGCGTTTGCCGATATGTGGGCGACGCTGCAACAGGGCGAACCCTGGTCCGCGCTGGTGAAAAACCGTCGTAAAAACGGCGATCACTACTGGGTACGCGCCAATGCCGTGCCGATCGTGCGCAACGGTCAGATACAGGGCCATATGTCCGTTCGCACCCGTCCCGCCGCGCAGGAGATCGCGCAGGCTGAAAAATTGTATAAAGAATTTCGCGAAGGCAAGCGTAAGGGCTGGCGCTTCCATAAAGGGCTGCTGATGCGTACCGGGGCGCTGCGCTGGGCCTCGCTGCTGAAAACCATGCCGCTGCGCTGGCGTATTCGCTCTGCGCTGCTGGCGCTGTGGCCGCTCTCCGTGGCGGGCGTTTGGGCGCTGGGGCTGCCGGGCCAGCCGCTGGCGATATTCAGCGCCATCATGGCCGTGCTGCTGCTGCTGGCCACGAGCTGGCTTGAGCAGCAGGTTTCCCGTCCCGTCGAGCGGCTGTGCAAACAGGCGCTGAGCGTGGCGACCGGCGCCTGCCAGCAGGTCGACCAGATGGATCGCGTGGATGAAATCGGCACCACGCTGCGGGCGGTCGGGCAGCTGGGGTTGATGTTCCGCTGGCTGTTGGAAGACGTCAGCGGCCAGGCGGTCAACGTGATGAGCGCCAGCGATGCTATCGCGCACGGCAACAACGAGCTGAGCCGTCGTACGGAGCAGGCGGCGGCCAACGTCCAGCAAACGGCTGCCACCATGAATGAACTGACCGCCACGGTAAAAAGCAATACCGACACGGCGCAGCAGGTCAATACGCTTTCCGCCAGCACTCGCGATGCCGCGACCAAAGGCGGCGTGGTGATGAAGGATATGGTCGGCATGATGGCGGAAATTGCCGACAGTTCGAAGAAGATAGCCAACATCACCAGCGTCATTGATGGGATCGCGTTCCAGACCAATATCCTGGCGCTAAACGCTGCGGTGGAAGCCGCACGCGCGGGCGAGCAGGGCAAAGGCTTTGCCGTGGTGGCCGGAGAAGTGCGCAGCCTGGCACAGCGCAGCGCCAAGGCCGCCAGCGAAATAAAAAGCCTGGTGGAGAACAGCGCGCTGAAGGTGGAGTCCGGCAGCGTCCACGTTAACGACGCGGGCAAAACGATGGAGGATATCGTTTCTCAGGTGCAGAACGTGACCTCGCTGATTGCGCAGATCAGTTCCGCCACCGCCGAGCAGGCTACGGCACTGAGCGAAGTCAGCCTGGCGGTAGAAGACCTGGACAATATCACCCATCAGAACGCCGAGCGGGTGGAAGAAGGCGCGCAGGCGGCTGGCCGAATGACGCATCAGGCCACCCGTCTGGTGGAAGCGATCAGCGTGTTCCGCTAACGGTGATGCAGGCTTCGGTCGCGCCGTGTTTTGGCGAGCAGCGGACGGAGCCTGCCTTTTGAGCGGTATACTTTTAAACGGTACAACACAATTCCCGCCCGCTTTCCTTATTCTCCTGCCCAGGTGCCTGGCCGAAAACGCGGTGGCAACGCCTGTTTTACGCTCTCTCCACGGATATAACGCTTTAAGGCGGGCTGCCCCTCCGGGCTTTTTACAGCCAAAACAGCGATAAAAAAGAGCAGGCCTTGCGACCTGCTCCGCATAACGCCCTGGTGGTGGCGTGGTGAAGCTTATCCTGCTACAGAGGGGGGATCGTCTGCGTTAAGGGGGGAAAGCGTTAGTCGGATAAAAGAAGCTTTCCCGAACGCCGCAGAACGATAACCAAAACTGTATAATAATTGACTGATATACTGCAATCTCAAAACCAGCGCAGAGAAACAATTAGGAATAATGCCGGGGTTTGCAATAATAAATTCTTTAGTAATCATGGTACTGTTTTCGGTTATTCGGAGTTTTCCTGTGGCGGGTACGCAGAGGCCCGACCAGAAGGGCAACGACTCTCCCACGGCAAAAAGTGATAAAAAATATAAAATATTCTGTTGTTTTTCCGTTAGCTTTTACCAACGTTTGTTGCTGAAAAAAGGGAAATCACGTCCATTTTAAGTTACTGCTTTTCTCCTTGCCCTGCCTGTTTCCTGCGCGGCCGCCGCAGGAATTCAACTACAGTTAGTGACTCAGTCCGCTCTTTTCAGCCAGGAGAAAACAGATTTATGAGTCAGTTTTTCATGCATCAAAAAAGCGATTTGGTCAGTGAAGCCATTGAAGGCGCGCTGATCGGCAACCCGTGGCACAGCCTTAGCCTGCTTGACGCCGGCCCCGATATTCGGGTGGTGGTGCGTAACGACTGGGATAAAAAGGACGTAGCGCTGATTTCCGGCGGCGGCTCCGGGCATGAACCGGCCCACGTGGGCTTTGTCGGAAAAGGAATGCTGACCGCGGCCGTCTGTGGCGATATCTTCGCCTCGCCGAGCGTGGAGGCGGTACTCAGCGCTATCATCAACGTCACGGGTGAAAAAGGCTGCCTGCTGATCGTTAAAAACTACACGGGCGATCGGCTGAACTTCGGCCTGGCGGCGGAAAAAGCCAAAAAGCTGGGCTTTAAGGTCGAGCTGGTGATGGTGACCGATGATATCGCGCTGCCGGATAATCCGCAGCCGCGCGGGATTGCCGGTACGGCGCTGATCCATAAAGTCGCCGGTTACGCCGCCGCCAGCGGAAAATCGCTGGAGGAGGTGATGGCAGCGGCCAACGAAGCCATTGCCGCCACCGCCAGCCTTGGTCTGGCCTTCAGCAGCTGCCATGTGCCCGGCGAAAAGCGGGACGAGCGGGTTAAAGAAGGCCAAAGCGAGTTAGGCATGGGCATTCATGGCGAACCGGGCGCCTCTACGCTGAAAACGCAGGACAGCCGCGAGATCGTTGCACTGATGGCGGCGAAGCTGGCGGAGCACAATCCGGACAATAAAAAAACGGCGCTGTTAATCAATAACCTGGGCGGATTCTCTTCGCTGGAAATGGCGGTGCTGACGCGTGAGGTGCTGCGTTCGCCGCTGGGAAAACAGGTCGATCTGCTGATTGGCCCGGCGACGCTGGTTAGCGCGCTGGATATGAAAGGCTTTTCGCTGTCGACGCTGCTGCTGACCGACGCGCTGGCGGAAGCGTTGCAGGCGCCGGTTGAGGCCAGCGGCTGGCAGCCCGCGAGCAAGCCTGCGCCGCTTAATACGCGCCAGGGCGAAAAAGTTGCGCGGCAGCAGCATTTTGCGCCTTCGGAAAATGCATCAACGGCCGCCATAGTTGCTACCGTTTGCCGCACGCTGGCAGAGCTGGAGACCGAGCTTAACCAGCTGGATGCCAAAGTGGGCGATGGCGACACCGGCTCGACCTTTGCCGCCGGGGCGAAAAAAATCCTCGCCGAGCTGGAAGCGAACAGGCTGCCGCTGAACGAGCCAGAAAACCTGCTAACGCTGATTGGCGAAGAGCTGGCGGTGGTGATGGGCGGATCCAGCGGCGTGCTGATGTCGATTATGTTTACCGCCGCCGGACAGAAGCTGGAAGAAGGCGAGGCGCTGCCGCAGGCGCTGAGCTACGGGCTGGAACGGATGCAGCACTACGGCGGCGCGCGGCCGGGCGATCGCACCATGATTGACGCGCTGGATCCGGCCTTTGCCGCGCTGACGGCGGGTAAAAGTAGAGAAGAGGCGGCGCAGGCGGCAAAAGCGGGCGCGGAAAAAACGGCGCAGATGAGCAAAGCGCAGGCGGGTCGCTCCTCTTACCTTAACCAGGAAAGCCTGCACGGCGTGAAGGATCCGGGCGCTTACGCGGTAGAGCAGGTCTTCGCCAGGCTGGCCGCGCAACAATAAGCGGCCCTTCCGGGGCGCGGTTCCTTCCGCGCCCTGTTAAAGCTCTCCCTCCGCTTCCCTGTCCAGTACCTGTTCAAACAGCCGCAGACGTTTATAAATAGACAACAGTTCAACCAGCGTGCTCCACGAATAAACCAGATACTGAAAGGCGCCGCGCACCTGTTCAAATACGTTATTGATCTGCTGGAGCAGCCCGAAGGTAATGGCGGCGGTGACAATAGAAGGAAACAGCACCACCAGGCCGAAAACGGCGTCCAGCTGCAAATAGAGCGAGCGGGCGATATTAAAATAGAGATAGTGAAAGTAGAGCCGGAAATAGTTTTTACGGATCAGCCCGAACAAATTTTGCACCGTGGGCGGACTGGCGCGTGCGGGATCGTCTTCGCCATAGACCAGTTCTTTACGGTAGCCCGCCTCCACCCGCTGATTACGAAACGACAGGCCCGGTAGCCTGATGCCGACGGCGGCCAGCAGCCCGGTGCCCAGCAGCGACCAGAGCACCACGGCAATCACCAGCGCGTAGGGCAGGTCACCCAGCAGCGGCACGTTTTTCACATGCACCGATAGCCCAATCAACACCGGCAAAAAAGCGATAAGCGTCATAACAGCGTTAATCAGGCTGACGCCCATATCCTCCAGCGTCGAGGCGAAGCGCATGGTGTCTTCCTGCACGCGCTGCGCCGCGCCTTCAATGCCGCGCAGCCGCGACCAGTGCGCCATATAATAGTTGTTCATCGCCGTGCGCCAGCGGAAAACATAGTGGCTGATAAAGAACATATTCAGCACATCCACCAGCACGGCGATCAGCGCAATGCTGAGAAAGCCGATCAGCTGCTGATAAAGCGTGGCGATCGGTACCGAATTGGGATGGGTCAGCGCGCGCTGGATCAGATCGTAAAACGGCTCATACCAGGCGTTGATAGCAACGTTCATCTGCACCGAAAACCAGGTCACAAAAATAATCAGCGCCGAACCGTTTACCGACCAATTTTGCCAGGGATGCGGACTGAACACGCGCCAGAACCCGGCGAACAGGGCGAAAGCCGCAAAATAATAAAGATAAAAAGCGAGGGCGGAAGGCGCGATAAAGCGCAAGGCGTTATTTGGCAGCGGGCCGGCATGGGCGAATGAGGTAAGAAACTGCCTGCCGCCGGCAAACCAGACGAGAATGGCGATCGCGCACCAGACGGCGGCGCTGCTGAAGAACAGCGCGGGGCGGGGGAAAAAGGATTTAAACATAGCGACTCCAGAACGGTAAGGCCACCATCTAACGCGATTACTCGTTAATGGTCTTAACGGTTTTGTATCCGCTGATGTCTGACCGCCACCTTTGCAACAGGCGGGTGTTTCCGTTACGCCAGTCATTAACGTGAATAGCGGTCGCGAAGCGTTAATAAATTACAGGCCATTATTTTAATATTCTGCAAACATCTTATCCCGGGATTGTAGCGATCGCGGGTTGCAGCCACGCGTTCAACCCTGCATAGTCCCCCCCGCCCTGGCCCGGCAAAATAAATGCTGAATGTTATTTAAACGAGGCCGATAACGATAAGGCACTTTCAGGCAGCGGAGCCTGATACAGCAAGGTTTTACAGGGAATAGCGGCGCGGGATTGCTTCAGAAAAGGCGGGCCTGCAGCGGAGGGCCGCTTATCTGCAGGCCAGGCCTTCTTCGGGGCAGCGTCCCTCAGGCGGAAAGAAAATGAACGAAAATAATGATGTGATGTACCGACTGCTGGTGCAAAGCGTGGTCGGCTACGCCATTTATATGCTGAAACCTGACGGCACCGTAGCCAACTGGAACGCGGGCGCGGAGCGGGCGAAAGGCTATCTGCCGGATGAAATTATCGGCAGAAATTTTGACTGTTTTTACAGTGCGGAAGACAGAGAAAAAGGTCTGCCGCAGCGCGGCCTGGCCATCGCCCGCGAAAAAGGACGTTTTGAAACCGAAGGCTGGCGCTACCGCAAAGACGGCAGCGCTTTCTGGGCGCATGTGGTGATTGACGCCGTGCACGACGACGACGGCGGGCTAATCGGCTTCGCCAAAATTACCCGCGACTGCACCGAACAGCAGGCTCAGCTTGCCGAACAGCGCGCCCAGGAGCAGAAATTCCGTCTGCTGGTCGAAGGCGTGGTCGATTACGCCATCTACATGCTCGATCCCGACGGCTATGTGGTGAACTGGAACGAAGGCGCAAGGCGTTCCAAAGGCTATACGGCGGAAGAAATCGTCGGCAAACACTTCTCCTGCTTTTACAGCACGCAAGACCGGCTGGCTAAGCTCCCGGAAACCAACCTGAAAACCGCCTACCGTACCGGCCGATTCGAAGAGCAGGGCTGGCGCTATCGTAAAGACGGCACCTCTTTCTGGGCGCACGTGGTCATTGACGCCGTGCACGACGACGACGGCAGGCTAATCGGCTACGCCAAAATCACCCGCGACTGCACTGAACAACAGCGCGTGCTGCAAGAACAGCGCGAAAGAGAACAAGTGTTCCGTCTGCTGGTGGAGGGCGTCACCGACTACGCCATCTATATGCTCGATCCCCAGGGCCATGTGGTGAACTGGAATGCCGGCGCGCATCGCGCCAAAGGCTATACGGCGGAGGAAATCGTCGGCGAACACTTCTCCTGCTTTTACAGCGCGCAGGATCGCTTTGCCTGCCTGCCCGACAAAAACCTGGCGATTGCGCAAAGCGTTGGGCGTTTTGAAGATCAGGGCTGGCGCTATCGCAAAGACGGCAGCGCCTTCTGGGCGCACGTGGTGATCGAAGCGATTCATACTAAAGAAGGCCGCCTGCTTGGCTTTGCCAAAATTACCCGCGACTGCACTGAACTGCGCGAGTACGAACAGCAGATCCTGCGGGCAAAAGATCTGGCAGAGCAGAACAGCAATAAGATGGCCGCGCTGTCGAAGTTTCTCGACACCATTATCGGCAATATTCCCTGCTGTGTGATAGTGGAAGACGTGGTATCGCGCGAGGTGCTGCTGCTGAACAGCAAAGCGGAGCAGCTGCTGGGTGTAAAAATGAAGGAGCTTGCCGGCAAAAGGCTGGACGATTACATGCCCTCAGAGCTGAGCGGCTATTTTTCCCAGCTGGCGACCGCCGCACAGCGCAATGAAGGCGTGCATAAAAACGAGCAGCTGTTACGTACCCGTGGCGGCGAACGGATCATCAACGCTTCGGCCTCGATTATTAACGGCAACGACGCCCATACTAACTACGTGCTGCTGATTGCTGACGACGTTACCGATCAGCGCGCGGCTGATGCGCGCATTCATCATATGGCGCATCACGATAACCTGACCAGCCTGCCGAACCGCGTGCTGTTCAGCCAGCGGCTGAACGAGGCGCTGCGCTGCGATTTCGATAATGGTAAACAGACGGCGGCGCTCTGTCTGGATCTGGATAACTTCAAGAACGTCAACGACGCGCTGGGCCATCAGGTCGGCGACGATCTGCTGCGCGCCGTCGCCAGCCGTTTGCGCGGCGTGCTGCGTGAACAGGATACGCTGGCGCGCAACGGCGGCGATGAATTCTCTATCGTACTGCCGGGCCTGACGCATTTACAGGAAGCCGAAGCGGTGGCGCAAAGACTGATTGAGGCCATCCGTCCGACCTTCAACGTCGACGGACATAGCCTGACGGTAGGGCTGAGCATCGGCATTTCTATTGTTGCAGGCGGTCTGACTACCCCCGCCGAGCTGCTGCGCTGTGCCGATATGGCGCTGTACGAAGCCAAACGCAACGGCCGCAACCGCTTTGAGCATTTCTCCAGCGAAATGGGCGAAGCCGCCAGCAAGCGCCGCATGATTGAAACCGATCTGCGCGAGGCAATGACCCATCGCCACCTCAAGCTGTATTACCAGCCGATTACCGATAGTCTGGGCCAGGAGATCATCAGCTACGAAGCGCTGATGCGCTGGCACCATCCGAAACAGGGGCTGATTATGCCGCTGGACTTTATTCCCGTGGCGGAAGAAACCGGGCTGATCCACTCGCTGGGCGCCTTCGCGCTGTACGAAGCCTGCCGCGAGGCAGCGAAGTGGCCGGCGCATCAGAGCGTGGCGGTCAACCTTTCGCCGCTCCAGTTTAAAAACAGTTCGCTGGTGTCGGTAGTGGAAGCGGCGCTGAAGGATTCCGGGCTGGCCCCGCACCGGCTGGAAGTGGAGATCACGGAGTCGGTGCTGCTGGACAACACCCTGGTCAATATCCGCATTCTGCAAAAGCTGAAAAAGCTGGGCGTGCGCATCGCGCTGGATGACTTCGGCACTGGCTACTCGTCGCTCAGCTATCTGCGTTCTTTCCCGTTCGATAAGATCAAAATCGACAAGTCGTTTATCAACGATATGAAAGAGAGCCGCGAGGCGCTGGCCATTATCCGGGCCATTACGGGCATGAGCCGCAGCCTGGATATTCAAATCACGGCGGAAGGGGTGGAGAGCAGCGAGCAGTTCGAGCAGCTGAAAATCGAAGGCTGTACGCTGTTCCAAGGGTATTATTTTGGCCGCCCGCAGCCGTCGGAGACGCGGCTGAAGCTGTTTGGCCTGGACGAAAAGCGCGACGGCCAGGTTCACCCTTAGCGGCCCGATCCTGAACAGCGTTATGGCTACGATCGCCGCGTAGCTTATCCACCAGGGCGTCGTGCTGCGCGCTGGCCTTGCGCGCGCCTTTGGCTAAATCATTCGCGCGCAATGTGACAAGCTGGCCTTCTGCGGCTCATCCATCATAAGGCGCTGGCCTTCTGCGGCCGCGCGTTCTTCAGTAGCTCATCCCTTACAACGTCAGGCTGCGTGCTGGTTCTGCTGCGGCGCGCTTTTCTGCGGCTTAACCACCACAACGCCAGGCTGCGTGCTGGTTCTGCTGCGGCCGCGCGTTCTTCAATAGCTCATCCCTTATAACGCTCTGCTGCGCGCTGGCCCTCTCTGGTGACGTGCCTCTCTCTTTCCGCCTGCCTGGTTGTTAATGAAATTGTGCCATTTTGTTTATTTACGCTAATTTTTTGCGCCGATTCCTGTTAAAATCCACAAATTGTTACCGGTAACATTGATTCAGATCACGCTAGCGCCCGATTTTTATAAAAAAACAGGCTAGCGGGTCTCCCATCACGAATGCTTACAGCCGAACAACCAGGCCATTTTAAAAGGCAATGTCATGTCAAAAGAAACGATCGGAAGCTCCCGCAGGGACTTTCTGCTGAGAACCATTACGCTTGCGCCCGCCGTGGCGATTGGCAGTACGGGCCTGGGCGCGTTAACCGCGCCAGCCGCAGCCGTAGCCGCGCCCGAGCCCGCAGGGCCGCAGCAGGCCCGCGATTACCAGCCCACCTGGTTTACCCCGGAAGAGTACGCTTTTATTAAGGCGGCCGTGGCGCGCCTGATCCCTGCCGACGAACGCGGCCCCGGCGCGCTGGAAGCGGGCGTGCCGGAATATATCGATCGTCAGATGAACACGCCTTACGCGACCGGTTCCAACTGGTATATGCAGGGGCCTTTCCATCCCGATGCCGACAAAGAGCTGGGCTATCAGTACCCGCTGATCCCGCGCGATATTTACCGCCTGGGCCTGGCGGACGCGGATGCTTTCGCCAAAGCGCAGCACGGCAAAGCGTTCGCCGACCTGACCCACGACCAGCAGGACGCATTGCTACAGGCCTTTGAAGCCGGCAAAGCCGAATTCAAACAGGTTCCGGCTAAGGTTTTCTTCTCTTTCCTGTTACAGAACACGCGCGAAGGCTTCTTCAGCGATCCTGTTCATGGCGGCAATCAGAATATGGTCGGCTGGAAGCTGATCGGCTTTCCGGGCGCGCGCGCTGATTTTATGGACTGGGTTGAACGGGGCGAGCGCTATCCGTTCCCGCCGGTGTCGATTCGTGGGGAAAGAGCATAAGCATGGCAAACGTAATGAAAAAAGTAGATGCGGTGATCGTAGGCTTCGGCTGGGCGGGATCGATCATGGCGAAAGAGCTGACCGAAGCGGGCCTGAACGTGGTTGCGCTGGAGCGTGGCCCGCATCGCGACACCTATCCTGACGGCGCGTATCCGCAGGTTATTGATGAGCTGACCTATAACATCCGTAAAAAGCTGTTCCAGGATCTCTCCAAAAGCACCGTGACCATCCGCCATAACTCGGCGCAGACCGCGCAGCCCTATCGCCAGCTTGCCGCGTTTTTACCCGGCACCGGCACCGGCGGCGCGGGCCTGCACTGGTCAGGCGTGCATTTCCGCGTCGATCCGATCGAGCTGCGGATGCGCAGCCACTATGAAGAGCGCTACGGCAAAAAGTTTATTCCTGAGGGCATGACCATTCAGGATTTCGGCGTCACCTATGACGAGCTGGAGCCGTTTTTTGATAAGGCCGAAAAAGTGTTTGGCACCTCCGGCTCGGAATGGCGCGTTAAGGGCAAAGTCGTCGGCCAGCAGGGACGCGGCAACCCGTTCGCGCCGGATCGCTCCGACAAGTTCCCGCTGCCCGCGCAGAAGCGAACCTTCTCCGCGCAGCTGTTCGCGCAGGCCGCTGAATCCGTTGGCTATCATCCTTACGATCTGCCTTCCGCCAATACTTCCGGCCCGTACACCAACACCTACGGCGCGCAGATGGGGCCGTGCAACTTCTGCGGCTATTGCAGCGGCTACGCCTGCTATATGTATTCCAAAGCGTCGCCGAACGTTAACGTGCTGCCTGCGCTACGTCAGGAAGCGAAGTTTGAGCTGCGCGAAAACGCCAACGTGCTGCGCGTCAACCTGACCGACGACAAAAAGCGCGCCACCGGCGTGACCTATGTCGATGCGCTTGGCCGCCAGATCGAGCAGCCCGCCGACCTGGTGATCCTGTCCGCCTTCCAGTTCCATAACGTGCACCTGATGCTGCTGTCCGGCATCGGCAAGCCTTACGATCCGGTCACTAACGAAGGCACCGTAGGCCGTAACTTTGCCTATCAGAATATTTCCACCATCAAGGCCTTCTTTGATAAAGACGTCTTTACCAACAACTTTATCGGCGCGGGCGGCGCGGGCGTGGGCGTGGACGACTTCAATGCGGATAACTTCGACCACGGCAAATATGGCTTTGTCGGCGGCTCGCCGTTCTGGGTTAACCAGGCGGGCGTGAAGCCGATCTCCGGCCTGCCGACGCCGCCGGGCACGCCAGGCTGGGGCAGCAAGTGGAAAGCGGCGGTCGCCGATCACTATACGCATCATGTCTCGATGGACGCGCACGGCGCGCACCAGTCCTATCGCAACAACTATCTGGATCTGGATCCGAACTACAAGGATGCTTTCGGCCAGCCGCTGCTGCGTATGACCTTCGACTGGCAGGAAAACGACATCAAAATGTCGCAGTTTATGCATGGCCGGATGCACAAAATCGCCGAAGCGATGAACCCGAAACTGATCAGCGGCGCGCCGAAAATGCCGGGCACGCATTTCGACACCACCGTGTATCAGACCACGCATATGAACGGCGGCGCGATCATGGGCGAAGATCCGAAAACCAGCGCGGTTAACCGCTATCTGCAAAGCTGGGATGTGCCGAACGTGTTTGTTCCGGGCGCGTCCGCCTTCCCGCAGGGGCTGGGCTACAACCCGACCGGCATGGTGGCGGCGTTGACCTACTGGTCAGCGAAAGCGATTCGTGAACAGTACCTTCCAAGTCCAGGTCCGTTGGTGCAGGCGTAAGGATGACCATGATGAAAATGCTGATCCCGGCTCTGATGCTGGGTATGACCACCTTTGTTGCGGCGGCTGAGGATAACGGCGCCGATCTGATCAAGCGCGGCGAGTATCTGGCGCGCGCGGGCGACTGCGTGGCCTGCCATACCAAAATGGGTGGCGAATCTTTTGCTGGCGGGCTGGCGATGGCGACGCCCATCGGCAAGATTTACTCCACCAACATCACGCCCGATAAGAAAACCGGCATTGGCGATTACAGCTATGACGACTTTCAGAAAGCGGTACGCCACGGCGTAGCGAAGAACGGCGACACGCTCTACCCGGCGATGCCTTATCCTTCCTATGCCGTGGTTAACGATGAGGATATGCACGCGCTTTACGCCTACTTTATGCATGGCGTGAAGCCGGTTGAGGCCGAAAACAGGAAAAGCGACATTCCTTGGCCGCTGTCGATGCGCTGGCCGCTGTCGATCTGGCGCGGGCTGTTTGCACCGGACGTAAAAGCTTTCCAGGCGATTAAAGGGCAGGATGCGGTGCTGGCTCGCGGTCAGTATCTGGTGGAAGGCCTGGGCCACTGCGGCGCCTGTCATACCCCGCGTAGCCTGACCATGCAGGAAAAAGCGTTGAACGACGGCGAAGGCAGCGACTACCTTTCCGGCAGCAGCTCGCCGATTGACGGCTTTACCGCCAACAACCTGCGCGGCGACAGCCGTGACGGACTGGGCCGCTGGAGTGAAGACGATCTGACGCAGTTCCTGCGCTATGGCCGCAACGATCGTACCGCGGCCTTTGGCGGCATGACCGAAGTGGTGCAGCACAGTTTGCAGCATTTAAGCGACGAAGATATCACCGCCATTGCGCGCTATCTGAAATCCCTGGGCGCGAAAGACTTAAATCAGGTCGGCTTTACGCCGGATGACAAGGTAGCGAAGGCGCTGTGGAAGGGCGACGACAGCAAACCGGGCGCGTCGGTGTACGTCGACAGCTGCGCGGCCTGCCATAAAACGGACGGCAGCGGCTATAAGCGCTTCTTCCCGCAGCTGAGCGGCAATCCTGTGGTGCTGGCGGAAGATCCAACCTCGCTTATCCATATCGTTATCAGCGGCGCGACGCTGCCAGGCGTGAAGGGTGCCCCTTCCGCCATCACCATGCCGGCTTTCGGCTGGCGGCTGAATGACCAGCAGGTCGCCGACGTGGTGAACTTTATCCGCACCAGCTGGGGCAATACGGCCAAAGAGCAGGTTAGCGCCAGCGACGTGGCGAAAGTGCGTAAAAACGACGCTGAACAGCAGGGCAGCGTGGATATTGAGAAGCTGACTGAAGTGAAATAAGCGACTTTGACCGGTAAAAAAGCGGCCAGTAAATGGCCGCTTCAGATTGTAGACGGCGTGCCCGATCCGGGGACAGATTGCTTCCACAAAGATGCAGAAAACGGCATTGATGTCCGCTCATTACCAAGAGTTACGCCGGAACCGCCAAAATTTTGTTACCCGGCACCCTTTTCCAGCCCGGTCAGATTGCGCTGTAAAAGTTGAAACACCCAGTAAATAAGGTACGCCAGTCAGGCGTGTACCTTAATGGTTGGGAGCAGATTTTGATTGTTAATCAAGCTCGTCATCAGACGTGTATGTTCCTTCGAAAGGATCTGTCCATTTATAATCATTATAAAATAAAGTTACTACATCACCAGTGTCCCATCGTAGTGTTCCTCCTCCACTGGAGAATATTTTCCATTTACCACGGGTGTTGTTGCTAAATTCAATAGTCCCTTTAGCATAACAGGGTGAATAACGATCATGTACATTAAAACTTAAAGGCACCGGATACGCCTCAGAAAAAAAATCCGTCACGTCTCGCTCTGTTATTTTAAATGCCAGGCAGCCATTTTTGACATTTCCTGATTCATCTTCGGTTTTTCCCGTTTCATCAATTTTAATGCCTGTGATTTTTCGGGTCGCCATATGTCCTGCAAAAGCTATATTTATAGTAAAAAACACACACAGCATGACGAAAAATTTTTTTACCATTGTGCTGTACCCGCTTCTGTCTTAACTTTATATGATACTTCAGGATGTCTGAAAATTTCAGTCATCGATACTTTTAATGTGTCAGAAAGTTCAGCTACAAGCCATTTCAATGAACTGTTTTGGGCATCATTGATCTTTTCATAAATAGCATCCTGGTCTTCACCTGAAAAAGGTTTTCCAACTATTTCTATGCCCAGAGAATCAAAGTTAGCAGGGTATCTTTCTGGATATGGCTTTTTCTGTTCTAAACGAGAGAGCTGTTTATATTTATTCAGTAATGGCTTTATTGTGGAAATTTCCGAAGGTTTGCATTTCTTTTTCATGTAGCATCTGGATCTTATATTGCCGACATGATAAGTAATTTTAAAAACTAAAGCTGTCTGGTAAATAGTACCGTCTTTATCTATCAGAAAATGTGCACCATTTGCACCTGTGTTTTTATAACTGTTAAAAGAGCTTTCTGCTGTCGATCCTCCGGTCTGATGTACGATAATTCCATTTACTTTGTCCAGTTTGCCACGCTCTATCGTGCTGAAACGTCTGACGATAATACGTTCCGCATCCACTAACCCATTTTTATTGACGAATAGCATAGTTATATTCCCTTATATTACTTATAGTTAAATATCCGTATTAGCTTTAATATCATATCCCATAGAAACCGTACCCGCTATATTTCTCCCCGCATTTCGCAAAACGTAATCCATCTTTATCCTGGAGAACGCGAGGCTGACCGCTTCACGCGGGACGCGCATGGTATTGAGATACACAGGATTTACGCCGGTGATGATAATATCCTGAAGCGTAATGTGCATATACTCCAGCGGAGAGCCGCCAGCTTTTCTGACAGTCAAAACGGCTTCAGGTATACGTTTTCCAGTAAGACAATAATGAAGTAAGTTGGTGCTGGTCTTATCGATATAATGTTCAAAATACAAGTCGTCAACGGTACACTTCCCGGCACCGCCACCCCATCCCAGGTGCATATTTGATGCCTGTCTGACAGACCATTCCCAACTCAGGATTTCTGTTTCACCTTTATGTGTAGAATCCTGAGACTCGCCTTCAATTCCATTAAATTTTATGAAAATATCCTGAATCATAATCCTTCCTTGTATAAATAAAATGATTACTGCTTTTCTTTGCCTCGTATAAACTTCCAATAAAGGTTGACCACGTAACTGAAAACATCTCTGTCAGACCGCTGGTTGGATATTTCACGCCATCGTGCCTGAAGAACATCTGCAATCGCTCTGGCTTCCGGGACTCAACTTGCCAGCTGGTTCAACTTTGGAACGCTCGGCTTGTCTCCCTGGCGCACTGCTGCCGGGGCATGGTCAAATCCGGGCCACTGGCGGTTTACACAAGGCCGGTTCCCCGTTATAAAACCGCTGCAACTAAACTAAATCAACACTTATTTTATTACCCCTGCAAAGGTCAATCTTGCTCGCAACGTCACTACACCAGGGTCAAAAAAATGACGCTGATAATGCCGCTCCGCAAGCTGAATACGTATATAACAACCAATACGACAACACAGGCGTTATTTTGATATACCGGTTGGGCCGCACATTTACACACAGAAGTTTCTGCGAGACCCGCAATTGAAACGCAATATCCGTCGCTTTTGAGACCAGATGGAATCTTATCGTCAGCTACATGCCATAGTCGCCAGGAAGAGGTTACCAGAAAAATGATGTTGAAACGGACGCAGATAATTAGCGCGGGCGAGCGCTTGTTTATTACCGCTCCTGTCGCAACTACTGGAACGACCTGAGGCAAAGAGTAACGGCAAAGGCATGAAAGCGTTGGCCCGGATAGCGTCGGTAGCAGGGCAACATATTTTTATACCTTTCAGATGAAGCGGCCAGCAAACTGGCCGTTTTTTTGCCGTGTCGAAAGCGTCTGGTTTAAACCGACGAGCCTTCCTGCCAGAGCCGGACAGAAGAACGTTCTGCTTTTCCTGGCATGCGTTTTTATTCAGTAACATGTAATTAAGCGCCAGATCTCAGTCGCCTGCTACACTTTCTTCGAGCTTGTTCTTCAGCACATACCTCAAACGAAGGAGATGTTATGCAACTTTCGCCTTATTTATACTTTTCGGGAAACTGTGAAGAGGCTATCGCTTTTTATCAGCAGGCCACGGGAGCCGAACTGACGGTTAAAATGACCTGGGGTGACGTGCCTGCGGAGAAAAAACAGCAGCCGCAGAAACAGAACAGCCCAAGCGCGGAACAGCCAGCGGATGATAAAATCATGCACGCGCTGCTGCATATCGGCGACGGCGAGCTGCAAATGAGCGACAGCGCGGAAGCGGTAAGCTATAACGGTTTTGCCGTCAGCCTGTCGAGCAACGATCCTGCCGAAGGCAAACGCTGGTTCGATAATCTTTCCGCTGGCGGTAAGGTCACGCTGGAATGGGAAGAAACCTTCTGGGCGGCCGGTTTCGGTACGCTGATCGATAAGTTCGGCGTGCCGTGGCGCATCAACGTAAATAAACCCGCTACTGACTGATTTTCAGCCGATCCAGCGTGGCAAGCAGCGCGTCGACCTTCGGCAGCAGCTGCTTTCTGCGCGGCCAGACGATAAACAGCGGCAGACCTTCTACCGCCAGCTCTGGCAGGATCGGTACCAGCGCGCCGCTGGCCAACTCTTTTTCCAGCAGCCAGGTCGCCATTTGCGCCACGCCGAGTCCGGCTACTACGGCGGCGACCTGGGCTTCGCCATCCCCTAACGCCATCCGATAAGGCAGGGTTCGGGTTATCGTTCGTCCATCCGGCGAACGGATATGCCACGGACTGGTGCTGCCATCTACCCGATCGTAAACAATGGCTCGCCTTTCGGTCAGCGCCTGCAAAGAGTCGGGCACGCCGTGCTGCGCCAGATAGTCCGGCGAAGCGCAGAAGATCAGCCTTTCATTACCCAAAAAGCGGCAGCCCAGCGAGGGCGGAAAATCTGTCGAGCCGCCAATACGTATCGCGATATCCACGCCTTCCTCAAACAGATCGACAAAGCGATCGGAGAAAGAGAGGGCAATCTGCATCTCCGGGTTCTGCTGGCAAAATTCGTTGATAAGCGGCATCACCCGCATCCGGCCAAAGGTGTTGGGCACGGCAATCCGCAGCCGTCCGACCGGAATGGCGCGCTGGGCGGCCAGTACGGATTCCGCTTCCGCCAGCTCGCTCAGCACACGCGTACAGGTTTCATAAAAGGCCTGACCGGCATCCGTCAGCGCCAGTCGTCGCGTGGTGCGTTCAAACAGCCGCGAGCCGAGCCGGGCTTCCAGCCTTGCCACGCTTTTGCTGATGGCTGAACTGGTCAGATGCAACGAATCGGCGGCGGCGGTAAAACTGCCGTGCTCCACGCTGGCGACAAAGGGGGTGATATCTTTAAGGCGATCCCGACCGATCATTATTCATGACTCATATTCTCAAATAATATGAATTTATACCTCTAATAGGATTTTAATTCTCTATTAAGCTTAATGAATTAGCAATCAGGAGGAAAATTTATGCAACAACGCGCACTTATTGTCGGCGTCAGCGGCGTTATCGGTACCGCACTGGCAGAGCAGCTGACCGGCGACGGTTGGGAAGTTTATGGCCTTTCACGCGGCCGCACGGCGGTGCCGGCGGGCTGCACGGCATTGACCGCCGACCTTACCGATGCTGAATCCGTTAAGAAAGCGCTGGCTGACCTGAAGGTTGATAAGGTCTTCTTCAGCGTCTGGTCGCGTCAGGCCAATGAAAAAGAGAATATCCGCGTAAACGGCGCGATGGTGCGTAACGTGATCGACGCGCTGGGCGACGGCCTGAAAGGCGGCCACGTGGCGCTGGTCACCGGCCTTAAACACTATCTGGGGCCGTTTGACGCCTATGGCAAAGGCGCGGTCCCAATGACGCCGTTTCGCGAAGAGCAGGGCCGCCAGCCGGTCGATAACTTCTATTACGCGCAGGAAGATGAAGTCTTTGCGGGCGCGAAGAAGTATGGCTTCACCTGGAGCGTGCACCGTCCGCATACCATTATCGGCTTTGCGCTGGGCAACGCGATGAACATGGGCCAGACGCTGGCCGTTTATGCCAGCCTCTGCAAGCAGACCGGCCAGCCGTTTATCTTCCCCGGCTCGAAAGCGCAGTGGGAAGGCGTGACCGATATGACCAGCGCAAACGTGCTGGCGCAGCAGCTGGAATGGGCCGCGACCACGCCGTCGGCGCAGAATGAAGATTACAACGTGGTCAACGGCGACGTGTTCCGCTGGAAATGGATGTGGGGCCAGATCGCCGACTATTTTGGCGTGGAAGCCGCGCCTTACCCGGACGAGATGCAGCCGCTGGAAGGGCGGATGGATGCGGCGGCAGAGCAGTGGAAAGCCATCGCGCAGCAGTTCGACCTCAAGGAAGCGGATATCAACCGGCTGGTTTCCTGGTGGCATACCGACGCCGATCTGGGCCGCCCGATGGAGGTCTTTACCGACGTCAGCAAAAGCCGCAAGGCGGGCTTTACCGGTTATCAGCCCACGCGCGATGCGTTTTTCGCGCTGTTTGACAGGCTGAAGGCGGAAAAACTTATCCCGGCCTGATGCTACAGGCGCCGCGCGTGACGGCCATTACGCGCGGCGCGCTGCTTCAGGCTGCACATATTCCTGACGCAGCATGCCATAGAGCGCGCAGTCCCAGCGCGCTTCTCCTACCGCCACGCCCTGCCGCTGTACGCCTTCCCGCACAAAACCCAGCTTCTCATAGGTACGTATCGCCGCCTGATTAAAGGTGTAGACGCGCAGCTCAATACGCTCGATGCCTTCCTGCTGAAAAGCCGTCGCAATCAGTTGGCGCAGCATGTGCTCCGCCAGATTTTGTCCCCGCATCGCTGGATTGACCACCACGCGACAGAGGCAGGCCAGATGGTTGTTCCAGTCAAAGCCTGTCTGCGCCACGGCAGCCAGTTCGCCCGCCTGTTTTCCGGCAAAAGTAAGCAGGCTGGCAGGCTGCTGGCTGGCGGAATCCAGCAGCGTGGCGAGAAACGACTCTTCCAGCGGCCAGGCGACGCCCGGCCCGGCCCACTGCGTAACGTCGGCCTGCGACGTAAACCAACTGCTTAAGGCAAGCCGATCTTGCTCGGCGAAAAAGGCAATCTGCATAGGGTGCTCGCTCAGGCTAAAAAAGGTGAGTGGCGAAAATCCGCGAAGGGTTCAACTTTCTTTGTTCCGCAGGTCTGGCGGCGCTATCCGGCCTCATTCTGCAACAATTGTTTCCTGGTGGAAACAATAGCCGAAAGAGGCGCCTGACTGTTGCGAAAAAAGCCGCCTGCGTTAGGATGAAGTTATCCGGGCAGGCCAAAAAGGCGCTGACCCCCACATGACTCTTATACTGGCAGGGGCAATCATGAGCAATAAAACCATTCACTGGAACGGCGGCTTGCAGCCGGAAGCGGTAAATATCCTGTCTGCCGACGGCGGCATGATCGTCTGCCCGACCAAAGTGGGCTACATCATCATGACTTCCGATGCGAAAGGCCTGGAGCGCAAGTTCGACGCCAAGCAGCGCAACCGCAACAAGCCGGGCGTGGTGCTGTGTGGCTCGCTGGAGCAGCTGAAAGAGCTGGCGCAGCTGAACCCGGAAATTGAATCGCTGTATCAGCAGCACTGGGACAAAGACGTGCTGCTGGGCTGCATCCTGCCGTGGAAAGAAGAGGCGGTGGCGCGTATCCCGGAAGACGGTTCAAAAGATCTGATGATGGATCGCCGTCAGACCAGCTGCTTCGTGATTAAATTCGGCGTGCCCGGCGAGAAACTGGCGAAAGAGCTGTGGGAAAACCACGGTAAATTCTCCTTCGCCAGCTCGGCTAACCCATCAGGCAAAGGCAACCGTGGCCTGGTCGAAGGCATCGGCGAGCGTATCGAATCCCAGGCGGATCTGATTATCGAAGCCAACGACTATGTGAAGTCTATCCAGCCTAACGAATCGGAGAAAACCCGCTACGAGCAGGGCGTGATGGTGGCGATGGTGGATGAAAACGGCAAGCTGGTGCCGGAGCAGAAGGGTGAGCGCAACATTACGCCTTGTCCGGTGCTGATCCGTAAAGGGCTGGACGTGGATAAAATCATGTCGATGCTGTCAGACACCTTTACCACCTGGGATTACCGCCACGGCAACTACTACTGATTATGCAGGGCGGAGCTTCGGTTCCGCTTTACCTCAGTGCTTTCTGCAGCGCGGCGATAAACAGCCTGACGCGCGGCGAGATCAGGCCGTTCTCTTTGGTCAGGATCCAGGATTTATAAAGATCCATTTCCCATTCCGGCAGTACCCGACAGAGTTTTCCTTCCTCCACTGCCTGTAGGGCGACGTAATCCGGCAGATAGGCTATCCCCGTTTGCGCCACCGCTGAATTAACCAGCGCGGTACTGTTATTGGCGCGAAACCGGCTGCGCACCTCGATATCCCGCTTCTGCTTCTCTTTGCGAAAGGGCAGCGAGATAGTATGGGCCGGGCCACGAAACAGGATAAAGTCGTGGCGCGTCAGATCTTCCGGCCGTTGGATAGCGCTAAAACGCTCAAGGTAGGCTGGCGCGGCGTAAAGCCCCCAGCTGATATCCATCAGCGGCAGGCAGTGCGGATGTTCCGGCCTGTCGCGGCGGATGACGATAGCCAGATCGAGATTATCGTCCACCAGATTCACCGGCCTGTCGGTAAGGTCGAGATCTACGCTGACGTGCAAATTGCCCGCCACGAACTGGTTCAGCACCGGCACGATGCACTGGCAGCCGAAGGTAACCGGCGCGACGACGCGCAGGCTGCCGGTCGGCTCCTCGTGGAAGCGGCGAATAAAAAGCTCGGCGCTTTTTACCTCGCTGAGAATGCGCGCGCAGTAGTGATACCAGGTCATACCGACCTCGGTCACGGCGATCTTGCGCGTGGTGCGCAGCAGCAGCTTTGCGCCCAGGCGTATTTCCAGCGCGGCGATCTCTTTGCTGACCGCCGACTTGGATATCCCCAGCTGTTTTGCCGCTTCGGTATAGCTCAGCGTTTCTGCCACGCGGGCAAAAATCACCATCGCGTGCAGGTTTTCGACGTCGCTCATTAGCGGGCGGAGATTGCCAGCGCGCTGCCCGCAAAGACAAACAGGCTGCCGACGGCACGATTAAGCAGGCGCAGGCGCGACGGGTTGGCAAATACGCCAGAAAGGCGGCGACCGGCGCAGGCGTAAGCGAACATCAGGCCGCAGTCCGTGACGGCCCAGGTGACGGCCAGCGTGGCGAACTGGACAGCGTGCGGCTGGCTGGCTTCCACAAAGTTAGGAAACAGCGCGGCGAAAAACAGCAGGTCTTTGGGATTGCTGATGCCGACCATATAGCCTTTACGAAACAGTTTAAGCAGGCCAGGCATCGCCTGCGGCTGGCCGCTGATAACGATGCTTTCTGCCGGCGCGCTGTTGCGCCAGGCGCTGATGCCCAGCCAGATCAGATAGGCGGCGCCGACCACTTTCAGCACGGTAAAGGCGGTAGTGGAGGCCGCCAGGATCGCGCCCAGCCCCAGCGCCGATGCGGTCATCAGCGTCATGGCCGCCATCACGCCGCCGATCACCGTCGCCAGCGCGCGGCGTCGGCCGTAGCGCAGCCCGTGCGTCATGCTGACCAACGCAGAAGGGCCGGGAACGGCGATAAGAACGGCAATAATACCGGCATAGGCAAGCCAGAGGTGGAGCGACATAACACTATTCCTTGAACAATGAGCGACAGGAACCTTTCGGGTGGCCGTAGCTTAATGGCTGCGCAGGGGGAAGTAAATTAAGCAGAAGCGGTTCGGGGCGGAGAATGCGAGCCGCCCCGTAAAACTAACGGACTTTTTTCACCAGCACGGGAATTTGGCGCAGTTTGTTAGCCAGCCATAGCCCGCCCAGCAGCATCACGGCGATAAATGCGGAGACGCCAGCCCAGCCGTAGCCGTGCCAGAACACGCCGCCCAGCGTCCCCGCCACGCTCGATCCCAGGTAATAAAAGAAAAGGTAGAGCGAAGAAGCCTGGCCTCTGGCGCGACGGGCGCGGTGACCGACCCAGCTGCTGGCGACCGAATGCGCGGCGAAAAAACCGGCGGCGAACAGCATCAGGCCTGGCAGCACCAGCAACAGCGTGGTGAACTGGGTAGCGATCAGGCCGGCCAGCATCAACAGCAGCGAAGCCATCAGCACCACGCCGCGCCCGTAGCGAGCGGTCATCACGCCCGCCTTCGGCGAGCTGTAAGTGCCGGTCAGATAGACGACGGAGAGCAGACCGACCACCGTCTGGCTGAGGGAAAAAGGCGCGGCCAGAAAGCGAAAGCTGACATAGTTAAACAGCGTCACGAAGCTGCCCATCAGAATAAAGCCGACCAGGAACAGCATCGGTAATCCCATATCCCGCCACTGGAACATAAAGTTGACCAGCAGCTGGTGCGGCCGCAGCGAGGTGGCGCGGAAGTGCTGTGAAGGGGGCAACAGGCGGAAAAACAGCCCGGCGGCCGTCAGCGCGAACAGGCCGACCACGAACAGCGAAACGTTCCAGGAAAAGTGATCGGCCAGCATGCCGGTAGAGAGCCGCCCAACCAGGCCGCCAATCGAATTACCGCTGATATAAAGGCCCATAGAGAAAGAGAGGAAAACCGGGTGCAGCTCCTCACTCAGCCAGGTCATTGCCACCGCCGCGACGCCGCTTAGCGCCAGCCCGGTCAACGCGCGCATCGCCAGCACGCCTTCCCAGCTGCTCATGGTGGCGCAGATCAGCGTAAAGCAGGCGGCCAGCAGCAGCGAAACGGACATCACTGATTTACGGCCGATGGCGTCCGACAGCGGCCCGGTCACCAGCAGCCCCAGCGCCATCATGATGGTGGTGACCGACAGCGACAGGCTGCTTTGCGCAGGCGTCAGATGAAAGCTTTGCGAAAAAACAGGTAGCACAGGCTGCACGCAGTACAGTACGGCGAAGGTGGACAGGCCGGCGCAGAACAGCGCCAGCGTGGCGTGCATAAATCTGCGCGTGCCGCGAATAATATAGGTTTTATTTATATCAGGAGAATTAACGGGAGAAACTAAACTGTCGTCTTCATCTGTAAGACTTTCCGAGTGCAACGCTGCGGATTTATTTACTACCGGTGCCACGAGATTTCCTTAATCGTATTTGAAAGGGCTGGTTTGCTATCAGATAAACTTATCGCTGCCATCGCCATAACAGCATTTGACCCGCATTAGTATTCGGCCGTTTAAATTTAATGTAAATGAGAAATTTAAATAATTTTTCAAAGAATGAAAAAGCATCGCTTTAATTTTCGATTGAAGCTGCTTTGTACCGACTGCGGGCAAGCAGAAAGAAGCAACAGGCGGAAGCCCGAAAGATGGGGCAAGGTGGGCCTGAACCTGCTAAAGAGAGGGCGGCTGCTTTATTTCATTTTTTTCAGAAAATGTAAGAGGGGTTTCACCTCTTGCTATTCCTTTAATCAAGGAGGGAAATAGCGATTATTCTTTGTTTGTTTATTTTTTGAAATATTATCTTAACTTCTGTCATATTCGCGCTTATTTGCACTATGAGACACGAGTACTATACTTAACCTTATACATAATTAACCGTACACCACATTGTCAATCATCGACATCAGGAGGTTTTTATCGCTTTTAATCATAACGACCTGACCATTGACAATAACCTGGCAGATTACGAAGCTTATTATCACGATTATGAAGCGCTGGATATGCTGGCCGAACCGCAGCCTGAACCTATTCAGGGACTGCCTGCGCCGGATATTCTGACGCCTTCCGATCGCTACCAGGAACTCTTTGAAGCCGTGCAGAGCGCAAGGATCTTTGCCGACAGCAAAACCTTTGCAGACTGCGCGCCGAAAATCGAACCGGAGATGATCCTCTACCGCTACTTTATTCAGCGCGAGCGAGAGGATTTTAACCTGCTGGCCTTTGTGCTGGAGAATTTCGACCTGCCGAAAATTAACGACAGCCGCTACGTGGCCGATCCGGCAAAAAGCATGGGCGAGCATATTGACTCGTTGTGGCCGGTACTGACGCGCAAGCCGGAAAAGCATTCTGAATTTTCTTCGCTGCTGCCGTTGCCGGAACCTTATGTCGTGCCGGGCGGCCGCTTTGGCGAAACCTACTATTGGGATTCGTACTTCAGCATGCTGGGCTTCGCGGCTGGCGGACAGACCGATCTGCTGCGCCAGATGGCGGATAACTTTGCGTGGATGATCGACACATATGGCCATATTCCAAACGGCAACCGCACCTATTATTTGAGCCGCTCGCAGCCGCCAGTGTTTGCGCTGATGGTCGAACTGTTTGAAAAAGATGGCGTTAGCCAGGCGCAGCGTTATCTTCGTCAGCTGAAGCGTGAATATGACTTCTGGATGGACGGCACGGAGTCGCTGACGCCCGGCGAAGCATGGCGTCATGTGGTGATGATGCCGGACGGATCGGTACTGAATCGCTACTGGGACGATCGCGATACGCCGCGCGACGAATCCTGGATTGAAGACGTGGAAACCGCCAGAAACTCGGCGCGTCCTTCCAGCGAGGTTTATCGCGATCTGCGAGCGGGCGCGGCTTCCGGCTGGGACTTTTCCTCCCGCTGGCTGAGCGAAGCAGGACGGCTGGAAAGCATCCAGACCACCAGCATTGTGCCGATCGATTTAAACGCGTTTCTCTACAAGCTGGAAACCACGATCGCTCGCCTGTCTGCCCGTAAAAACGATCGTGCGACCGCAGAACTGTTTCAGCAAAAAGCGGTGCGCCGCCGTGAAGCGGTCGATGCCTGGTTATGGGACGCACAGGCCGAGCTGTACCGCGACTACAACTGGCGGGAGCGCGAAAAAGGCGTTTTCTCGGCGGCTGGCGTGACGCCGCTTTACGTAGGAATGGCCAGCCTGGAGCAGGCGGCTGCCACCGCTGCGGCGGTACGCTCGCATCTGCTGGCGCCGGGTGGCGTGCTGACTACGGTAGAAGAAACCGGCGAGCAGTGGGACAAACCCAACGGCTGGGCGCCGATGCAGTGGATGGCGATCAAGGGTTTTAATAACTACGGTGAAGAGCTGTTGGCGAAAGAAATAGCCGCACGCTGGCTTCAGGTAACGGGCGCTACCTATCATCGTCACCATAAGATGGTGGAGAAATATAACGTTGCCGGCCGCGCGCCGGTATTAGCGGGCGGCGGCGAATATCCGTTGCAGGATGGATTCGGCTGGACAAACGGCGTTACGCGTCGCCTGCTGGCGATGTATCCGGATGCGGCGCCGAAGCGATAAATGGCGCGCTTAATTATTAAAGGCCTTCATTATGAAAGCCTTTTTTATTTATGGTCGGCGAAAATAATATGCCATCACTGGGTAAGGTGAACTTTATCAACCGTTTTGCCGGGAAGGCAAAAGGAACAAACCAGCGGCATGGCGTTGGCCGCCGCCGAATACAGATTTATTCCTCTGCTGAAAACTGGCGGCGGTTATCAATAATCTGATGCAGATTAACCTCGATCCAGTCGGCCAGGCCCGTAATGCGGTCGCGCGCTTCATGACCCAACACGGTAAGTTTGTATTCAACGTGCGGCGGGATCACTTCATAAGCGATACGCTCCACAAAGCCGTCTTCCTCCATAAAACGCAGCGTTTGCGCCAGCATTCTTTCACTGACGCCGCCTATTTTGCGCCGCAGTTCGCCAAAGCGCAGCGTGTCGTTCTCCAGCGCAATCAGCACCAGCAAACTCCAGCGGCCGGTCAGGCGTTTTAATACTTCGCGCGACGGACAGTCGCGGTTCAATAATTCGCCGCGTTGCAGCCTGTCGCGAAGCGAAACGATTGAGGAACTATTTTTTTCCATACTAACAAACCTGTAAGTACTTACTTTTGGTTAGTGTATGACATAGGCTGATTGAACACAACGCTTCCGGGGCTAAGCCGGATGCGCTTTTATCACCGCTAAGGAGAACATTATGATTGCAGTAACCGGAGCAACCGGCCAGCTTGGCCGCCTGGTGATTGATGCTTTACTGAAAAGAACGTCTGCCGAAGAGCTGGTCGCCGTGGTGCGTTCGCCGGCGAAAGCGGCCGACCTCGCCGCGCTGGGCGTTCAGGTACGCCAGGGCGATTATAACCAACCGCAGACGCTGGCCGACGCTTTTCGCGGCGTGGATAAAGTGCTGCTAATTTCCTCCAGCGAGGTCGGCCAGCGTGAGGCGCAGCATAAAGCGGCCATCGAGGCGGCCAAAGCGGCAGGCGTTAAGCTGCTGGCCTATACCAGCCTGCTTCATGCCGACAGCTCGCCGATGGGGCTGGCCGATGAACACCGGGCAACCGAGCAGGCGCTGATTGCATCCGGCGTGCCTTACGTTATTCTTCGCAACGGCTGGTACAGCGAAAACTATGCCGCCAGCATTGCGCCAGCGCTAACGCACGGCGTGTTTATTGGTGCGGCCGACGAGGGTAAAATCGCTTCTGCTACCCGTCAGGATTATGCTGAAGCGGCGGCTGCTGTACTGACCAGCGACGTGCCTGTTGATAAAGTTTACGAGCTGGCGGGCGACGAGGCCTATACGCTGACGCAGTTCGCAGCGGAAATCGCCCAGGCCAGCGGTAAAGCCGTACGTTATCAAAATTTGCCTCAGGACGACTTTGCCGCCGCGTTAAAAGCGGCCGGTTTGCCTGACGGGCTGGCAGAGATGCTGGCGGATTCGGATGCCAATGCGGCCAAAGGCGCGCTGTATGATGACAGCCATACTTTAAGCCGCCTGATCGGCCGGGCGACCACGCCGTGGCAGGATGTGGTAAAAGCGTTTGTGGCCAAAGCTTAAAGCCGCGCTTTTCGCACGGGACGCGGTGATAGCTGTTAAAGCATTGCTGCGTCCGGCTAATCTTGCAAAAGGGATCCCCGGTCGTCCCGCTCGATCGCCAGGATCCTTTGCTGTTGGCTAATCTTTTTGACAAAGCCAGTCAAATATCTTCACTATCGGGCAAACCGTTAATGCTGCACTATCCTTAAACATTCCTGGTGAAAATAAGGACAACCGGCATGACGTTAATCAAGAAAGTCGCTTTACCGTTATTAATCAGCTCCGCGCTCTGGTCACAATTTTCTGCCGCCGCGCCCGTTAATTACGCAATGGACAGCGGGCATACCTCCGTTGTTGTTTCGTGGACTCACTTCGGTTTTTCCCATCCAACGGCCGATTTGTCTGATGTTACCGGCAATATTGATTTTGATGCCGCTAAAGTCAGCGATTCTAAAGTGGACGTGACTATTCCGGTCAACAGCATTGATACGCACGTAGACAAGCTGACCGAAGAGTTTAAAGGCCCGGAATATTTCGACGTGACCAAATACCCGAATGCGACCTTTAAAAGCACAAAAGTGGTCAGCACAGGTAAAAATACCCTGGATGTACACGGCGACCTGACCATCAAGGGCATCACCAAACCTGTCGTGCTGCATGCGGTGCTGAACAAGCAGGGCATGCACCCGATGGTGAAGAAGGAAGCGGTTGGCTTTGATGCCACCACCACTTTTAAACGCTCCGACTTTAAGCTGGATAAATATGTGCCGGCCGTCAGCGACGACGTGAAGCTGACCATCACCACCGAAGCCTACGCGAAGTAATTCCGTATCGGCTGCTCTGAAGCCCGCTTTTCAGCGGGCTTTAAATCGGGCCGCTATAGCTCAATCACGCGATCGGCAGAGGCGATGGTGGAAGGGCGGTGGGCCACGATAATGCGGGTGATTTTAAGCGAGGAGATGGCGTTGTTAATGGCCTTTTCATTCTCGATATCAAGATGGCTGGTTGCTTCATCCATAAACAGGATGCTGGGACGCCGGTAAAGTGCCCGGGCAATAAACAGCCGCTGTTTTTGACCGCCGGAAATGCCTGCGCCTAACTCGCCAATCAGGGTTTCATAGCCCATCGGCATACTCATTATTTCGTGGTGAATATTGCTGTAAACCGCACACGCCATAATCAGCTCCCGGTTAGCATCCGGGGAAAAACCGCAGATATTGTCCGCGATAGATCCTGAAAAAAGCCGGTCATCCTGCAGCACGCAGGCAATGCTTTGCCGGAAATTATTCAACCCGATTTTATGAATATCCAGGCCTCCGGCCAGAATTTCGCCGCTGGTGGGCATAAGGAGGCCGCTCATGACTTTAAGCAAGGTCGTTTTCCCGACGCCGGAAGGGCCGACGATAGCAACGCTTTCCCCGGGCTGAACAGCAATATTCAGATCGGTAAAAATCGGTTTTGATAACGCATCATATTGATAGCTGACTTGTTTGACGTTAAGCGCAATACCTTCTCCGGGCCTGAAAATAGCCCGTGGCGCGACGGTTTCTTCTGCCTCGGTGAAAATAAGGTCGGAAATCCTTTCATTATGAAGCGAGAGCATTCGCAGACTCAGCGCCAGATCGATCAGGCTGCCAGCGCGCTGGGAAAATTGTCCCCGGTAGGAGTTAAAAGCCATAAACATCCCCAGGGTCATATTATTATCAATCACCATGGAAGCCCCCAGCCAGAGTATGGCCACCTGATCCAGCGTGCTGACCAGGGTATTGATGCCGCCAAACATCATATTAAACCGGGTAATTTTAATGCCGGTATTGGTGGCGTCGATATTCAGATTAAGCCAGTGGCTGGAGCGAATATTATCGATACCAAGGGATTTTACGGTGGAAATACCGTAAAGCGTTTCCATAAAGTGGGAGCTGGATTTGGCGCCTTTGACAATCTGTTCTTCTGACAGCTGGCGATACAGGCGATAGGTAACCAGACGCATCAGTGCATAACAAAGGGTAAAGCCCATCACGACCCAGACCAGCCAGCCGCCGTAAACCATCATCATCGCAAAAAGCCCGATAGTCATAATGGTATCGATAATCCCGGTAACGATGCTGTTGGTAAATGTTGTTCTGATGGCGTCCAGCGAGGAGAAACGGGACTGAATATCGCCAAGATGTCTCTTTTCGAAAAAGGATAAAGGCAGCTTCATCAGATGATCGAACAGCGTGGTCTTCCACTGCACATCCGTCAACGTGCCCAGCGCGATCGAGGTCCATGCCCGTATTACGCTGACAAAGGCTTTAAACAGGGTAAAGATAATCAGGCCGAGACAGATCACGGTTAGCAGATCGTAATCATGCGCCTGGATAACATGGTCAGTCACCAGCTGAGTTCCTACCGGCAGGAGCAGATTAATCGACTCAATGACGACTGACAGCGCGAATATTTTTAACAGCGCGCCGGGCAGACCATTGATGTTTTTCATCAGATCCAGCAGGCGCAGCCGGGTTTTTACCGTCTCTTTGTGGAATTCCTTATCCGGCCACAGCTCCAGCGCCACGCCGGTAAAGTGGTTGGACATATCCTTCATACCCACCACCCGCCGCCCGAAGGCCGGATCGTGGATCACAAATGAGTTGTGGCGCACTTTTACCAGGACAACAAAATGGTTCATATCCCAGTGCAAAATGCAGGGCGTTCTCAGCTTACCGACCTCATTGATATCCAGCGAAAGCGCGCGGGTTTTCAGCTGAAGCTGCGAGGCTATGCCGGCCACAAGATTTAAGGTCGCGCCTTTGGTTGATACGCCGAACTTCTGACGAAGGTTAAATAAATCGACGTTCAGACCGTAGTAAGAAGAGACCATCGCCAGGCAAGCCAGCCCGCACTCTGAGGACTCCGACTGCAAAATTTTCGGAACTTTACGGCGCAGTGAAAAATTTATTTTGCTGTTAATTTTTTCAAAAAGCGACTTACCTGTCATTGACAACTCCACTCACGCTATTTTTTATTTTATTTATAGGCGCAATCGCCCACTGATATAACGGCTTTTTCTCAAGGAAGACGATGACCCTGGCCTGAAGGCCGCCAGATATTTGCAGTTTTTTTCCCTTATCACTGAATTCTGTATCGTTAATGGCAACCAGAACTTTGTAATAAGAGCCTTTCTCCTGGCGGGCACCGCTGCTATAGGTGCTCATCTCCTGCGGCGAGGCAGGGACAGAGGAAATCGAGATGATTTTTCCTGGGAATTGCCCAAACTTATCAGCAGGGAAAGCGTTGTAGCGGATATTAATGCCGTCCTGCACTTTGACATAGGGCAGGCTGTTATCCGGAAGCCAGAGCAATAAAAAATAGTGCACGTTATCCACCGGCTTAATCTGCGCCAGGCTGGCGCCGGTTTCTACCATTTGGCCCGGCGTTACGCTAAGCGATTCGATAATACCGTCCAGTTTTGCACTGATAATGATACTGTTATTTGCTTTATATTCGGCCAGCTGTCGCTCCAGATCGCTCAGCTGTGATTTATTTTGAATAATCTGGTTATCAAAATCTGCGGCACGCGTAAATTTATCGCTGCGTAATTGCGAAAGCTGTATTTTTTCCTGAATACTCTGACTGTTCAGCGCCTGATAAGCGCTCTGCTGGGAAAGCGACTGCGCGCGCTGATAATTAAGCTGGTCCTGGGTAATTAACCCTTTTTTTAAATATTTTTCATAATTATTCAGGCTTTCGTTCATTTTCTTTACGCCTTCGCGGGCGCTGTTAACCATCTTCTCGGTTTCTTTATGGGCCTTTGCATAGCTGTCTATCTGCGACTGCAGGTTTTCCAGCGTAGACGCTTTATTACTTTCTAATTTAGCAATCATTGCGTGAAGATTAGCGGTCTGAATTTTAATGGATTCGACGGCGGCGCTGCTGACGTTTCCTGAAGAGGTAATACGGGCAACGTCCAGTTCATACAGCGGATCGCCTTTTTTAACACGATCGCCAACCTTAACAAAGGTGGTGGTAATATAACCCTGCTGTGGTGAATTAATATTGATAGCATGAGGAAGGGTAATCACTTCACCATCAACATCAATACGTCTGCTGTAATCAAAGAAGACCATAGCCAGTATAACTACGATAAGAAAAAGCAGGCAAAACCCTGTAATAACAGATGCTGGTATCTTAGAAATAAGCAGCGCCTTTCCTGTCCACTTCTGGCGCTGATAATCCAACGCGTCGCTGCGGAACAGGCTTTTCTTTTTATTGTTATCCATAAGAATTTCCAGAGAGAAAAAAAGAGCCACCGGAGTGGCTCTTGATAACCATGCGGATTTAGTAAATCGTTCCGTTTATCAGGCCATTGATTGCGTTTTCTGCATATTTAGTGGTGTTATCCCAACCAAATAATGCGCCCGTGATACCGAAGCAAATTGAACCAATAATGCCAGCACCAATCATACCAACTCCCTGGCCGATGATACCCACACCCAGGATACCACCGCCATCTCCGCCGTGCTTACCACCAATTACTGCGCCAGCTGCGCCACCAACGGCAGCGCCAAGTGCTGCAGAACCAACCAGTTCGGCAGCATTACCGATAAGGCTTGCGCCAGCAGTCCAGAAGTTAGTGAAGTCCCAGCTATAGGCGCCAGAAACATCGTTCATTTCCATTACTGAAAGTTCTTTCATTTTACTACTCCTTTTTTATTTTATGGACTTATATAAATAAGCCCTTCCTGTTTTTACTTCTCGTGTAAAACCGAGGCGTAAATATTAATGCGTTTTTCCTTCGTCATTCAAGTGGCTTTAATACCGTTTTATGTGAATTTTTCCTGAAAAGTTCTATGGTCATTGTTCAGAATGCAGGTTAAACGCACTCTTGAGGAATTAATTTGTTAGTTTTGACTGCATGTATATCTTATGAATTCTGAATTGAATATAAATTTTTTAACTTCAAATGTCAGCCAGCATCAATTTTGAGTAATAGTAAAAGTCATGGCGGCATTGGCTTTCCCTGGTGAAATCTCTCCGGTTTGTTTGTAGCGGGCAATCAATGGGATTTCGATGCTTTTTTCCGCTGCGGCGTGGTAAGTCTTTGCCGCAGCAAAAGTAAGCGGGGTTCTGCTACTATCCAGAACCTCAATGCCGACGCCCGCCGCTGCTTCCGCATCCGCATCAATTTCCAGCAGGCCGTCAGCGGATGAATTTCCTACCGGATTGAACGTTACCTGAACCGGAATATTATCTGCTTCACACTGTAGTATTACGCTAAAGTTGCGTTCTGAAGAGGCAGCCGTGCTGCCCACGCCGCTGAACTCACTGCGGTTTGGGCTGCCGAGGTTCACAGTTTGATTTTGTGAATTCACATCCGCCAGACAGCTTTTTTGAATAATGGCCAGGCTGTTTACCGTCAGCGTTGCAAAGGCTCCGCCGTTCAGATAGAAATTGGCATAAACCTTACTACCGATTGCTGAAGGCGTTATTGGGCCAGTTTTTACAAAGGTCAGTTTGACTTCATTCTGGTTTACCCAGGGCGTCAGCGAATTGGGTGAAACGGATGTATTAAGAGGAACGTTTACGCCTGCCTTGTAAAGATCGCTAATGATGACGCCCACACCTGCAATTCCTGTTTCATAGGCACCTGCTACAGTTGTACTGGCCGTTAACAGAGAGGCGGAGCGATAAGGCGTGCTTCCTGTGCAGATAACGGTAAATGTCTGACCGGCAAATCCCTTACCGTAGCGGATACCTATTTGTTCCCCTATATTCACTCTTGGATCCACCGCTAATGTTAATGCGCCGGTCGAGGCTTTAACTGTCGAACCCATTACGCAGCTTCCAACGCAAGAAAACGAGGGCAGGGATAATAATAAAAAAATTATTCTTACTTTCAGGCTAAATTTAAAAACTCTCATTGCTGCAATACTCCTTCTGCCCAGCAGAATGAATCCTTTCCGATTACCGACAGACGCCAGTCAAAGATTGAACACCGTTCCCGGTTTTCTTTTCAGATAGCTTATAGTTCACGCGACACTGCTGTTCTTTGGCTTTACCCCATTGCACCAGCAAAGTCCCTGAAGGTTTAAGCCCATTGAGATAAACCTGACCGGCTTCTCCGACAATATATCCTTGCTTATCCTGTTCATTAGCCTCCACCACCATTGCGCCAAAAGGAACCGGCTGGCCGTTATGCGTCAGCGTCATGATCCCTCTGCCGCCTACCCGGGCGGAAAAACGGGCATGAACAATCGCACCTCGTGTGGGCACTACACTTTGAGTGCTTAACGCCAGATCGACATCTTCAGACAGCGTGGTGGTATCAAGCGCAATATCTGAGCGACGATAAGGAGCAACGTTCGGTACAACGGTATAACCACGGAAATCCGTTTTAACGCCGGTCTGGTTAATTAACTGTACGCCGCTGGCGCCTTCCGCCTCCACTAACGCTGCCGTATTGCCAAAGGGCTGGCTCAAAGTGACGCCTTTACTATGGATAATCACGCCGCCCTCGGCACCATAGCTCACTCTTTTCATCGTCTGATCATAGCCATAACCGGCGGTGACCTCACCGTAAGTACCGCGATAATCGGCGTCAAGATTGCCACTGTTGCCCGTCCCCTGGCTGGCATACCCCTGGCGCAGGTTCCAGGCAAGGTTGTTGTTTTCCAGCGCCGTACCGCTCAGGCCAGCGCTGTGGCTGACGCTTCCCGGTTTGCTGCTGGTCACCGTATAGTTCGCCCAGCTGTTGGGCAGCCAGCGACTCAGCGGCATAGAAACGTTGAAGGAAAAGATCCGATCTTTGGCGTCAGTGCGATTGCCGGAGAAGTCAGACGAATTACGGTTAAAGCTGTAGCTTACGCCGTAGCTGATGCCGTTATAACTGTTGTTGTAGCTGGTAGAAACCGACTCCATCCGGCGGTTGGTACGCCAGTAGTCTTCCCGTAACAGGCTGAGGCTCAGGGCGCCTGCGGACTGGCCCAGATGCTGGTTCAGCGTCAGCTCCGTGCGGTTACGCGCCTGTTCCCGGTACAATGAGCTGTAGCCTGAACGCCAGGTATCCATCAGCTCGGGCAGAGAATAGTAATCACGGGTCGAATAGCGGTAACCGGCAATGGCAAAGTTAGTCCCCGTTTCATAAAAGTTTTTACTGTAGCGGAGTCGTACGGACTGGCCGTCGGTTTTGCCCTGGTCTTTTACCGTTGACCAGGCATTAATCACGTCGGCAGAGAACGCGCCCAGGCCGCCAAAATTTTTACCGATGCCGAAGGCGAGCGACTGGTAGTTTGCGGCAGCCTGTAAGCCGCCAAACAGCGTAATATTCCAGGGCAGGCCGTAGATAACCGTCGCCTGGCTGAAATATCTTTCATCAACGGCGCTGTCGTAAGGACGATAGTTACCCGTGGTGAAGCTGTATTTAAGATAGCCTTCACGCGCCAGTACCGGCAGGGAAGCATAAGGCACAACCAGATTCTGCTCACTGCCATCGGCTTCTTTGATGGTGACGTATAAATCACCGCTGCCGCCGGTAGCGTACAGGTCGGCGATCTCAAAAGCGCCCGGCGCAACATAGCTTTGATAAATGATATAGCCGTTCTGGCGAATAATAACCTGAGCATTTGTCCGGGCCGTTCCTCGTACTACCGGAGCGTAACCGCGCAGGCTCTCCGGTAGCATTTCATCATCTGTAACCAGCTGCGCGCCAAGAAAAGGCACGCTTTCGAAGATGTCGGCAGGCGAGGTGCTTTCGCCTACGGTAAGCTGCGCTTTCAGCGGAATAATATTACGTTGCAGATAGGTATAGACGGCATCCCATTTGCCTTTATCTTTTGAGGTGCTGCTGCGGTTCCAGGCGGTGTAATTGCGTAGCCGCCATGCTCCCATGTTCAATCCGGGGCGCAGATTAAGGTACTGGCTGTCGCTGTCGTGAGCATGAATGTCACGGGCATAATTATTAGCCGCAGAAAATCGGTAGTTCAGGAAAAGCGCCGTCAGCCCTTCATCATACTGCTCTGGCGAAATAAATCCCCTGACGCTGGTGCGCAGTGCTGCTTGCGGAATACTTAACATCAGTCGCTGAGTATTAAAATTGAAGGTGACAGAGGCCTGCGGTATCGCGGTAACCGCAACGCATCCCGCCGCGTTCTCTTTTAAATCCGGAAAGGCCGTGGTGCGCACGCCGTAGGAAGCCAGCAGTTGCAGGCTTAAACAGGGCTGTAGAACCTTCTCGCTTGCTGACCGCTCGTGGCTAAAAAAGGTGATTTTTTTAGTTTCGACAAAGCTATCGTTAATAAAAATATCGACTACATAATCGCCCGGCGCCTGAGACTGCGGATTCTCGAATACCGACAGATCGGTTATCTCCGTACTTCCGCTGTTGGTTTGGAGAAAATTGGGGTTGAACATCTCCCTCGCATTAGCCTGCTTTTCAATCAGACCAGCCAGCAGGGCTGGCAGCATCAGTGGCCAAAGGCAACGGCTAATTTTTTTCTTACATCTGGCAGATGAGGTTCCATACATAATCACATTCCATTGCGTAAGTACAGGTGGGTCGAAAGTTGCAAAAGTTAAAAAAACTTTCGTGATTCATCCTTTAAAATTAAAGTGAAGCATGGTGTAGCTCGCCGATACCGCCATAATCATTTATTAACTTCCAGCTGATGCTGCCAGCAACATTGCTGGCCGGAAGTTTAAAGGTTGCGGATGAGCGTGGCGCGACCAGTCCACCTTCGGTAATACTGTTATTATTAATTTTTATAAACATAAAATTCATATAGTAATCAGAAGGGTTAGTAACGGTTAACGTTGTTCCTTCTGTTTTCCAGACCAGCTCATCAGTATGCTTTTCCGCTGTTTCTCCCGCCAGGGCATCTGGCCTGTAAATCAGTTTGAGTCGGGAGCGCACGGCTATTTGCAGCGTGTTTCTGTTCTCTTCTGATGATGAGGGAATAGACTTGATATTGAGCCAATAGAGAGACTCTTTATCCTGAGGCAATGCACGTGCTCCCCGAATAATGCGCAGCAGGTTCTTTTGACCGCCATCCATTCTGAATAAAGGCGGCGTGACAATAAAAGGGGGCGTATCTTTAATGGTATTCCCCTGTTCATCTTCGACCCATGACTGGATTAAATAAGGAGAGGTATCCGGATTTTCTATACCGATCGCTTTTTCTTTTTTGTTTCCTTCGTAAATCAGCCGGCTACCCCCAATAATGACGCCAGCGTTGGCGCCTGAGATACTTAACATCCCAATAAAAAACAGGAAAATATGGAAATGTCGCATGTTTTATCCTCCTGGGAGCGATGGAAAACACCATCCGTAACGGATGGTGTTAATGTTCAGCAAATTAATAATTAACGGTAAAAGTTGCTACGGAGTTAGCCGGACCAGCAGTGACGGTAGCCGCTTTCTGGATATAGCGAGCATAGAAGTCCAGAGTATTGGACGTTGTACCAGAAGTCAGCGCATAGGAAGCTGACTCGGTATATAAAGGCAGAACGCCATTGCTGTCGGAGAGCTGAATACCTACGCCTGTTGCAACACCTGCTTCATCAGTCAAAGCCAGTACAGTGTTATCACCAGCATAGGCGATACCATCAAACTTTATTTTTGCGGTTGCTGCGGTTGCCGGACAGTCCTTCAGGGTAAGACTAAATTTAGTGGTGCTGGCACTGCCGCCCGCCGTTGATCCTACGCCGCTAAACGCGGTTTTATGAACATTTCCCATGATAACATCCATGGTTGTCGCGCCAGCACCGTCGAGGTCAACAGTACAGGCAGTATCGATAATGCTGCCTTTAAAGTTAATTGTCCCGTCTGCGGCAGCTGCGGAAGTGGTAGAGAAAATGGTTAATAGAGCCAGCGCTGACAGCGCGTTATACATTTTCATAGTGCTATTCCTTGTTAATAATAATCCTGATAATGCAATTTAAATAAGCCATTCCCGGTAATCTATAGCCGATATGCTAAAAGCAACGGGAATTATCTGTTGCCTGCAAGCTGATGCAGCGCCGATAATATAATCGTAAGATTTGGAAGTAGTCTATATGAAGCATTGTGAATTTATGTTGTTGATGAGATTCATCTGAACAGACTAAGCTTGGGGGACTTGTGAATCACAGCGTGATTTTGTGAAAGAGAGAACCTTCTGTTCATTAAAACAATTTCAGAACAGTCGGTGTTTTGTTTTGCAAAACAAAAAGGTAATTCGCTTTTTTGCTCTTTCGTGGTGGGGGTGATCCCTTTGGCATTTACAGCATAACTGTTAATCAATGTTATGATGACAGAGATTATCAAAGCGATAAGGATCATCGAGAAGATGTGCCTGCATTCATCTCCGTCCGTGAAAAAAAATCGGATTTCCCCTCGATTAAAAAAAGGAAGGGCCTTCCGGGAGCTCTCCTTTTTCTCCGCTTGTGGTGCTATTTTCATATTATGGATTTTATTGTATGACATTTTAATAACATCATTCTCCAGATCCGTTTCTCTGATTTTTTGGTGTGTTATCGTAATGTTCTGGCATAAGGTTAGCCCCTTATGAGGAACGGTAACAATAAATTCACCACTTAATCCGGCCTGCTTTAAAGTTTTGCGCAATATTGATATGTTCTGGTAATAAGTGTTTTGTGAGACGACAACGCCGTTTTTTTGCCAAACCTCTTCAAGGAAATGCTCCCTGGATATCACGGAATTCGGATTCATTAACAGCAGAGTAAGACAACGGCTGGCAGGCATATTCAGCCTGATTTCCTGGTTATGCATGATATTCCTTATAATGCATTTATCAGGATCAAACGTGATCTCTTCATTGATAATGAAGATCACGCCATTTTTTTTACCGATAAGATTTTTTCCCATAGTTATCACTGATGCCTCCTGCATCTGTCAAAGTCATTGCTGCTCAGTCCACTGTTTAAGATCCATCGCGCCATTTAATGATAAAAATAAGTGAAGCAGGCGCCTGAAGTGGTCTGGCCTATCGCTATTCTTATAGTAACAAGATAGTGAAGTCTACAGCAGGGCTGTTGAATTATATCTTATTCACAGGAGATTTTTTTCAGAACGGCGTTCGCCGATCTTCCTTCTTATCTGCTATATGCAACAGCAGAAAAGATGGCCGCCCATCCACGCATTAAAGAGTGTGAAGCTTTCCTTCTTCTTATGGTTTTTTGTCCTTTTTGATCCGAATGGATAAAATCCATCCGGAACTGTTAATTAATATTTATGGTAGGTGTTTAAGGGAAAACTTTGATGGTTATAATAAAATCAAAAAAGAATAAAAGCGTGAATAAGAAAGATGTTTTATATCGTTTCCAGCCTGCATGGGGGAACTTCAGCATTGCTTTTTTTCTCTGCGTTCCTTGTATCAATGCACATGGCTTAACTCCTGGCGAATCGGAGAAAGCTTGTTCTGCCGCGGGCTTAATGCCCGGCGAAGCGACTTCAGTCGGGGCGTTTCCGACGGTAGGTTCAGGCTGGCTGCAGGCCGCCAGCCTGCCTTCCATATGATTAAGCGGGTCTGCTGAAGCTACGGGCAGGATTTTGATTTCAACGGATCGTGGTAGCATCAGTCCTTTACGGGGCACCGTGACAATAGTGTTCTCGTCCAGCCCGGTTTTTTTTAAACATTTACGCAGCAGGCAAATATTTTGATAGTAAGTATTGGCTGTTACATATTTTCCATTTTTATGCCATATCTCATTCATAAAATCCTGCTGAGTGATTATCTCACCCTGTTTTCTTATTAATTCAAGAAAACACAGGCTGGCCGGGTGGTTAAGAGTAATGGCATCAGCTGTACCGTTTAAAAAAAATAGCTTATTATCAGCCGGGCTAAACTTTATAGTATTATTGATAACATAAGAATTTTTCATGTTCCCTCTGAATATCCTCTTCATATCCCTTTGTATGAATAAAAATACCACATTTCTTTTATTCAGCAACAGAGATTTACGAATTTTCCTAATCGTTGCCAATTAAGCTTATGTCAGAGCGATTAAATGGGTAGGTGGGCACCACCTCGCGGATTACTACCCCCAGTATGATCGCTTCCTGTAGCTGATTACCCTCAATCGTTTGCCCGCAATCGGTGACGATTCGTTGTGGATTATTTCCGATACGCGCCCATTCGCAGCGGCCTGCCACATCAATCAGCACGCGGCTGCCCGCTACGGCAGGCCGGTAACGATCGATAATGCAAAAGCTGCCGTTGCAGGCGCAGAGATAGCAATCATTGTATCTGAATGAAACTAACAATTAGTTATTAATAAGCCAATGATTTTAAGAAGTATTTACCTACTAACTTTTATTATGTGTTTTGTATCGGTTGCTTACTTAAGTTAGCGGCTAACGTGTTAAGTGCTATGGCTGTCGCTGGGAGATATATTTCCCCTGGCGTTAGCAGTAAGCTGCAGACGCCAGGACTTAACGTCGCAAGCGCCGTAAAGCCCGTTCACCGTAGTTAAAAGGGTTTACCGTAGCTCATTTTTTGCTGGGAGTTAGTTTAAGCCGTTCAGAGGAAGGTATAGTTCGGCAGCGCTGTATATGCCTGTAACCGGCTACGCCGGGCGCGCTGAGATGTTTGACATCAGTGTCACTCTCAGCGGCATTCAGGCCTGGCTGCGCACTGCTCGCCAGACTCAATCGCCTCAGGTAGGGAGGCTCAACCGGACTGAATGTCCGCTTTTGCCGAAGCGGACATTCCGACCAGATGCAGCTCCGCTGTTTTGAACTGGATACTCACTTAACACTATCTTGGTTATAATCAGAGCAAAGAATGACAGCCATCAGATTATGGCTTCGTTTATATTATGTACCTTAATGGCACCAATAACCTCTCAGGTATTAGACGTTAGAGGAGTCGATGATATTCTGCCTTCCTTTAATAGCGCCTGCGCTTCAGCGATAAGCTGTCTAAAAGACGGAGAACGGGAGATACCATTGCATCCCCGAATGGCGAGCTAATAATGCCTTTACTGAACAGCCAGCAGCGTCAATCACCGCCTGTAAACACCGGCCAGCCTGCTATCGCCGAGCGGCATGGCTACCCCCTGAAGTCCTGTGTGTATCAGCTCAAGTAGTTCATCATTAATACTTATCCTCAAGCATGAGGTTTATCTTAAAAAGAGAAGTCGCCTATTACAGGGAAGTGTGTTTTTTAATCAACTCCGTGAGTTTTCTAATAAAATTGTTCACAAAACAGCCTTTTTAAATAAGCTTTAGTTATATATAAGTCCTGCCAAGCCTAACACATCGTCTTATAACAAAAACGCAACATTAAGTTACAAACAAGCAATGAATCATTAGATTAACTTAGTTATCATTGTCGACCTCTTAAACATAACTTTACATTTAGCGTTAAAGTAGGCCGCAAGAAAAAGAATAACTCATTGAAATACAGTAAATTTATTGAATCAAGGATTTCTGATCTTAAGGCTAGCGGACAGTATCGCACGTTTCAAACCATCAACCGGATTAAGGGTTCGTATCCGGAAGCCTATACCGGCGATGATGACCAGAAAAAAGTGGTAGTCTGGTGCAGTAATGACTATTTAAATATGTCACAAAATCCCCAAGTTATTGAGTCCATGCATCAAGCAATTGAACAGTATGGCGCGGGATCGGGTGGTTCCAGAAACATTGGCGGTACGCACTCCTATTTTGAAAAACTAGAAAACGCTATTGCTGACTGGCATGGTAAAGAAGCGGCCCTGGTATTTCCTACTGGCTACAGCTCAAATGATGCCACCATTCAGTGCTTGCTCAGACTCTTCGATGACTGCGTTGTCTTTTCCGATGCTTCGAATCATGCATCAATAATCAATGGTATCCGCAGTACTGTTATTGAGCGAAAAATATTCCGTCACAATGATGTTAAAGATCTGGAAAGACTACTTTCAGAGCAGCCTGTTGACCGTCCTAAAATCGTTATATTCGAATCCGTTTACTCAATGGACGGTGACATCGCGCCAGTTAAAGAAATTGTCGCGCTTTCAAAAAAATATAACGCGCTGACCTATATTGATGAAGTTCATGCCATAGGCATGTATGGCCCCAACGGGGCGGGTATTGCTGCCGGTCTTGGTATAGCCGACCAGATAGATATTATCCAGGGAACAATGGCGAAAGCTATCGGCGTTATCGGTGGTTATATTACTGCAAGCGCGCTGATTATCGACGCTATCCGCTCTTTTGCCTCTGGGTTTATATTTACAACTTCATTACCGCCGGCAATCACTGCCGCCTGCTATACGAGCATTCAGCACCTGAAGAGCTCGAACGCAGAGCGAGATGAGCTGCATAAGAAAACAGCGCTGCTCAGGAAACTCCTTCTGAAAAAAAACATCCCGGTAATGCCGATCAGTACCACTCACATCCTGCCAGTACTAATAGGAAGTGCGGATAAATGTAAAAAATCGGCACGTTACCTTCTTGAGAAAAAAGGCATTTATCTTCAGCCTATCAACTTTCCTAGCGTACCGGTTGGCACAGAAAGATTTCGAGTAAACGTGACGCCAGGCCATTCTGAAGCACAAATCTACGCTCTGGCAGATGCTCTGGAAGAAGTGTTCCGCATAATGGACGTGCCTTTTATTCAAAAATCACCTCAGGAGTTAAATACTGTCGCATGAAAGTTTTGGAAACCAGCCCCCCCCTCAGCGCGAAATGCGTGACAGCCGGAACAGCGGATATTGAAGGGTTAATTCGTCTTCGGAAGCTGCTCCTCAGCGACGGCGACGCCCACTATTCTGCGACCTCATCCGAGGAAGACTTAGCGTGGCAGCTGCACTACCAAAAGTGGCTTCTTCAGAAGCTTAATGAACCCACAGGTAATGTGAGGGTTGTGGTTATACATGACGAAGCGGACAACATAATTGCCTGCGCAACGGGCATTCTGGATGAACGAGCGCCCATGCCTGGCATTTTGAACGGCGTGCAGGGATGGATTCAGTCTGTGGTAGTGGCGCCAGAATGGCGAGGTAATGGCCTCGCCAGCCTTCTTCTTTCTGCTTTATTTTCATGGTTTAGCGCCAGGGATGCAGGAAAGGTAGTGCTGCAAACAACGCCAGCAGGTGATGCGCTGTACAGAAAACTTGGATTCAAAAATTCAGGTGAAGATCTTCTGATCAAAATACTGTGAGGAAAAATGGCCGCGTTAAATGTTCTTATTATTGGTCCCGGCTATGCCGGGAAAAGGTATATCAACGCTTTTCAGTCCTTAGAAGGGGAATTCAGGGCGACTGAATTTAACTATGCTTATGTCGCAGTAAGTAAGAAAGATCTGCCGTTCACTTACTATTCTAATATTGAACAAGCGCTTAAGCAGCACCTCCCGGATGTTATTGTTGTGGCGGTCTCAGATGGAAATCATGCTGAAGTCCTTTTCCAGCTGGAGGGCTATAGCGGTTTTATTATCTGTGAGAAACCGCTGGTTAATTCGGCAGACGATCTTCATCGCATCCGGCAGGCGCTCGTCAATACGCTTGGATTCTGTATGGATATGGTTGAAAGGTATTCTGAAGCCACCGACTATTTAAAAAATTATATTCGCGATAACAGCCTCACTCTGCTACGGGCAAACTTCATTTGGGGAAAAGACAGGATACACGACCACAGAACTACCTGTGGCGTACCCAGTGAAATTATTCACTCTCTTGATCTGGTGGAATGGGTGGCGGGCATAAATGAGCATCTGGAGCTTGATGCCGCTATTGGGACAGAATCTAACTTTTCCATATCTGGCGATAACATCCTTGATAGCGTGTCAGTTACTGCCCGGCTTGGAGAAGCCCTTATCACCGGCTATAGCAGCTTTACCAATATAATTCGTCAGCGTACGCTCGATTTTATCTTTTCATCGCCAGAAAAAGAGCTGGTGTATGCCCGGCTGACGTTTGATACGCCTGAGTGGGACAATGACCATCTCAGGCTATGGAAGCACACAAAGCAGGGTGACGAATTGATTCAGGCATTTACCACCTCTTTCGATGAGTCTGAACAGGCGTTAAAAACAATTCAGAAGCTCAGGAAGCAGGTGCGGGAAGTCATTCATTATCTTCTGAATAACTTACCGCCTGAACACGCTTTTGCCGATCTCGATACTTCGCTCAGATTACAGAGGCTGCTTAACACGATTGAGCATAAAGTGCGCCGAATTGGCCCGGCAAACTATGTCCTTAAAGATGAAAGGGAATTGTTCACTGAAGATGGCAGCCTTGAGCAATTAGGCTAGGCGGTTTCACCATTGTTTGAAGGTTATATGAAAAAGATTATTTTCTTATCCATAGGAATGTTCGCTTTAGGTCTGGATGCGTATGTCATCGCCGGTATACTGCCGGCAATCGGACTCACCTATGGCACTAGTGAAGCTCAAAATGCCCAGACCGTCACTGCGTTTACGCTTTGTTATGCTGTTGCCGCCCCTCTGTTTTCCGCCCTTCTGGCCGGAAAATCTGTTCGTAAAATTCTTAGTGTCGCGTTAGTGATTTTTTCCGTTGCGAATATCGGCAGCGCATTAAGTCCCGACCTGCATACTTTATTATTCTTTCGGGCGATTGCAGGAACAGGGGCGGGGCTTTTCTCACCGGTTGCAGCGGCGGCGGCGGCGGCCCTGGTTAGTCCGGAACGTAAGGGCCGCGCGCTGAGCATGATCCTGGGCGGCATGAGCACCGGAACGGTAATTGGCGTGCCTTTGGGGCTAATCCTCTCGTCCCACTTTGGATGGCAAAGCACCTTGTGGCTGGTAACCGTTATTGGTGTCGTTGGGCTGATTGGCGTGGTAGCGGGCTTTCCTGATATCACCGTTTCAACACCGCCTTCGTTATCGGCTCGCTTTAAGATGTTAGGCAATCGTCAGGTAGCTGCAACCGTTGGTGTCACCTTTCTGACGGCACTCGCCAGTCTTGGCCTTTATACTTTCATTGCGCCCGTGCTTAAGAAAGTCTCTGATGTGAATGCTATTACGCCTTACTTATGGGCGTGGGGCATTGGCGGGATGATAGCAAGCTTCAGTGTGGGCCATGTGATCGACTGGTGTAAAAAACCCGCCATTTTACTGGTCTTCATTTTGCTGATTATGGCCCTGTCGCTGTTGAGCATACCGATTACTTCTCAGTATGGGCCGGCGTTCGCCTTTCTCTCTTTCATCCTCTGGGGAGCTACAGGTTGGTCATCGCTTGCTCCTCAACAGCACAGTTTGCTCAGAATGCAGCCGGAGCACGGCGCAGCTGTGGTAGCGCTGAACAGTTCCAGCAATTATTTAGGCGGTGCGGTAGGGACTATCTGCGGTGGGTTACTGATTTCTTACGGCATCCACGCCAGCAACCTGCCTTATTTCGCTGGCACAGTAGCAGCACTGGCCCTGGTGAGCCATCTGGGGATCCTGGCATCACGACGGACTGCGGCTCGCGAAAACTCTTTCAATAATTAAAACAGTTTAACAGGGGCCAACTCAGGCCCCTTTATTTTACAGCGTTTACGGCCATAGTGACTGATCTGTTCAAACCATACCGGCTCTGAATCATCTACACAGCACGCTTAAATCCTGCCGCTATTTTAATCTATTGAAGAGTAATAACAATTTTGCCCGTGTGTTTTTTCCCCTGCATAAAGCGCCAGGCTTCTACCGCATCGTCAAACGTAAAAGTCCTACTAATTAAAGGATGAAGTTGTGCCTGAGAGATAGCTCTGTTCATGTCTTCAAAGTCTTCACGCGAGCCCACACTCATTGGCATAAGCACTGCACCACTTGCATAGATATCCATAAAGTTCAGCATGCTGTTACCCCCGGAAGCAAAGCCAAGCAGAATAATTTCGCCACCCTTCGTACAGGATTTTATGGAGTGAGCTATGGTTCCTGGCCCCCCAACTTCTACAATACGATCCACACCTCTGCCTTCCGTCAATTCTCTGACCTGCTGATACCAGTCGCAATGCTGTGTGTAATTAATTATATGGTCAGCGCCCTGCTCACGGAGTAGCTGCTCTTTCTCCTGAGTTGAGGTCAGGGCAATCACTTTTACGCCCAGTAGCTTTGCAAATTGCACTGCGAACAACGATACTCCGCCGGTGCCCTGTATAAGAACCGTCTGGCCTGCTTTAAGCTGGCGCGGTTTCATCAGGCTGTTCCACGCAGTCACTGCCGCACAAGGCAAGGTGGAAGCCTCTTCAAAAGAGAGATGCTGCGGAATGGAGACCAGCGCCTCCTCACTGATAACTTTATACTGAGTCAGCCATCCATCCTCTTCCAGTCCCCATGCCCCTCTTCCAGTATCCTGAGTTAAGGCGCCAGCCTGCCAGTTAGGGAAAAATATGCCTGCGACTCTGTCTCCTTTACGGAATCGGCTCACATCATCACCTGTCTCGACGATTTCACCGGCCCCGTCAGATAGCGGAATGAGGCCTTTGCGTGGAGAAAGCGTTCCTTTGCCAAAGAGCATTGAGAGATCGCGGTAGTTAAGGCTACAGGCTCTGACTTTGACCAGCACTTCTCTTCGGGATGGTTTCGGCTCGTCTTCAATACGCATATTAAGGGCGTCCAGACTACCAAAGCTGTTGATGCGAAAACATTTCATAATAAAATCCTGTTCTTAATATTTGCAGCATTAACTTTAGACGATTCAGTAAAGAAGATGATATGTAATGTATATGCTGAAAATATAATCAGCTCAGATAGAGCTATTACTCTGTCAGAAGAAATTTGGAATCAACGCACTGAGCATTTATCGATCATACGAAACGCGAAGCTCAATATTCGTAACCAGCAAGCGTATACCCTGAATCACCTAATAGCGTAAGTTCCAGGGTATGAAAGTCTATATTTCGCTCATAGCAGACCAAACAACACTCCAGAGCTGCTGACCTGAAAAGCATCAAATTAACTAACGTTTCTCACCACTCAGATCATTATTAGTCGGCACCAGCTCGTGCAGCCGACTGAACAAAAACTTAACCTGATGCGGCGGCGAAGTCTGAACGTCAGAGGCGCAGGCGCGGTAAACCCGATTTTTCAACATGGCTTACTCCATCGCCTTAATGGTGAAGGTCACCACGCCAAAAATATCCAGCTGCTCTTCTTCCGCCAGCACTATCGGCGGCCAGGCCTTGTTCATCGCCAGTAGCCGCACGTCCGGGCGCAGCTGCAGCTTTTTTACCGTGAACTCGCCGTTTACCGCCGCGACCACGATATCGCCGTGATCGGCGGCAATACCGTTATCGACCACCAGCAGGTCACCGTCATCGATCCCGGCATCCTTCATTGAGTCGCCGCTGACGCGAATGTAATAGGTGCTCTCCGGCCGCTGCACCAGCAGATCGTTTAAGTCCAGACGTTGTTCAACATGGTCGTGCGCGCTGGCAGGTGAGCCGCAGGGCACGCGGCTCATAAAGAGCGGCAGCCGCAGAAGCGCGCGGACTTCGACCGGACGAAGTAAATTCATGGGGTTATCCCGAAATAAGCTGTATATAAACACAGTATTATCATTTACGGGAAACGATCAAGCCTGACGATGGTTTTTTTGCTTCTGGCGACAGAGGAAAAGACATCGGAACAGGCGTACAGCTTGTGAAATAAGGGGAGCGACCGCAGGGCTGGCGATTGTCTGAAAAGCGACAGGGCCACTGTTAAAGCGGCGTCAGGCGGGACGTTGTCTCTGGTGCCAGAGCGCTAAAATCGTCTCGGCGAAGGCGTCATCAATCGTATAAAAATAGCATTCCGGCACGTTGAGCACTTTTGCAAAGGCGCACATCGTTTCAAACGTTGGACGATGGATCCCGCCTTCGTATTGCGAAACGCGCGAGCGCGCCGTTTCCTCTTCAATGCCTGCCAGAACGCCCAGCTTTTCCTGAGTCAGACGAGCATGGAGACGGGCGGCTTTCAAACGAGCTGGGATCATCAGTAACACCATCAACAATCATACATTGACTTACTGTTTAGCATTACTTAACATCGTAGTTGTTTAGTGATACTCAACAAGCAACGTCTGATGGAAGCTGACAAGGATGACAGAGATAACCGATAAGGACTGGCACCCGGCAGATATCATTGCCGAGCTGAAGAAGAGAGGCACGACGCTGTCTGCCGTTTCCCGCGAGGCTGGGCTGGCCTCGTCCACGCTGGCCAATGCGCTGAACCGCCACTGGCCAAGAGGGGAAAGGCTGATTGCCATAGCCCTGGATACCGAGCCGGAGCGCATCTGGCCTTCGCGATATAATAAATTCAGGTAAGAATGGCGGCGTTAAAATGATTATCCGAATGTGTAACCTGGCCATGTGATTATGCTTCACATAGCTTATTTTTTATTTTTTTCCAAAACTGGCCAGTTACTTACATGCTAAATATCACCTGTCCTAAAAGCAGCGCGTTTATTTTCGTAACCCCCTCTACTTACCAGCTCATGCGTCGAAGTAATGGCTTACCCTTTAGCTGATGCTTAACTACTGCTAAAATATGCCCAATAATAAGCAGTCCTAAGCTAATGCAGGAAATAATATGTACTGTATGGAAAATACTGGTAATTCTGTTGTCATTAACGGGATGAGGTAACTCAAAAAAACCAAAAACGTTAATAGGTTTTTCCATCATCATTACGCCAGTAATTAATACTAAAGCAATATTACTGTAAAGCAGCATATGCCCTACTGCCGCAAGCTTATCTTCTTTATGACTCAGTAAACTATCGGCAGGTTTACCGTGGCGCCACGCAAACCAGATCCTTAGCATAAAGAGAGGAATATAAATTGTTGTAAGGGATACATTAAGGAAACCAATCCAGATTTCACACTGTAGATCGTGATTAAATAATGCTACATAGAATCCACTGAGAGTGGACCAGATGATAATAGCTGCGGAAATCCAGTGCAACCAAATTTGCGGCCGTGAATAACGTGATGACATAAAGCTAATCCCTATAACTACATTAAAAGACGTCACTGTATTTTTAATTAATGCTACCACAAGGCTATTATTGTGCATCGCAAAAAATTCTGAGGTAAGGTAAAATGGGATGATTCTTGCAAGTATGATTAAATATAATCTTAGCAAGTACACACACACTTAAGAAGTCGGTTTTAGTACCACCATATATTGCAGATTGACGTTACTTAGGAGATATAAAAGTATTGCGGTAATCTTTATTCGAGGTTTTTTCTGGCCCATAATTTATTCTCTAATAAACCTGAAATGTGTATTTTTTATTTTTCATTACTGCCTGACTAAATGAATTTCATATTCTTTATATATATTGTTTTCTTACTTGTCGCCAGCGGATATTATCGGCTGCTTGTTGGTGGCGCAATTTAGTAAGTGAAAAAGTAATATGCGAGCCTCTGGTAAACGGCGAGGTTTTTTCCGTCTCAACTCACATCCTGGTAGGAGCTTATGCCAGCGGCAGTAAACCCTTCCTCTCTATTCACACACAAAATACAGGGTTGTATGTTGATGTGGGTTTATATATGCTATGTAAAAATCTAATGACTCTTTATTTATGAAACACAGATTACTTTTGCAGAATTTTATAATATTCCAGCTGAGTGGCTGTTCGGCGCATTCTCCTTCAGTCAATATCCTCGGTGCCTACTTTCCGGACTGGCTTTTTTGCATTTCCGGCGGCTGTCTGACCTCTGCTGTAATAAACATATCACTGAAGAATTTCAGGCGTAGCAGGTGGCTATCCCCTTATATTTTAACTTACCCGTTGTTGATAGCGTTTTTATCAATGGGGTTCTGGATCCTGTTTTTTTATTAATCTTTATTTGTTAATCATGGAACGCAGATGCCAATTAAGGTAAAAACTTGTATGAATAAGCGGCTGTTTATTCTGGTGCTGTCAGTGTCTACGCTGGCCATATTAATTTGGTTAATCAGACTGTTTGATGAGACACCGGGGACAGATGATGCCTATGTTTATGCTGATACCATAAATATTGCCCCTCAGGTTAACGGAGTTATCATAAAAATACCGGTGAAAGAGAACGAACTTGTCCATAAGGGTGATGTTTTATTCGAAATAGACCCTCGTCCGTATCATGATGCCTTAATTCGCGAAAAGGCAAACCTGGCCCAGCTTGAGCAGCAAGTTATTCTTACCCGACGTGATATCAGTGCTCAGGAGTTTAATGCACAGGCTACGGAGAAACATATTGATGCGGCCCGTGCTACGGCTGAACAGGATGCTGCTACCCTGCGACGGCTGCAAGCCTTACGCGCACGAAACTATGTTTCCGATGAATCCCTGGATCAGGCTCAAGCCCGGCAGCGTGCCTCGGCGGCGCAATTACAGTCAGCCAGACTGCAGGCTGAACAGGCAAATGCTGCGGTCAGCAGTGTGTCAGCTCTCATTGCGAAACGCGAAGTGATTAAAGCAGATATTTCCATCGCCGAATTTAATCTGGAACACACCGTTGTAAGGGCGCCGTTTGATGGCCGTATCACATCATTAAAAACCACCGGCGGCCAGTACGTCAGCACAGGACAGGCTGTTTTTACGCTGGTTGACAGTAGAAACTGGTATGTGGTGGCAAATTACCGTGAATCGGAACTTAAGAATATTCACGACGGTGACAGCGCCGATGTTTACCTGATGAGTGACACCGGAAAGCATTTTACCGGGTCCGTAGAGTCCACAGGATATGGGGTTTATCCGGATGATGGCGGAGCCATACAGAGTGGTTTGCCGAGCATTGCCCGTAATATTAACTGGGTACGTGTTGCCCAGCGCTTTCCGGTACGAATTCGCATTACTACTCCTGACTCTCGTCTCTTCAGGATGGGCACATCTGCGGTAGTAAAGGTTCATTCTGGTAGTCAGAGCGATGAAAAGAATGGTCATGCAGTATGATGATGCCAGATATGATTGGCGGAAAAACCGGTAACCTGCTTCGTTTTCTGCACCAGGAATCAAGGGGGTTCCCCGGACGCTATAATGCCATGCTGAGGTATCTGCTTTCTTCAGTGATTGTCATAGTCATTTCACTGACGTTGGGTGTCCCGCAACTCGCTTATTCTCTGCTGGTGGTTTTTTTTGCCACCCAGAAAAATATTGTATTGACTCGGATGATATTTCCGTTATTCCTGCTTGTGAATACAGCGGCAGTTGGGGCTGCGATCCTCACCCTGAAACTCACTATTGATGCCCCGATGTTCCGTCTGCTCAGCGTCTCTGTTGCGTTGCTCATTCTGCTGTATCTGATGCGTTCATCCAGAAAATGGAGCTTTCTGTATTTTGCCGTTGCTATCACCATAACCTACGTACAAAGCTTTGTGGACCTGAGTTCAGATGGCGAAATGTTGTTGCGTAACTGTCTGTGGTCTTGGGTGGCCGGCTGCTATGCCACCGTTGTGGCACATGTCGTAAATACGCTGCTCCTGCCGGTTGAGCCGGTCAGACAGTTACAAGAGGAAATAGAAAGGATTGTTACGGTGACCAGCCGGGCGCTGGAGTCAGCAGCTGCCGGAAAGCCTGCTGCTGCAATCACGCTGGAAGAAATTCAGACCAGTGTGCTGACGTTACACAGCTGTCTCAAGTTCTCCATTATGCGTTCGGAGCAGTTTTGTGCCGATAAAGAAAAGCATCTCGCAGAAATCGCCACCGCTGAACGCTTGTATTCCGCCTCACGGCAGCTAACCAGCCTGAACGGCGAGCTGACAGACATGGCAGCCAGTTATTGCCATAAACTGGCTGCCGAATGCCGTTCCTTTCTACAGTGCCTGCGGGACAACCGAAGCTATGCCCCTGAACAACAGGATCATGCTCAAATTGAGATGCTGCCAGCTTGTCTTCAGGAAATGTACAGTGCTCTGTACGGCGTTTCCCTGCTGGAGGCGCGAAATAGCGAACCTTATGCGTCAGATAAAGCGCACTCTGGCGTTTCCCGGCCGCAAGAACAACTTTCATATGACTATATTAAATACGGCATCAAAACATTATTGGCTGTTGCCCTCTGTTATATATTTTATACCAGCGTTCAGTGGCCAGGCATTCATACGTCCATGCTCACCTGTATCATTGTCGCAGTCCCGGGACTGGGCGCCTCGGTACAGAAAAGCCTGCTGCGTATTGGTGGCTGCGTAGTCGGCACTTTACTGGCCTTGTTCTGCACGATATTTATCCTTCCTCATATCGACTCTGTGACCGGACTGTTGCTGATGGTGATACCCGTTATCGCACTCAGCGGCTGGGTGGCCGCAGGCTCAGAGCGAAGCAGCTATGCCGGGATCCAAATTTTGTTCGCATTTTCGCTGGCTATGTTTGCGACGTTTTCTCCCCATCCGAACCTGACAGAGATCCGGGACAGACTCACAGGTATCCTGCTGGGCATTACGTTTTCTACCCTGATACACAGTCTGATCTGGCCGGAAACTGAAGGAAAGACATTGCGTCATTCGCTGGCTGGCTTGTTTGAGTATATGGCTGAAAGAATGAGTCCCATGGTAGGGAAAAAAAACGTACAGGCGGAAGGCTGGTTGAAACTGGATGCCACACAGAAACTCCTGGCCCAAGTGGCGCTCGAACCAAACTGGCGCAGCAACGATAATGAAGAGTTAACGCTGGCCTGTCAGCTATTGCTGGGTAAACTACGTGAAATACACGTTGCGCTTTATAGGCTGGAAACAGAGTATGTACGGTCTGCCGGAGATCATAGACAGCGTGACGCTGTTATATTTGCCAACCGTGTCCTACATACCCTTTCGGTTGCAGTACAGCGCTATGCAAAGGGGCTGCAAAGTGAGTCGGGCCATACACCGGCTATCGACAATCAGTTAAATCAGTTGATGATTCATATACAGGAGGAGAGCATGAACACTGAAGTATTCAGGAACAGCCTCCTTTTGCTCAGGATCCGAGAGCTGGTAGCGTGTTTCCGCTCTGTTCCTGCCTGGCCAGATGACAACAAAAGAAATGTATCCGGAGTGTGATGCTAATGAAGATGGACATGATCCGATGTAATGCGGATGACACCAAAAAGAAATTGATAGGCGCGGCAAGAGATATCCTTGCAAAGGAAGGTTATATTGCCATCAGCGAGAATAAAATTTGCGAACAGGCCGGCGTTACGCGGGGTGCCCTCCGGTATCATTTTCCTGCGGGCCGATATGATTTATTAAATGAACTAATACCACAACTTTTTCAGCAGATACCTGCCAGTAATACTCAAGACTGCAAGTCTCGTATTCTGGAGTTAATCCTGTTTATGCAGCAACAGCCTCTGGAAAATCCGCTGGTTCTGATCATGGAAATATGGCAAGCCACGTTTGCGGATAAAGATCTAAGGGAGTCAGTAGAAAAGGTTTTTGAGCAGCGGTTCCAGGTTTTCTTCAATGTAAATTCCCTTGAGGAACTTCCTGAAGAAATTATGCCGTACCGGTTTATGTTTTGGGGGGCGATTCTGTCACTACAATATCATAAAAACAACGGTGATAATTTACAGACCATCATAGATTTCATGAGAACGCATTAGTATTTTAGTATAAATCATATTGATGAGTGAATTTAGCATATCATATTAACGCACAATACCGGAGGTTGCTTTCGCTTCCGGTTTTTCCGTGAGCTGATTTATATAAAAATAGTATATATATTAAGTTATCATATGCATTGATATTTATAATTTAAACGTACCTGCATGGTCCCATTGATTCAGCCGATTAGTCTGTCAATTTAATATTGACGGTCATGATACTGCTGCGTGTGTATTTATTTAACAGAAATAATTTGCCTTGTTGTAAAAATAGAGAACAGGAGATTTACTTTAATGGATAACAAACTTCTTGTCGTGCTGACGGAGAATAGCTGGTTGTTCACGGGGCTGGCCACCCTGCTGCCGGAGATGGCCTGCCTGAGAATGAATTATAATACCAAAATTATGCCACGGGAGGTGAAAAATGCCTGTAGTATCACCGTTGTCGTAGACAGTCTGATATTTTTCCGGGGCGAATGGCTTGCATTCAATACCCTCCGTAGCTGTCGGGAGGATATAACCGTGGTCTGGCTTACTCGGGAGCATACGGGGCGGGTTTTCCCGGCAACAAGCCAGGGCGACAGGATCCTTACGCAGAAGCAGGATATTTCGTTGCTTGAACTCATCATAAGTGGGAAAACACAACGACCGGTGACACGTAAAAAAGCAGAATGCGTTAGGCCGGTCAGACTGACCCTAACGGAGCGTCGTCTGCTCCCTTTTTTTACGGCCGGAATGGATCTGACAGAACTTTCCGAACGGTTGGGGTGTGCGCTCAAGACGCTGTACCACCACCGTCTGAGTATTGTGGCTAAAGCGGGTTTCAGGCATCCGGTATTTATGGAGTATGTCTATAAATGTAATCCGGGATTATCAGGCGTATTCAGCCCTGAATCAAAATCATGGAAAGAACAATGGAAAGAACAATTGCATGAGGAGTAGAAACACCATTTTTTACCTCAAGTTATAAAATAGGGCGTCCCTGGCCCGAATACCCCAAGGAAGTTCTTTTCTGCCTGCAAAGGGTCGGGCTATTACTTTAATCATGCCGCCTTTTTATACTTGATATTTTTATTCACTGTTTTAGTGCGTTTTTTTTCAGGGCGGCATGGAAAGTAATAATTGTAAACGGTTGCGAGGTTATAATCGCTATGAGACCTTTATTCACTGATTGCCGATACTTCTCATAGTCTGGGGTTTTATCTTTCTAACGTTGTCTGAAAATCGATGTTTATGAAACTTGCCCCTGTCACGGATTGAGTGTTATTGCTGCAGTACTGGCTTTCTTAAGTTGCCTTTTACTATTAAGCAATGGGCTCACGCGTTCCGCAGCACTCGAAGTCGCAGCTAAAGGCGTCAGGGTTAATGCAATTGCACCTGGTCCCGCAGAGACGGATATGTTTGACCGCTTTGTTGGTCGGAATGAGGAAGCGAAAACAGAATTTCTCAGCAGGATGCCTACCGGGCGTATAGCCGCTACGGGAGAGATCGCCGCCACGGCTTTTTTCCTCGCTTCTGATGCAGCTCGCTCCATCACAGGACAAATTATTACCGTTGATGGCGGATACTCGGTTGGTTAGAACGATGTTTGATACCGCAAGCGCGCTGTAGGCAGCTGGCTTCACAGCAACAAGTGCTATGGAATCTGCGTTTACTTATTGTTGATATCTCCCATAGTCTGGACTGAGGCAGGGTAAACTGATGTTGGGTTGATCTGCCTTTCAGTTGACTGCAAGGTTTTCCACAGAAGCGGTAGAGCAGGAGGCTGATATCCACCCAGGTGGGGGCAACAAATCCCATTGGAGGGGCTTTTTATGGAAAAAAGGAAACGTTCTTTCACACGAAAGGAGCAAGTTCCTGCGCCAACGATTGAATCCTGTCTGGATAACCCATTAATTAATGCTGGTGGCGGGATTATCCTTGTGAAGGATGCGAACCACCGCTTTGTGGCATCTAATACCGTTTTTAGTCGCTTCTCAGGAGTTGACCCACATAAGCTAACGACATGCTCAGATTCATCAAAAGCTCCGGTCGTTCTTCCTGCGTCTTTCGAAAGAATGTGGTTTTGCCGTCTCGCCATATTATTTTCACCATAACCTCACGACGGAGCTGATAACGTCGCCGGAACGGAATTTTACGCTGGTGAAAGATTTACGTGCGCAGCAAGGCGTCAGTACAACAATGGAATACGTGAAGCAGAATGCCCATTTGATGCAACCGGGAAGCGGGGGGAGAGGAGAGCAAAGGATAATATCTACTGGTAAACCAGTGATTTTTTGACGCATAAAGCAAAAACCCCCGCATAAGCGAGGGTTTGGAATAGTGGTGCCCGGACTCGGAATCGAACCAAGGACACGGGGATTTTCAATCCCCTGCTCTACCGACTGAGCTATCCGGGCAACGGGGCGCATTAAACCGTAAAGGCTGCCCGCCGTCAACGGCTTTGTCATAAAAAAGCGTTAAAGCGTGATTGACTGCCTGCTTTTCAGACAGTCAGCCTGAAAGTTATGCAAATCCATTCGGGACAGCCTGTCTTTCAGGCTTCCGTCGTGTGCGCTTTCTTTGCTAAAGAGCACGTGAGCCTGTGCGGTACGGGAGCGGCGCACTTACAGTACAGGACGCTGATTAAACGCACCACCGCGCTTACGGCTCAGCGCGCCGCTCTGATGGCGCAGGTTACGGCTCAGCGCACTAGCTCAGTGCGCCATTCTTACGGCATAGCGCGATACTCAGCACGTCTTCCGCCAGCGAACGGGCCGTCACCACTTCCTGCACGTTGCGTTTCACCAGCAGCCGGCTCAGGCAGCCCTCCAGAATCAGCTCCATCTGATGAGCGAGCAGTTCCGGGTTATCGGTTTCCAGCTGGGTCAACAGCTCGTGGGTATATTGCCAGGAAGCGCGCTTCTGCTGTTCGGCAACCTGATGGATAGGGTGGTCCGGCTGCGGATAAAAGCTGCACGCGGCCACAAACAGGCAGCCGGGATAGCGGTTATTGTTAACGGCCTCCTCCAGCACCTGATAACGCGCCAGCAGCTTGCGTGCTGGCCCCATAGTGTCATCCAGCAGCAGCTTGCGCCGCCAGATATCAACCTGCTGGCTGTGATAGCGCAGGGCGTCATAGAGCAACGCCTCGCGGTCGGGCCAGTAGCGTTGCAAATCTTCCTGTTGGCAGGCTGCCGCCTCCGCCATCATGGCGAAAGAGGTGGAGGGGGCCAGCCCGTTCTGCTCGAGTACGTTCAGTGCATGCTCGAGTACCTGTTCACGTTGCAAGCGACTCTCCTCTTGAATGCATTACTTTACGGTCGCGACCGTAAAATTCTTCTCTAGTGTCGTTTACTGCGACAATTTCTGCAAATGCTCCCGGAAGGCTGCGGCATCCATAAAACCGGTCACGCGCGAGCCGGGGATCTCTTTGCCGCTGGCGTCAAAAAACAGGATGGTAGGCAGCCCCAGCACGTTCAGCCGTGCCAGCAGCGCTTTGTCTTCTGCATTATTAGCCGTGACGTTCGCCTGTAACCGCTGCGTTTTATTCAGCGCATTCTGTACCTGCGGCTCGCTGAACGTATATTTTTCAAACTCCTTACAGGCTACGCACCAGTCGGCATAGAGATCCAGCATGGTGATGCCGTTATGCTGCTGCAACGCCCGATCGAGCTGGCTGACGGTGGCGATGCGCGTAAAGCTTAACGTCGTGTGGCTTGCCGTTGCAGGCGCGCCGAACGCCCAATCCTGCAAAGGACGGGCCGCGACCAGCGCCGCCGCCAGCATCAGGATCTGCCCCAGGCGCAGCCAGCCGTTAGCGGATTTCAGGCTGATAAAGGCCCAGCCGAAAAAGGCGACGGCCAGCAGGCTCCACAGACGCAGTCCCCAGGCGTCGCCCACCACGCGCTCAAGCAGGAAGACCGGCAGCGCCAAAATCACGAAGCCAAAGCCTTCTTTTACCGTTTGCATCCACGCGCCGCTTTTCGGCAGCAGGCGGTTGCCGAACAGCGTCACCAGGATCAGCGGCAGCCCCATGCCCACGGCGTAGAGCCAGAGCGTGCCCGCCCCGGCCAGCATGTTGCCGCTTTGCGCGATATAAAGCAGGATGGCGCTGAGCGGCGCGGTAGTACAGGGCGAGCAGATCAGACCGGCCAGCGCGCCCATCAAAAAGACGCCCGGCAGCGAGCCGCCCTGCTGACGATTGCTTAACAGCGTTAGCCGGGTTTGCAGCGCAGAGGGGAGCTGGAGCGTAAACAGCCCGAACATTGACAGCGCCAGCAGAATAAACAGCACGGAGAGGCCAATCAGCACCGCTGGCGACTGCAACGCGGCCTGAAAACGCAGCCCGGCAGCGGCGACGATCACGCCCAACGCGGTATAGGTCAGCGCCATACCTTGTACATAGACCATAGCCAGCGCAAACAGGCGCTTCAGCGAATAGCGACGGTTGCCACCAAGGATAATCCCGGAGATCAGCGGATACATCGGCAGCACGCACGGCGTAAAGGCAACGCCGATGCCGATCAGCAGCGCCCACAGCGGCGAGAAGGGCAGTTTATGATCCGGTTGCGCGGGTTGCCCGACGAGGGCGTCGGTCTGCGTGCCGGAGGCCGCATTGCCTGCATCGGTCTGCATAGCGGAGGCAACATTGCCTGCATTAGTTTGCGCATCCGAGGCCGCATTGCCTGCATCGGTCTGCATAGCGGAGGCCGCATTGTCTGCATTAGTTTGTGCATCCGAGGCCACCTTGCCCGCATCGGCTTGCGTACCGGAAGCAGCATTTTCTGCATTAGTTTGCGTATTGGAAATCGCGTTACCTGCCTCAGTTTGCGTGCCGGAGGCCGCGCTTTCCGCATCCGCTGGCGGCTGGCTGGCGGCCGTCACTTCGTTCAGCGGCACGCTGCGGGTTTCCGGCGGATAGCAAAAACCGGCGGCGGCGCAGCCTTGCCAGGTTACGCTGAGCGTCGCGCCCTTTTTCGCTTCCAGCAGCGTTAAAGGCACCGTCAGGCTGTCGGGATAGATTTCCGTTTTGCCGTAAAACTCGTCTTCATGCGGTTTGCCCGCGGGCAGCGCCCAGTCGGCCAGCTTCGCGCCCTGTGTGGTCAGGGAGATTTGCTGGCGATAAAGGTAGTAACCGGGCTTCACCGTCCAGCTGAGCGTCAGCCGATCGGCCCGCTGGCTGAAATCAAAGCTGAAGGCCTGGTCGACGGTGCCGAAGTGGCTGTTGGCGTTGTTACCAAACAGCGAGGCGCTGGCACCCGTACTAAAGAAGGCGATCAGCGCCAGCAGCAGGCAGGTTGTGATGCGTTTCATCATGACAGGGATCATTTTTCCACTACCGATATAAACCAGAAAACAGGCAGACTCCGACGCGGCGGAGATCTTATGCAAGGCGCAGACTATATCACGGCCTGGCGGCTGCGGCTGTTGCAGGATGTCGCACTGGAAGAAACGGAAAGGGTGTGGTTAAGGCGGGGTTTAACCAGGCGGGCCGTCAGCGCAGCCCGCCCTTATCGCTACAGGAACAGATTGGCGAAGAGAAAGCCAAAGGCGACCGACAGCGCAATCGCCAGCGTGCCGGGCACGATAAAAGAATGATTAAAAACGAATTTTCCGATGCGTGTCGAGCCAGTATCGTCCATTTCCACGGCGGCCAGCAGCGTAGGATAGGTCGGCAGCACGAACAGCGCCGAGACGGCGGCGAAAGAGGCTATCGCGGTATGCGGCGACACGCCCAGCAGCAGCGCCGCAGGCATCAATGCTTTGGTGGTGGCGGCCTGCGAATAAAGCAGGGTGGAGGCAAAAAAGAGGATCACCGCCAGCATCCATGGATAGTCGCGCAGCAGGCTGCCGGCAAAATCCTGAATTTCGTTGATATGCGCTTTAACAAAGGTATCGCCCAGCCAGGCGACGCCCATCACGCAGATGCAGGCGCTCATGCCGGAACGGAACGTGCTGGCGGAGAGGATCTTTGCGGTATCTACTTTACAGCTCAGGCAGATCAGCGCCGCAATGGTCAGCATAAAAATCACAATAGCTTCGTTGCGCGGCAGCACGGGGTTCTGGATCAGCCCAACGGTTTCGCTAATCGCGGTGGCGTAAAGCACGACGGCTATAATGCCGATCAAAAACAGCAGTACGGATAGTTTCGCGCCCGGTTTCTCTTTAAATACCGTTTCGCCGCGCAGCGTGACTTCGCCCTTTGCCAGACGCTGCTGATAAATCTGATCCTCATGCAGCTCTTTGCCCAGAAAATTGGTGATCATCGCGGCGATGAAGATCGCGACCATCGTGGAAGGGATCGCCACGGCCAGCAGGCCCAGATAGCTGACGCCCTTCGGCTCCAGAATGCCGGAAAGGAACACCACGGCGGCGGAAATAGGCGAGGCGGTAATGGCGATTTGCGAGGCGACTACCGCAATAGAAAGCGGGCGGGAAGGGCGAACGCCCTGTTCCTTCGCCACCTCGGCAATCACCGGCAGCGTGGAGAATGCCGTATGGCCGGTGCCGGCCAGCAGCGTCATTGCGTAGGTCACCAGCGGCGCCAGAAAAGTGATATAGCGCGGATGCTTGCGCAGCAGGCTTTCGGCCAGGCTGACCAGATAATCCATTCCGCCCGCGACCTGCATTGCCGCAATAGCCGCGATCACGCCCATGATGATTTCAATCACATCGAACGGGATTGCACCTGGCTTAATCTGAAACCCCAGCGTCAGGATCAGCATGCCCACGCCGCCAGCGAAGCCGATGCCGATGCCGCCCAGTCGCGCGCCCAGATAGATCGCCGCCAGCACGACAATAAGCTCAGGTAAAATCATAGTTTGCTCCCCTGGTCTGTTTGGTTATGAATTGGTTGATAGCATGTAACTTGCGGCATAAAAAAAGGCACGTCGTTCTGTGAACCAACGTGCCTTTTTTCGCTTACCGCGGCGGATTACTCTTCATCGGTGTAGCGTTTCGCTTTATAAACCGGATACATCAGGTTCTGGGTCGAGAAAATGTCGTCCAGCTCCGTTTCGGTCAGCAGGCCGCGCTCCAGCACCACTTCGCGCACGCTTTTACCCGTTTCGGCGCAAATCTTGCCGACGATATCGCCGTTATGGTGGCCGATATAAGGATTCAGATAGGTCACGATGCCGATTGAGTTAAAGACGTAGGCTTCGCAAACCGCTTTATTGGCGGTAATGCCGTCCACGCATTTCTCCAGCAGGTTGGCGCAGGCGTTGGTCAGGATAGACACCGACTCAAACAGCGCCTGGCCGATGACCGGCTCCATTACGTTCAGCTGGAGCTGGCCCGCTTCTGACGCCATCGTCACCGTCACGTCATTGCCGATAACCTTAAAGCAGACCTGATTAACCACTTCCGGCACGACCGGGTTGACCTTGGCAGGCATAATAGAAGAGCCGGCCTGCAGTTCCGGCAGGTTGATTTCGTTCAGGCCGGCGCGCGGGCCGGAAGAGAGCAGGCGCAAATCATTACAGATTTTCGACAGCTTCACCGCCAGGCGCTTCAGCGAGCTATGCACCATGACGTAAGCGCCGCAGTCCGAGGTCGCCTCGATCAAATCTTCCGCCGGTACGCACGGCAGATTGCTGACTTCCGCCAGCTTCTGTACGGCCAGCTGCTGATAACCATCCGGCGTGTTAAGGCGGGTGCCGATAGCCGTTGCGCCCAGGTTAACTTCCAGCAGCAGCTCGGCGGTGCGCAGGATGTTTTTGATCTCTTCCTTCAGCAGCACGTTAAACGCGTGGAATTCCTGGCCCAGCGTCATCGGCACGGCATCCTGTAGCTGGGTACGGCCCATTTTCAGGATGGTGTTGAACTCAATGGCTTTACGCTCGAAGCCTTCGCTAAGGTTGCCGATAGCGTCCAGCAGTTGCAGGATCGAGCTGTAAACCGCGATGCGGAAACCGGTAGGGTAGGCGTCGTTGGTGGACTGGCATTTATTGACGTGATCGTTGGGGTTCAGAAACTGATATTCCCCTTTCTGATGGCCCATCAGCTCCAGGCCGATATTGGCCAGCACCTCGTTGGTGTTCATATTGACCGAGGTCCCGGCGCCGCCCTGATAGACATCAACCGGAAACTGATCCATACATTTGCCGTTAATCAGCACTTCATCGCAGGCTTTGATAATGGCGTTGGCAACATTACGGGGAATGGTTTGCAGCTCTTTATTGGCCATCGCGGCCGCTTTTTTTACCATCACCATGCCGCGAACAAAGGCCGGAATATCGCTGATCTTACTGTTACTGATATAGAAATTTTCGATCGCACGCAGCGTATGAACACCGTAGTAAGCATCCGCCGGAACTTCTCGCATACCTAACAGGTCTTCTTCGATACGAATGTCGTTAGCCATGAGCACCTTCTTGTGATTGCTGCCGGTTATACTAGCCAGAGTCAGAATGATCCATGAGTCGCCATCAGTCCGGGACCGATATGTTAACGTTTTGCGTCATCAGGAGCATCACTATATTCGTTAAAATATTGACGCTTTTCACTTTATCGCGAGGTTTTTTTGGCCGTCGTGTTGCCGTTGTTTATCTGACGAGGCGGCAGGGAATTTTCCGCTGACGGTTGAAAAGACGGGGCGACGTGCCCATCTTTAATCGATACGATCCTTTTTTCGCCGCTATGCCTGGCGCATGGCGGCTCTAACCGACAGGAGACTGCGGTGCGCTGGTTACCGTTTTTAGTACTTTTTGTTCTCGCCTGGATTGAGATCACTATTTTTATCCAGGTTGCCCATGTGATGGGCGTGCTGCTGACGCTGCTGCTGGTGGTGTTCAGCTCGTGCATCGGTATTTCGCTGGTGAAAAACGAAGGCATGAAGAACTTTATGCTGATGCAGCAAAAGCTGGCGGCGGGGGAAAGCCCGGCGGCAGAGATGCTAAAAAGCGTCTCGCTGATCCTGGCCGGTTTTCTGCTGCTGCTGCCCGGCTTTTTTACCGACTTCCTGGGCCTGCTGCTGCTGCTGCCGCCGGTGCAAAAACACCTGACGCTGAAGCTGATGCCGCACCTGCGTAGCTGGCGCGGGCCTGGCGCGGGGCCGGACAGCGGCTATACCGTGGACGGCGAGTATGAGCGTAAAGACACCACGCTTATCGAACACGACGACAAGCACGACAGGCAGTAATCTTCAGAAAGGCGGGCAACCCGCCTTTTCTTTTATCCGCCGTTTCGCTGACTGTTATTTGTGCAGTTGTGACGCAGAAGCAAAATTTTTATTTTTTACCCCTTGAAAGGGCCGGGCGCTGTCCCTATCTCTTGCGTCACGAGGCCGGTGCCAGTGAAGCCCGGCATTCATCCCAAAATGACTGATTGGACTTCTCAAAGGAGAGCTATCAATGAAAATTCGTCCATTGCACGACCGTGTTATCGTCAAGCGTAAAGAAGTGGAATCTAAATCGGCTGGTGGCATCGTTCTGACCGGCTCAGCAGCAGGGAAATCTACCCGCGGCGAAGTGCTGGCTGTTGGCAATGGCCGTATCCTGGAAAATGGCGAAGTGAAGCCACTGGACGTAAAAGTCGGTGACGTCGTGATTTTCAGCGAAGGCTACGGTGCGAAAACTGAGAAAATCGACAACCAGGAAGTGCTGATCATTTCTGAAAGCGACATTCTGGCAATTGTTGAAGCGTAATTTACGTAACTCATTGAACGAAACGAATTTAAGGGATATTGATAATGGCAGCTAAAGACGTAAAATTTGGCAACGACGCTCGTGTTAAAATGCTCCGCGGCGTTAACGTACTGGCAGACGCAGTAAAAGTAACCCTGGGCCCGAAAGGCCGTAACGTAGTGCTGGATAAATCCTTCGGCGCACCAACCATCACCAAAGACGGCGTTTCCGTTGCACGTGAAATCGAGCTGGACGACAAGTTCGAAAACATGGGCGCGCAGATGGTGAAAGAAGTTGCCTCTAAAGCGAACGACGCAGCGGGCGACGGCACCACCACCGCCACCGTGCTGGCACAGTCTATCATCACCGAAGGTCTGAAAGCCGTAGCCGCGGGCATGAACCCGATGGATCTGAAGCGCGGTATCGATCAGGCCGTTATCGCTGCGGTTGATGAGCTGAAAAAACTTTCCGTTCCTTGCTCCGATTCCAAAGCCATTGCTCAGGTTGGTACTATCTCCGCTAACTCCGATGAGAGCGTGGGTACCCTGATTGCTCAGGCGATGGAAAAAGTGGGCAAAGAAGGCGTGATCACCGTTGAAGAAGGCACCGGCCTGCAGGACGAGCTGGACGTGGTTGAAGGTATGCAGTTCGATCGCGGCTACCTGTCTCCTTACTTCATCAACAAGCCGGAAACCGGTGCGGTTGAGCTGGAATCACCGTTCATCCTGCTGGCTGACAAAAAAATCTCCAACATCCGCGAAATGCTGCCGGTGCTGGAAGCTGTGGCAAAAGCAAGCAAGCCGCTGCTGATCATCGCTGAAGACGTTGAAGGCGAAGCGCTGGCGACTCTGGTGGTTAACACCATGCGCGGCATCGTGAAAGTGGCTGCGGTTAAAGCACCTGGCTTCGGCGACCGTCGTAAAGCTATGCTGCAGGATATCGCTGTGCTGACCGGTGGTACCGTTATCTCTGAAGAGATCGGTATGGAGCTGGAAAAAGCGACGCTGGAAGACCTGGGTCAGGCAAAACGCGTTGTGATCAACAAAGACACCACTACCATCATCGATGGCGTGGGCGAAGAGTCTGTGATCTCTGGCCGCGTAACGCAGATCCGTCAGCAGATCGAAGAAGCGACCTCTGACTACGATCGTGAAAAACTGCAGGAGCGCGTAGCGAAACTGGCAGGCGGCGTGGCCGTGCTGAAAGTGGGCGCAGCAACTGAAGTTGAAATGAAAGAGAAGAAAGCTCGCGTTGAAGATGCTCTGCACGCTACCCGTGCGGCAGTAGAAGAAGGCGTGGTTGCCGGTGGCGGCGTGGCGCTGGTGCGCGTGGCGGCTTTGCTGTCCGAGCTGAGAGGCCAGAACGAAGACCAGAACGTGGGTATCAAAGTTGCGCTGCGCGCAATGGAATCCCCACTGCGTCAGATCGTTTCTAACGCAGGCGAAGAGCCATCTGTGGTCGCTAACAACGTGAAAGCGGGCGACGGTAACTACGGTTACAACGCGCAGACCGAAGAATACGGCAACATGATCGACTTCGGTATCCTGGACCCAACCAAAGTGACCCGTTCTGCGCTGCAGTACGCGGCTTCCGTTGCGGGCCTGATGATCACCACCGAGTGCATGGTCACTGACCTGCCAAAAGCTGATGCGCCAGACTTAGGTGCAGGCGGCGGCATGGGTGGTATGGGCGGCATGGGCGGCATGATGTAAGTCGGCACCCAGCCCCTGTAAGAAAAAAAACCTGCCAGCGATGGCAGGTTTTTTTTATGCCTAAAATCCGATGCGAAAGCCCAGATTGGCGGTCAGAGGGGATTCAACAGCACGCCCTTTTTGATAGGTGAGTTCGCTATACAGTGAAGCATCCCTGGCAAGGCTGATATCGATCCCCGCGCCGTAGCTTCCTGCGCTGGCGTTAGCGGCATCGTTAAAATCCCAGCGATCGTTCAGCCGGACTTTAGCGGATTTGGCGAGTCCGTGCGTTACGCTGGCCTTCAGGTAAGGATCAAGCACGGCTTTACCGAGCCGGACGCGTTTACCCATCTGCAATCCTGTTTCGGCCTGCACCAGTGATGGCTGATAAATTTGCGCTCTCATGCCGTTGCTCAGCGTCATTTGGCTTCCGTCAGCCCGAAAAACCATCATTCTGGCAAAAGGCTCCACCCAATAGTCATCCGCCAGTACGATATGCCAGCCGCCCTCCAGTGCGCCGCCCAGGCCGTACTGATTGTAGCCGCCGCTGACCGCCACGCCGTCGCTCATGCGCGTGTGCAGCCGGCTATTAAAGCGGTTCATTTTGATTGTCGTATCCAGATACAGACCGCTATCGGCAAACCAGCTGGCGTACGTCCCGATACCGTAGCTGTCAATCTGGCTGTTGCCGCCACGAACATCCCTGACGGAATTATTGGTGATGGAGGCCATTACGCCGACAAGCAAGTTGCCTTGACCTGCCGCAACGGCTTTATCACCGCCCAGTTCAAAGCCGTTCTGGCCCAGCTTCCAGCGGCTCGTCGCGCTGTTTATCCGGGTGTTTTGGTGAAGATAACGGCCCCAGAGCCCGCCATCGCGGGCTTCCCGACCACGAAGATCGCCCCGACGCTGACGCAAGTTTTGCAGTTCGTTAGTAAAAATAAGCCCTGGCGCCGCAGCCATGTTCAATACGGCATCTGCCGAAGGCGTAAGCGAAGGCTGCGGAGGGTTATCAGGCGCATCGGGCGTATCGGGCACGTCAGGCGTATCGGGTGCATCAGGCCGGGCGCTGTTAGCCAGATACCATGCATTATCTTTCTGGATCAGATCGTACTGCCAGACGCCCGCATCCACTTTCCCGCCATACAGCGCAAACAGCGCCGTATTGGTCGGTCCCTGCACTACCTTGAGCATGGCGTCTGGATCGTCAGGCTCCGCACCGCTGTTCGCCACGCGCAGTAAAAACGTGCCATAGAGGTCGCGGGTAATATTGAGCATATCGCCCTGCATCTTCTGCAAACTGGTATTCAGCGCAAACAGGCCGGCGCCGGTGAGGCTGTCGATCGTTAAGGTATGATATTTATCATTCGGGTCAACATCCGGCATCAGAATCGAGCCGCCGATAAATAACAATTGTTTAATGTGGTTATCCGCCGTCATTTTCCACTGCGCGCTTCGGCCGATCTCCAGCGTACCCACACCGGTTATATTGCCTTCCAGCTGGCTGGCGCCGCTTAAAAGAACGTTCACCCGGCTGCTGTCATCCGCAAAAATATCACCCCTGGCATAAATGTTATAGAGTGAGAAATCCACCTGGCTATTATTAAGCGCTTCCAGCAGCTTACCTTCTTTACTGGTGACAGAAGGGGAGCCTGACGAATAATTGTTGCGGAGGGCGATGGCGGCATTACCCTGGTTAACGCTGAAAACGGCTTTCTGTGCGTTGATGGAAGAGTCGCTGACGTCAAACTGGGTTTTATTTTCTCCCGTTATAAATACGCCAACGTTGTTGCTGTTGATAACGGAGTGTTGACTGACGAAAACATTAGCGCCTTCCACATGCAACGCCCCGCAGCCGTTGATGGCGGCGCTCCCCGCATAACAGGCTATTTCATCGCCGTTGCTGGCGGTATTTAACGTTGAGTTATAAATGATCATATCGCTGTTAGCGGCTTCGAGCGCCGAGGCTGCCTTAGCCGACAGTGTGGAGTTGCTGATAAACAAATTGTCCAGCACGCCGTCGTCAGCGCTGTTACGCATTCTGATCGCCGTTCCGTCGCTGGTAATAACAGAATTCATAATATCAACGTTATCGACATCCTGAAGCAGGATGCCGGTGACGCCTATCGCCATTGCGCCCGTATAATCACTGGTGCTGTTGATATCAATCTTTTGCAAAATGGCGGAATCAGTATTTCTGATATCCATCACCGCAAAGTTATGGTTATTAAGTTTACTGTTTTCAACAATCAGGCTGCCGCTATAGACAGATAAAGGGGAAACTCGTCCCTGTCCATTAAAAACGTCGTCCTTAATGGTTACCGTTTTATTATGGTTATTTTGTCCGGTCCTGATACTGCCGTTTACGACAGAGGCATTAATATAAATGTCACCCAGACTGGCTGAGGAGAGCGGCCTGATATTTCCGGTATAGGTACTGTCAGAAAAAATAATATGGCTGTTATTGCTGTCTATATCGCCTGAAAAGATCGCATTGCTGTTCAACGACAGCGTTGAATCGCTAAACAGATGCGATTGCGGCGAGGGGGTAAACCCCGCTTCCGCGTTGCTGATGGTTAAGCTGCCGCCATTGGTAACGTTAAAAAGGGTTTCTTCGCTTTGCGGCGTATAAATATAAACATGCTCGTTATTAATGTTGACTATATTAGGGGCGCTAAAGGCGAGAGGTAAGTAATTTGTTAAAATTAATAAGCTGCACCCTGTGCCAACGAGTTTCAGTTTTTTTATTACCGGTGTTGAAAACATTGTGATGCCTTAAGAAATAAAGGAGAAAGCGTGGTGGGTAGGATTTATTTTATTTATAATAACATCCCTTTTCTTATTAAATTAAACCGGCATTCAACGCTATAAAGAATAATCCTAAACATCATCGGGTTGCGACGGCATCTTGCAATGGGTATGTATATAAAATGCGATAGTTATGAAAACTAATATTGGAATTTTATGATCAAGCAGGCGCTTTCCCCTTTCTTTTGCCATGCCCGTCGACTCTTTTTTTCATCGGCGCAGCAGAAGTTCAGGCGTATCGCCGATTTTATGTTAATCTGCGGATGAGTCTGTTAATAATAATGGAGATTAAAATGCGGATTAACGTCTTGCTGGGGCTCTCTGTCGCGGCGGTGCTGCTGGCGGGCTGTAGCAGCTCTACCAAACTGAGTTCAGCAGGTGAACGCGTCACCTTCACCGACCAACAACCGGCAAGCAGCTGTCAGCTGCTGGGCAACCTGACCGGCTCACAAAGCAACTGGCTGAGCGGTGCGGGCGGCGGTGAAAGCAGCTCTCTGCGCGGCGCGGCTAACGATCTACGCAATCGCGCGGCGGAAATGGGCGGCAACGTGATTTACGGCGCAACCAGCCCAACGCAGAACATTTGGTCAAGCTTCGCGCCGCTGGACAGCAAAATGAGCGGTCAGGTTTATAAGTGTCCCTGAGGCGTTAGCAGCACGGATTACCCGGACAGGAGAAGACTGCCGCTTCTCCTGTTTTTTTATTGCTGACGCAGCTGCAAATCAAGCGGCGTTTTGCTTGGCTCACCGCCAATCTCCCTTGCCAGCTTCGGCACCATATAGCCGGAAACCTGGCTCAGCAGTTCCCGCATAATATTCCTCGCCTGCTCGTCGGAAACGTAGAAGTGCGCCGCGCCCTGGACTTTATCCAGCACGTGCAGATAGTAGGGCAGGATCCCGGCGTCGAATAGCGCGTTACTGAGCTCCGCCAGCGTGGCGGCGCTGTCGTTGATGCCGCGCAGCAGCACGCTCTGGTTCAGCAACGTGACGCCCGCTCGCTTCAGCTGCCGCATGGCTTCCCGCAGCTCGTCGTCAATCTCGCGCGCGTGATTGATATGGGTGACCAGCAGCGTTTGCAGCCGTGTCTCTGCCAGCCGCTGGCAAAGCGCAGCCGTGATGCGCGCAGGGATAACCACCGGCAAACGAGTGTGGATACGCAGCCTTTTCACGTGCGGGATCTGCTCCAGCTCGGTTATCAGCCACGCCAGCTCGCTGTCTTTCGCCATCAGCGGATCGCCGCCGGAGAAAATTATTTCATCCAGTTGCGGCTGCTGTCGGATATACTCCAGCGCCTGCTGCCAGTTGCGCTTGTTGCCCTGGTTATCCGAATAGGGAAAATGACGGCGGAAGCAGTAACGGCAGTTGACGGCGCAGCCGCCTTTCACCAACAGCAGCGCGCGATTATGATATTTATGTAACAGACCCGGCACTACGCTGCTTTGCTCGTCGAGCGGATCGGTACTGTAACCTGGCGCATCGATAAACTCCTGGCTTTGGGTGATCACCTGGAGCAGCAGCGGATCCTGCGGATCGCCCTTTTGCATTCTTGCCGCAAAAGCGCGCGGCACGCGCAGAGCAAAAAGACGGCGCGCGTTGGCGCCGCCCCGAAGCTCAGGATGTGAATCAAGGCCTAAAAGCTGTAATAATTCATCAGGGTCGGTGATTACATCTGCAAGTTGATGCAACCATTCTTCTCGCGAAGGGGTATTTAGGGTTACAATGTGTGCCATTTTTTTGGCTAAGTACCAGTATTAAATTGTAGAGGGCCTTTATGGCGACTTATTCTAGCAACGATTTCCGTCCCGGTCTTAAAATCATGTTCGAAGGCGAGCCTTATGCCGTCGAATCCAGCGAGTTTGTTAAGCCAGGTAAAGGCCAGGCGTTCGCACGTGTGAAAATGCGTCGTCTGCTGACCGGCACTCGCGTTGAGAAGACCTTTAAGTCTACCGACTCCGCCGAAGGCGCAGACGTAGTAGATACCAACCTGAACTACCTGTACAACGACGGCGAGTTCTACCACTTTATGCACCCGGAAACCTTCGAACAGCACCCTGTCGAAGAGAAGACTGTTGGCGACGCGGCAAAATGGCTGCTGGACAACGCAGAGTGTATCGTGACGCTGTGGAACGGCAAGCCGATTCAGGTTCTGCCGCCAAACTTCGTTGAGCTGGAGATCGTGGATACCGATCCAGGCCTGAAAGGCGATACTGCCGGTACCGGCGGCAAGCCAGCCAAACTTTCTACCGGCGCGGTAGTGAAAGTGCCTCTGTTCGTACAGATTGGCGAAGTGATTAAAGTAGACACCCGTTCGGGCGAATACGTTTCTCGCGTAAAATAAGTGGTATGGGCCTGCCTGCGCGGGCCCTTATTTTTTCCCGCCCCATAAACCGCCTCTTTTATTGCTGTCACTCTAACGGCCTGCGCGCTGAGCGCAATATTTTCCACGGCTTCGGCAAAGACGCCCGGCACCCGGGCGGCGTCATCTCACACACTGTCAGCTGAGTTCCCGTCTTCCTTTCCGCCTCGCCAGACGCATTCGCGAAATTACGACTATGCTTAACACGCTGTACTTTACTTCTAATTAAAAGGAACTGGTTATGTTAAAGAAAAGTATTGTCGCGATCTTTTCCGTTCTGGTGCTCTCTTCTGCGCTTACCGCCTGTAATACCACCCGTGGGGTAGGCGAAGACGTGTCCGCAGGCGGACGAGCGATCCAGCGAAGCGCTCAGTAAAAGAGAGGCCGGTGTTTGCACACCGGCCTTCTTGTTTTCAGCCTTCACAGGGTATTAATCCTGCTTCACCCAAATCAGCTTGTTCACGTCAAAACCGGCCTGACGCGCCTTCGCCGTCAGCTCTTCTTTTACCTTGCCGTCGAGCTGCGGCGTGCGCGATAAAATCCACAGATAGTTTCTGTTTGGCCCGCAGACCAGCGCGTGCTGATAGTCTTTATCCAGCGCGATCACGTTGTAGCCGCCATAAAAAGGCCCGAAGAAGGAGACTTTCAGCGCCGCCTGGCTTGGCGAACCGGTAAAGTAGGCTTTGCCGATGCTTTCCTGCCAGCGCTGTTTTTTGACGTTAAAGCCGCGGTTAATTACCTTCAGCCCGCCGTCGTCGCGCTTGCTGTAGGTGGCGGTCACGTGATCCAGACCGCGCTCGAAGCGGTGATCCAGACGGGCGATTTCATACCAGCTGCCCAGATAAAGGTCGGCGTTGAAGCCTTCGATGGGCGTGACGCCTTTCGGCGGCGTGGTGGTACAGGCGACAGAGAGAAGGGCGCCGGCGCCTGCGGCCAGCATTTTCCAGAGAGACATAAGCGATTCCTTTGCGTTTGAACTGCTTAAGTATAGGCCATTTTGCGCAGGCGGCCCGAAGCCGCCCGGTTATCAAAGCGTCAGTACGCCAATCGCGGTGACGATGCTCAAAATGGCGGCCAGGCCATAGAAAATCCATTTGCTGGCGGGAAGATGAATTTTCAGGTCGTGCGTCATGTGGTGCAGCCGATGCACCGCGCACCAGAGCGGCAGCACGATAGCCAGAAAAAGAAAGAGGCGGCCCGGCCAGCTTTGCGCAAAGCCAAGTATGCGCTCAAAGCTGAAGGCCGACGGCGCGCCCAGTCCCAGCGGCATCATGATACCCGCCAGCAGCACCACAACGGGCGACACCAGCGCGGCCCACATGCCGCCCGCACCAAACATGCCCCAGAACAACGGCTCGTCAGAACGGTTTTTATTTTTCATTATCCCTCCCTTACCAGCAGAACAGCGGCCAGCATGGCAAGGCTAATCAGCGCCATCGCCAGCCACAGGCTTTTAACAATCGGCCCGGACGACAGCTTCTTGTCGCCAATAACGATAATCGACGCCTTAGGCGCCAGCTCAAACCAGGTTTTGCTGTGCAGCAGCGCCGCGGCCAGCGCAATCAGGTTCAACAGCAGCAGCACGGGATGCTGTAGAAAATTCACGAAGGCTGCCCAGCTTTCCGCTCCGTGCTTTAGCGCGTACAGCCCGAAAATCAGCTCTACGCTAAACAAGAGCGCCGGAAGCGCCGTGCCTTCGCGCAGCATATAGAAGCGATAGAAACCCGTTTTTCGCCACCAGTCGGCCGTAACCGGGCGGTGATAAGCATTGCGTTTAGAACTCATCTGGCAACTCCTTATTGTGGCCTGAGGCTGGCGATCAGATAGTCTTTGGCGCTTTCCACTTTGCTCTGCTGGATAGCGGCGGCCGGATCGACATGTTTCGGGCAGACCTCCGAGCAGAAGCCAACAAAAGTGCAGGGCCAGACGCCGTTATCGCCGTTCAGCTGCGGCATTCGCGCGCGTTTGCCTTTGTCGCGGCTATCGAGGTTGTAGCGGTGGGCCAGCGTAATAGCGGCCGGGCCGATAAATTCCGGGTTAAGCCCGAACTGCGGACAGGCGGCGTAGCACAGGCCGCAGTTGATGCAGCCGGCAAACTGGTGGTAGCGCGCCATTTGCGCCGGCGTCTGCCGGTTGGGGCCGTTCTGCGCCTGCGACGAATCGCCGATAATCCAGGGCTTGATTGCCGCCAGGCTCTCGATAAAGCGGCTCATATCCACCACCAGATCGCGCTCGATGGGGAAGTTAGCCAGCGGCTCTACGCGGATCCCCTGCGGATAGTGGCGCAGGAAGGTTTTACAGGCGAGCTTTGGCACGCCGTCCACCATCATGCCGCAGGAGCCGCAGATAGCCATGCGACATGACCAGCGAAAGGACAGATCGCCGGCCAGGTTGTCTTTGATATATCCCAACGCGTCCAGCAGCGAGGTTTGCTCGTCCCAGGGAACCGGGTAGGTGACAAAGTGAGGTGCCTTATCCGTTTCCGGGTTATAGCGTTGGATGGCAATGTTGCAATGCGCCAGGTCAGCCATTTTGCGCCTCCTTATGTTCTGATTCCGCGCCGTAAACGCGTTTCGCCGGCGGCAGCCGGGTAATCACGACGTCGCCCCAGGCGATGGTCGGCGCGCCCTGCGCGTTGAAAAAGCTCAGCGAGTGCTGCAAAAAACGCTCGTCGTCGCGCTCGCGGCAGCCCTCATCCAGACGCTGGTGTGCGCCGCGCGACTCTTTACGCGCGAAAGCCGCGTGCGCCATACATTCCGCCACGTTCAGCCCGTGCTCCAGCTCAATGGCATAGAGCAGTTCGGTGTTGAAGACGCTGGAGCTGTCGCGGATGCGCACGCGGCCGAAGCGCGCTTTCAGCTCCGCCAGCTTGTCGATAGTCTGCTGCATCAGTTCCGGCGTGCGGTAGATACCGCAGCCTTCCTCCATCGTCATGCCCATTTCATCGCGCAGCGTCGACCAGCGCTCGTCGCCGGGCTGATTAACCAGCGCCTTCAGCCGCTGCTCGCAGTCGCGGGCCTGGGCGTCCAGCGCGGCGGTGGCGAAGTTACGATTTTCCAGCGCCCTGACGGCGGCGTTTTCACCGGCCAGACGGCCAAACACTACCAGTTCCGCCAGCGAATTCGATCCCAGCCGGTTAGCGCCGTGCAGGCCCACCGACGAGCATTCGCCCACGGCAAACAGCCCACGAATAGTGGTTTCACAGCTGGCGTCCGTAGCGATACCGCCCATGGTGTAGTGCGCCGTCGGACGGATAGGGATAGGGCTGGTAACGGGATCGACGCCGACGTAGGCTTTGCTCAGCTCGCAGATAAACGGCAGCCGCTCCAGCAGTTTTTTCTCGCCCAGATGGCGCAAATCGAGATGGACGACCTCGCCGCGCGGCGTATGAATGGTGCGGCCTTTCTGCGACTCATGCCAGAAAGCCTGCGACACCTTGTCGCGCGGCCCCAGCTCCATATATTTGTTTTTGGGCTGGCCGAGCGGCGTTTCCGGCCCCATACCGTAATCCTGCAGATAGCGATAGCCGTCTTTATTAACCAGGATGCCGCCCTCGCCGCGACAGCCTTCGGTCATCAGGATACCGGAGCCGGGCAGTCCGGTCGGGTGATACTGCACAAACTCCATGTCCCGCAGCGCCACGCCGTGACGCAGCGCCATTCCCATGCCGTCGCCCGTAACGATGCCGCCGTTGGTGTTATAGCGATAGACGCGCCCCGCGCCGCCGGTTGCCAGCACCACCGATTTCGCCAGAATTTTTATCAGCGCGCCTTCCATCATGTTCATGGCAACCAGCCCGCGCGCCTCGCCGTTATCCACCAGCAGATCGAGAACGAAATGCTCATCGAAGCGAGTAATCTGCGGATATTTCAGCGAGGTCTGAAACAGCGTATGCAGCATATGGAAGCCGGTCTTGTCGGCGGCGAACCAGGTGCGCTCGATTTTCATGCCGCCGAAGCGGCGCACGTTGACCGAGCCATCTTCACGACGGCTCCAGGGGCAGCCCCAGATCTCCAGCTGGGCCATCTCCTGCGGGCAGTGCTGCACGAAGTAGTCCACCACATCCTGTTCGCACAGCCAGTCGCCGCCGGAAACGGTATCCTGAAAATGCAGATCGAAGCTGTCATGCGCCTGCGTGACGGCGGCGGAACCGCCTTCAGCGGCGACGGTATGGCTGCGCATGGGATAGACTTTTGAAACCAGCGCAATGGAAAGCGTGGGGTGGGCCTCCGCAGCGGCGATGGCCGCCCGCAGCCCGGCACCGCCCGCGCCGACAATCACCAGATCGGCAGTAAAAGTTTGCACGATATTCTCCCTGTCAGGCCGTTATAGAAAGGATGAGGGGATACCCTCGGTTAACGGAGACAGCAGTATAAAACCGGCGGTAGCGGGTAAAATTGATATGCTCAGGCAAACAGGTGAAAAAATGACGTCAATAATGTTAAGGGGTTAACGTTTTCCGCAGTGGACGCTGTATCGGGCGCGCGTTTTTTTTACCGGCGCAGGTTTGTTTGTACGAAGCGCCTCGGGTAGACTGCTTCACCCTGATCCCTGAGGAGTACAAACTATGAGCGATACGGCCAGCTGGCAGCCGAGCGCGCCCGTCACCAACTTGTTAAAACGGGCAGCGATAATGGCTGAAATCCGGCGTTTCTTTGCCGATCGTGGGGTGCTGGAAGTGGAAACCCCGGCGATGAGCCAGGCAACCGTAACCGACATCCACCTGTTTCCTTTTCAGACGCGTTTTGTCGGGCCGGGTGCGGCGCAGGGGCTGGATCTCTACCTGATGACCAGCCCGGAATACCATATGAAGCGGCTGCTGGCAGCGGGCAGCGGGCCGATTTTCCAGCTTTGCCGCTGCTTCCGTAATGAGGAAGCGGGACGCCATCACAACCCTGAGTTCACCATGCTGGAGTGGTATCGGCCGCATTACGATATGTACCGGCTGATGAACGAGGTGGACGATCTGCTACAGCAGGTGCTGGAGTGCGCGCCTGCGGAAACGCTCTCCTATCAGCAGGCTTTTCTGCGTCATCTGGAGATGGATCCGCTGTCGGCAGATAAAGCGCAAATGCGTGAAGTGGCGGAAAAGCTGGGCGTGGGCGATTTGGCTAACCGCGAGGAAGACCGCGACACGCTGCTTCAGCTGCTGTTTGTCACGGGCGTGGAGCCGCAAATCGGCAAAGAGAAACCGGCGTTTGTGTACCATTTCCCGGCCAGCCAGGCGGCGCTGGCGGAGATCAGCACTGAAGATCACCGCGTGGCGGAACGCTTCGAGGTCTATTTCAAAGGCATTGAGCTGGCCAACGGCTTCCGTGAGCTGACCGACAGCCGCGAGCAGCGCCAGCGTTTTGAGCAGGATAACCGCAAGCGGGCCGCGCTTGGCCTGCCGCAGCAGCCGATTGACACTAATCTGCTGGACGCGCTGGCGCACGGCATGCCGGAATGCTCCGGCGTGGCGCTGGGCGTGGATCGCATTGTGATGCTGGCGCTTAAGGCGTCGCAGCTGAGCGAAGTGATCGCGTTCTCCGTCGACCGCTGTTAAGTCGCCAGAAAAAAGGCCAGGGATTGCGCCCTGGCCTGCGTCTACAGCCCGCCTGATTTATACGTTCTGGCCGCCGGCACGCCGTTGTTGACCGGCGTTTTGCGCCCGATGGTTTCCATACGCACCTGGAACGGTGGGAAAGGCATCTCCAGCCCGTGCTCGTGATAGCCCTGCAAAATAAGCTGATGCAGCTCGTGGCGCAGCGGCATCCTGTGGCCCATCTCCGCCGCGTGAATGCGCAGCTCAAACAGCTGAATGCCCTGCTGCAAATCCACCAGGAACGCTTCCGGCGGCGGCGTGTCGAGCACGTACTGACAGCGCTGCGCGGCGGTCAGCAGCACGTTGGTTACCTCTTCGCTGTTGGCTTCCGCCGCCGCAGGAATAGTCAGCACCACGCGCGTAACCGAATCGGAGAGCGACCAGTTAATAAACTGCTCGGTAATAAAGGCCTTATTCGGCACGATAATCTCTTTGCGATCCCAGTCGGTGATTGTCGTCGCGCGCGTGTTAATCCGCGTAATGCTGCCGGTCAGATCGCGAATGGTAACGGTATCGCCGATGCGGATCGGCTTTTCAAACAGGATAATCAGGCCGGAAATAAAGTTGGCGAAAATTTCCTGTAATCCAAAGCCCAGCCCCACGCCCAGCGCCGCCACCAGCCATTGCAGCTTCGACCAGTCGATGCCGATCATTGAGAACCCGGCCAGGCCGCCAACCAGAATCAGCGTGTACTTGGTCAGCGTGGTGATGGCATAACCGGTACCGGGCGTCAGATTAAGGTGCTGGAGCAGCGCCAGCTCAAGCAGCGCCGGCATATTACGCACCAGCTGCGTGGTAATAATCAGCACCAGGATCGCAATCAGCACCGAGCCGAGCGTGATCGGCTCCAGGCTTTCCACGCCCTGCACCGTGGTGCTGGCATCCCACAGCCTGATGTTCTCCAGAAAGCCGAACGCCGAATGGATCTCTGACCAAAGCACAATAACCGACACCAGCGCAATCAGCGTCAGGATGGAGCGTACCAGCCGCAGCGACTGGGCGCTGATGGCGTCCAGATCGATAACCGGCTCGTCGACTTCCGTTTCCGTGCTTTGCGTAGCCGTGGTTTCCTCTTCACCTTTGGCGCGCTGGGCCAGTATTTCCGCCCGTCGGTTGCGCGCGCGATCGAAAGCGATGCGGCGACGCTGAATAAGCATCCAGCGGCGAATAATGTGATAGATAATCAGCAGCAGGAACCAGATAGCCAGCGAGGTTTCCACCCTGGCCAGCAGCGCCTGCGCGGTGGCCAGATAGCCGATGCAGGAAGCCAGCGCGGCGATCAGCGGAATGCAGATCATCATGTTCCACAAGATATTGCTGATAAAGTTTTCGCCGTTGCCCTCTTTATCCAGGTAAAGAGGAATGCCCGCGCGTTTCAGGCTGATGGTCACCAGGCTCAACGCGCCGCAGATCAGGATAAAGCAGAGGCGGCCCAGCGTGGCGGAGAAATGGCGCTCGTCCAGGTTATCAAAGCCTATCAGCAGCATAATCAGCGGCACCACAAAGCCGATGCAGAGCGTATAGAAGCGCATCGCGCGCGCCACCCGATTCTGCTGCCAGCGGAAGTGGACGATAAACAATCCTTTAGAGCGGGCAAAGCCCGCGCTGATCATAAAGGCCCACAGCAGCGGCACGGTGGCGGTGATGCCGTCGCCAATCGCCACGGCGACGGGGTAGGGCCAGGCGTGCTGCAAACCGTAGCCCAGCGCCATCCACAGCACCGGCAGCGGCAGCGCCACCAGAATCGACCAGAACACGGTGCGCATGGTCAGCCCAAAGCGATCCTGAGTGACTTTGCCCACCTTACTGGCGGAACGGTCCAGGAAATCACGATAGTGTCGGCGCGAACTCAGGCTGAAGCCTACCAGCAAAACCGCACCGATAATGGGCAGCACGGTTTCCCGGTTGGTAAACATCATCACCAGCGCGCCGCCCAGCTGGCCCAGCGTATTCAGCGACAGCAGATTGCGTAGATCGCGCATCAGCAGCAGCGGGAAGTCGAGATGCAGCGCGCCGACATCCGCCGTCCAGAACAGATAGCGATGCGTCGCCTCTTTGATTTCCCGCAGCGCGTCCTCAAGCTGACCGTTGGCGACTTTAAGCTTGGTCACTTCCAGGATCAGGTTGTCGCTGCCGGAAAGCAGCGAGCCAATCAGCTCGCGCTGGGTTTTCAGCTGGGCGTCGAGGATGCGGCGCTGCTCGCTGGTTAGCGGCGTGCCGTCATCCTGGCGGAGCTGACGCAGCTGCTGCTGGCGCTCCAGCAGATCTTCATAGCGCAGCCGCTGGACGCGCAGCTGGGCCATATCGTTATCCAGCTGCTGCGGTTTGGGCATTTCCGGCAGGCGAGCCACCTGCGCGCGCAGGGCTTCACCCAGCACCGTGGAGACGCCGAGCCACTGCGACTGCTCGCGGATAGTGCTCAGCGCCTGGCGAACCTGAATAGTTTGATTAACGGCGGTACGCTGCTGCGAGGCGACCAGATCCATGCGCTGCGCCTGTTCATTCAGCGCGGCGGACAGCTCCCGGTTAATACGGAACTGTTCGCTGAGTCTTTGCGGCAGCTCGCCGCTGTTTTCCGCCAGCTGTTCCGTTTTTTCCAGCGCGATTTCGGCTTCGCGCTGACGGCGGCTGTTCAGCTGATTGCGCAGCGCCTGCAGATACGCATCCAGCTGGGTGGCTTTACGCTGGTGAAGCTCGCCGCGCATCCGCGCCAGCTCCTGACGGTTGTTGGCCGACAGCTGCGCCAGCTCCAGCTCATCGACGCGGGCTTTACGCGCTGCCGACTCTGCCTGGCGAGCGGAGAGCTGTGCCTGAGCGAGCGGCGTGGTGGGGGTGGGCTGAGCCTGAAGGCGCCGTTCAATCTCATTCAGCGCGCGTCGGGCGTCGGTTTGCTGCTGCGGCAGCTGGGCCAGAGAGTCGCTGATTTCCCTGGCGCGATCCTGCTCCTGCTGCGCCTGGCGGCCTTCTTCCAGCAGCTGGCTGCTGATCTGCAGGATCTCCTGATCCAGCTCCGCCGCCGTCATGGTAGCGCTCACCGTTTTGCTGCTGTCGCCCAGCACGACCAGCTGCTGGCGTAATTCGCGAGAAAGGCGGGGAAAATCGTCAATAACCTGCTGATAGTCGCTGGCGTTGGCCTGCGACTTTTGTTGGTCATCGATCCAGTTTAGCGCTGACTGAAGCGCATCCACGATTTCCGCCTGATTGGGCGTGTCCTGACTGGACTTCGCCTCTTCCAGGGCCTGTTTAATCTGCGCAGCGTCGGGGGCGCTGGCGGCCCAGGCGGGCTGGAGCAGCGTCCAGCCCACGAAAAGAATAACTATCAGGCGTAACATACGTCTCTGCTATGGGTGATGTAAGACTTCTTCAGCACTGGTTTTTTGCAGCGCGATAGCCAGCGGCTGGCCCAGACGCGTGGTGGTTTCCGGCGTCAGGCTTTCCGCCAGTTTCACTTTACCTTCGGCGAACAGGTTGATAACGGTCGATCCCAGCTTAAAGCGGCCCATTTCCTGGCCTTTCAGCAGCACTACCGATCCCTCTTCCTCCGCGCCCGGCCAGCGCCAGCGCTTGATCACGCCTTCGCGCGGCGGCGTTACCGTGCCCGCCCAGACGGTTTCGATGCTGCCGACGATAGTGGCACCGACCAGAATCTGCGCCATCGGGCCGAACTCGGTATCAAAGAGGCAGATAACGCGTTCGTTACGGGCAAACAGGTTAGGGATGTTTTGCGCCGTCAAAGGGTTCACGGAGTAAAGATCGCCCGGCACGTAGATCATCTCACGCAGGATGCCGTTGCACGGCATATGCACGCGATGATAGTCGCGCGGCGCCAGGTAAGTGGTGACAAACTCGCCGTTGCGGAACATATCGGTCATCGCGACATCGCCCGCCAGCAGCGCTTCCAGGGTATAGGTATGGCCCTTCGCCTGGAAGATGCGATCCTCGTCGATATGGCCCAGCTGGCTGATTGCGCCATCGCATGGCAGCACCAGTAGATTAGGATCGGTTTCAATCGGGCGAGCCTCGTCACGCAGCGGACGCACGAAGAAATCGTTAAAGGTCCGGTAGCTGGCGGTATCGGGCTTCTGCGCCTCTTTCATATCAACTTTGTAGAACCAGACAAAAATATCGATAACGGCTTTAGTCAGCCAGCCGGCGCGCTTGCCTGCGCCCCAACCGGCCAGTTCAGTAAGGCCTTTTTTCGGCAAAACAGCATTCAGGCCGAGCTTCAGACGATCCAACACAATAGCCTCCTGGCTTTCTGAAATAATTAAGGGTGCGGATTGTAACAGCGTCCGTGCATTCAGGCTACGACGCCCGCCGCGCGGATCTCAGTCGCTGTTTTCAGAAAAACTGCGTCGCGTTTTTAGCTGCATATCCGACATGCTGTCCAGAATTCGGTGGTAGTTGGCAAAACGCGACTCGTCGATATCGCCGCGTTCTACCGCTTCGCGGATAGCGCAGCCCGGATCGGTGTCATGCTTGCAATCACGGAATTTGCAGTGACCTAAAAACTCACGGAATTCGACAAATCCGCGGGTGATTTGTTCCGGCTCCAGATGCCATAAACCGAATTCGCGCACGCCCGGCGAGTCGATAACGTCACCGCCGTTAGGGAAGTGGTAAAGACGGGCTGCGGTAGTGGTGTGCTGACCAAGACCGGAGACGTCGGAAACGTCGTTGGTGAGGATCTCTGCCGCAGAGTCCAGCCCCAGCAGCGCATTAAGCAGGCTGGATTTCCCTACGCCCGACTGGCCGGCGAAAATGCTGACGCGATCAACCAGCGCGGCTTCCAGTTCGCTCAGGCCCTGCTTGCGATGGCTGGAGACCATCACGACGCGATAGCCGATGTTGCGGTAAATAGTCATCTGCTCCTGCACAAAGGCCATGCCTTCGTCATCCAGCAGATCCGTTTTATTCAGCACCAGCAGCGGCTCGATATCCAGCGTTTCGCTGGCCACCAGATAGCGGTCGATAATATTCAGCGACAGCTCCGGCAGAATAGCCGAGACGATAACGATCTGATTGATATTGGCGGCAATCGGCTTTACGCCGTCGTAGAAGTCAGGACGGGTCAGTACCGAGGTGCGCTCGTGCACCGCTTCCACAATGCCTTTGGCGCTCTGCACGCCGGGCCGCCAGAGTACGCGGTCGCCGGTCACCAGCGAACGAAGGGTGCGGCGAATATTACAGCGGTGGACGCTGCCGTCCGCATCTTCCACGTCGGCGTGCATCCCGAAACGACTGATCACCACGCCGTCGCGCGCTTCACCAAACAGGCTATCATCCGGCTCCGGCTTGTCGGCGCGCTGCTTCAGACGGCGCTCATGGTTGGCACTGACGCGACGTTGCTGACCTTTAGACAGTTTGTTCTTGCTCACGCTTCCTCACAGGCTTAGCTTCGCCCTGACAGGGCAAAACGTTTATGATACACCCTAACGTTTGATGATATAAGCCACGGCGAGAAACCCTATGACAGTAAATGCCAGTAATCTGATCTGGATTGACCTTGAAATGACCGGCCTGGACCCGGAACAGGATCGTATTATCGAAATCGCCACGCTGGTGACCGATTCCGATCTGAATATCCTTGCGGAAGGACCGGTGTTCGCCGTCCATCAGTCCGATGCGCAGCTGGCGCTGATGGATGAGTGGAACGTGAACACCCATACCAACAGCGGGCTGGTGGAGCGAGTGAAAGCGAGTCAGTACGACGATCGCGCCGCCGAGCAGGCGACGCTGGCGTTCCTGAAAAAGTGGGTGCCGGAGAACAGTTCCCCAATCTGCGGCAACAGCATCGCTCAGGATCGTCGCTTCCTGTTTAAATATATGCCGGAGCTGGAGGCCTACTTCCACTATCGCTATCTGGACGTCAGCACGCTGAAAGAGCTGGCGCGCCGTTGGAAGCCGGAAATCCTTGCCGGTTTTAAAAAGCAGGGCACGCACCAGGCGATGGATGATATTCGGGAGTCGGTTGCCGAGCTGGCCTGGTACCGCGAGCATTTTATCCAACTCTAGGAGCGAAGCGCTGACAAAATTAGCGTTATGCTGGTTTTGTCAGCAATCAGGCGGCAAAGCGAAAAAAAGTGGCGTTGCAGGCTTGCGGCGATTCTCATTTCTCGTATAATGCGCTCCCCGTACAGGAAGAGTTTTTACCTGATACGCAGAGCGGGAATAGCTCAGTTGGTAGAGCACGACCTTGCCAAGGTCGGGGTCGCGAGTTCGAGTCTCGTTTCCCGCTCCAAACGTTTTACTGCACCACCCCAAGCGGGAATAGCTCAGTTGGTAGAGCACGACCTTGCCAAGGTCGGGGTCGCGAGTTCGAGTCTCGTTTCCCGCTCCA
>NZ_JBLFFM010000008.1:157353-197234 GCF_051400835.1 Erwinia artemisiae | reverse complement strand
CCATGCGAGAGTAGGGAACTGCCAGGCATCAAATTGCGATAACCCCGACCTCACGGTCGGGGTTTTTTGCGTTTGTGCGCCGGGAAAACCCGGATAGCGATCGTAAATACTCAGGCTAACAGAAGGACAGACGTAATCACCCGAGCCAAACGCGTATAAAAGATGCATAAAAGCTCGCCTTGTCCCACTGCTATCATATTTCAGCCCGCCACCAGGCTTGCTATTCAGCTTTTGGCTATTTTAAACGCCACTCAACGCTTTTTTTTGCTGCAAAAATATGCGAAAGTAGAGCCAAAAAAGCTTTTTTCCGTCATTATTTTTTCTGCGTGCGCAGCAGTTTTTTGAGCCTGCTCATCCTGGCGTAAGCGCCATTTCGCAGTAAATCCTTCCACGCTTCCACTCTGAAATCGGGTAAACTACGGGCAGATAAATTTGTTAAGGCCGTCTCATGTCCAGCCAGCAGCACTCTTTACAACCTTTCAATACATTTAATCTTGATGTCTCTGCACAAAATATCGTTATTGCTACCACGGCAGAAGCGTTAAGCGCCGCCTGGCAGGAAAGCCAGCGCCAGCAGCGACCGGCACTGTTAATAGGCGAAGGCAGCAATATCCTGTTTTTAAAGGACTTTAACGGTACCGCCATCGTCAATCGTATCAAAGGCATAACGGTAAAAGAGAGCGCGGAAGCCTGGCATCTGCATGTAGGCGCCGGAGAAAACTGGCATCAGCTGGTTCAGTACACGCTGGAAAACGGGCTGCCAGGGCTGGAAAACATGGCGATGATCCCCGGCTGTACGGGATCGGCACCGATTCAGAATATCGGCGCCTATGGCGTCGAGTTAAAAAACGTCTGCGAGTATGTCGATATTCTGCATCTGTCTGATGGTCAGGTCAGCCGCCTTTCTGCGCAGGACTGCCAGTTCGGCTACCGTGACAGTATCTTCAAACACCAATATCAATGCGGCTACGCCATTATCGCCGTTGGTCTGATCCTGCAAAAGCAGTGGTCACCTGTCATCACCTACGGCGATTTAAGCAGGCTTTCTTCAGCTACGGTCACGCCACAACAGATTTTCGACTCGGTATGTGCGATGCGCAGCAGCAAGCTGCCCAATCCTGCCGAAACGGGCAATGCCGGCAGTTTTTTTAAAAATCCGGTGATCGCTGCGGAACAGGCGGCCGCTATTGCGGCAGACTGGCCGGATATGCCGCGCTATCCGCAGGCTGACGGCAGCGTAAAGCTGGCTGCGGGCTGGCTGATCGATCGCTGCGATCTTAAAGGCTATACGGTAGGTGGCGCGGCGGTTCATCAGCATCAGGCGCTGGTCTTGATCAATAAGGATCGGGCAACCAGTGACGATATTGTGGCGCTGGCGCATGAAGTTCGTCAGCGTGTCGGACAGAAATTCAACGTATGGCTCGAACCCGAAGTGCGCTTTATCGGCGCAGAAGGCGAGCAGGATGCCGTCGGAGTCATTGCATGAAAGATCAAACCGTTCCGTTAAAACTTGTCGCCATTCTGGCCGACGGCGAATTTCATTCCGGCGAACAGCTGGGCGAGCGGCTGGGCATGAGCCGTGCCGCCATTAACAAACATATTCAGACGCTCAAAGAGTGGGGCATTGATGTTTTTACCGTAACCGGTAAGGGCTATAGCCTGTCAGGCCCGATCCAGCTGCTGAATGAAGAAACAATCCTCTCACAGCTGGATCAGGGCGGCCTGGCGGTGATCCCGGTGATCGATTCCACCAATCAGTATTTGCTGGACAGAATGGCTACGCTGCAATCCGGCGATGCCTGCGTGGCGGAATATCAGCAGGCGGGTCGCGGTCGTCGTGGGCGTCAGTGGTTTTCTCCCTTCGGCTCCAACCTTTATCTCTCTATGTACTGGCGGCTGGAGCAAGGCCCGCTGGCTGCGATGGGGTTAAGTCTGGTTATCGGCATTGTGACGGCGGAAGTCTTACAGGCGCTGGGCGCAAGCGATGTCAGGGTAAAATGGCCGAACGATCTTTACCTGAACGATCGTAAACTCGCTGGCATTCTTGTGGAATTAACGGGAAAAGCGGGGGATGCGGCGAATATCGTGATCGGCACAGGCATAAACCTGGCGATGCGCTCGCCGGACGCGAGCGTAGTTAATCAGGCGTGGATTAACCTGGAGGAAGCGGGTGTCACCATAGACAGAAACAAGCTGGCTGCCAGTCTGGTCAATAATATGCGCGGATCCCTTCAGCTTTTTGAGCGTGAAGGCCTGGCGCCTTTTATTGAGCGCTGGAGTAAGCTGGATAATTTCCTGAACCGGCCGGTGAAGCTGCTGATAGGCGACCGCGAGATACCGGGCATCGCCAGAGGCATCGATCAGCAGGGCGGCTTGATCCTGGAGCAGGATGGCATACGCAAATCCTGGGTTGGCGGCGAAATCTCTTTGCGTCCACAGGATAAATAAAAAGGGGCCGTAGCCCCTTATCGTCCTCTCGTGAAAGCGTTAACGGGCTTGCAGGAAAGCCAGCAGATCCTCGTTAAGCTGCTGCTGATGCGTAACGGCGAAGCCATGCGGCGCGCCGTCGTAAATTTTTAGCTGCGCGCCCGTGATGGTTTCGGCGGCCAGCTTGCCGGTTGCCTCAAAAGGCACGACCTGGTCGCTGCTGCCGTGAATAACCAGCGTCGGCACGTCGATCTTCTTCACGTCCGGGCGGAAATCGGTTTCTGAGAAAGCGGTCACGCAGTCGATAGTGCCTTTCAGCGAAGCCAGCAGCGCGATATTCAGCGTCTGCGTTTTTACGCCTTCCGATACCGTCATTCCCTTGTTGAGGCCGTAGAAGGGCGTGGCGAAATCGCTGATAAACTGCGCGCGATCCTTACGTAATCCTGCCTTGATATCGTCAAAAACAGATTTGTCCACGCCTTCCGGATGGTCATCGGTTTTGATAAAAATCGGCGTAACCGCACCCAGCAGCGCCAGGGCGCTAACACGTTCGGTGCCATAGCGGCCAATATAGCGGGTCACGTCGCCGCCGCCCATCGAGAAGCCGACCAGCGTGATATCGTGCAGATCGAGATGTTCGATTAGGTCATTAATATCGGATGCGAAAGTGTCATAGTTATACCCTTCCCATGGCTGATCGGAACGGCCAAAACCACGACGGTCGAAGGCAATAACGCGGTAGCCGCGTTCGGCCAGAAAATTCATCTGGCTGTCCCACATATCGGCATCCAGCGGCCAGCCGTGACTGAACAGAACCGGCTTACCCTTGCCCCAGTCTTTGTAATAAATCTGCGTACCATCCTGCGTCCTGAACGTGCTCATGCGTGTTTCCTCAGCTTATGGTTGGGTTGACTCGTTAACCTTAGCCTCAATTACGCCAGAAAGAGAAAGCAAAATATTTAACAAGCGATGAAATAATGATGGAGATCCGCCTGGCTTAGATAACGCGTAGTCTGACTACTGCTGCTGGCAGTGACGCCCCTGCCATCAAAACCTGTTTTACCCGCTGCTTTGCAAGGAAAAGTAAATTGTGAAGTTCATCCTTTATTATTCAAAAGAGAATAGTTATCGTTATCATGCGCATTTACTAAATCATGATGAATAATCAGGGATATGATTAATGGTTGACACAAAGAGTTTTAAAATCAAGCCGTTGGCGATGGTTATCGCCTGCTTTGCAAGCGGCCCGGCCTGGACGGCTGAAACAGAAGCAGTCAAAGATGACGAGGCGGAAATGGTGGTGACCCGCTCTGCTGAAGAGCAGCTAAAACAGCAGCCGGGCGTTTCTGTCATTACTGCGGAAGATATTGCCAAAGAGCCGCCCGTTAACGATCTTTCCGACATTATCCGCAAGATGCCCGGCGTAAACCTGACCGGCAACAGCGCCACAGGCAGCCGCGGTAACAATCGACAAATCGATATTCGCGGCATGGGGCCGGAAAACACGCTGATCCTGATTGACGGCATACCGACGAGGTCGCGCAATTCTGTGCGCTACAGCTGGCGTGGGGAACGCGATACGCGCGGCGACAGCAACTGGGTGCCGGCAGAGATGGTCGAGCGTATAGAAGTACTGCGCGGGCCAGCGGCGGCGCGCTACGGCTCCGGCGCGGCGGGCGGCGTGATCAATATCATCACCAAACGCCCCACCAACGACTGGCACGGTTCACTGTCGCTGTTTACCAGCCAGCCGGAAAACGACAAGGAAGGCGCCACCAGACGCGCCAACTTCAGCCTGAGCGGCCCGCTGGCGGGCGAAGCGCTGACCGCGCGGCTGTATGGCAATATCAATAAAACCGACGCCGATGCTTACGATATCAATACCGCAGAAAACGGTAGCCACGCGGCGGGTCGGGAAGGGGTACGCAACAAAGATATTAACGCGCAGCTCTCCTGGAAAATGACGCCGACGCAAATTGTCGATTTCGATGTGGGCTACAGCCGCCAGGGCAATATCTATGCGGGCGATACGCAGCACAGCAACGGCAATATCAGCGATCTGGTGCCGACGCTGTACGGCCAGGAAACCAACCGCATGTATCGTCAGACCTATGGCGTTACGCACAATGGCGTCTGGGACTGGGGGCAGTCAAAAGTCGGTTTCTACTACGAGAAAACCAACAATACCCGTCTGCATGAAGGCACGACAGGTCGCGTAGAGGGAATGATCGACAGCGAGACTTATGACACCAGCCGTCTGCAAAATTACCGCACCAGCGGCGAAGCAACTATCCCGCTGGAAAAATGGCTGGAGCAAACGCTGACGCTGGGAGCAGAGTGGAACCGCGAAGTGCTGAACGACCCCGCTTCGATGCGCGCTACCAATGCCAGCGGCGTATCGGGCAGTGGCATCACGGACAACCGCAGCGCTAAAAACAGCGCGGAGATGAGCGCGTTTTATCTGGAAGATAACATTGAGCCGGTCGTCGGCACCAACCTGATCCCCGGTTTACGCGTTGACTATCACAGCAAGTTTGGCGCTAACTACAGCCCCAGCCTCAATGCTTCTCAGGCATTAGGTGAACACTTCAAGCTGAAAGCCGGTATCGCGCGCGTATTTAAAGCGCCTAACCTCTATCAGTCCAGCGAAGGCTATTTGCTAAAAACGCGGGGCAACGGCTGCCCGATCGGGATCGACAGCAAATGTTATTTGATGGGCAACGACGATCTGGATCCGGAAATCAGCATCAATAAAGAGGTTGGTCTGGAGTTTGCTAACGCGGGCTATGCGGCAGGGATTACCTATTTCCGTAACGACTACAAAAATAAAATCGTCTCCGGCACGGATTTTATTGGCATAGCTTCGGATGGTTATCATGTTCTGCGCTGGGAAAACGGCGGCAAGGCGCTGGTGGAAGGACTGGAAGGTAACCTGACTATTCCTTTGATCGAAGAAATGCTGGAATGGCGTACCAATGCGACCTATATGATCACTTCGGAAAATAAAGACACCGGCAATCCGCTGTCGATTATTCCTGAATACACCATTAATACAATGCTGGATTATAAGGTGACCAGCAAGCTTTCTACCAACCTGAACTGGACGTTCTACGGCAAGCAAAAACCTCGTCAATACGCTGAAAGTAATACCGAAAATGGTTCACTTTCCGATAAAGAAGTTGCGCCTTACTCTATCGTGGGCGTTGGCGTGAACTATGCCGTAATAAAGGATGTACAGCTGAAAGCGGGCATCAACAACCTGTTCGACAAGCGTATTTATCGTGAAAACGAAGGGGCTTCGACCTATAACGAGCCTGGCCGCGCCTGGTACGCGGGCGTTACGCTTTCGTTTTAAGCACGGATAAAGCCAGCCCCGGCTGGCTTTTATTTCCCTTCGCCGCTGGTGATTGATCGCGTACGCGGCCGCCACATTCGTTTTTTATTTTGAAATTACCTTTTCCCCTGCAGGTCGTTCCCTGCGTAAATATAAGCGTGCCTATACTCCCTTCAATATCCTCAGAAAAAGGCCCTAATCGCCTTACTACCAACGCAGCGGCAGACTTAACAAGGGGCGTCCACTATGGCCAGGCTAAAAGCATTTATTCGTTCCCATCGCTGGCTAACTTTACTGGCAGGATGCTTCATATTATTGGCCCTGACGCTTATCGTCTGCCGTTTATTTAGCGGCATGGCCGCTGAAAAAGTTTTTCCGGATCTGGCGCAGCCGGAAGAGACGGAAGCGCCTTCCACCTTTACCACCTACCGCGCTTCGCTGGCTACGGAAGCGATTCTGGGCGGCCAGGGCACGGGGCTGAACTGCTCCATCCCGAAACTGATGGAAAAAATTGCTTTCAGTCCTGCGGAAGACGGGTCGGCTATTTCTCTGCGCTTTCGTCAGGCCTGCGTGATGCACGACCTCTGTTACCGCCATGGCTATGCGACCTACGGTTATACCCAGGCGGACTGCGACAGCCAGCTCCAGCAGTCCGCCTATCGTTTATGCCGTCAGATCAACCGGCAGGGAAACTCTCAGGATCCGCTGTCGGCGTACGCGGCTTGCGAACACGAGGCGAAAGAAGTGCTGCTGGGCGTAACGCTGGGCGGAGCAGGCTCTTTTCACAGCAGAAGAAGCTCGACCTGGTTTGAGTACGATCCGCAGCCGGCCAGGGCCGACGATTACATTGTAGGACGTGCCGTACCCGAGGAAACCGTCGGCGATCCGGGGCGGGATTTTGGCGTTCGCACCTTCTACTTTCGGCGCAACACCGTGAAAATGCGCGTGCTGGCGACGCCGCCGGAAAGCAGCCGCGTCAGCGCGCTGCCTTTTCCCGGCGTGCTGGTGGTCACGCCGCCGATAGTAACGGACAGGCCCTCAGGTGAAGATGCCGCGCTGCCGCCGCTGGTTTCCCTGGCTCGTAACTCCTATAGCGATACCAGCGTTCACCTGATCCCGTTTGCCATCGCCCGGCAGGAAACGCCGCAGAAGTCGAGCCATGCGCTGAGCTTTCCCGGCTGTGCTCAGGATGCCTGTTCGCAGGATGCCGACGCCTCAATCAATAAGCTGGCCGTTATTGATAATCAGCCGGTGCTGGTTTCGTTGACCCATCGCGGCGTACTGAGCAGCAACAAAACCACGGTAAAAATCGAGCAGAACGCGTTTATGCCGGGCGATGTCAGAAAGCCCATGACCGATTACGCGCTGAACGGCCCGTCAACCTCCGTCCACAATCAGTATCGCTTCCTGTCACACGATATGCTGTTTGAACGGGACGACGTCGGCCATATCACTCATGCGCTGGTTTTTGCTCGCGGCGTAGGGGTTTCGGCAGACGGCAGGCAGTTTATTCGCGATGACAGCGGGGAAGATTACGCCACGCGCGTGGCGGTAGCGCGGCAGAGGCTGGGCAACGGCCACACGGGAGAGATCCAGCGCTTCTTTTTAAATGCCGCAGAGACGGATGAGCCGCTATCGTCGGTTCGGTTGGGTAAAGCGCAGGGCACGGCGCTGCTGGCGCTGGCGTGGTCGGCAGCCGATCTGCGGCGGGTAGAGAGCGGAAAACCAGCAAACCATCCGCCGCTGGTCAAAATCTGGCGGCTGCCGCTAAACGGCGCCAGGCCGGATCCGGTACCGCAGGCGCTCAGCGTGCCCGTACCCGTGCCTAACGGCTACATCAGCCTGCCGCCGATTATGGCCCGCCTGAGCACGCAGGAGGCGCCGCTGATGATCCTGACCCGCGTCGCGCCGGATCGCTGGCAGAATGAGAATACCCGTCCGACAGCGGTTATAACCGATACGCTGGCGATCGATTTCGTGATGACATCGCTGCTTACCGAAGCCGACGGAAAAAACCGTTTTGCCAACAGCTACCAGCTGCGCTGCGAAATTAGCCTGGATAAGCAGCTTCAGTCCCCGGAGGCCAGCTCGCTAAGGCAGCGTGCTTATCGCATCCGCTATGGGCGCTATAACCCGACGCTGGAGGCGCAAAACCCTGCCTGGCAGCTTAACGTCGTTAAATCCGATCTGGCCCGTCGCTGGCGGATGAGCCAGCCGATTGTTTCGGAACGGCAGCTTGCTGACGGCCCGGTGATGGCGCTGACAATGGTTTTTAACGGGTTTCCGGCCATGTCTTTTCAGGCGTTGTTAAAGGCGGAAAACGGGCAGCTGCGCTATTTGCCTGCGGACACCCTGCCGCGTTTTATCAACAGCTGCTCGTTAAAGGCGCTGGCAAACGGGCAATAAAAAAGGCCAGCGAAGGCCGGCCTTTTTTTATGGGATGCGCCGTTAGCGCATGGTGACAAACTCTTCCGAGCCGGTTGGGTGGATAGCCACGGTATTGTCGAAGTCTTTCTTGGTCGCGCCCATTTTCAGCGCCACCGCGAAGCCCTGCAGCATTTCATCCATGCCGTAGCCAATGCCGTGGATGCCGACGATCTTCTCATCTTTGCCCACGCAAACCAGCTTCATGCGGCACGGCTGGCGGTGCTGCGTTACGGCGGTATACATAGCGGTAAAGGCGGATTTATAGACCTTCACTTCGTCATCGCCATACTGCTCGCGCGCCTGCGGCTCGCTCAGGCCCACGGTGCCGATAGGCGGATGGCTGAAGACCACGGTTGGCACGTTGCTGTAATCCAGATGCTCGTCCGGCTTGTTGTTAAACAGGCGTTCGGAAAGACGACGACCGGCGGCTACGGCTACCGGCGTCAGCTCGACGGCACCGGTGTTGTCGCCCACGGCGTAGATGCCTTTCACGTTGGTGTTCTGATACTTATCAACGTTGATATAGCCTTTCTCGTTCAGCTCAACGCCGGTCACGCTCAGATTCAGGTTGTCGGTAGCGGGTTCACGACCGATGGCCCAGACCAGACAGTCTACGGTCTGCTCTTTGCCGTTTTCCAGCTGCAGCGTCAGGCTGCCGTCGGCGTTTTTAATCACCGCTTTCGGAATCGATTCGGTATGCAGCGTCGGGCCTTCCGCGTTCATCACTTCCACCAGCGTATCCACAATCAGCGGATCGAAGGTACGCAGCGGCGCGTGTTTACGCACGAACAGGTGAGTTTCAGAGCCTAACGCGTTAACCACGCCTGCGATCTCAACGGCGATATAGCCAGCGCCGACCACGGCAGTGCGTTTTGGCAGCGCGTCCAGGTCAAAGAAACCGTCAGAATCGATACCGTATTCCGCACCCGGAATAGACGGATGGACTGGACGGCCGCCGGTCGCGATCAGAATATGATCCGCCGTGATCTTCTCACCGTTCACTTCCACCGTATGGGCGTCGACAAAACGAGCGAACCCTTTGATGACGTCTACGTTATTTTTGCCCAGCACGTTATCGTACGAGGTATGAATACGGTCGATATAGGCGCTACGGTTCTTAACCAGCGTCGCCCAGTCAAAGCTGTTGACGGTGGTATTAAAGCCGTAGTCAGGGCCATACTGATGAATCGCTTCGGCGATCTGTGCCGCGTGCCACATCACTTTTTTTGGCACGCAGCCGACGTTCACGCAGGTGCCGCCAAGGTCTTTCGCCTCGATCAGCGCGCATTTTTGTCCATACATGGCCGCACGATTAATGGAAGCGATGCCGCCGCTGCCGCCGCCGATAGCAAGGTAGTCATAATGTCTGGTCATCGAAAGAGTTCCATAAGGGTCGAATTAATTGGCACTAGTGTAACGCCTGACGGCCAAATGCCGCAAAGTTTGCGTCTATGATTGTGATAGGGCGGGCGCGTCAGAAGCGCGGATAAACGGCATAAAGCGTGACGTAAATCGCTATTTTTGATTTAAAAACCGGCAAAGAGAGACGGAATGGAACTGCTTTTTTTAGGTACCGGCGCGGGGACGCCAAGCCGCCAGCGCAACGTTACCAGCATCGCTTTAAATTTACAGGGCGTACGCAGCGGCAGCTGGCTGTTTGACTGCGGCGAAGGAACGCAGCATCAGATCCTGCGCAGCGCGGTCAAGCCCGGCAAACTGGAAAAGATTTTTATCACTCACCTGCACGGCGATCATATTTTCGGCCTGCCTGGTCTGCTGACCAGCCGCTCGATGAACGGCATCAGCGAGGGGATCACGCTCTACGGGCCGCCAGGCATCAAAACCTTTGTGGAGATGTCCCTCAGCCTGAGCGGCTCGTGGCTGACTTTTCCGCTGGAGATTGTGGAAATCGGCGCCGGAGAGCTTTTCAGCGACGAGCATTTCCGCGTCACGGCCTTTCCGCTGACGCATCCGGTGGAGTGCTACGGCTTTCGCATCGAAGAACATGACAGGCCCGGCACGCTGGACGCGGAACGGCTGCTGGCGGACGGCATCAAGCCCGGACGGCTGTTCCAACAGCTCAAGCTGGGCAAAACGGTCACGATGGAGGATGGGCGCGTAGTGGACGGCAGCCGCTATCTTGGCCCGGCGATTAAAGGGCGGACGCTGGCGATTTTCGGCGACACGGCGCCCACGGCGGCGGCAAGCGCGCTGGCGGCTGAGGCTGACGTCGTGGTGCATGAAGCGACGCTGGAAGCCGCCATGGAGGAGAAAGCCAACGGTCGCGGCCATTCGTCAACGGTGCAGGCGGCCACCATGGCAAAGGACGCGCGGGCGAAAAAGCTGATTATTACCCATCTCAGCTCGCGCTATCTGCGTGAGGATGCGGAACGACTGCTGGCGGAGTGTCGGGCGATTTTTCCGGCTACCGACATGGCGCACGATTTTGCGCTGTTTCCGCTATAGCTAACGCGGTCGGGCAGCGCCCGACCGGCAGGCCGGGCTTATTCCGGCACGATCCAGCTGACTTTGGTATGGCCGGTGCCCGTTGGCACCAGCTGCTTATGCAGCCACGGCAGCACGTTTTTCATCTGCTGCTCCAGCTTCCACGGCGGGTTAATCACGATCATGCCCGATGCGGTCATGCCACGGCGATCGCTGTCCGGCAGTACCGCCAGTTCGATTTGCAGAATGCGGCGAATGCCCGTCGCTTCCAGCTCGGCAAACATACGTTTGATCTGCTGGCGCAGTACCACCGGATACCACAGGGCGAACACGCCGGTGCCGAAGCGCTTGTGGCCTTCCTGAATGCTTTTCACTACCGCCTGGTAATCCGTTTTGATTTCGTAAGGCGGATCGATCAGCACCAGACCGCGACGCGACGGCGGCGGCAGTTTGGATTTCAGCTGCTGGTAGCCGTCCGCTTTTTCCGTCCGCGCGCGCTCGTCTTTCTGAAACTCATTGCGCAGCAGCGGATAGTCGCTGGGATGCAGCTCGGTCAGGTTCAGCTTGTCGTAAGGGCGCAGCAGATGGCGCGCAATCAATGGCGAGCCGGGATAAAAACGCAGCCTGCCGTTAGGATTAAGCGCTTTCACACAGGAAAGGTAGCTTTCCAGCTCTTCCGGCACGTCGTCCTGCTGCCAGATACGGGCAATCCCTTCCAGATACTCTCCGGTCCGTTCGGCATGTTCGCTGCCCAGCTGATAGCGTCCGGCGCCCGCGTGAGTATCGAGATAGAGGTAGGGTTTATCCTTCTCGTTAAGCGCGTTAATGATCAGGCTCTGAACGGTATGTTTGAGAACGTCGGCGTGGTTGCCGGCGTGAAAACTGTGGCGATAACTCAGCATGTCGTGGGATTTGTCCGGTGGGAAAAAAGCAAGTGTGCCGCACGAGCGGCACGATTCCTGCCCAGTATAACCGTCTGGCGGAAAAAATGCGCTATCCGGGCTGATGCAGCCAGAAGGGATAGGTAAAAAACAGCAGCTGCAACAGATTAAAAGCAAAATGCACCAGCGTGGAAACCCAGACGCGTCCGCTCCACAGCCAGGCCAGGCCGTAAATCACGCCGGCCAGCGCGGCAAAAAAGACCAGCATCGGCCCGCCTGGGTAATGTACCAGGCCGAACAGCACGGCCGTAATCAGCAGCGCCCACACGTTGCCGAGCCGCTGGCTCAGGCGCTGCTGCACGTAGCCGCGAAACAGCGCTTCTTCGGCCAGCGAAACAAAAAACAGGTTAGCCAGCATAAAAGCGCCGAGCCAGGCCGGCTGATGCAGCTCCACTTGCAGGCCGCCAGCCAGCGTGGCGATCAGCAGCAGCGTGGGCATAGAGAGCAGCAAAACCAGCCACCACAGCCGGTTAGCGGGCGGCGCGGCCGGACGTTTCAGCAGCGTTGGCAGGCAGCCCAGCAGCACAAAGGGGATCAGCGCCTTGTCAAAGTTGTAATAGAAGGTAAAAGGCGCGCTCTCTGGCCCAACCTGCACGCCGGAAACGATGCGCAAATTATTAAAGCCCGGCACAAGATGCAGCATCAGCGCAACCGCACTCAGCAACAGCAAGGCTTCTCCGACCGCGCCCAAAGCGTTTCGCGCCTGCTGCCTGTAACAAAAAAAGGCGACGGCGCCCATTGCCGCCAGCGCGCCGAGCGCCGGTAGCTGCACGGTATGATTGCTGACGCCCACAATCAGCGAGACAGCCAGCAGGGTCAGCGAAACGCGGCGGTAAAAAGGCAGAAAGAACAACGATGCGGCAAGGCAGTACCACATAAAGACGCTCCCTGTGAGTCAACAGAATAAATTGCGGAAAAAGTATGCTCCCGCTGCGCTTTGCAGGCAATTGCCTTTTTTAAGCCCGCCGGTGCCCCATTGATTTTCGCTACACTTAACCTCATGTTAGCTTAATCGCGCGCGGCAACGCGCCCCATACATCGATAACAAGGACTGCGCTATGACCAATCCGTTGCTGACTTCTTTTACGCTTCCGCCTTTTTCCGCTATTAAGCCAGAACACGTGGTGCCAGCCGTAACGACCGCGCTGGAAGAGTGCCGTGCGGCGGTGGAAAAGGCTGTCGCCCAGGGCGCGCCTTATACCTGGGATAACCTGGTGCAGCCGCTGTCAGAAGCCGACGATCGCCTGAGCCGCCTGTTCTCGCCGGTCAGCCATCTGAACTCGGTCAAAAACAGCCCGGAGCTGCGTCAGGCCTATGAGCAAACGCTGCCGCTGCTGTCGGAATACAGCACCTGGGTGGGTCAGCACGAAGGCCTGTACCAGGCTTACCGCAACCTGAAAGAAAACAGCTTTGACGCGCTGAGCGCGCCGCAGAAAAAAGCGGTAGATAACGCGCTGCGCGATTTCGAACTGTCCGGCATCGGCCTGTCGAAAGAGAAGCAGAAGCGCTACGGTGAAATCGCCGCTCGCCTGTCCGAGCTTGGTTCGACCTACAGCAACAACGTGCTCGACGCCACAATGGGCTGGAGCAAGCTGATTACCGACGAAAGCGAGCTGGCCGGAATGCCGGAAAGCGCGCTGGCCGCGGCCAAAGCGCAGGCGGAAGCCAAAGAGCAGGAAGGCTGGTTGCTGACGCTGGATATTCCAAGCTATCTGCCGGTGATGACCTACTGCGACAACCAGGCGCTGCGCGAAGAGATGTATCGCGCCTACTCCACCCGCGCCTCCGATCAGGGGCCGAACGCCGGGAAGTGGGATAACAGCGAAGTGATGGCGGAAACGCTGGCGCTGCGTCATGAGCTGGCGCAGCTGCTGGGCTTCTCTTCCTATGCCGAAAAATCCCTTGCGACCAAAATGGCCGAGAACCCGGCGCAGGTCACCGACTTCCTGACCGATCTGGCGAAGCGCGCCCGTCCGCAGGCGGAAAAAGAGCTGGAGCAGCTGCGCGCCTTCGCGAAAAAAGAGCACGGGATCGACGAGCTGAACCCATGGGATCTGACCTACTACGGTGAAAAACAGAAGCAGCACCTGTACGCCATCAGCGACGAGCAGCTGCGTCCTTACTTCCCGGAAGAGCGCGCCGTCAACGGCCTGTTCGAAGTCGTTAAGCGTATCTACGGCATTACCGCTAAAGAGCGTAAAGATGTGGATGTTTACCACCCTGACGTGCGCTTCTTCGATTTGTTCGACGAGAGCGGCGAGCTGCGCGGCAGCTTCTATCTGGATCTTTACGCGCGTGAAAACAAACGCGGCGGCGCGTGGATGGACGATTGCGTCGGCCAGATGCGTCGTGCCGACGGCAGCCTGCAAAAACCGGTCGCCTATCTGACCTGTAACTTCAACCGCCCGCTGAACGGCAAGCCGGCGCTCTTTACCCATGATGAAGTCACCACGCTGTTCCACGAGTTTGGTCACGGCCTGCACCACATGCTGACCCGTATCGACACCCCGGGGGTTTCCGGTATCAGCGGCGTGCCGTGGGATGCGGTAGAGCTGCCAAGCCAGTTTATGGAAAACTGGTGCTGGGAGCCGGAGGCGCTGGCCTTTATTTCCGGCCACTATGAAACCGGCGAGCCGCTGCCTCAGGCGCTGCTGGACAAAATGCTGGCGGCGAAAAACTACCAGGCCGCGCTGTTTATCCTGCGCCAGCTGGAGTTCGGCCTGTTCGACTTCCGCCTGCACGCCGAGTTCGATCCGGCGAAGGGCGCGCAGATCCTGGAGATGCTGAAAGAGATTAAAAAGCTGGTGGCCGTGGTGCCAGCCCCGTCATGGGGCCGCTTCCCGCACGCCTTCAGCCATATTTTCGCTGGCGGCTACGCGGCGGGTTACTACAGCTATCTGTGGGCGGACGTGCTGGCGGCGGATGCCTATTCGCGATTTGAAGAAGAGGGCATTTTCAACCGCGAAACGGGCCAGTCTTTCCTGGACAATATCCTGACGCGCGGGGGGGCCGAAGAGCCGATGGCGCTGTTCAAACGCTTCCGTGGCCGCGAGCCGCAGCTGGACGCGATGCTGGCGCACTACGGCATTCAGGAACCTGCTGAGTGAAGATCTGCCTGATTGACGAAACGGGCGCCGGAGACGGCGCCTTATCTGTTTTGGCCGCACGCTGGCAGTTAGAGCACGACGAAGACGCGCCGATGGCGCTGGTGATGACCGACGCCCGTCTGGAGCTGCGCAAACGCGATGAGCCGAAGCTGGGCGGCATTTTTGTGGACTTTGTCGACGGCGCGATGGCGCATCGGCGTCGCTTTGGCGGCGGGCGCGGCGAAGCCGTCGCGAAAGCGGTCGGCGTCAAGGGCAGCTATCTGCCGGTGGTGACTGACGCCACGGCGGGACTGGGACGAGACGCCTTTGTCCTCGCCTCGCTGGGCTGCCGCGTGCAGATGCTGGAAAGGCATCCCGTGGTCGCTGCACTGCTGGACGACGGCCTGCAGCGCGGCTACCGCAACGCGGAAATCGGCGGCTGGTTACGGGAGCGCCTGACGCTGGTGCACGCTTCCAGCCTGGAGGCGCTGGCAGCGATCGGCGAAAAGCCGGACGTGGTTTATCTCGATCCCATGTATCCGCACCGGCAAAAAAGCGCGCTGGTGAAGAAAGAGATGCGCGTGTTTCAGACGCTGGTAGGCGCGGATGACGATGCCGACGGGCTACTGGAACCGGCGCGACGGCTGGCGAAAAAACGCGTGGTGGTCAAGCGGCCCGACTATGCGCCGCCGCTGGCAGGCGTCGCCACGCAGTCCGCCGTGGTCACCAAAAGCCACCGTTTTGATATCTATCCGCCGCTGAACACCGGGCAGTAGCAGGCAGTAAAAAGCCGCTTCCCCTGAACCAGCGGAAGCGGCTTATCGCACGATAAAGAAACCTTAATCCTCTTCTTCATCGCGCAGCGGCACAATCAGCATATCGATATGCACGGTATTAATCAGCTGGCGGGCCGAGGACATCAGCTTGCTCCAGAAATCCTGATGATGGCCGCAAACCACCAGATCCACATCGTAACGTTTGATGGCGTCCACCAGTACCTGACCCAAATCGCCGCTGCCGCTAAGGGTTTCGGAAATCGGGTAGCCAGCGCTGTTTGAAATATCGGAAAGCGCGGAGTGGGTTTCTTCGGAAATCCTTTTTTGCATATCGCCCAGGTTTACGTCGATCAGGCCGGTATAGAGATCGGAGTAATTAACGTCAACGTGGATCAGCGACACTTTGGCGTCGTAAGGGCGGGCCATAGATACCGCTTTTGCCACCAGCAGTTTACTTTCTGGTGAAAGATCCACGGCAATCAGAATGTGTTTGTAAGACATAATGCTACTCCTTCCATTCGGTGCGGCTGCATACATGCAGGCAGTCTGGCATCATAACACATTGAATTAATGCGATGTGGCAGGGTTCCCCGCGCCTGTCGCGACGCGTTTTTTATCTTTACAGTATAGCGAAAAATGTTAACAAATCCCGGTCAGCGCCTCACCTTTGCGAGCGGGATCAAAATGAATCTGCGCCTCTTTTTATCTCCAGACTCGCGCATGCTGGAAAAAATTTCCTTCCATCTCCTAAACTGAAGAAGAGAATAAAAACGCTGGACGGCAACGTTGCCGTTACCATAGCCCGGTCCTGGGGTTGGCTACACTCTGTTTAAGCATCATGACGGCGGCTGGCAGAGTATCGTCGTGGAGGGGAGCATGATTAGCACGATTGCACTTTTTTGGGCTCTTTGCGTGGTTTGTCTGGTAAATATGGCGCGTTACTTTTCTTCCCTGCGCGCGCTGCTGGTGGTGCTTCGCGGCTGCGATCCTTTGCTTTATCAGTACGTTGACGGCGCGGGCTTTTTTACCTCTCACGGCCAGCCCGGCAAACAGGTGCGGCTGGTACGCTATATCTGGATGCAGCGCTACCGCGACCATCACGACGAAGAATTTATTCGCCGCTGTGAACGGGTACGCGGCCAGTTTCTGCTGACCAGCGCGCTGTGCGGACTGGTTTTTATCAGCCTGATCGGCCTGCTTATCTGGCATTGAGGCATAAAAAAAGGCGGGGAAATTTCCCCGCCCTGAGCTTACTTCATGCTGGATTACGGCACCAGCTTCAGCGCCAGCCAGTAAAGGCTACCCGACAGCACGATGGATACCGGCAGGGTAAAGACCCAGGCCAGCAGAATGTTTTTAATCGTGCGGCCCTGCACGCCGCCGCCGTCTACCAGCATGGTGCCAGCAACGGAAGAGGAGAGCACGTGGGTCGTTGAAACAGGCATCCCGGTGTAGCTGGCCACGCCGATAGAAACCGCCGCAGTCATCTGTGCGGACATCCCCTGAGCGTAGGTCATGCCTTTCTTACCGATCTTCTCGCCGATAGTGGTGGCGACGCGGCGCCAGCCCACCATGGTGCCCAGCGACAGCGCCAGGGCAACGGCGATAATGATCCAGACTGGTGCGTATTCCACGGTATTCAGCATGTCGCCTTTCAGCTTGCCGAGGAAACGCTGATCTTCAGCAGAAACGCTTTTCAGCTTGGCCGTTTTATCGGCGGTATCCGAGATACACATCAACAGGCGACGCAGCTGGCCACGCTGCTCGACGTTTAACGCGTCGTAGCTTTGCAGGTTATTCAGCAGGCTCTGGGTGCGCTCGATAGCAGGCATCACGCGCGAAACATCGCAGTGAAACTCTTTCGGGCTACCCGGATTCTCTTCCGGCGTCGGCAGCGCAGGCGGCGCCATCTGCACCATCTGCGTCAGCGAATCGCCGTGCTGCCGGTAATACTGCTCCAGATGATTGACCGCATCGCGCGTGCGCGTGATGTCATAGCCGGAGGCGTTCATATTGACGACAAAGCCCGCAGGCGCCACGCCAATCAGCACCAGCATAATCAGGCCAATGCCTTTCTGACCGTCGTTAGCGCCGTGAGAGTAACTCACGCCGATAGCCGAGACGATCAGGGCGATACGGGTCCAGAACGGCGGCTTTTTCTTGCCGTCGATCTTTTCGCGTTCCGCAGGCGTCATATGAATACGGCGGCGCTTTTTATTGCCGCTCCAGCAGCGGCGCAGAATAAACACCATGCCGCCAGCCAGCACCAGGCCGACAATCGGAGAGATAACCAGCGACAGGAAAATGCCGATCATTTTTGGGATGTTCAGCGCATCAACGACCGACGTGCCGGTCAGCAGTGCGTTGGTCAGGCCAATGCCGATAATGGCCCCGATGAGGGTATGGGAGCTGGAAGCAGGCAGGCCGAAATACCAGGTGCCGAGATTCCAGATGATAGCGGCCAGCAGCATGGAAAAGACCATGGCCAGACCGTGAGCCGACCCGACGTTAAGCAGCAGATCGGTGGGTAGCAGATGAACGATGGCATAAGCAACGCTTAGCCCGCCCAGCAGTACGCCAAAGAAGTTAAATACGCCGGCCATGACCACCGCCAGTTGCGATCGCATTGCTCGGGTATAGATAACGGTAGCCACCGCGTTTGCCGTGTCGTGAAAGCCGTTAATGGCTTCGTAGAACAAAACAAAGAGCAGGGCAAGGACGAGTAACAGGCCGGTATGGTAATCAAGACCAGCAAACAGATGTAGCATAAGCGTTACGCCATTTTGGAGGACATGAACGCGGCGCATTATCAGCGAGAAACCGCGCCTGGGGAAAGTGAAATATAGACTTTTTTTGACATTAATGCGTCAGGCGGAGTAAATAGCGGCCCTGAAGCGTATGAAAATCATTCAGTTATAAACGCGGTCGCGCATGACGCTTTTGTGACGCTGGCGGGAAGCGCGCCTTGTCATTACAATCAGCGTTTTTTAAGCAGCAGGCCGGAGAGCAGTGTGGAAAAATTTGACGTTATCATTATCGGTGCGGGTGCGGCTGGCCTGTTTTGCGCCGCCCAGGCAGGGCAGCGAGGCAAGCGCGTGCTGGTGCTGGATAACGGCAAAAAAGCGGGACGCAAAATCCTGATGTCGGGCGGCGGCCGCTGTAATTTCACCAACCTTTATACCGAGCCTGCGGCCTATCTGTCGCATAATCCCCATTTTTGTAAATCTGCGCTGGCGCGTTATACGCAGTGGGATTTTATCGACCTGGTTAATCGGCACGGCATTCAGTGGCATGAAAAAACGCTGGGCCAGCTCTTTTGTGACGACTCCGCTCAGCAAATCGTGGATCTGTTGTTGAAAGAGTGTGAAACCGGCCAGGTGACGCTGCGGCTGCGCAGCGAAGTGCTGAAGGTCACGCGCGACAACGGCTATACGCTGGAGCTGAACGGCAGCGTAGTGCAGGCCGACAGGCTGGTTATCGCTTCCGGCGGGCTTTCCATGCCCGGCCTGGGCGCTTCGCCTTTCGGCTATAAAATTGCCGAACAGTTCGGCCTGAAGGTATTTCCCACGCGGGCGGGACTGGTTCCGTTTACGCTACACAAACCGCTGCTTGAGCAGCTGCAAACGCTTTCCGGCGTCGCCGTGCCTGCCGTAATGACGGCGGAAGACGGCACCGTGTTCAAAGAGGCGCTGCTGTTTACCCATCGCGGGCTTTCCGGCCCGGCGGTGCTCCAGCTTTCCAGCTACTGGCAGCCTGGCGAATTCGTCACCATCAACCTCTCGCCGGAAAGCGATCTCAATGCTTTACTCAGCGAAGAGCGCGAAATCCATCCGAATCAAAGCCTGAAAAATACATTGGCTAAAGTACTGCCTCGCCGGCTGGTGGAATGCCTGCAGCTATTGGGCATGGTGCCGGAATGTACCCTGAAACAGCTGAACGGCCGACAGCAGGCAGAGCTGGCAGAAACGCTGCACGGCTGGCGCGTGCAGCCCAACGGTACGGAAGGTTACCGCACTGCCGAAGTGACGCTGGGCGGCGTCGATACCGACGCGCTCTCGTCAAAAACGATGGAGGCGCGGGACGTGCCGGGCCTCTATTTTATTGGGGAAGTGGTGGATGTTACCGGCTGGCTTGGCGGCTACAATTTCCAGTGGGCCTGGAGTTCCGCCTGGGCATGCGCGCAGGCGTTGTAAATGACCTCCCGGCCAGTCTCTGTTACTCAGGCCGGGCGGCTGTTGCCACAAGCAGCGCAGCCTGATTAACGGACATAGTCGGCCAGAGGGATAGCGGCGCGCGGCTGGCAGCCCCTTTATTCGGCTTAATATCACGCTTACCGCCTGGAAAAAGGGTGATAAATTTTAAAAAATGTAAAACAGCAGGACTGGCTATTTCCCTTTTTACTTTCCTGCTGTCTTCTTTTAAATAACAACACTGTGTTATCAGGTAATGTAATTTTTTCGGGAAAGGCATGCCTTAAACAGGCCTGGTCTGCGATACCATAAATAAAATAACGTTGCCGCTCACGCGGCTATATTAAGTCCGTCATTAAGATGCTTACTGGAGTTTTCACTCCATAACAAGCATGCCTTTTTAGGTTAATTTCCATTGTTTCCTGTTGCAGTATTGAGTAACACTTCTGATTATATAAAATATTTTTTAAAAAAAAGCCTTCTTGCTGTTAATAGGATCAACTAATATAACCCCATGGATGACCGGATCTGCTGGCATTATGGCGCAGGAAGCATTGCTATATTTCCATTTTTACTGTCAGCCTTTTTATATAAACCCTCTCCGGCAGACAGCGCCCTCCCTCAGATACGGTAGATGTATTTATAGTTATTATGGATATTAACGAAAGGAAGCATTATGGCTATGATATTAAGGCCTTTTATCCCCGGTATTATGCTGTCTTTACCGCTTTACGCTGCGGCGGCTTCGCCGTGGGTCGTCACCGATGGATCCACGCTACAGGTCACTGCCGGTTATTCCTCTGTTGAAAAAGGCGATGTTCCCCTGGTGGTGTCGGGCGCGGGCAGCCAGCTTACTACCGACAGCGGCCTGACTTTTACTACTTCGCACGCCGGGACGAGAGGGGCCAGGGTAACCGAACAGGGCAGCCTGAATCTGAATGGCGTGACGTTATCAACCAGCGAAGAAAACTCCACGGCGATCTATGCTGATTCTGGCACGCTGACCATCACCGACAGCACGATCGCTACACTGGGCAGTCAAAGCCGCGGGGTCCGGGCCAAAAACAGTGATGTTACTATTATTAATTCTACGCTTACGACTAACACAATTGACGGCGCTATCGAAGTATCGGGCGGGGTGCTGAAAGCTGATGGACTAACTATTACTAGTCCTGTTGCCGGCATTGAAGTCTATGCACATGAAGGCGTGTATGGCAACGCCACGCTAAATAATATCCATTTCACGCTGACCGGTGACAAAGCCATTCAGGCTATTTTTGCGCGCAGAGGCCATGTTACCGGCACCAATATCACTATCGATACCGCTTCTGAATACTTTTCGGCTATTGAGATCGGCAACGGTACAAACAGCACGTTGATCTTAAACGACAGCACTATCAATGCGGCCTATGTCGGCATCCGTACATTGGGCGGTCATGCAACCCTAAATAACGTTGATATCACGACAACAGTGAATGATAACAATCATGCGCATAACGCCCTTGAAATAAGCGGGCAGGGCGATAGCGCTACCATTAACGGCGGCACGTTTCAAACCTCTAAGGTCAAGTCCCACGGCATTTATATGCCGCTCAGCAGCACTATACTGGACGCCACCGGCGTTAATATCCTCACCCACGGCGGCAGTTCCCATGGGATTATGGCGGGTGGCAAAGTTAATCTGACTGACGCTACGCTACTTACCTCAGGTAGTGGGAGCTACGGTCTTTATGCCACGGTAAGCTATTCCTATGCAGGAAACGTCACGGGCGACGGGATAACGGTTAATACCTCTGGCGAACAGGGCTACGGCGTGAGGGCTGCCCAGGGAGCCATAATAGACCTTAACAACAGCAACATAACGACAAGTAACGCCCAGGCGTATGGCGCAGTCGCCTCTGACGCTGGCGTATTGACGCTGACTAATAGCGCTATCACTACGGCCGGCGAGTTTTCAGTTGGCACCTATCTTACCCGCTCCGGCAAATTAACGTTGCACGACACGCAAATAAATACTTCTGGCGACAGTGCTTATGGCATCCTGGCTATGACAAACAGCACCGCAACGCTGGTCAATCCAGCCATTACCACCAGTGGTAAAGAGGCGCATGGCGTTGCCGCTACCGCCAGCAGCGTGGTTACTATTACCGGCGGCGAAATTGTCACTACCGGCGAAGGCACCGGGGGCATCTATGCCGGAAGTGCGGCAACCGTTACCGCCGCTAACGTCGCCGTTACCGCTTCCGGGAACAACGCGTTTGGTTTAATTGCCAACCTTGGCAATATAGAAATGACCGACAGCACCATCGCCAATACGGGAACGGCTACAGCATCAAAAGGACCGCAGGCGGCCGGGCTGTACGCGAACATCTATTCCGATACCCTGAGCAGCGCAGTCACGCTGAATAACACAACGCTGCGTAGCGAAGCGGGAAGCGGCGTGCTGGTTAAAGGCTCCGCGCTGGATCTGACGCTCAGCAACGGTAGCCTTGTCTATGGCGGCAACGGTACGGCGCTCAGCGCTGGCGCAAACGTTAATGACAAAGGCGAGGTTTTTCTTTCGACGGTGAACGTGACGGCGAACGGCGCTTCGCAGCTGCTGGGCGATGTTATCGTCAGCGACGATAGCCTCGTTAACCTGACGCTGAACGACGGCTCCACGCTGAGCGGGGCGACGCAAAACGTTAATCAGCTAATCCTCAACAGCGCCAGCAGCTGGCTGGTAACGGCCGATTCCAACCTGAACACGCTGACGATGGACGGCGGCTCGGTGGTGTTCAACAACGCTTCGGGCTTCAGCTCGCTCGCCGTGAAAGGCGATCTGGCCGGCTCCGGTTCGTTTGCGTTTAATACCCAATTGGGCGGCGACGATTCACCCAGCGACAGGCTGCTGGTAAACGGCAACGCTTCGGGCAGCTATGATGTCAGCGTCAACAACAAAGGCGGCACGGGCGCGCTGACCCACAGCGGTATTCTGCTGGTGCGCGTGGAAGGCGATGCCGATGCCGCGACCTTTGATCAGAAAAACGCCGTGGTGGCCGGTAATTATCAGTACTTCCTGAATAAAATCGGTGACAAGGACTGGTACCTGCAATCTTCGCTGACGCCCGTTCCGCCACCGGATGACGCCGCAGAGATCGATGAGGATCCCATTATTCCTGATGTGCCGGATACGGATGAGGTTGTTGAACCGGATACGGATAAGAGCGACGAAACAGGTAATGACGCGGCGGCGCCAGAGCCGGAAGTTATTGCTTACCGCCCGGAAACAGCAGGTTACCTTATCGCGCCTTATCTGAATTCGACCTACGGATTTGACACCATCGGTACCTGGCACGAACGCCTCGGCGCTTACCAGGGCGGCACGGCCTGGGCGCGAGTCTCAGGCCGTCACGACAGGTATGCAGCCGGACGCTTTGCTTTCAACGTGAATACCACTTTCGTCCAGCTGGGCGGCGATGTCGTCACGCGTCAGTTTGCCGACGGCTGGCATCTGACGGCTGGCCCGATGATGACGCTTGGCCATCAGCGCAGTAACAACAAAGACACCGCGCGCAGCCTGAGGTCGGAACTCTCCGTTGACGTGGGTAAAGTGACCACCAACGCTTACGGCATCGGCGGCTATCTGACGGCATGGAACGACAGCGGCGCTTATCTGGATAACGTTGTGCAGCTTACGCGCTACAGCAACGAGTTCTCCAGCCTGACCCGCGCCAAAATGGACAGCTACGGCGTCGTCGCCTCGGTGGAAACCGGTATCCCGCTGACTTTAGGCGACCGGTTCAGGCTGGAACCCCAGCTACAGGCGATGGGCCAGTACATGAACATCAGCCAGACCTATTCCAGCGGCGTTAAGCTGAAGGATCAGAACCTGATGGTCGCCCGGCTGCGCGAAGGTCTGCGGTTCTATTACGATAATCCCGTATTGAAGCCTTACCTACAGGCAGACGTGGTGCAGTTTCTGGGCCACACGCCGGGCGTTGATATGAATAACGAAACAATGCGGCCGGACGTACGTCGTGGCTACTGGCAGGCGGGCGCCGGTGTCAGCAGCCAGCTGAATCCGCACTTCAGCGTGTATGCTCAGGTAAAATATGCCCACAGCTTTGGGCCGGGTACGGAAGGCTATACCGGCAACATGGGGATACGTTACAAGTTCTGACCGCTTCAGCGGTTGCTGAAAGGGCCTGCGGGCCCTTTTTTGTTGCGCCAGACGGCTTTTTGAAATTGCTAACGGTAATGAAAATTATTATCATCCGCAGCAATTATAACTCTACCTGCGCGCTTATTGATGAAAACACCTTTCGCTCTTCCTTTTGCCGTTGGGCATTTTACCGGGAAAATTCCCCTGCTGTTACCTGGCTTACTGTTCAGCACGGCCGCGCTGGCAGCGGGCACCGCAAAAGAGCCGACGCTGACCGTAACCGCCGACGGCACCGGCGAGCCAGGCAGCTACAGCCAGGATACCGCGAGCGCGGCCAGCAAAATGCCGCTGCCGCGAAATGAAACGCCGCAGTCCGTCAGCGTGGTTACGCCGCAGGTGATAAAAGATTACCAGGTGAAAAGCGTGAACGACGCCATGAAGTTCGTCAGCGGCGTCAGCCAGGGCAATACGCTGGGCGCGATTGAGGACGGCTTCGTCAAGCGCGGCTTCGGCAGCAACTCCGACGGCTCGATCTTTATCGACGGCGTACGCAGCAACCAGGGGCTGTCGATGGACAGCACCATCGATCATGTGGAAGTGCTGAAAGGCTCGGCCTCGCTGCTGTACGGCATTCAGAATCCTGGCGGCATTATCAACCTGGTCAGCAAAAAGCCGCAGTATGAATGGCACACGCATCTTGCCGGCGAAACCACCAGCGTCGGCGGCGGCGCGGGCAGCGTGGACATCACCGGGCCGCTGGGCGACGGCTTTGCCTTTCGCCTGATTGCCGAGCGCCAGCGCGAGGATTACTGGCGTAATTTTGGCGCTAATGAACATACGCTGCTGTCGCCATCGCTGAGCTGGTATGGCGAAAAAGCCGCTTTCAACATCAGCTATACCGAATATAAGTTTGATATTCCGGTCGATCGCGGCACCGCGTTTATCAATAAAAAACCGGTAAATATCCCCTATAACCAGCGTCTGGACGACAGTGCCAACCACGCCTGGGGGAAAAACAAGCGCCTGAATATCAGCTACGCCTACAGCCTGGATGAAACCTGGGAAACCCATCTCAACTACGCCTGGATGCAGCGTCGCTACGACAGTAACGAAGTCCGCGCTACGGCGGTCAACGCCGCCACCGGCATTGTCTCTCGCCGCGCGGACGCGAACCGCGGCTTCAATCACCAGACCACTTATCTTGCCTGGGACATAGGCGGCAGCCCGCAGATTTGGGGCATGCAGCACGATATTATGCTGGGCGTTGACTACGAGCAGAATGAAACCTACAAGGCCTGGTCCTATCGCGGCAAGGTGTCAAAAACCTTCAACATGTACGATCCGATCTATGGCGAAGAGCCGCCGATCAACGCCAGCACGGTGGCCGATGCGCAGAGCAATCTGCGCACCAACCTTTACAGCCGTTCGCTGTTTGCCAAAGACAGTATCCATCTGACCGATAAATGGATAGCGGTAGCGGGCGCCCGCTATCAGCGCTACACCCAAACCGCCAGCAGCGGCTGGGCCGATCCGCAGAGCACGCTCAACGATCGCGGCGATGCTTTTCTGCCGCAGGCGGGGCTGGTGTATAAGGCGCGGCCCGATCTTTCACTCTACGGCAGCTACAGCAAATCGTTTACCCCTTCAACACAAACCGATGACGACGGCAACGTCGCCTCGACGGAAAAAGGCACGACTTATGAAGTGGGCGCAAAGTGGCAAATGTTGCCCGCTGTGTCCGCCACGCTGGCGCTGTATCGCATTGACGAGAAGGATATGTCGGTGTTAATCAACGGCAGTACGCGCAACATTCCTGAGGCGCGCTCTACCGGCGCGGAGGTGGAGATCAACGGTGAGCTGGCGCCGGACTGGAACCTGATAGCCACCTATAGCCACGATAAAACGGAAATCGTTGAGGATGACGTTAATCCGGCTAACGAGGGCAATCGGCTGGTCAACGCACCAACCAACAGCGGCAGTCTCTACCTGACGCACGCCATACGTTTCTCCTGGCTACCGGGCGAGGTGCGCGTCGGCGGCGGCGGGCGCTACGTCGGTTCCCGCGCGGGCGACCCGGAAAACAGCTTCACTATGCCGGACTATACGGTGGCGGACGCTTTTGCCGCCTGGGACAGCAAGCTGGTGGGCAAACATACTCAGCTGAAGATCAACGTCAACAACCTGTTTGATAAAGCGTATTACGGATCCAGCGGCGGCAACCTGCGTGTTAGCGAAGGCGCGCCGCGTGAAATCGTGGTTTCCGCGTCCGTTGATTTCTGATCGTAATGGGAAACCTCATGAAAAAATGGCCTATCCTGCTGCTGCTGTTAGCCTGCAGCGCGCCGCAGGCAAAAATGCTTACCGATATTTTGCAGCGCAAGGTCACGGTGCCGGACAATCCGCAGCGCATCGTACTGGGCGAAGGACGGCTGCTCTATACGCTGGCGCTGGTGGAACAGGGCAACCCGCTGCGGCGCGTGGCGGGCTGGCCTGGCGATCTGCCGCATTACGATCGGCAGACCTGGGCACGCTACAGTGCCGCTTTCCCCGCCATCAAAAAAATTCCCTTGATTGGCGGTGCTAATCCGGGCCAGCTCAGCGTGGAAAAAATCATCGCGCTGCGGCCGGATTTGGTGATCCTGCCGCTTTACGCCAAAAAGCCTGCGGCGCAGGACAGCACGCTAATGCAGCTGGACGCGGCGGCCATTCCGGTTATCTACGTCGATACGCGGGTAGATCCGCTGAAAAATACCGTACCGAGCCTGAAAATTTTGGGTGAGGCGCTGGGTGACCAGCAGAAAGCGCAGCGCTTTATCGCCTTCTATCAACGTCATATGGCGCTAATTCATGACCGGCTGCGTCAGGCGGCTCCAGTCAGGCCGCGCGTGATGCTGCAACTGCATATAGGGCGGCGGGAAGTGTGCTGTACCACGGTGGGACACGGCAATCTGGCCGATCTGCTGGCGTATGCGGGCGGCGACAATATTGCGGCCGGTCAGTTTAGCAGCGTATTTGGTCAGCTAAGCGCGGAGGCGGTGCTGGCTGCCCGTCCCGATTTCTTTCTGGCAACCGGCCTGGGCGATGCGCAGCAGCCGCATCGGCTACAGCTTGGCCCGCAGGTCGCGCCGGCCACGGCAAAGCAAAGTTTTTCGCAGGCGCTGGCGAGCGAGCGGGTTATCGCCCAGCTGGCGGCCATTCGTCAGGGCCGAACCTTAGCCGTGTGGCACAACTTTTATCTGAGCCCGTGGCATCTGCTGGCGGTCGAGGTTATTGCTAAAACGCTGCATCCGCAGCTGTTCCACGATCTGGAACCGGCCGACACGCTGCGTGAAATGAACGAGGAATTTTTGCCGCTGCCGGAAACCGGCACCTACTGGACAAGCGGCGAAAAAAGCGGAAGGTGAAAGAAAAAGCCCGCGGCTGCGGGCTTTTAAACTGACTTGCTAATGCAAACCTGTAGGCTTACTCGTTAATGCGGGGATGCTGATTAATCAGATGCTTACGCTTCTCTTCCAGCTCGGCGATCTGCTCGCTAATATCTTCGATCTTGCTCTCGATATTGTCGTGATGCTCCTGCAGCAGCTCTCTTGCCTCGGCAATATCAGAGGCGGCAGGCGTTGCACCACGCAGCGGCATATTGGCCGTTTCCTTCATCATGATACCGGTAATCAGACCCACAACCGCTACCACCATCAGATAGTAGGCTGGCATATACAGGTTGGCGGTGTATTCCACCAGCCACGCCGCCAGCGTTGGCGTCAGGCCCGCTACCAGAATAGATATATTGAAGGCGCTGGCCAGCGCGCTGTAGCGAATATGGGTAGGGAACATCGCCGGCAGCGACGAAGCCATTACGCCCGTAAAGCAGTTCAGGATCACCGCCAACAGCAACAGACCGGCGAAAATCAGGCCCATCACGTTACTGTTAATCAGCATAAAGCACGGGATCGCCAGCAGCAGCAGCGCAATACTGCCGATAATCACAAACGGGCGACGGCCGAACTTATCGCTCATCAGGCCCATAACCGGCTGCACGAACAGCATACCAATCATAATCGCGATAATAATCATTACGCCGTGATCTTCGGAGTAGTGAAGGTTATGCGACAGGTAGCTGGGCATATAGGTCAGCAGCATGTAGTAGGTGACGTTGGTAGACAGCACCAGACCGATACAGGCCAGCAGGCTTTTCCAGTGTTTGGTAGCGATGTCCTTAAACGACACTTTCGGGCCGTCGGCCAGACCTTCGCGATCGCCCTGTTCCAGTTTCTCAACGTGCTGCTGGAACGCAGGCGTTTCTTCCAGCGCGTTACGCAGATAGATGCCGATCAGGCCCAGCGGCAGCGCCACGAAGAACGGAATACGCCAGCCCCAGTCAAGGAAATTCGCTTCGCCGACCACGGTAGAAATCAGCACCACCAGGCCTGCGCCTGTCACAAAGCCGACGATAGAACCGAAGTCCAGCCAGCTGCCCATAAAGCCGCGCTTGCGGTCAGGCGAGTATTCGGCCACAAAAATAGAGGCACCGGTATATTCGCCGCCTACCGAGAAGCCCTGCGCCATTTTACACAGCAGCAGCAGGATGGGCGCCCAGATGCCGATAGAGGCATGAGAAGGTATCAGGCCGATACAGAAAGTACTGACCGACATAATGACAATGGTAATGGAAAGGATTTTCTGACGACCATACTTATCGCCCAGCGCGCCAAAGAACAGGCCGCCAAGCGGGCGGATCAGGAAAGGAACGGAGAAGGTCGCCAGCGCGGCAATCATCTGCACGCCAGGGTCGGCGCCGGGGAAAAATACCTGGCCCAGCGCATAGGCGACAAAGCCGTATACCCCAAAGTCAAACCACTCCATAGCGTTACCGAGCGACGCTGCGGTAATGGCTTTGCGTAACCTGGCATCATCAATGATCGTTACGTCTTTTAAGCCAATCGGCTTAACACGCTTCCTACGTAGCTTCATATAAAGCACCCTGTAATTGACTGTTTCCCGGAAAAATCTTCCGCTCCGCTCGCGCCGTCGCAGCGGGAAAGCAGAGCGAATAGCGTACGGGCTTTCGCCCTGTCGACGGAGATAAGTAGCAAATTTGTTCGTTCGTTAACAAATATCCGTCTGCTTTCAGTATATCGTTTCTGCGCTGTGTAACATAATTTCTACCTGAAATTAGATTGTGTAACCAGCGGTTAACGGACGCAACCGCGCCCTCGACGCAGCCGAAAACGCCAGAAAAATTCACGGCGAAGGCCAGCCAGGTGAGGGGGAATAAGAAGACATTGCCCACTTTTTTATAATGAGATTAAGTCAGGCTACCTGCCAATATTAGTATTGCGCCTGCTGGCTCGATCGGTAATACTGCCGTTCGCAGTCTTGCGGGGGGGTAATGAATAATAAAAAACACGTTCATTTTAAAAACTATTGGCTGGAAAGCACAGAAGCTAATTTAAAATTCTTCCGGCCTCAGCAAACTTTTCTCCTTAATAACGGTAGGGTTTATTCACAAAAACAGATAAAGCCTGAGAGTGGAGAAATTACAGACAAAACAGGGTCTGAAGAACGCGCTTTGCTAATGGCTAAGTGGCCAGGCTTGATGCGAATGAAATTTATTCAATGTATTGATAACATTAGGTTTATATTAAAGTATCGCTTCCTGAAATATCAGCGAAAAAGCTATTGGGATATATATCAGGAGCACCAGCAGGTTTCGTCTCAAATTATCACAATGCTGGCCAGGATTAATGAACGGACGAAAGCCCGGTACGAAGAGGCAGGGATAACCCATAGCGAACAAAAAACGTTCCCCGAAGACGACGCCGTCAGGATTGCATTGCGGGCGGCGCTAAAGCTACGCAAATGAAATTGAAAATCGTTACGCTTTTCCGCCGTCGGCGTTAATTTAGCCTGTATCCGACTATTTAAACCAGCGGGCGTTGACCTTCCTGCTGCATCCAGGACATAAATAGCCGGTTGTCCATTGGGCGGGCGTAATAATATCCCTGAATAAATACTACTCCGCGCGCCTGCAGATAATGAAGCTGAGTGGCGTTTTCTACGCCCTCCGCCACAATCTTCAGCCCCAGCTTGTGGCTTAGCGTGATGATGGCGTCCAGCACCGGCGCTTCGCCCGTGGTTGATTCGATGGCATTGACGAAGCCGCGGTCGATTTTCAGGTAATCCAGCGGGAAGGTTTGCAGATAAGAGAGCGAGCAGTGGCCGGTGCCAAAGTCATCAATGGCGATATGGATACCTTCATTACGCAGCAGCTGGAGCTTTTGCACGACGTCTTCTCCGTCGGAAAGCAGGCTGCGCTCGGTCAGTTCCAGCGTGATATCCGGTCGATGTATCGCCATGCCACGAGCAAAATAGCGGATATCCTCGACAAAATCGTCGTGCTGGACGTGCGCGGCGGCCACGTTAAGCGCCAGACGGAAATCCGGCGGCAGACTCCACTGTTTGGCATCCTCCAGCACCAGCTCCATCAGATGGCGGGTCAAAGGTATGATCATCTCTTCCGCTTCCGCCGCGGTGATAAACATATCTGGCCTTACCCAGTGGCCGTCGGGCCGCTGCCAGCGCATCAGCACTTCAGCGCCGCTGGCTTTACCTGTAACCATATGATAAACAGGCTGATAATTAACGGAGAATTCGCGATGCAGTATGGCTTTCCGCAGCTGGTCGCGGGGAGAAAGCTTACGTTTCAGCCAGTTGTTGGTCACGGTCATCAACAGCAGCGACAGGATCAGCGCCATCGGCACGAAGGTAAACAGACCCTGACGCCAGGTAAAGGCAATATCGCTGGCGGGCGAGGTCACCTCGACGCCGATAGGGTAGCGGCTGGAACGTTCGCTGAGCGTCACGGGCTGGAGCAGTCCCGACGGCTGATTGCCGTTTGCGCCGCTGCGCAAGGCGAAGCCGCCACCGAACTGTAGCCGGATACTGTTATGCTGGCTTTTGCCGACCGCGCTCATCACATCCAGCAAATACTGGCCGTCAACGATCACAAAAGCGCCGGAATGCGCGGGCGTATCGTGCATAAAAATCACGGCGGGCCTGTCTCTCACCGCCCAGGTTTGGCTTAACGAAAGCATCCACTTCGCTTTTCGATCCGTCGGCGGCTGACGCTGAATAACGGTAGCGATATCGTTATGTATCCCGCCGAATGCGGAAGAGCAGGTTATGCGACCCTCACGCATAACGCCTATTGAGCGAAAATAGGGAGACAGCGCCGCATACTTTCTCAGCTCGTCATTGATCTCTTCGCAGGGTCTTTTCGGAAACGCCTGAAGTTCGTCAAGGGTATCCCAGGCCCGGTCGCCGATTGCTTCGGCATGCGCCAGCAGCATACCCGCCGTCGCCGCCTGCTGGCGCTTAACGATCTGTCTGGCGTCGATAAAAGTAAAGATCAGACAAAGGAGCAGCGGCACTATGCCAGCGACCGCCAGCAGCACGCCTCTTTTTTCACTGCTTCTTTTCGGCCGATCCATTCATTGTCCTCTGTTAGCGGCATCCCTGCGCCGCCTGAAAAGGTAAAGGTAGCATGGCGCGGAAAAAAAAATCAGGTGCGCCGTCGCTTAGCTAATTTTATGCAATTTATTCTCAGATTGATCGTTTCCGCCATACGTTTCTTCTGTGTCAGGATGCCCTGACCCGGCTTCGGGCTTCCATCACGCTGTATTCAGGAGGATTTTATGAGTGGCGCACTGCATTCCGCCGAATCGCTTCGCGCGCGAATTACCAACGCGGAGTGGCAGGCTCGCGTCAAACTGGCCCAGTGTTACCAGCTGGCCGCGCGGCTGCGCTGGACCGATCATATCTACACCCACTTTTCGCTGCGGGTGCCGGGCGACAAGCCGCATTTCCTGATCAACGCTTACGGACAAACCTTCGACGAAATTGCGCCGGAAACGCTGGTGAAAGTCGATCTGGACGGCGAAATCATTGACGATCCTGTCGGCTCAGGCATCAACCCGGCTGGCTACGTTATCCACAGCGCTATTCACCGCGCCCGCCCGCACACGCACGCCGTGCTGCATACCCATACGGCGGCGGGCATTGGCGTGGCGGCGCAGAAAAACGGTCTGCTGATGATTTCGCAGCACAGTATGCGTTTTTACCGCAGGCTGGCCTATCACGATTACGAAGGCATCGCGCTGGATCTGGATGAACAGCAGCGTATCGTCACCGACCTGGGCGATCTGAACGCGCTGATCCTGCGTAATCATGGCCTGCTGACCTGCGGTGAAAATCTGGAAGAGGCCTTCTACAACCTTTATTACCTGGAAAGAGCGTGCGTGGCGCAGCTGGCGGCCCAGTCTGGCGGCGCAGAGCTGAGCATTGTGCCCGACAGCGTGGCCGAAAAAGCCGCGCGGGTTTTTGATAACGGCATAAAAAATAAAAAGTATCTGCTGCACTGGGATGCCTATATTCGTCAGCTGGCGCGTAACGCGCTTTAAGGAAAAAAGATGAAAGCGGGAAAAAGCGCGCTGGCGCTGCTGCTGGGCATAAGCCTGATAGCCAGTGCGGCAAAAGCGGAAAAAGTGACGCTGGTACTGGGCGACCAGGCGCGGAATCTACGGTCGCTGGTGGAGGCTTCCGGCGTAATGAAAGACGCGCCTTATGACTACCGCTGGGCCAACTTTCAGGGCGCCGCGCCGCTGTTTGAAGCCCAGCGGGCTGGCGCAGTGGATACCTCTTACGCAGGCGACCTGCCGGTGCTGATGGCGGCCTCGGGCGGCGTCGATCTGAAAATTATCGCCACCAACGTGGGCGACAGCGCGAGCAATGGGCTGATAGTACCCGCTGATTCACCGCTGCACAGCGTCAGGGATCTGGCCGGAAAAACGGTGGTGGTCTCCTCCGCACGCGGCAGCATCTCGCAGCATTTGCTCTATGAAGCGCTGGAAGAGGCCGGAGTGCCGCAAACGGCGGTTTCCGTACGCTTTGTTCTGCCGACCGACGCCAGCGCCGCCTTTAATTCCGGCCAAATTGCCGCCTGGGCCACTTTCGATCCCTATCTTGGCATTGCTGAACAGCACGGCGCGCGGCTGCTGCGCGACAGCAAAGGGCTGACCACCTCGCTCTCGTTTGTCACCGCTACCGGCAGCTCGCTAAAAGATCCGCAAAAGCGGTTGGCTATCGCCGATTTCGCGCGCCGACTGGTGCAGGCTCGCGCCTGGGGGATAGCGCATCCGGTTGAGTATAATAAGGTTTATTCGTCGCTGACTCGTCTGCCGCCGGAAGTGTCGAAAGGCATTACCGGCCGTATTTCTCATGGCATACGGCCGGTTACGGCAGAGGATATCGCTAAAGTTCAGCAGGTTGCCGATCTCTTCTCCTCGCTGGCTATCTTGCCCAACAAGGTTGAGGTGCGGGCAATAACCGATACCAGCGTCTTTGACGCGCGCTGACGACTATTTTTGCAGTTTGGGTTTTGCCGTCCTCGGCGGTCTGCCGTTGCCCAGCAGGATCGCCAGTTTGCTGCCGCCCGGCGTGGTCTCCATCAGGATTTTACACACGCTCGTGAGCGGTACGGAGAGCAGCATTCCTACCGGCCCCAGCAGCCAGCCCCAGAAAATCAGCGACAGGAACACAACCAGGCTGGAAAGCCCCAGCCCTTTTCCCATCACGCGCGGCTCCAGCATATTGCCAAACACCATATGGATCGCGCTGAAAAGCGCTGCGACCAGCGCCGCTTCATACACGCCGTTTAGCAGCAGCGCCTGTAGCGTGGGCGGAATACCGGCAATAATAGGGCCGATATTGGGAATATAGTTTAAAACGAACGCCACTACGCCCCACATTAGCGCGAACTGCACATCCAGCAGCATCAGCACCAGCCAGACGGAAAACCCGGTAATCAGGCTAATCAGCGTTTTCAGCGCCAGGTAATGGGTAACGCCTTTCAGCGCTTTATGCAGCCCGGCGATGCGAATTTTAGGATTGATCAGCGCGAAACGCAGCTTGTAGGGCAGGTGATGCACTTCAAACAGCATAAACACCACTGTCATAATCAGCAGCACCAGGTTGGTCAGCGCGCCGGAAAACTGGCTGAGGATCAGCGTCGCCATGCCCATAATGGCGTTGGGATCGAGCCGCGCCGCCAGGCTGTTGGTAGAAAGATTAATATGAAAAGGCGCGGCAATATGTTGAAGCTGCGCCAGCCTTTGCGTCATTTGCTGCTGAAGCTGCGGATAAACGGTAGAGAACTCATCCGCCGAACCGGCAATCATCGCCACCAGCAGCCCGAATGCAACCAGCACCGCCGCGATCACCAGGCTGATAGCCATACCGCGCCGGACGCCGCGCCGCATCAGGATGGTAACCAGCGGGTTTAAAATAATGGCCAGAAACAGGGCCAGTAAAAAGGGAACCAGGATAGCCGATGCCGCCTTGATGCCGGCTAAAACCACGACCAGCGTCGCCATTTTTAGCAGCATATTCTGCCCCATCTTCTCCTGCTGTGGTGCGTTCATTCCTTCTCCTTCAGGCTTTTTGTGATTAAGTGTAGCGACTGTTTTCCGGCAGGCTTCTGATTTCAGGAAAGGTCTCAGAACCGGGATATTTTGTTCGACGCAGAGCAGGATACGTCAGCAATAGCTGGTCTGGCTGCAGGCCGTGCTAAAAATAGCGTGCCGCATAATTTATGCACTGGCCGCCTGCGGGCCGGGAAATCAGGTTATAGTTATTATTCATGTCATTTCGGACAGGATATTCTTCGCTATGCCTGAACAACCCGCCCCGGAGGCTCCGGGCGCTTTACGTCTGAATCTGCGCATCATTTCCGTTGTGATTTTCAATTTCGCCGCTTATCTGACTATTGGCCTGCCGCTGGCAGTGCTGCCTGGCTATGTCCACGATGTGATGGGCTACAGCGCATTTTGGGCTGGATTAGTGGTAAGCCTGCAATATTTCGCCACGCTGGTCAGTCGTCCGCACGCGGGGCGCTTTGCCGACCTGCTGGGCCCGAAAAGAGTCGTGGTGGCTGGGCTTTGCGGCTGTCTGATCAGCGGGCTGTGCTATGCGCTTGCCGCGTTAACCGCAACGCTCCCGATGGTTAGCCTGCTTTTGCTTTGCTTTGGCCGGATCGTGCTTGGCATAGGGCAAAGTTTTGCCGGAACCGGCTCCACGCTTTGGGGCGTCGGCGTAGTGGGATCGCTTCATATAGGACGCGTAATTTCCTGGAACGGCATTTTCACCTATGGCGCGATGGCGATTGGCGCGCCGCTGGGCGTGGGCATTTATCGCTGGGGCGGCCTGCTGTTGCTGGCCGGCGTGGTAACGGCTATCGCGCTGCTGGCGGTGCTGATGGCGCTGCCACGACCTGCCGTCAAAAGCAGCAAGGGCAGACCGCTGCCTTTTCGCGCCGTGCTGGGCAAGATCTGGCGCTTCGGTACCCTTTTGGCGATGGGATCCGCCGGCTTTGGCGTGATCGCTACCTTTATTACGCTCTTCTACCAGGACAAAGGCTGGGACGGCGCGGCCTGGGCGCTGACGCTGTTCAGCGGCGCTTTTGTCGGTACGCGCCTGTTGTTTCCCAACGCCATTAACCGGCACGGTGGACTGATGGTGGCGGCGGTCTGCTTTGCGGTAGAAGCCGTCGGTTTATTTCTGGTCTGGGGTGCGGCGGATCCGTGGATGGCAAAGCTGGGCGCGCTGCTGACCGGTGCCGGCTTCTCGCTGGTTTTCCCGGCGATTGGCGTGGTGGCGGTGAAGGCCGTGCCCGCGCAGAATCAGGGCAGCGCGTTGGCAACCTATACGGCCTTTATGGATCTTGCGCTGGGCATCACCGGGCCGCTGGCCGGGCTGGTAATGAGCTATGCCGGCGTCCCGGTTATTTATCTGGTTAGCGCGCTGCTGGTCTGTCTGGCGATGTTGCTGACGTTGAAGGCCCGTCATGCAACAGCGGAAAGCGCCTGAGCAGCATTTCCGTTGCGCAGGGCGCCAGATACGGTTGAACATTGTAAATATTATGCAAAAGACTTTTTGATCAGGCGCCAGGGCGCGGCGTTGAGTGGCTGTCGATGATGCATGTTGCGCAGGAAGGTTGTTGATAACGCTCGTCACGCGGAAAGCTGTCGACGCCGCGTGCTGCGTGGGAAAGCTGTTGATACCGCAAAAGCGCTAAAAAAAGGGCGGTCATCAGACCGCAAGATACGACACAGATAAAAGAGAGGGAATCAGGGGCAGAGCGCAGCCACAGCACCGGGCCGCGCGCTAAAAAATTTTATGCCTGCAACAGCTGAATGCTTTGACGGATTTCCCGCTCAATATCCGCAGCGCGCCAGTTTTCCATAACAGAAGAAAAAGGTTCCAGCGCGTACACGCCCCGATACCCCATGCGTTCCAGGCGCTGTACCTGAGCCACGCTTCTCAGCAGGTCACCTTCACTCAGCATAATGCGTTCTTCGTCGGTCAGTTCCGCCGTTGGCCTTGTATCCTCGACGCCCGAAAGGTGGACCAGGCCAATATTGTCGATATCGATCCCGCTTTCAAATTCCGCTTCCGCCTTTTCGTACAGATGATGGTGGAAGGTATCCACTAACAGGCGGAAAGGCACGTTGGCATCGCGGATTAGCGCCTGGGCGTGGACGGCGGAACGCAATGAACTGATCGGAAAGCCGAGAGGCTCAACCAGGCCTTCAATGCCATATTGCTCAAACAGCGGCGCCAGTTTTTTCAGCGCGCTGATAGTTTCTTCCGCAGAAATTGGCGTACCGTCATTTAACGGACAGAGCACCAGCGCTTTTGCGCCTACGCCCCTGGCGTCCTTCAGCAGCGCTTCCGTTTTTGCCAGCAGGGCTTCGTCCACCTGGTTGAAAGGATAGACAGCGTTGATGGTAACAATTTCCAGACCGTATCGCTGCGCCAGCTCGCGCACCTCTTCGTGGCTCAGATTGTCCGTCACCTTGCCGCTGGACATATCGTTGCGCAGCTCAACCTTATTCAGACCGAGCCCGTGAACCAGTTTGAAAAATTGCTCAATGCCAAGGCCGGGAGCAATTTTACGGTTAATACAGATACGGGTTGGATCAATCGCCATCTTGCAGCTCCTGCAAAGTAAAAGAGATAAATGTCGGACTGTTGGCAAGGGCTTTGCCTGGCCTGCACCATCAGCAATCAGACCAGCCCCGATAACCTGAACTTTCAGCCTGTACCGCGACCTGTCGAACGTTGTGCAACAGAAGAACATTTATTTCATTAATGGGGAATGATGAAACTTAAATTTTTAGATCTTCCTCGCAAAATTTCGTTTTGAGCAGGCTTTATACATGAAATCCCGCTCCTTCCGGAGCAAGTGAAATCAAATGAATACGCGAGGAAAAAAGCCTCTATTAAAGCTCCTGGACCCCATCAGCACTGGATTCTTTATTTTAACGCTCCGCGCTGATGCAGCATAAAATCACCCGGCAGCGCAAAAAGGAAAATGCGATCTATGCCGCTAAAAACAGATTTTCTAAAGTGGAATATTTGAAAAATTCATTCCAATATAATAGTGTCTTTGCACGCATTCGGGAGTTGTCCGGTTGGGCCGTCCGCTAAAAGGCAGCCGCCCACAGGGAATACCACCATTTAAGAGGCCAGAACATGACTATTACAGGAAACTTTATCGGCGGAAAAACGTCTTTGAGCGCCAGTAACGAAACAATTCCGGTTTACGATCCGGCGACCGGCAAACCGGTGCGTGAGGTGACGCAAAGCACGGCACAAGAGGTCGCTCACGCCATCGAAGTCGCGCACAACGCCTTTGAAGGCTGGTCCCGCACATCACCGCTGCGCCGCGCCCGCGTCCTGTTTAATTTCAAGGCCCTGATGGAGCAGCATCGCGACGAGCTGGCTGCGCTAATCGTTAGCGAGCACGGTAAAGTCTGGTCAGACGCGCTGGGAGAACTGACGCGCGGTATGGAAGTCGTGGAGTTTGCCTGCGGTATTCCTCATTTGATTAAAGGCGAAAATTCGGCGGACGTCGCGACAGGCGTGGACAGCTATTCGCTGATGCAGCCGCTGGGCGTCGTCGCCGGCATTACGCCTTTCAACTTCCCGGCGATGGTGCCGCTGTGGATGTTCCCTATCGCGCTGGCCTGCGGCAACACCTTTGTGCTTAAGCCGCCGGCGCTGGATCCCTCCGCCTCCGTGCGTATGGCTGAACTGCTGACGGAAGCCGGCCTGCCGGATGGCGTCTTTAACGTTATTCACTGTTCCAATGAAGATGCTGAACAGCTTTATACCGATCCGCGCGTTCAGGCCGTCAGCTTTGTTGGCTCTTCGGGCGTGGCAGAACATATTTATAAAACCGCAAGCGCACATGGCAAGCGCGTGCAGGCCTTCGGCGCGGCCAAAAACCATGCGATTGTCATGCCGGACGCGGATTTAGACGCCACGGTCAATGCCATTATGGGCGGTGCCTTTGGTTCTGCGGGCGAACGCTGCATGGCGCTGCCGGTAGTGGTCGCGGTGGGCGATGATACGGCCGATAAGCTGATTGCCGCGCTGACGCCGCTGGTCAAGGCTCTGCGTGTCGGGCCCGGCATGCAGAAAGGCAGTGAAGAAAACGAAATGGGGCCGGTAGTTTCCGCCGCACACCAGAAAAAAGTGCTGGGTTATATCGACAAAGGGGTAGAGGAAGGCGCGAAACTGGTTGTCGATGGGCGTAATTTCCAGGTGCCGGGCTATGCGGAAGGTTACTACGTAGGCGGAACGCTTTTTGATAACGTCACTGCCGATATGGTTATCTGGCGCGAAGAGATTTTTGGCCCGGTGCTGAGCATCATGCGCGCGCCGGATTACGAGACGGCGCTAAAACTGGTTAACAGCCATGAGTTCGGCAACGGCAGCGCGATCTTTACCAGTAACGGTCATACAGGTCGCGACTTTGTACGCGAGGTGCAGGCGGGCATGGTAGGCGTTAACGTACCGGTTCCCGTACCGATGGCATTCCACAGCTTCGGCGGCTGGAAGCGTTCCGTGTTTGGTGCGCTGAACGTTCATGGGCCGGACGGCGTGCGTTTCTACACCCGAATGAAAACCGCGACCGTTCGTTGGCCGAGCGGACAAAAGACCGTTTCTGAATTTAGTATGCCAACGCTGGGATAACGCATAAGGAGGAGCACCATGTCATTGCTGTCCAAAGCACAACGTCCGGATGCGCAGGGACGTATCCAGCAGATTACGCCGGAAAGCGCAAACTGGCGCTATGTCGGCTTCGAGGCCTGGCAGCTGAAAAAGGGCCAGACCCTGCAGCTGGAAAGCGGCAGTCAGGAGCTGTGCCTGGTGCTGGTGGCCGGGCTGGCGTCGGTAAAAACCCGCGACGCAGAGTTTCCGGATATCGGCAGACGCATGTCGCCTTTTGAACGCACGCCGCCTTACTCCGTTTACGTGCCGCATAACGATCGGGTAGAGGTTCGGGCCGATTCCGATCTGGAACTGGCGGTCTGTCGCGCGCCTGGCAAGGGTAACCTGCCGGCACGCCTGATTGCGCCTGGTGACGTGGGCGTGGAGAGGCGCGGCAAAGGGCGCAATAAACGGCTGGTGCATAATATTCTGCCGGATGACCAGCCCGCTGACAGCCTGCTGGTGGTCGAGGTTTATACCGACGAGGGCGATACCAGTTCTTATCCCAGCCATAAGCACGACAGGGAGGATTCAGAAACCGAAACCTATCTGGAGGAAACCTATTACCACCGTTTTAATCCGGAACAGGGCTTTGCGATGCAGCGAGTCTATACCGACGACCGCTCGCTGGATGAGTGCATGGCGGCCTATAACCACGATGTGGTAATGGTGCCGCGAGGCTACCATCCGGTGGCGACTATCGCCGGTTACGACAATTATTACCTGAACGTAATGGCCGGGCCGGTTCGCCTGTGGAAATTCAGCTGGGAAAAAGATCATGCCTGGGTAAACAGCGAAGATTACCCGCGTAAAGAAGGTTAAGAACCCTTTCGGGTGGCCGCTCGCCACCCGTTTTATCTTTTCACCGTGGCTTCCGGCTATTTTACCTTTTCCTGTTGTGCTTGCTGGCGTAATCATCAAGCCTGACCTTTCTGACCTTTCTGACCTTTCTGACCTTTCTGACCTTTCTGACCTTTCTGACCTTTCTGACCTTTCTGAC
>NZ_JBLFFM010000008.1:0-157253 GCF_051400835.1 Erwinia artemisiae | reverse complement strand
CTGACCTTTCTGACCTTTCTGACCTTTCTGACCTTTCTGACCTTTCTGACCTTTCTGACCTTTCTGACCTTTCTGACTGTTCTGGCCATCCTGACTGTTTTGACCGTTTTGACCGTTTTGACCGTTTTGACCGTTTTTCCGCTAAACGATATGGCTTGCCGGTACGGGTCACGCACTCAGTCGCTCCTGGTCGTGTTTGAGCCGTGTCGGTCAGGGATAAGGAATATAAATATGTCGGCACAGGCTATCGGTATCAAAATACTGCGTCACAACTTTGACAGCATGGCGATACGCACGGGCTAATATTTATTCTTTCCTGAAGCCAGCCTCTGCAGCTGGCTGCTCTCTGGATAAGATGCCAGAAATAGCGGCCTCAGGTTAATTGCTACCCGGTTTTAGCTGTACGAATTTTTCAGCCGGACTGACTTTCCTGCACGTCTGGCGTTCCTTTGATGGTGTTAAACACAATATTCAGCAGCACGGCAACCACGCAGGCGGCGCTAATGCCGGAGTGGAAAATCGTTCTGATCCAATCCGGGAAGCAATCGTAAAACGTGGGCATCACAATGGGGATCATGCCAAACGCAATAGCCGTTGCTACCACTACCAAATTCATCGTGTCTTTATAATCGACTTTTGCCAGCGTACGAATACCGGATGCCCCCACGGTACCAAACAGTACCACGCCCGCACCGCCCAGTACCGGAGCCGGAACGGCTGCGACTATCCGACCCAGCACGGGCAGACAGCCAAGCAGCACCAGGATAATGCCGCCCGCCGCCACTACATAGCGGCTTTTGATGCCGGTAATGGCAACAAGACCAATGTTCTGTGCAAATGCGCTCTGTGGAAAGGAGTTAAACAGCGGCGCGAGCGCGCTGGCTAACATATCCGCCCGCAGACCGCTGGCGATACGTTTGCCGTCGACCTCCGTGTCGATAATCTCGCCAATAGCGATCAGTCCGGCAGTGGTTTCCGTCAGCAGAACCAGCACGATAAGCGTCATGGACAGAATGGCCGCTACGTTAAAAACCGGCAGCCCAAAGCTGAGGATACCCGGTAGCGCTATCATCTCGCCGTGCAGGACATCAGTAAAATGCGCTTTGCCGCTGACAAAGGCAAACAGCGTGCCCAGAACTATTGCCGCCAGAACGGCCAGTCTTTTCATCGCGGCATTACCCACGCGATGAAAAAGCAGCACCAGACCTAAGGTCAGCGCGGCCAGCCCGATATTGCCTGGCGATCCCCATTCCGGCGCGTCGGCATCGCCACCCATCGCCCAGCGGGCGGCAACCGGCATCAGCGACAGACCGATGACCGTAATCACCGTCCCGGTAACGACGGGAGGGAAGAAGCGGATGACATGAGCAAACAGCGGCGCAATCAGCAGGCCAATCAGCGACGAGGCTATTACTGCGCCAAACACTACCGGTAAGCCACCGTCTCCCGCCACCAGCGCCATCATGGTCGCCACGCCCGCAAAAGAGACGCCCTGTACCAGCGGCAAACGGGAGCCAAAGAAGGGCACGCCCAGCGCCTGCAATAAGGTGGCACAGCCGCTGACAAACAGCGCAGCCGTGACCAGCATGCCCAGTTCGGCAGCATGCAGCCCCGCTGCCGAGCCGATAATCAGCGGCGGCGCGATAATGCCGCCATACATCGTCAATACGTGCTGCAATCCCCAGACAAAGGATTTGCCTACCGGATAAAGTGTATCTTCTGGCCTGACGCGATCGATGCTCATAACAGTTGTCCTTTATCGGGGAGTAGCCCCGTTACTGTCTGCCTTGCAGGCCGCGATTTCACACTGCCTGCGGAAGAAATGCTGCGGCGGCAGCGAGGTGGCAAAGCGACAGACCACCAAAGCGCAGCCGGACGGCACGATAATCCGTTTACCGGCTATGCCAGACGCCGTGCCGATGGCCAGCGGCACGGCATACCAGCACATGCTCCAGGCCAAAGAGGGTCGGGTGTCCGGCGGACAATACCCGATCGACAGGCGGCGCAGAAACCGGAAGCGGTTCAGGACGAGCGACAGAAGCGTTCATTAATGTATCTCCCTTACGGCCGGGAACGCACCCGGCTACGATTCGAAGGCGTACAGATCTACAGCTTTGCCATGTTTTGCCACAGCCTGGCTGCGGCTTTGCGCGCCCGCGCATAGAGCGGTGCAATGTCGGAGGGGAACTGACGATCTTCATAGACCAGCCGGCCGGCGATAATGACGCTGTGCACCGCCGCGCTGTTAAGTCCAAAAGCCAGATGCCCGGCGAGATTTTCCGCCTGCAACGGCGTCGGTGAAACGTAGTCGCAGATGGTCAAATCGGCGGTATAGCCCGCCGCCAGCTGACCAAAAGGTTGGGCAAAATTACGCTCCAGCAAAATATTGCCGTTATGCAACATGCGCAAAAAGCTGTCAGGCCAGAGCGGGCCGCCCGCGTCCCGGTGTTTGAAATAAGCGAATTTCAGCTCCTCAAACATGTCGGCACCGATACCGTCGGTGCCAAGCGCCGCCAGCTGGTAATCAGCCAGATGATGGTTGTAGCCGACATGATTGTTCATGTTGGATCGCGCATTGTGCGCCAGGCAGGCGCTACGCTGGTTCAGCAACGCAATCTCATCGGCCGAGAGCCAGAGTCCATGGGCGATAAGCGTTTTCTCATCCAGCAGGCCGAATTTATCAAGGCGGGCAATAGGATCCATGCCGTATCTGTCGTGACTGTGTGAAACATCGTAACGATCTTCCGCTACGTGGATATGCAGGCCGCGCCCCGTTTCCTGCTTCGCTTCGGCCAGCATCGTCAGGCCGCTATCCGGCACGGTGAAGGGAGCGTGCGCGCCGATATGGCATTCCACCAGGCGCTCTTCCAGGCTATCGTTTCGCCGGGCGTCAATCAGCCGGGCAAAATCGATATTTTCCGCGATGCCTGCTTCCAGCTCCTTCAGGCCGCCGTTGCGATCCGTGGTTTCAAAACAGGTCATGCCGCGCAGTCCGGCTTCAATAAAGCCGCGCCGCAGGATCGCCAGCGATCCTTTGATAAGATTTGGCGAAGCATGATGATCGATAACCGCAGTGCAGCCGTGGCGGATGGCCTCCAGCGAACAGATCAGGCCGCTGTAATAGAGCGACTCTTCATCCAGTGCGCGATCCAGCCGCCACCAGAGGTTTTTTAACGTAGAGATAAAGTCCGGGCAGGGCGCTATCGGCGCCATGATCCCCCGCGAGAGGCCGGAGTAAAAATGATTATGCGCACAGACCAGCCCTGGCATAACCAGTTTGCCGTGCAGATATTTGCATTGCGCATGAGGATAATCCGCCGACAAATCGCCGCCGACGGCAATAATTTTTTCGCCATCGATGGCGATATCACCGTTTTCGACAACCCGGGCGGGATTGAAATTTATTAGGGTGCAGTTTTTTAGCAGCAGCATGGTTATTCCTCCACTCTGCTCAGCAGATAAGAATGCTGCTGACGCGTGTAGCTGATGATGCGGGCCATTGTCTTTAAGTCTTCAGGCAGCGCTTCCGTGATTTCGCCCCGGTCGTCAACGTTTAGCTGCCAGACACGGTTGTTCAGGCGTAGCCGCACGCTCTGCTTATCCAACAAAAATCCGGGGTTGCTGCTGTTGTCAAAATCATCCTGACGACTGAACAGGGTAATCTTGTCCTGATAAGGTTTGCCCCGCCACGGGCAGAACTGTGCGCAGTTGCCGCATTCGTTGCAAAGCGCATCCAGATGCAGGATCTGTTGACGACTGCTGAAACCCGGCACGGCAAGCGCGACGTTGGCACGGTTTGGACAGACATCAACGCAGCGCGCACAGACGTAGTTGCATTCCAGGCATCGGGCCGCTTCCTGCCTGGCAAAAGCTTCCTGGTCGTCTGCATCAATCTGCCGTACGGCAACAATGCCGCGTCGCTGATAAATGGTGAGGGGATTGCTGTTCAGCCAGCGCTTGTGCTCGTCGTCGCAGTGGATATTTTCCCGCTGGAGGATAGTGCGGGTCGCTTTACGGGCGTCGCCAATTGCGGCCACGACCGAAGCGGGGCCGCTCTGTACGTCGCCGATTAAAAAAACGTTCGGCAGGCTGGTTTCCAGCGTATGCGGGTCAACGTCAACCTGCCCGGAAGCGGAGAGCGGCAGGCCGATTTGCCGGAGTATTTCGCCGTCCGGTTTTTCTCCGGTAGCGGCTATCAGGGCGTCAAAGCGTTGGTTCAGCGTTTGTGATGTGGCTAACGGACGACGGCGCCCCTGTGAGTCAGGCTCGCCGGGCTGCATCACTCGCAGCGTCAGGCCTCCGTCAGGCGTAAAAGTTTCCGGATTCACCAACGTCATAAACTGCACGCCATCCTGCCTGGCTTCCGCTATCTCTTCCGGCCAGGCGGGCATATCCCGCTCTTCCCGACGATAAAGCAGCGTTACCGATCGCACGGCTGGCACCTTCAGCGCGGCCCTGGCGCAGTCCATTGCCGTATTGCCCGCGCCGACTACCGCCACATCGCCCTGAATAGCCGGATCGACTCGCTGCTGGTTAAATTGCTGCAAAAAGCCAAAGGCGTCGAACACGTGCGGATTGCCGCCTGCCAGCGACAGCGCGTTGCTTTTTCTCGCGCCAATACCTATGCAGATCCAGCGGAAGCCCTGCTGACGAAGCTGCTCAAGCGTCAGATGAGGGTCACAGTTGAAAACGAACCTCACGCCGTGGTCGGCAATAAACTGAATGTCCTGCTCAATCAGGTGCGCCGGAATGCGAAAACGCGGCACGATATGCTGCACGATGCCGCCTGGCGTGGCTTCCCGCTCAAACAGCGTAACCGGATGGCCCGCCCGCGCCAGAAAAAAGGCGGCGGCAAGCCCTGCCGGGCCGGCACCCAGGATCGCAACGGGGTGTTTATCGCCCGAGCCTGCCGGTTTGTGCCAGCGTTGACGATAGGTCTCCCAGCCTTTTTCCAGCACAATTTTTTTGATACGCCGAATATTCAGCGCATTGTCGTAATCCAGTCGGGTGCAGTTGTTCTGACACTGATGGTCGCAAATATGGCCCGTAATGGCCGGTAGCGCATTGCGTTGATAGATAAGATCCAGTGCCTCGACATAACGGTCTTCTCCCGCCAGCCGCAGGTATTCCGGAATATCCTGATGAATAGCGCAGGCGGTGACGCAGGGCGCGACATAGCAATCCGTCAGCGGCAGCGGGCCGCCTACGTCTATCTGCTCGCGAGATTTCCATGACTTTTGCGCCCATTGGGCGGACAGGGCATCATCAGCCAGCTTTTGCAGCCCGGCAACATCGATGCACTGGCGTTCCCAGCCCTGACTGTTTTCCAGGATTTGCGCGCAGGTCTTCAGCCGCAGATAGCCGCCGGGCTTGAGCAGGTCGGTAGCCAGGGTGATCGGTTGGATGCCAGTCGCGAAAATATCGGCGATATTGTACTGGCTGGCACCGCCCGAATAGGAGATGGGCAGCCTGCCGGCGAAATGGGTTGAAAGCAGCGCCGCAACGTTAATCGATAGCGGATAGAGGGCGCGCCCCGACATATACATCTCTTCGCCCGGCAGGCGATGCTTATGATTACGAGCGCCCAGCGTATTGGTCAGTTTTACACCGAAAGTCCGCTGTTTTTCCCGCCCCAGCGCCATTAATCTTTCAAGCATTCCCAATGCTTGCCCAAGCGGCAGATCGTGGCTGAAAGACGCCTCGTTCAACTCGATATAGTCAAAACCATTGTTATCGAGGATCTGACGCACGCGCTGATATCCCAGCAGCGTGGGATTCAGCTTAACAAAGGTGTGCAGCTGCTTCTCTGTCAGCATATAGCGACAAATAGACTCGATTTCGTCAGGCGGGCAGCCATGCATGGTGGAAAGCGTCACGCTGTTGACCATGCGGCTGGAAATGCGTGCGGGCAACGCCTGTAAATCAGCGGGCTGGGCTTTTTGCAGCAGCTGCCAGTCGCCCTGAGTAATAAAACGCTGCAGCTTTTGTTGATAAAGCGCGAATTTCTCATTCTGAGCGGCGTCCAGCATCTCATTGATAAAGGTCTGCATAGCGGGCTGCTTTATGCCCTGCAGGTCGTAGCCGACGCTCATATTAAAAATAAAAGAGCGTTTTGCGCCGTCGCGCCGTGGCGTATAAATCGTTTCCAGCAGGTGCAGGATAAACCAGGCCTTCAGGTATTCGTCCCAGGCCTTCTTCAGCGTAAATTCGGTGGACCACTCGGTGTTAAAAGCTTCGTCGCTGGCATCAATACAGGGCTTTTCAAGCTCCAGCCTGTCCAGGATCTGCACGGTTTTCAACTCGATAAAACTGCCGCCGGTCAGCCAGGACACGATGATATTTTGCGCCAGCTGCGTATGCGGCCCGGCGGCCGGGCCGACAGGCGTGTCGCAGCTTTCGCCAAACAAAGCGATTTGGCGACGCGGATCCCGTTGATAAAATTCCGTTTCCGGGATGCCGAAAATCGAACGATTCTCTTGATATTCCGCGCAGGTTCGCATCAAAAGTTCATCGAAAGGGATGGGACGCATGATGTCACCCATAAGTAGCTCCTTAATGCTGCTGAGCGATGCCGCTCGTGTAAACAAATGCAGTTTTGTCAGTGCTTAGCAACAAGTGAGCCAGAGGCGTTTAGCGATGTCTTTTCATGCAGGTTTCGTGACACTATTCGCAAAATCATCGTCTGCCTGCCCGTAGAAAAGCAGGTAGTGAGAATGAGTAGCATCCAGAATGGCCAGGCCTGGCGCGACATGGGGAAATCTTCGCAATATAAGAACGTAAGCTCTCATTATGAGAAGGCTTGCCCTGGCCAGTTGCCCGTCGCGCTGAAAAAAGCGGCACAACGGTTGCAGCAGACTAAAAGATCCACATTCAGGAGAAGGAGGTGAGCCTGTCTGCTATAGCCAGCCGTCTGGGGAAGGAAAACCGCGCTTTTGCGCTATTACATGTCGTCGAGAGTCGCGGCTCTGCACCGCGTCACGTAGCCACCATGCTGGTGCGAGAATAGGGCAAAACGGACGGGACGATTGGAGGGGGAATGATTGAACATCTGGCGCCGGAAGAGATAGCGGTAAGCATTGTGGCCGCGCCGATCCGACGCATCGGCGGCAGGGCAGGCCTGAAACAGCCGCCGATGCGCGCTCTGCCGCTACTGTTGAATAAGCGTGCCGGTCTGGCCAACAATCCCTTCTCTGGCCTTAGAAAGCAGCGTAATCAGGGCCTGACGGCCAGGCTTTGATTCGGCAAACGCGACGGCCGCTTCGACTTTCGGCAGCATCGAGCCTGGCGCGAACTGATTATCAGTAATATGGTGCAAAGCTTCCTGCGGCGTCAGCGTGTCCAGCCAGCGCTCCGTCGGCTTACGGAAATCGATAGCAACTTTTTCGACCGCGGTCAGAATAATCAGCATATCCGCATCGATATCCTGAGCCAGCACCGCGCTGGCAAGATCCTTATCAATAACGGCATTTGCGCCCTGTAGATGATTTCCCTGGGCGACCACCGGGATGCCGCCGCCGCCAGCGGTAATCACAATCTGACCGGCTTCCAGCAGGGTTTTTACCGCGCGCGCTTCGACGATCTCCAACGGCTTGGGCGAGGCAACTACCCGTCGCCAGCCGCGCCCGGCATCCTCCATCAGCAGCATCCCTGTTGATTTCAGCTTGCGCGCCTCCTCTTCTGACAGAAAAGAGCCGATCGGCTTGTCGGGATGAGTGAAAGCGGGATCGCGCGCGTCCACGCGCACCTGCGTGATCAGCGATACCACGTTTTTATCCATGTTCTGATTAAGCAGCGCTTCCCGCAGCGCGTTTTGCAGATCGTAACCGATATATCCCTGACTAAGCGCCACACATACCGACATCGGCAATACCGGAGAATGCGCCGCCGTGTGGGCCGCCGCTTCAAAGGCCTGATGGATCATCCCTACCTGTGGGCCGTTGCCGTGGGTGATCACCAGCTCGTGGCCTTCGGCTATCAACGCCACAATGGTTTCCGCCGTATTCTGCACGGCCTGCATCTGCTCCATCAGCCCCGCGCCAAGCGCGTTGCCGCCCAGCGCCAGTACTATCCTCTTTTTCATAGGTGACTCCCTGTTACAAATGGCTTGCGAGAAATAAAGCGGCCGTGTCCTGCCTGACCGGTAAAGCGGCCTTCCCGACAGACCACTGTTCCACGTGAAAGGGTCATAACCGGCCAGCCCTGACAGCAGAAGCCTTCATAGGGCGTATAGTCGCCGTTATCATGCAGATCGGCATGGTGGATAATCTGCTGACGTCGGGGATCGAAAAGCACCAGATCGGCATCCGCGCCGGGCTGTAGGCTACCTTTTTCCGGCCATAGACCAAACAGTTTTGCGGGCATCGTGCTGGTTAGCGAAACAAAGCGTGAACGGCTGATACGCCCTTTCATCACGCCTTCGGAAAAAAGCAGGGCCAGGCGATTCTCTACGCCCGGCAGGCCGTTGGGGCAGCGGGTAAAATCGTTGGCCGCCATCTGTTGACGTTGCCGGTAAGGAAAATTGCAGTGGTCGGTAGCCAGGGTATCAATCGCGCCGTTGGCGATACCAACCCATAATTTATCCCGCTCGCTGCATGGCCGCAGCGGCGGGCTGAGGATGTATTTCAGCCCGTCAGGCCGCAGGTAGCGGTTGATGTCCAGCAGCAGATACTGGGGGCAGGTTTCTGCCCATACCGGCTGGCCGCTGGCGCGCGCCATACGGACATAATCCAGCCCGAGGCCGTTGGAGAGATGAACGATATATAAAGGCGCATTGTCCGCCAGCCTGGCCAGGTTGATAGCGCGCGCGATCGCCTCCGCTTCGCAGGCCAGCGGACGGCTGTGAGCGTGCCAGACGGGCACCGTTTTCCCCTGTTGCTTAAACTGCTGTCGTCGCCAGCGTATGGCCGCATCGTTCTCCGGGTGCACCGTGGCCAGCGCGCCCGCTTCGTTAAGGCGCTGCAGCACGTTCAGGACATCTTCATCATGCAGCATATAATCGTAGGTCAGATAAAATTTGAAGCTGCTGATCCCCTCATGCTGCGCCATCGGCACGATCTCCTCCAGAATTTGAGGCGTCACATGCTGGATCACGCCGTGAAAACTGTAATCGATAACTGCCTCGACCGCGTCGCGATGATATTTCTCCAGCTGGTGGTGCAGCGTGCAGCCTGGCGGGCCAAAGCCCATATGATCGACAATAGTGGTGGTACCGCCGCAGGCTGCGGCGCGCGTACCGGCAAAAAAGTCGTCGCAGCTCTGCGCGATGCCGACGTCGATATTAAAATGGGTATGCACATCCACACCGCCCGGCATTACCAGTAGCTCACGAGCGTCGATAATGTTCATGGTTTCGTCCGCCTCGATTTGCGGCGCGCGACGAACGATTTTTCCCTGCATGATCAGCAGATCCTGGCGGTATTCCCCGGCGTCATCTACCAGGGTGCCTCCCTTCAGTAACGTTTTCATCCCCGTCCTCCTGTCGACGCCGGTTGCCGTCAGGCCTGCTGCTGTAGCCAGGTCAAAGGCGTGGCGGCATAGAGTGCGGCGCAGGTGACCAGATGCGCTTTCCAGGTTTTTTCATTCGGCGCGTGGGCTTCTGGCTCTTTACCTGGCCCAAAGCCGATAACGGGAATGCCATGACGGCCCATAATGGAAACGCCGTTGGTGGAGAAGGTCCACTTATCCACCACCGGCTCGCGTTTAAACAGGCCCCGATAGGCCGCGCTAAGCGTTTTGACGGTGATGTGGTCAGGCTCCACTTTCCAGGTAGGAAAGTAGCAGTCGGTTGGGTAGACCAGCCCCGTCCAGGAAGGGCGCTCGTAGGTATAAAGCGAGACTTCTGCCTTAGCCGACTTAACGGCAGGCAGAGCGCGGATCTCCTCCAGCGCGTTTTCCCATGTTTCGCCCCAGGTGAGACGACGATCGATGGAAATGGCGCAGCTGTCTGCGACGGCACAGCGGCTGGGCGAGGTGAAAAAGATTTCCGAAACGGTCAACGTGCCTTTACCCAGGAATTCGTCATTGCCCAGCTTGCCGGACAGCGCCTGCAGCTCGGTCAGGATGGGCGCCATTTTGAAAATCGCGTTATCGCCGCGTTCCGGCGCAGAGCCGTGGCAGCTGACGCCCTGTACCTCTACCCGTATTTCCATGCGGCCACGGTGTCCGCGATAGATTTGACAGTCGGTAGGCTCCGTACTGATGACAAATTCGGGCCGGATATTCATCTGCTCAATAAGATATTGCCAACAAAGGCCGTCACAGTCCTCTTCCTGAACCGTTCCGGTAATCAGCAGCGTGTAGTCGTCTTCCAGCCGGAGATCCTTGATGATCTTTGCTGCGTAAACCATTGCCGCCATGCCGCCTTCCTGATCCGAGGATCCACGCCCGCCGATCAGCTCGTTATCCTCCATGCCTTCGTAAGGATCGAAACGCCAGTTTTTGCGATTGCCGATGCCCACCGTGTCGATATGGGCGTCCATCGCCAGCAGGCGTGGGCCGTGACCGATATAGCCCAAAATATTTCCCATGGGATCGATCTCGATTTTATCGAACCCTACTTTTTCCATCTCCTGACGTATGCGCGCGACCACAAGCTTTTCATCGCAGCTTTCGCTGGGAATGGCGATCATCTCACGCAGAAAGCGCGTCATTTCCGGCTGGTATTTATTTGCCAGAGCAAGAATATCGTCGAACGGAACGGATTTCATAGTTAACTCCTGTTAATTAAGCGGTAATGCCGTCTTTTCCTTCCCACACTACTTCCCGGTAGTGCTGAGGATCGGTGTCGCCTTCGGTGCTGAGCAGCAGCACGCGCGAAGCCGGGGTAAGCCTGAGTTTTTCTTTTAGCGCCTGCGACTGGGGATGATGCAGAACGGCAGCCAGCACGCCTGCGCTGACCGCGCCCGATTCGCCGGATATAATGCGTGGATCGTCGCCCAGCGGATTACCCAGCACGCGCATCCCCAAAGCGGCGACGCGATCTTCGCAGGAGATAAACTGCCGGGCGCAGCCGCGCAATAGCGGCCAGCCAAGCGGATTTGGCTCGCCGCAGGCCAGCCCGGCCATAATGGTATTCATCTCGCCGCCCACGTTGACCATTTCGCCCCGTTTGGCGGAACGAAAGAGACAGTCGGCTTTGTCCGGCTCTACGACCACAGCATGCAGGCTGGCGGCCTCGTATACGTCGCACAAATAGCCGAGCACGCCAGCAGCCATTGCCCCCACGCCCGCCTGCAAAAAAACGTGGGTCGGCGAAGTGCCCAGCGCCTGCATTTGCTCTACGGCTTCATCCGCCAGCGTGGCGTAGCCCTGCATAATCCAGGTGGGTACCTCGCGATAGCCTTCCCAGGCGGTGTCCTGCACGACTTTCCAGCCCTGCTTTTCGGCATTGCGCATGGTCAGACGCACCGTGTCGTCGTAGTTCATTTGGGTAACGATGCACTCGGCGCCCAGGTCGGTAATATGTTTGACGCGGGCGGGCGAGGAGCCTTTAGGCATATAGATAACGGCATGTTGTCCCAGCTGGCGCGCCGCCCAGGCAACGCCGCGCCCGTGGTTGCCATCTGTGGTGGTGGCAAACGTCATGGGTACGCGCTGCTGCTGACGAAAGGCGGCAAAGGAAAATTCGTTAATATCGCTGCCGGTTTCTTTGCAGAGCAGGCGGGCAATAGCCCATGCGCCGCCAAGCATTTTGAAAGCGTTCAGACCAAAGCGTTGCGACTCATCCTTAACCAGGATTTGTTCAACGCCGAGCGCGGCGGCCAGAGCGGGCAAAGAGAGCAGCGGAGTCGGACGATAGCCCGGCAGCTTGCTGTGAAAAGCCCGTGCGGCCCTGGCGGTGCGGCGGTTGAACAGGTCGGACCGTTCAGGCGCATATGCCGCGTTGTCTTCAATAACCATTTTTAACTCGAAGCTGGACATAGCTGACCTTTCCTCAAAAAAGTGATCGGGAACCGTGGTTTTTTCAGCATTTAATCCTTGGCTGCGCTTCCTGGAGGCGGCGGGTCAGCACGGCAGCGGGATCGGCAAATTTTCGGGCCAGGATCATGCTGGCGATGATCCACGGTTTCCAGCTGGCCTCTTTATAGGTGGCAATGCGATAGCGCTCAAAAACGCTGGCGGCGACCTCGCCCGCCTCGCAGGAAACGTCGGTGATGTCGGCGGGCAGACAGTGCATATAGAGCGCGCTGCCGTCGCGGGTCAGCTTCATCATCTCTTCCGTACAGTGCCACTGCTGATGACGCGCATTTTGTTGCAGACAATGCTGCTCAAGGGCTTTTAGTCCGGCGGTATCCTGATTGCGCAGCAGCATGGTTCTTTGCTGCATCACTTGCCAGGGCGCCCAGGATTTTGGATAGACGATATCGGCGTCACGGAACGCCTCTTCCATCGTGCTGACCTGACGGAAGCTGCCGCCGGACGCTTTGGCGTTGCGCTGGGCCACTTCCAGCACGTCGGGGATAAGGTCGTAGCCCTCGGGATGCGCCAGCGTGACTTCCATACCAAAACGGCTCATCAATCCAATAATGCCCTGAGGTACCGAAAGCGGTTTGCCGTAGCTGGGCGAATAGGCCCAGGTCATGGCGATTTTTTTGCCTTTCAACTGGTCCAGCCCGCCGAAATGTTCTTTAAGCCAGGCCAAATCCGCCATGGACTGCGTGGGGTGATCGATATCGCATTGCAGATTGACCAGGGCAGGTCGCTGGGGCAGAACGCCCTGGCTAAAGCCCTCATCCAGCGCTGCACCGACTTCCCGCATATAGGCGTTACCCGCGCCCAGATACATGTCGTCGCGAATGCCGATCGCATCCGCGCAAAAGGAGATCATATTGGCGGTTTCACGTACCGTTTCGCCATGCGCGATCTGCGATTTGCCCTCGTCCAAATCTTGTTGCGTCAGCCCCAGCAGATTCAGCGCCGAGGCGTAGGAAAAACGCGTACGGGTGGAGTTGTCGCGGAAAACCGAAATACCGAGCCCACTATTAAAAATCCGGGTATCGATGTTTTTCTCACGCATGATTTTCATCACCTGAGCAATATCCAGCACTTGCTCAAGTTCTTCGCGGGTTTGCTCCCAGGTAAGCAAAAAATCTTTACTGGCCAGGCCAGTTTTCCTCTGGCCAATGGTCCGTAGCAGTGCGCCTGTCTCTTCCATTTAAGCGATTCCTTATAGCGATACGTTATCCCTGCCGCTAACGACATGGCAGGAAGCCTGACCGCTGTAATCAACTTCTGTGCCAGGAGTGAAAGACGCGGCTATCGGTGGCGGAAAAACGTGATCTGTCGCCGAATTTGCGAGATATGTAGCAATTTTAAAACGATGTGGTTAATGAAGAGGGCTTGAGCAGGGTAACGGGCATGACAGCCAAGGGCATGACGGAGTATGGTGTTACGCGATCGTTGGATTCTCAGCGCTCAAAATGATAAAGCCTGCTGTTTCTCTCAAAATGAGATTCAGCACATGACTCTCCAGGATGAGAGAAGGGATTGTGAACAAAAGGATGCACGTCATGGATGAAGCTCCATCGTTACCCTCTGGTCTGATGGCCATACAGCCGACCATTCTGAATTTCAGCAGCCTGCTGGCTAACGTGCTGGAAATGGAAGTGGAGGTTGTCGATCGCCACCTCATTCGCATTGCCGGCACCGGCCCTTACAGTTATCGCTTCGGACATAGTCCGGAAAGCAATAACCATCTGCTCAGAAACGTCATCGAAACGCAAAAGGAAATGGTTGTCGTCGACTCGCGGTACAACCCCCTGTGCAAAGCCTGTCAGCACCGACAGTTTTGCAAAGAGCGAGCTTTTATCGGCGTACCTATCCTGGCCCCTCACCGTTGTCTGGGCGTCATCAGCCTTATTGCCGTCAATAATGAGCAGCACCGAAAACTCAGCGATAACGCGGATATGTTTGTGCAGTATATGCGGCACGTTTCCCGACTGCTGGTGGCTAATCTCGCCAGCGCTCAGCCACGGCAAACGCAAAGCGATGCCGTCTGGCACACGCTGTTAGGCAGTATGGATCAAGGGGTGATCCTGCTGGATCGGGACGGTAAAGTGAAAGCCGTTAACGATCGTGCGCTCAGCCAGCTGGATGCCACTCACGAAAGTTTAACGGGAAGATCCCTGACTATTGAGCCGCTCAGCCGTCAGCGGAAAGCGGCTCACGGTCATGCCCAGCACCGCGTGATTATGGGCGACCAGCAGATGCTGTTGACGGGGCAGCTACATCATATCGGTCAGCAAAAACTCTTTTTAATGGCTTTTCATCAGGACGCGCTGGCTGCTTCTTTGCTGACTGAAAACGAGCCGCCCGGCATTGAACGGCTGGTAGGAAAATCCAAAGCAATCCACAAACTGAAACGGCTGATTATGCGCATCGCCTCCAGCCCTTCCAGCGTGATGATACTGGGGGAAAGCGGCACCGGAAAAGAGGTGGTGGCGCGGGCTATCCACAGGCTCAGCAAAAGGCACGACAGGCCGTTTGTGGCGATAAACTGTGCGGCCATTCCTGAAAACCTGCTGGAAAGCGAGCTGTTCGGCTATGTAAAAGGCGCTTTTACCGGCGCGGCGCCCGGCGGACGGGCGGGGCTGATCCAGTCAGCCAATGGCGGCACGCTGTTTCTGGATGAAATTGGCGATATGCCGCTGAGCCTGCAGGCTCGTTTACTGCGGGCGATAGAAAACCGCGAGGTGCTGCCCGTTGGCGCAAGCCGCCCTGTGTCTGTCGATATTCGAATTATTTCCGCTACGCATCAAAACCTGCGGCAATTTATTGAGGAGGGAAAGTTCCGGGAGGATCTCTACTATCGCCTGAACGTTATTCCGCTGGAGGTGCCGCCGCTGCGCGATCGCGAAGGGGATATCGAACTTTTGATGCACTATTTTCTTAATCATCACTCGCAGCGCATCGGCTGCGCCTATCCGGGTATCAGCCGGGAAGCGATAGAGCTGTTACAACGCTATCTGTGGCCAGGCAACGTGCGCGAGTTAAGCAATCTGGTGGAGTATCTGGTCAATATCGTTCCTGAAGGGGAGATAATAGACGGCGCCTTACTGCCTCCGCTGTTCCATACCACAATTCGTTCTGTGCCGTTGATGGCGTACCCGCCGAAAACGGTTTGCGGCCCGGTCGAGGAAGAGGAAGGGGCAAAGCTGAAATCAGTAGAAAAAAGTCTGATAGAAGAAGCGCTGCAGCGCACCCGCAATAAGAAGCAGATAGCGGAAGAGCTGGGCATTGGCGTAGCGACGCTTTATCGGAAAATAAAAAAATATGGCCTGCAGGCCTGAGCTTCAGCAGGCATTGCTAAGGCGTTGCTGATACTGTGCGGGCGTGTCTAAATCCCAGTGAACGGTTGGGCTGTCGATCGGTACGCTGATGCAGCCATATTCCTGAATCAGCTTGCGCAGCGTACTTTGTTCAGGCGCTGCGGTTATTCGCGCCGCCATCCCGGCAGGCAGCAGCACCGGATGCCCATTTTTGCCCGCGTAGCAGGGCAGTTGGCAGCAGAGACTTTGATGCCGCCACAGCTGTGCATAGATGGTCGGATCAATCGCGGGCATATCTCCGGGCACAACGAAAAAGCGCCCGCCGGAAAGCGCGGCGGCACCGCAGCGTACCGAAGAGAACATCCCTGCCTGGTAACCGGCGTTGTGGCAAAGATCCACGGCAGGCCAATGGGCGTAACGCTGATGAAGCTCTTCAGCACGATAGCCTGTAACCAGGATAACTCTGTCGCAGAACGCCAGCGCATTGCGGATGGCCATGTCCAGCACCGTCGTATCCTGCCATGGCAGCAGCATTTTCCAACATCCCATACGCGATGAGCGTCCGGCCGCCAGCATAATACATTCCTTCATAATGGCTTTACTCCGTCTTCAGCACCGCCCTAATTGATTTAATAATTGGCTTGTAACCGGTACAGCGGCAAAGATTTCCCTCCAGCGCTTCTGCAATCTGCTGGTCACTCGGGCGAGGGTTTTTATCCAGCAGCGCTTTGGTGCTCATCAGCACGCCCGGCGTGCAAAAGCCGCACTGCACGCCGCCGTGGCGCACAAATTCCTGCTGTAGTTTTCTACCGGTTTCATCCTGGTGTAGTGCTTCAATAGTGCTGACCGTCGCACCATCGCACTGCGCCGCCAGCACCAGGCATGAACAGACAGCCTTACCGTTCATGATCACCGTACAGGCGCCGCACTCGCCTACCGAGCAGCCCTCTTTGGTGCCGGTCAGCTGTAAATCCTCCCGTAAAAAATCAAGCAGGCGGCGATTATCCTCAACCGTTTTCTCAACCTGAACCCCGTTTACTGTCAGCCCGATCCTGTTCATTTTTTTGCTCCTTATTTTGTCCCGGCTTCACGGGCTTCCTGCAACATTTGACGCAGCATATCTAGCGCTACCGGCACCTTGTACGCGGCGGACCAACGGTTGCCTATCGCCGCCATTAGCAGGGCTTCCAGCGCGCTGGCACCCGCCTCTATCTTTGCGACCGTCAACGCCTGTCCGGTCAGAACTTTCTCTACCGCAATCAAGCGTTGAGGTTTACTCAACAACGCGCCATCTACCAGACGACAGCGAACCAGCATCCCCGCATGATTGAAGGTAAACTGGCCGGTAAAGCTCTGACGGGTAATGTTCAGCGCATTGCGACGACCCAGCTGTAGATAGCGTTGCTCAAGGCCAGGATCGCGATAGGGCGCGGGCAGTATCACCGCGGTCAGCAACTCGCCAGGCTGTAGCCGGGTACGATAGCCTGCGGTAATAAAGTCCGACAGCGGCATGCGGCGCTGCGCCTGCTGGCTCTGCAGCACGACGATAGCGTCATAGATAATCAGCGGCGGTACGGAGTCTGCGCAGGGCGCGGCATTAACGATATTGCCACCCAGCGTCGCCCGATTACGGAGCTGTAGTGAACCAATGGTGTTGCAGGCGGTAATTAATAGCGGATAGTGCTCCTGAAGCCGCTGGTCAGCCGTCAAATCACTAAAGCAAACGCCAGCCCCAATGGTCACGCCCTCATCGCAGAGGGCGATACGCTGTAGTTCTTTCAAACCTGAAATATCCACCAGCGGCAGCGGCACCGTACTAAGCCGCGCCTGTACCAGCACATCCGTTCCGCCTGCAATCGGCCTGGCCTGGCCGTCGGCCAGCGCCCGTAGCGCGTCATCCAACGTGTCCGGCCGGTAAATTTGTAGCGTGTTCAGCCGTAAAACCTGTTTTTTACCGCCCGATTCAGCCTGTAGCTCGCTCTGGCGGACCGGTTTTTTCAACGCGTAGCCCAGGCGAACCTGCTCCAGCGTCAGCGGCAGCGTATAGTTGCGACGTCCAAGCGCGAAGCTCACGGCGTTATTTAGCGCCGCGCCGCCAAGCTCCAGCACGGGTTCGCCAATAACTTTGGCGCCATAGGGGCCAGCCTTGTCATGGTTTTCTACCGCGACGATGTCGATATTCGGCACGTCTTTAATCGTGGGCAGCAGATAGGTATCAAAGTTCTCAGACTTAACCTCGCCTTGCTCTGTATTGAACTCTTCCAGCATGGCGTAGCCGATCATGCCCTGAACCAGACCGCCGTAGACCTGCCCTTCAAAGCCGACTTTGTTGATCACTTTGCCGACGTCATGCACGGCCGTGGCGTTGTTGAACGTAATTTTTCCGGTGCGGGTATCCAGCGCGATATCGGCGACCTGACAGCCGTAAACCCAGGTAAAGTAGGGGCTGCCGCTTCCTTTTTCTTCGTCCCAGTGGATAGCCGGCGCGACGTGCCAGCCGTAAGCCGAAAGATTGGCACCGGCAGCTTTGGTCACGTCAACGACCTGCCGGAACGGCAGTCGCTTAGAGGGTTGTCGGCGGTGAAATACGGTGCCGTTTTCCCATACCAGATCGTCGGGATCGGTTACATCCAGCGTTTGCGCCAGCGCTTTAGCCATGCGTCGCTTGATGGTATTCGCCGCGCTAAGCACCGCCTGTCCGCCCATTAGCGTGCCGCGCGACGCGACGGTAGATCCCCCATCAGCAATCATGGCGGTCGGCGGATCGGTGAAATGAATCTGTGTCAGATCCAGACCAAACGCTTCCGCTGCAATAAGCGACATGGTGGTCTGCAATCCCTGGCCGTTTTCAGACACGGAGGTGGAAAGATTCAGGCTGCCGTCGGCATTGATCTGTATCAGCGCGGAAGAGGCATCCAGCCCCTCGGCGCCCAGCGAACAGCCCCGATGACTGAGCGCCAGCCCAATACCATACTTAATCGGCCCGCCCAGCTGATTGAGCTGCCGATAGTGCTCCCGCTTCGCCAAAAACTCGGTTTTGTCGATAGCCTTTTGCAGGACTTCCTGCGCGGAGACCTGATGCTCGCTGAAAACCTGTCCAGCCATGCTGGTGTCGTTCTGGCGCAGTACGTTTCTCAGGCGCAGCTCGACGGGCGACAGCCCCATTTTTTCCGCTACCTCGTCCATCAGCGATTCGTTGGCAAAAATAACCTGCGGTGCGCCAAAGCCGCGATAGGCGGAGGTATAATTATTGTTGGTGTAGACGCCGGTAATATCGACGCGCACGTTGGGAATATTATAAGGCCCGGCAGCCTGTACGGAGCTACGCCAGGTGACAAAAGGCGTTTGCCCGGCATAGCTGCCGCCATCCGCAAGGATATCTATTTTTATTGCCTGGATACGCGCCCGATCGTCCAGACCGATTTTGTAATGCATCTGATAAGGATGGCGTTTATAGCTTTCCCGCATTGACTGTTCGCGGTTATAGGTCATTTTTACCGGGCGCGAAGTCAGCACGGCCAGCAGCGCCGCGCGGCAGGCAAGATGATCGATAATATCGTCTTTGCCGCCGAAAGAGCCGCCCAGTACGGAGCGCTTCACGTTAACCTTCGACTGCGGCAGATCCAGATATTTCGCCACCATGCCGCGCACGCGATGCGCGTTTTGTATTGACCCATAAATCGTGACGATCTGTTCATTATCGTCGTAGCCAACGGTGATCGACTCTGGCTCAATATAGGCGTGCTCCTGAAAGCCGACCTCAAAATCGCGCTCAAAGATATAGCTGGAGGCCGCAAAGCCCGCCTCAATATCGCCCTTAATCGTATGGTGATGATTAATAATATTATTTTCTTTGTCACTGTGGATGGGCCGTGCCCCCGGCCTGATGGCTTCTCTCACCGATGTTATCGGTGTCCAGGGCGTATAGGCTACGCGGATTTTATCGGCGGCCTGGCAGGCTATTTCATAACTTTCCGCCGCGATCACGGCAATGACGTCCCCCCGAAAAGCAATTTCGCTCTCAACGATAGGCGGATAGTCCGGGATAACCACGCCGATACAGCGCTGGCCTGGGATGTCCTTCCAGGTGGCGATTTTCACCACGCCAGGTAGTTTTCCCGCTTCCGAGATATCCAGCGAGGCGATTTGGCCTGCGGCGATATCAGCGTAGCGACACACGCCATAAAGCATGTTTTTCAGCACAATATCGTCACCATATACGGCTGCGCCTCTGACTTTCGCCTTGCCGTCGACGCGCGGTACTTCATTGCCCACTAAAAGAGTTTTCACGGATTTTGGCCCTCCAGATGCTTCCCGGGACAGCCCTAAGCAAGTGATATGCCAGAGTGTGAAGATGTCCGCGACAAGCGACAGGGCTGTGAGGCATCTCGAAGAAACTGATTTAAAACAAGTCCGCTGCTCGCTTGTGTGTCGCTGGAGTCGTTTCACTTTGAGGTTTTTTTCTCAAAATGAGACGGTAATTCTCCTGTTTACATCTGCCATAGCGGCGACATCCCTCTGTCAAACCGACGTTCTCGTCAGCAACTGCGTAATGCCTCACAAAAATCAGTTCTGAATGGCTTTTTTCCGCAAATGTGCCCTTTTTTTGCATAACCCGACGAAAGGGATCTGTGCGGCATAAAAAGGAGTAAAAATGAACCGGTTTGTCACTGTTAATCCCAGCGAGTGTATCGATTGTCATGTTTGTGAAGTGGCCTGCGCACTAGCGCACGGCGATGGCGAATGGCCAGCCCATCGTGGGCAGTTTCGGCCGCGCATTCATCTTGTCAAAGGCTGCGGCCCCGTTACCTGTCGTCAGTGCAACAAAGCGCCCTGCGTCGCCAGTTGCCCAACTCAGGCGCTTGTTTTTCAATACAACAGCGTGCGGCTGCATGAGGAAAAGTGCATAGGCTGCAAAAATTGTCTGCTGGCCTGCCCGTTTGGTGCGATTGAACCGGCTGCTTCTGAAGACGTAATGAGTAAGTGCGATCTCTGTGAGCAAACCGAGCAGGGCAAGCCCGCTTGCGTGGCTTCCTGCCCGACCCAGGCGCTGCAGGTGATGGATGAAAATACATTGACGCGGCTTCGGCAATACCGTCAGTACGCCACCGCTGACGATAAAGCGCTGCGGCCAGTAGCCGGACGCGCCGCAAAGGCGCTGGATAAGCTGCCGCGCATTGGCGCCCGCAAGCTTAAACCCACGGAGCGCGCCAGGCATTTCTGCGAGATTTATCAGGGCCTCTCGCCGTCGCAGGCGGGCTATGAGGCCGAGCGCTGCCTTTATTGCGCGCAAAAAGCGTGGTGCGGCTGGGCCTGCCCGCTGCACAACGCCATTCCCGATTTTATCCGCCTGGTGCAGGAGGGGCGAATTATCGATGCGGCAGAGCTGTCGCACCAGACCAGCAGCCTGCCGGAAATTTGCGGGCGCGTCTGTCCACAGGATCGGCTCTGCGAAGGCGCATGTACGCTCAGCGGTCGGTCGGGCGCGGTTTCGATAGGTAACCTCGAGCGTTACATCACTGATGAAGCGTTCAGGCAGGGCTGGCGCCCGACGCCGCCAGCGATTGAGGCCCGGCGTGAAAAGGTAGCGGTGGTGGGCGCCGGGCCTGCCGGGCTGGGCTGTGCCGATATCCTTGCGCGCAGCGGCGTTCAGGTGGATGTCTACGATCGCCATCCCGAAATCGGCGGGATGCTGACCTTTGGGATCCCCTCTTTCAAGCTGGATAAACAGCTGATGGCAACCCGCCGCGCTATTTTCAGCGAAATGGGAATTAAGTTTCACCTTAGCTGCGAAATTGGCCGCGACCTTCCTTTCTCTCGTCTGCTGGCGGATTACGACGCCGTCTTTTTGGGCGTGGGCACCTATAAATTGATGCAGGCGGGCCTTGAGCATGAGGATGCGCCCGGCGTTATTCAGGCGCTGCCCTATCTGACCGCTAATACGCGACGGGTCATGGGGCTGGCAGAGGATGAACAGCAGCCTTATGTCTCGCTGAAGGGAAAAAAAGTCGTAGTACTGGGCGGCGGCGATACGGCGATGGACTGCGTGCGTACCGCCATCCGGCAGCAGGCGAAACAGGTAATTTGCGCCTATCGACGCGATGAAGAGAGTATGCCTGGCTCTAAAAAAGAGGTCGCCAACGCGCGCGAAGAAGGCGTGGAATTTATGTTTAACCTGCTGCCGCAATATATCGGGCTGGATAAGGGCGGTCGCCTGAGCGGCATAGGGATGATCCGCACCGTTGCCGGTGAGCCAGGCAGCGACGGGCGTCGACGACCGCAGCCGGTCAAAGGATCTGAATTCGTGCTGGCTGCCGACGCGCTGATCCTGGCCTTTGGCTTTCAGGCGCACGAGATGCCCTGGCTGGCGGGACAGGCGATTCGTTTCGATCGTTGGGGGCTGATTAAAACAGGCCAGGCGGGCCGCACAACGCAAACGCATCATCCAAAAGTGTTTGCCGCCGGGGACGCCGTGCACGGTGCCGATTTGGTGGTAACGGCTATGGCGGAAGGGCGTCGCAGCGCGCGAGAGATGCTGGCGATGTTTGAACAGAGCGCGGAAATGACCCGCGCAGAAAGAAAGGAGCGGGCCTTATGAGCCAGTTTATCGTCGCCCAGCCTGAAAAATGTATCGGCTGCCATACCTGTGAGGTTGCCTGCGCCGTGGCGCATACGGGCACGCCGTTACTGGCTGCGCAGCGCTATTTCCCTCGCCTGAAGGTTATTAAATCGTCGCAGGTTAGCGTACCCGTTATGTGCCATCAGTGTAATAACGCGCCCTGCGTCTCTGCGTGCCCTGTTGCGGCGCTGTATAAGGGCGAGCTGGGTATGATAGCAACCCGCCGTCACAGCTGTATTGACTGCAAAAGCTGCGTTATCGCCTGCCCGTTTGGCGCCATTGAAATCGTCAGCAAGCCTGAAGAAAAGCCGCTGATAGTGAAATGCGATCTTTGCGCGGATCAATCCGATGGGCCTGCCTGCATCCACGTGTGCCCAACCGGCGCGTTGACTTTGATGACCGCCGCCGGACTGACACAGCGACAGCAGCAAAAGCAGCAGCGAGCCGCAGCAGAAAGCCAGCTGAACGGCCCTTATTTACAGGAGGTGGAGACACATGGATAAAGCGATTGTTGTTTGTCCCTACTGCGGCTGCGGCTGCAAAATTGCGTTGCAGATTGCAGACGGGAAAGTCGTTGGCGCGGAAGGCGCGCCTGGCGTAACCAATGAGGGAAAGCTTTGCCTGAAGGGCTACTTCGGCTGGGAGTTTTTGAATAATACCCGCCTGCTGACGCCGCGCTTGCAGCATCCTGCCATTCGTCGTAAACGAGGCGGGCCTTTTGAAAAAGTCAGCTGGCAGGAAGCTATCGATTTTGTCAGCAGGCGGCTGCAAAAAATTCGCGCTCGTTCAGGGCCTGAAAGCATTATGGTTACCGGATCTTCACGCGGGCCGGGAAACGAAACCAACTATGTTATGCAGAAGTTTGCGCGCGCCGTATTGGGAAGCAATAACATCGACTGCTGCGCCAGGGTGTGCCACGGCCCTTCCGTCGCCGGCCTGCGGGCGACGCTGGGCAATGGGGCGATGAGCAACGGCATGAAGGATATTGAAGAAAGCGATTGCCTGCTTATCTTTGGTTATAACGCTGCGGATTCTCATCCGATCGTGGCCAGACGCATTCTGCATGCCAAAGAGAAAGGGGCCAAAATTATCGTCTGCGATCCGCGCTATATCGAAAGCGCCCGGCTGGCCGATCTGTGGCTACCGCTAAAAAACGGCAGCAATATGGCGCTGGTGAACGCGCTTGCTCACGTGCTGATCGCTGAAAAACTGTGGGACAAAAGCTATATCGATAAGCATACGGAAGGGCTGGAAGCGTGGCGGGAAGGCGTCCAGCGCTATTCGCCGGAAGCGGTGGAAGCCATCACAGGACTCAAGCCGGAGCTTATTCGCCAGGCTGCTCGCCTTTATGCCAGCGCCCGCAACGCCACTATTTTATGGGGAATGGGCGTGACCCAGTGGGGGCAGGGCGTGGATGTGGTGAAAGGATTGGCCAGCCTGGCGCTGGCTACCGGCAATTTCGGACGGCCGGGCGTCGGCGTGGGGCCGGTCAGAGGGCAAAATAACGTGCAGGGTGCCTGCGATATGGGCGCTCTGCCAGATGTTTTCCCCGGCTATCAGCCCGTAACGGATAAGGCGGTACGCGAAAAATTTGCCGCCGCCTGGGGCGTTGACTCGCTCAGTGATAAACCCGGATACGCCATTACCGATGTTCCCCATTTAGCGCTGGAGGGCAAGCTGCGTGCCTACTGGATTATGGGCGAAGATCCGCTGCAAACCGAACCGGATCTCGCCCTGATGCGTCAGGCGATGGCAAAGCTGGATCTGATCGTGGTGCAGGATATTTTTATGACCAAAACGGCAGAGCTGGCGGATGTCCTGTTGCCCGCCACCAGCTGGGGCGAGCATGAGGGCGTTTATACCAGTGCCGATCGAGGGTTCCAGCGCTTTGAAAAAGCTGTAGAGCCGCAGGGCGACGTCCTGCCGGACTGGGAAATTATCTGCCGCGTGGCGCAGGCGATGGGGTATCCCATGCGCTACGAAAACAATAAAGCGATCTGGGATGAATTGCGCGCGCTTTGCCCGCTGTACACCGGCGCCACCTGGGAGAAAATGGCCGGGTTCGGCTACGTGCAGTGGCCCTGTCCTGATGAAGCACATCCCGGCACGCCTTACCTCTATGAAGGAAACCGCTTTTCGCGTCCTTCCGGTAAAGGGCTGCTGTTTGCCTGCGACTGGCAGCCGCCCGCCGAAGCAACCGATGAAGCCTGGCCGCTGGTGCTCTGTACGGTGCGTGAAGTGGGCCACTACAGCTGCCGCTCGATGACCGGCAACTGCCACGCCCTGGCGGCTCAGGCCGATGAACCCGGCAGGATCCAGATGAATACGGCAGACGCGCGTGCACTGAATATTCATAACGGCGAACTGGTATGGGTAGCTTCGCGGCGCGGCAGGGTGCTTAGCAGAGCTGAAGTCAGCGACAGAACAAATCAGGGCGCGGTCTATATGACCTATCAGTGGTGGATAGGTGCCTGTAATGAGCTGACCCTCGATCATGTCGATCCGGTAGCGAAAACGCCGGAGTTTAAACACTGCGCTGTCAGGGTAGAGAAAATCGCCGATGCGCAGTGGGCGGAACAGCAGGTTACGGAGCGCTATCGACAAATGAAGGATCGCCTGGCGAAAGCGGCGGCGCCGCTGACGTAAGGCCTGGCGGTTTGCAACCCTCGGTTCTGGCGGTTTACAACCTCGGATCCGCGGCTTTTAACTCGCAAAACTGGCTATTTCTAACCTTCAGGTCTGGCGGTTTGCGACCTTCGGGTCTGGCTGTGTCTAACCTTCAGGCCTGGCGGTTTGCGACCTTCGGGTCTGGCTGTGTCTAACCTTCAGGCCTGGCGGTTTATGACCCTCGGGTCAGCGGCTTTAAACTCCCGGGCAGCCGCTGCCTGGTTTTACACTAACGCCATCAGGCGGCCGATCAGTCCTTGACGTTGTGCAGCGCCAGAGAAACGGCCAGCGTCTGCGCAAGGCACAGCGAAGCAACCTGTGAACGGAAGCCGTCAACCTGGGCTTCACGCACCACAAAGCAGACGTCGCTGAAGGCGGCCAGCGGGCTGACCTGGCTGTCGGTAATGGCAATCTGCTGCGCGCCGCGTTTAGCACCCAGCTCAACCAGCTCGACGGCTTCACGCGCATAGGGCGAATAGCTGATAGCGATCACCACGTCTTTAGGGTTCACCATGCTGAGCTGCTCGGTAAACATCCCCCCCAGGCCGTCGATTAAAAAAGCGCGACGTTCCAGATGGCGCAGCGCATAGGTCAGATAGGAAGCGACGCTGAACGAACGACGCAGGCCAATCACATAGATATTTTCCGCCTGCGCCAGCAGCTCTACGGCTTTATTCAGCTGTTCCGGGTTGGTCTGCATCGCCAGCTGCTGCAAAGCCTGAGAATTGACCATGGTAAAGACGTTGAGAATTTCAGCCGGGTTTTCCGGCGGCGTGGCCGTTTCATCCGTCGAGGTCTGGCGGAACAAACGCGCGCGCTCGGTATAGTTAACGGTTTCTTCCATCAGATGCTGACGAAACACCTGCTTCATTTCGTTAAAGCCGCTGAAGCCAAATGCGTTGGAGAAGCGAATTAGCGTAGAAGGCGGCACGTCGGCCTGCTGGGCGATCGAGGCTACGGTGTCAAAAGCGATACTGTTGCTGTTGTCGAGGATATAGCGAGCCACCTGTTTAAGGCGCTTACTCAGGGTATCGTAGCGACGACGAATATCGTCCTGTAACAGGGAAAGCTGTGTTGGGGTAATAGTCATTGACTCAGGCTCGCTAAATTTTAGTCATATTCTTCTGGCGGTTATTCTATCAGATGAACAAAAAATTTCACTTGCTAACGAAATTCAGCGGTTCTATTTCATCGCTATATGAATTCCATCACAGAAAAAAACACGATCGCTGCGGCTTTGCCGACGTTCGCCTTTTTTAAAAACGTAAACCGGGAGGAAGTCAAAAAACAGGTGAAATTAACCGCACCGCCAGCGGACGGAAAATGCAGCTGGCGGGCGGTACAGGCACGGAAGGTCAGGTTGCAGGACGGACTTCCCGCCAGTAGTCGATCAGGCGCAGATAATTCCCTTTTACCTCAGCGATCAGGGCTTCGTCATTAAGTTCACCTTGCAGCCACTGGCGTGAAGGCTGGCCAAAAATAGTGCGGCCTACCGCAAAACCTTTTACCCAGGGAGCCTGCGCCGCCGCGGCGAATCCCGCCTTCAGCTTCTCTTCCGGCGCATCCAGTCCCAGGATCAAAATGCCGCGACACCAGGGATCCTGCTGCTCAATCAGCCCGCTGATGGCCTGCCAGCTTTCCAGGCTCAGCGGCGGCAGTTTCCACCAGTCCGGCTGGATGCCTAGCGAATAGAAGTGGCTCAGCATCTCCAGATAGTAAGACTCTTGTTTATCCGGATTATTTTCCGGCAGGATCACTTCCAGCAGCAGTTCATGGCCGGTCTTATTACAGCCTTGCCAGACGTCAAGGATGAGCTCGTCCTGCTCTTTACGCAGCTCGGCGCTGTCGTGCGGATGATAGAAAACCAGGCACTTCACCACATGCTCCTGCGGCCAGTCCACCAGCTGCGAACCGATATTGCCATGCTCCAGACGCAGCGGCCTTGAGCCTGGCATCTCAATCGGACGACCGATCCACCAGCCTTTGCCGGTAATCGCATTCAGCGTGGATTGCCCGAAGGTGGTATCGGCCAGAATGCCGCTACGGCGATCCAGCCCGGCTTCCGTGGCGGCTTCCTGCGCCGCGCGCAGCAATAGCGTTTTCAGCTCCGGCAGGCGGGTCGTGTCCACGCCCGCCTCGTTCGCCATATCTACCAGCTGTTTACGATGGTCAAAAGCGAACACGCACAGCTCCGGCCACTGCTGTTTACGCGTGGTAACGCGATGCAGGTGATTCAGGCGGCTGTCCAGGTCGGGCCGCTTAACTTCTTTATCGCGGCTCAGGAAGTCATCCAGCTCGGCTTTGGTCGGCATCGCCGGCGCGCAGCCGTGACGCGAAACCACCAGCGCGCCGCAGGCGTTGGCGTAGCGGCACGCCTGTTCCCAGCTCTCATCGTTCAGCCAGCCGCGCAGCAGGCCGGCCATAAAAGCATCGCCCGCGCCCAGCACGTTCAACACTTCCACGCGCACGCCGCTTTGCAGTTTCGTCTGCTCCCAGCTTGTCGGGATTTCGCCCTCCAGCACCACGCAGCCCAGCGCTCCTCGTTTGCAAACCAGCGTCGCTTTAGTTGCCTGACGGACGTTTTTCAACGCGGTCAGCGTATCGGTACTGCCGCCGGCGATATGAAACTCCTCTTCGGTGCCGACCACCAGATCGAAATAATGCAGCACTTCCTGCAGCTGCTGCGTCACGTGGCTGGATTCGATAAAGCGGGTTTCACCGTCACCGAGCGAGGTCAGCCCCCACAGAACCGGACGATAATCAATGTCCAGCGCGGTGCGCAGACCGTGGCGACGAGCGATGTCCAACGCCTTCAGCACGGCAGCGCGGGTATCAGGATGAGACAGATGCGTGCCGGTCACCGCCACGGCGCGGGAAGAGGCGATGTAATCTTCCTGAATATCTTCAGGCGTCAGGCCCATATCAGCGCAGTTATCCCGATAGAACACCAGCGGGAAAGTATCCTGATCTTTGATCCCGAGGATCACCAGGCCTGTCAGGCGGGTTTTATCCGTGATCAGGCATTCGGTATCCGCACCTACGCGCTGCAGCTCTTCCCGCAGAAAGCGGCCCATATGCTCATCGCCCACGCGGGCCAACATACCGGATTTCAGCCCTTGAATGGCCGTACCGTAAGCGACATTGCCGGACGACCCGCCCAGATATTTGGAAAATGTGCTCATATCTTCCAGCCGGGCACCAATCTGCTGACCATAGAGGTCAACGGCAATGCGCCCGATACAGATCACATCAAGCCGCTTCTGTTGTGTACTCATTCTGTTTCCTTCTGTGATAGGCCAGCCGCGCTGTGTCAGCGCATCCTCCTGAACGCATAGCGGCGTCCGGATATGAAGTGAAAATCAGTATGGGGAATAAATATTTCAACTTCAACCAAGAATGAAATTTATACCCCAAAAATGTGAAGTGGCTAAAACTCTCGCATTTTGCGGCGATATGGCGCTGTCACGGCACTCTTTTCATGGTTTCAGCCAGGCAACAGACAGGTTAAAAAATGTGTATTTATATTAATTATTTATTTGATATATAAAGAAATAATCCGCATTTTTGTTGCTGGCATCAGGCCATGCTGCTGCTGCCGGGCCAGGCATTCCAGCGATGTGCGTTGCAGGGCATAATTTGATCTCACTCGCAAAATGAAATGTTTCTTCTGTAATGTGGTTTAGTGAAAAAAATATTTGTTTATAATCGCCTCACGTTTCATTTTCGGCCATTACCGCAGTGGCGATTACTCGGGCGAAACGCGGCAGACCGACGGTCTGTCGCCGTACCGTAAGGAAGAGCAAATGGGCAAGATCAGATTAACCACGGCACAGGCTTTAGTCAGATTTCTCGACAATCAGTATCTGTCGGTAGATGGCGTCGAAACCAAGTTTGTGAAGGGCATTTTTGCTATTTTCGGCCACGGCAACGTGCTGGGGCTGGGGCAGGCGCTGGAGCAGGACAGCGGCGATCTGATCGTGCGTCAGGGGCGTAACGAACAGGGCATGGCGCACGCTGCTATCGGCTACGCCAAGCAGAAGCTGCGGCGGGAGATCATCGCCTGCACCTCTTCCGTGGGGCCTGGCGCGGCCAATATGATCACCGCTGCGGGCACCGCTTCCGCTAACCGTATTCCTTTACTGCTGCTGCCTGGCGATGTGTTTGCTACCCGCCAGCCCGATCCGGTGCTGCAACAGATTGAACAGAGTCACGATCTTAGCATCAGCACCAACGATGCGTTTCGCGCGGTCAGCAAATACTGGGATCGGATAAACCGCCCGGAACAGCTGATGACCGCCTGCATCAACGCCATGCGCGTGCTGACCGATCCGGCAGAAACCGGCGCCGTTACCCTTTCGCTGCCGCAGGACGTGCAGGGCGAAGCCTGGGATTATCCCGACTATTTCTTCCAGAAGCGCGTGCACCTGCTCGATCGCCGTCTGCCGACCGAAGCCCAGCTGGCGGCCGCGCTGAAGCTGATCGCCGGCAAACGCAAGCCGCTGATTGTCTGCGGCGGCGGCGTGAAATATTCCGAAGCGGGCGAGGCGCTCCGCCAGTTTGCCGAGCGTCATCAAATCCCGTTTGCGGAAACGCAGGCCGGTAAGGGCACGATCCTTTCCGATCATCCGCTGAACGTCGGCGGCGTGGGTGAAACCGGCTGCCTGGCGGCCAACCTGCTGGCGAAGGAGACCGATCTGGTGATTGGCGTCGGCACGCGTTACACCGATTTCACCACCGCTTCAAAATGGATCTTCCAGAACCCGGACGTCAGCTATCTCAACGTTAACGTCAGCAGCTTTGATGCCTGGAAGCTGGACGGCGTACAGGTGGTGGCCGATGCGCGCGAGGCGCTTACCGCACTGGATAACCGGCTGGCCGCTCAGGGCTTCACCAGCGGCTGGGGAGAGAAAATTGCTCAGGCACAGAGCAAATTATTGAAGGAAACGCAGCGCGTTTATCAGGCGGTTTACAGCAACGAGGGTTTTGTGCCGGAGATTGACGATCGTCTGGATCGCGAGGCCGTTTTTGCCGAATTCAACCGGCTGACCGATTCGTTCCTGACGCAAAGCAGCGTGCTGGGTACGCTAAATGAAAATCTCCCAAAGGATGCGGTGATCGTCGCCGCGGCCGGTAGCCTGCCGGGCGATCTGCAACGCGTGTGGCGCAATAAGGATTACAACGGCTATCACGTTGAGTACGGCTATTCCTGTATGGGCTACGAGGTCAACGCTTCGCTCGGGGTCAAGCTGGCCGAGCCGCACCGCGAGGTCTACACGCTGGTCGGCGACGGCTCCTTTATGATGCTGCACTCCGAGCTGGTGACCTCTCTCCAGGAGAACGCCAAAATCAACGTGGTGCTGTTCGACAACATGACTAACGGCTGCATCAACAACCTGCAAATGGAACACGGCATGGACAGCTTTACCACCGAGTTCCGCTTCCGCAATGCCGAAGGCGGCAAGCTGGACGGCGGCCTGATCCCGGTAGATTTCGCCGCCATCGCCGCTGGCTACGGCTGTAAAACATGGCGCGTCACCACGCTGGCGCAGCTGAAGCAGGCGTTGGAAGAAGCGCGTCAGTCGCCGGTATCCACGCTGATTGACATTAAAGTGCTGCCAAAAACCATGGTGCACAAATATTTCAGCTGGTGGCACGTGGGCGGCGCGCAGGTATCGCAGTCCGAACGCATTAACGCCGTGGCCCACATGCTGAACGAGCATCTCGACCAGGCACGTAAATACTAATTCATTCTCTGTGGCCTGAACCGGACGGGTTTTCCCGTCCGGAAGACTCCCCTATACCCTACATTCGAACGGAGTAGTTATGACACTGAAACTTGGCGTAATCGGCACCGGCGCAATCGGTCAGGAACATATTCGTCGCTGCAGCAAAGTGTTGCAGGGCGCGAAAGTGGTGGCCGTCTCCGATATTAATATCGAAGGCGCTAAAGGCGTGGTTAGCCGTCTGGGTCTGGAGGCGGAAGTCTATGCCAACGGCCACGATGTTATTCGCTCCTCTGACGTTGACGCGCTAATCGTCACCTCCTGGGATCCCACGCATGAAGAATTTACGCTCGCGGCCATCGCGGCGGGCAAACCGGTATTTTGTGAAAAGCCGCTGGCGCTGACGGCTGAAGGCTGCCGCCGCGTGGTGGAGGCTGAAATTGCCCACGGCAAGCGTCTGGTGCAGGTGGGCTTTATGCGTCCTTACGATACCGGCTATCGCGCGTTAAAGCAGGTTATCACCAACGGCGATATCGGCGAGCCGCTGATGCTGCACTGCGCCCATCGCAACCCAAGCGTACCAGAAAGCTATACCACCGATATGGCGATCACCAGCACGCTGATCCACGAGCTGGACGTGCTGCGCTGGCTGACCGAGGACGACTATAAAACGGTTCAGGTGGTTTTCCCGCGCGATACCAAAAATACGCATGCGAAGCTGCGCGATCCGCAAATCGTGCTGTTTGAAACGCAAAAAGGCGTGCGCATCGACGTCGAAATCTTCGTTAACTGCGCCTATGGCTACGACATCCAGTGTGAGGTCGTGGGCGAAACCGGGATCGCCAGACTGCCGGAGCCAGCCTCTGTCCAGCTGCGTAAAGAGGCGAAGCTGTCCACTTCCATTCTGACCGACTGGAAGGATCGCTTTATCGATGCCTATGACGTTGAGCTACAGGCGTTTATCAATGACGTCACGGCTGGCCAACTGCACGGCCCTTCCGCATGGGATGGCTATGCGGCTTCCGTAGCGGCAGATGCCTGCCTGAAGGCGCAGGAAAGCGGGGCGATTGAAAGCGTTGAGCTGCCGCCGCGTCCGGCGTTTTACAACAAATAATGCCGACCGACTCCTCTGCGCAGGCAGAGGGGTTGTCAAATGATTAGCAGGGAGAAACCGATGAAAATCGCCTTTGATGTAGACGTCATTAAAGATTTGGGCATCACCAAAATGGTTCACCAGGTGGCGGAGTGGGGCTACAAATATATTGAGCAGTCGCCGCATCCGCAGATTAATCCGTTCTACAAACATCCCAGGGCCAGCCGGGAAATCATCACCGAATACAAAAACGCGCTGCGTGAAACCGGGCTGGAAATCTCTTCCTATATCGTGGTCTACCGTTGGTCAGGCCCGGATGAGGCACGTCGCCAGGCGGCCGTGCGCAACTGGAAGCGTATGATTGAAATCGCGGTGGAAACTGGCGTGCAGGTTATCAATACCGAGCTTTCCGGCACGCCGAACGAACCGGAGATCTGCGAAGAGATGTTTTACCGCTCTATGGAGGAGCTGCTGCCCATCGTCGAGCGGGAAGGTATTCGCATTGAAATTCAGTCACACCCCTGGGATTTCTGCGAAGAAAACAACGAAACTGCCGATCTGGTGAAGTCGTTCCGCAGCGAAAACGTCAAATATCTTTATAGCGTGCCGCATACCTTCTTCTACGACAAAGGCAAAGGCGACGTAAAAAGCATGCTGGAATATGCGGGCGGCGACCTTTCACACGTGCTCATCGCCGATACCATGAACCACACCAAACACTGCCGCTATATCGTCAATCCGCCAGGCGTGGATGCCACCATCCATCAGCACGTGGGCGTGGGTGAGGGCGAAGTGGATTTCGATACGCTGTTTAAAACCCTGCGCGAGATGGATTTTGCCAACCGCACTCATAAAGTCGGCGGCGAGTCGATAGTTGCCGCCTCGCTGTTTGGCTATCCGGAAAAAATGAAATATCAGGCCGTGGAAACCCGTGAGCTGATCGAGCGCGAACTGCTTCGCTAACCTTCAGGCGCAACAGGCCGATCCTACGCGCGGAAAGCCCAGGCAGGCGCGCCGCGCCATCTTAATGACAGACCGCTGAGGCACCACCATGAACAAAGAGAACGTAAAGCTGGCGATAGCCCCGATTGGCTGGACCAATGACGATATGCCTGAGCTGGGTGCAGAAAACACTTTCCAGCAAATCGTCAGCGAAATGGCGCTGGCTGGCTTCACCGGCAGTGAGGTCGGCAGTAAATATCCGCGCGATCCGGCGGTGCTGAAACCGATGCTGAACATTCGCGGTATTCAAATCTGCAACGCCTGGTTCAGCACCTTTTTCGCCAATGGCGACAGGGCAAAAACCATTGATGAATTTATCAACCATCGCGACTTTCTTCACGCGATGGGCGCTAAAGTGATCGGCTGCTCCGAGCAGAGCAAAAGCATTCAGGGCACCACGCTGGCGGTGCTGGAAGAGAAGCCGCATTTTACCGAAGAGGAGTGGCGGCTGACGGCGGAGGGCTATAACGAGCTGGCCGCGCTGGCGGCGGAAAAAGGCATGCAGGTTTGTTTGCACCATCATATGGGGACGGCCATTCAGACTGCGGCAGAGATCGACAAATTTATGTCGTTGACCCAAGACAACGTTTATCTGTTGTTCGATACCGGCCATGCCTACTACTCGGAAGGCAGCCAGGCGCAAATGCTGGCCATTCTGGAAAAATATCTGCCGCGAATCAATCACGTACATCTGAAGGACGTGCGTGATGAGGTGGTGGCACAGGTCAGAAGCCAGCGGCTCTCTTTCCTGGACGGCGTAAAAAAAGGTACCTTTACCGTTCCCGGCGATGGCGTGATTGATTTTGATCCGGTGTTTAAAATCCTGGACGAGTCGGGTTACAAAGGCTGGATGGTGGTGGAGGCGGAGCAGGATCCGGCGCTGGCGAATCCGTTCGAATATGCCGTTAAGGCCCGAAAATATATTCGCGAACACGCAGGTCTGTAAGCCGATCTGTCAGGCATTGCCCACAGGGAAATGTTAGCCAGTAAGGAGTAAGCCGGGAAAGTGATGGTCAGGCATGCGTTTCCCATCACAACGGCAACAGGACTTAGTAAACGGCGCGGTCGGGAAAAGGCTGTTGCAAAACCGCCGCGTAAATAAAAATAGCGCCCGATATTTCCGCCGGGCGCTATTTTTTTAAAGGGAAATTATTTCAGCACTACCGTGTTGATAATATTCTCTGCTTCGGTCTGCGACTGCTGCTGATTGTCCGCAGGCAGCGTAATCTGCAGGGTCAGCAGTTTGCCGTCAACTTTCGCCAGCAGCACTGACGACCAGGAAGACTGGCCCTTGGCCGAAATCACCGAATCCAGCTGCTGTGCTGGCTGGCCTTTCAGCTCGACAGATTTATTGGTCACTACCTGCAGCTGCGCATCGCGGTTACGCTGCTGATCTTCCAGGCGCTTCGCCAGCACGTCCAGGCTTTCATTCGTGGCGTCGCCCGCAATCACGATAATCGCTTTCTGGCCGCTGGCATCGGCGTACACGTGCATATTATTGGCCTGCGTGCCCATTTTTCCACTTTGATCGGACATGCCTGCCGGCAGCGAGAAGCTGAGCTTGCCGTCCATCAGGGTAACGGTCTGGCTGCTTTGGCTGCTGCTGACGCCGTTATCATCGGCGGCGGCTTTATCATCTTTGCCGTCGCAGGCGGCCAGTCCGACCACCAGTAAACCGATACCGGCATATTTCAGTAAGTTACGCATCGTGATCCCTTTTACGTTAGTCGTTCGCGCTGTTCAGCAACTTATACAATAGTAATCAGCGGCTAAAAGCAACCTGCCGTGGCGCGCTGCCCGCCAAAATGCATGGCCGGGCGCGACGCCACAGAGTGACAGACTAGCCGAAGTTGACCTGAGCGCCAGAGGATTTTTCCGTTATCCGCTTCAGCGTGGCGTTTAACAGCACGCCATAGGCCGGCAGGAAGAAAATCATGCAGATAAGCACCTTAAAGCTGTAGTCCACCAGCGCAATTTCCACCCAGTTCTGTGCCATAAACGGATCGGGGCTTTTGTAGAAAGCGATAAAAAAGAACGCCAGCGTGTCGCTGATATTGCCCAGGAACATAGCGGAGGCGGGGGCTACCCACCATTGCGGCAGCTTGCGCAAGCGGTTAAAAACGTGCACGTCGAGGATTTGTCCCAGCGCATAGGCCATAAAGCTGGCGCAGGCGATACGAGCAACAAACAGGTTAACGCTTGCCAACGCGCCCAGTCCCTGCCATTCGCCCTGATAGAACAGCGCAGAAATGCTATAGGAGATAAACAGCGCCGGGATCATCACCGCAAGAATAATTCGTCGGGCCAGCGGCGCGCCGAAAATTCGTACCGTTAAATCGGTAGCCAGAAAGATAAAGGGAAAGCTGAACGCGCCCCAGGTGGTATGGAAACCAAAAATCGAAATGGGCAGCTGCACCAGATAATTACTGGAGGTAATAACCAGCAGATGGAACAGCGATAGCCAGATCAGCGCATGTGTACGCTGACGAGAAGAGAAAGAGATCATCGATGTAGCCTTTTTTAACTATGGGGTGAGGGAACCCAAAAAATTGTCTCGCCTGAGCGATTGCGCGGCATCTTACCGAATCAGCCTGCTAATGCAATGGTTAATTTTAGCGCAAACGTTGTCGTTCAGAGCCTGGCTTGCACATACCGACGTCGGGGGTAAAATAGGGGCATTTCCTGTCTGATTGAGAATGTTATGAGCGAACCGTTCGCAAATCCCGACCAAACCCTGGATGCTTTGGGCCTGCGCTGTCCTGAGCCGGTGATGATGGTGCGTAAAGCCGTACGCCATATGCAGGAGGGCGAAACGCTGCTGGTTATCGCCGACGATCCGGCCACCACGCGCGATATCCCCGGTTTCTGCCGCTTTATGGAACATACGCTGCTGGCACAGGCAACCGAGGAATTACCCTATCGCTATCTGTTAAAAAAGGGGTTGTAGCGCCGCGTCCTGCCCGTATCACCACGGGCAGGTTGTAAAGTTAGCGCTTACTCAGCAATCGTAGCGCGTTCGCCGTGACCAACGCGGTGGCGCCGGAGTCCGCCAGCACGGCCAGCCACAGCCCGGTAATGCCCAGCAGCGTGGTGACCAGAAATACCCCCTTCAGCCCGAGCGCCAGCGCAATATTCTGCCGGATATTGGCATGGGTGGCGCGTGCCAGGCGGATCATCGTCGCCAGGCCCGCCAGCCGGTTATGCGTCAGCGCCGCGTCGGCGGTTTCCAGCGCGACGTCGCTGCCGCCGCCCATCGCAATGCCCACCGTTGCCGCTTTCATTGCAGGCGCATCGTTGATGCCGTCGCCGACCATCGCTACGGCGCGCCGTTGGTTTAGCTCATGAATGGCCGCTACTTTGTCCGCAGGCAGCAGGCCCGCGCGATAGCTGATGGCAAGCTCGTTGGCGATAGCGGCCGCCGCGCGCGGGTTGTCGCCGGTCAGCATGACCGTTTCTATGTTTAAAGCATGAAGTTCGCTCAGCGCGGCAACAGCGTCCGCACGTAGCGTATCGCGCAGTGCGATAAGTCCGATCGGCATAGCATCCTGTACGATAATGACCACCGTATTTCCCGCCGACTCCAGCTCCGCCACAATCTTCAGCTGTTCTGCTGTCAGCCTTAGTCCAGCGGGCGCGCAGATTAAAAGTTTGTGACCGCTCACTGTTGCTTCTATACCGCTTCCTGCCACCGCCCGCTGCGCCGTAGCGGCAGGTATAACAAGCTGGCGCTGCTCTGCCAGCCGCACAATCGCCCTGGCCAGCGGATGAGAAGAACCCTGCTCAACGGCAGCGGCTTTAGTCAGCAGTTCCGCTTCGCTGAGGGCAGCAAAGGCCTGAATGCTCTCAATACGGGGTTTGCCTTCGGTCAGCGTGCCGGTTTTGTCGAACGCCAGCGTGCGCACGCCGTTGAGGCTTTCCAGCGCCGCGCCGCCCTTAATCAGTACGCCATGGCGGGCCGCAGCGGCCAGGCCGGAGGTGATCGCCGCTGGCGTAGAGATCACCAGCGCGCAGGGGCAGCCGATCAGCAGCAAAGTCAGCCCTTTATAAATCCATGACGGCCAGTCGCCGGCAAAGAACAGCGGCGGCACGGTTGCCACCAGCAGCGCGACAGCCATCACCAGCGGCGTGTAAATGCGGCTGAACCGATCGAGAAAACGTTCGACCGGCGCGCGGTTAGCGTCTGCTTCTTCAATCAAATGCAGGATACGGTCGATAGCGCTCTGGCCAGGTTTTGACGTGACTTTCAGCCTCACCAGGCTATCGACGCTCAGGCTGCCTGCCGCCACGGCTTCGCCTGCCTGCCGCTCTACCGGCATGGATTCGCCAGTCAGCGCGCTTTCATCAAAGCTGGCGAAGGATGTGACCAGGCTGGCGTCGGCAGGCAGGCGCCCGCCTGCGGCAACCTCAATAAGATCGCCAGGCCGTAGCGCGCTCACGGCCACGGTTTCACGCACCTCGTTCCGGATGCGCAACGCCTGCTCGGGTTTTAACGCCATCAGCGCCGTTACGCCACGGCGCGCGCGCCCTGCGGCAAAAGCCTCCAGACGTTCCCCAAGCATAAACAGCAGCAGCACCATGGCCGCCTCTGCGGTCGCACCGATAAAAAGCGCGCCAAGCGCGGCTACGGTCATTAACGTTTCAATGGCAAAAGGCGTCCCGCTGCGCATCAGGCGCAGGGCGGTACGGGCAACGGGCCAGCAGCCCGCCAGCGTGGTGACGATAAACGCGACTTTCCCGGCCTGCGGATCGATCGTCTGTAGCAGCCAGCTGGCGAGCAGAAGCCCGCCGAGCAGCAGCAGCATGCCGTTTTCCCGCCAGAACCCGGCTGACTTTGCCGCTGGCTGCGTGGCAGAGCGCAGGGTAAACCCGGCTCTGGCAACCGCCTGCTCAACCTGCTGCTGCACATCTTTATCGGCGCTTACCACCAGCTTTTCCGTAGCGAACAGGACGCGAGCCTGAGTGACGCCTTGCAGCTGGCCTACAGCGTTTTCGATTTTCCTGGCGCAGCCCGGACAGTCCATGCCGCCGATTTGCCAGCTGTAGTCCGCGCCGATGCTTTCTTCTTTCTCAGGCAGCGGATCGCTGGCGGTGGCGCACTGGATGTGAAAAGAGGTGATTTTCCCCAGTTCGGGACGCGGCCTGCTGCAACCTTGCTGACCGGCCGCGTGGCGCTGCCCGCAAAGGCAGGGAGAAGATGGGTGTTGTTGCATGACGCCTCCAGATAAGCCTGACGGGCTGCTTCCCCGCCAGGCTTATCTTACACTCTGGAGCTGACTCCAGAGTCAAGGCATAAATCAGAGATAGAGCGAGCGGACGATCATAAAGTGACCCGCGAAATAACAGGCGGCCGTGATGGCACTGTCGGCGGCAAAGCGGCGACGATAGTGGCTAACCAGCCAAACGATATTGGCGAGCAGCAGCAGCGACGTTCCGACCATTAATGAGAAACCGTAGTCCGTCGGCCGGAAAACGTATTGCTCGGTGGTCAGCCAGACCATCAGCAGCGTCATGCCGATAAAGGTGCAAACCGGCCAGCGCAGATCCTCCAGCTTTGTCCAGATAGCCGCAATCAGCAGCGCGCCGATAACCAATACGGTCAATGGGATCGGCCAGAAGAACGTCAGCGTCATATGGCTGGCGAAGCAGATGGTATAAAGCAGATGCGAGAGGAAAAATGCGCCGATAGCGTAGAGCATCCGCCGTTCGGGCAGCAGCATCAGCGCATCGCCGACCAGCGTCGCCAGCAGACCAAACAGAATGAGATAATCCGTGGCGCTTAACGCTGGCGCTTGCCAGGCCCAGGCGAGCAGCAGTAAAAGCGTGACCGGTTTAAAGACCCAGCGCTGCCATTGCGGGCCACGGTAAGTAGCGTCAACGTACAGCCAGCCGGAAAAAAGCACTGCCAGAAACGACCAGATCATAATGTGTCCCTTTGTTTTTAGATGCTAAATTCCACAGTTCTGGTTTTAGTTTAGGACAGGGGCCAACGATGTGACAATGAGAGGTCTCTGGTTGTATTCTTTCTGTTTACGCTGCAAAAAAGAGGAAAAGTCGTGAAGCCACCCCTGATTTTTTTTATTACGCTGGCCATTATCGCCGTGCTGGCAACCCGGCAATTTATCAAACAGCGACAGGAAGTGGCGGTCAACGATGCTTCGCCCGTACGCAGCCTGCCGGTCGAAATCAAAGACAAACGGGAAGTCTCCACCTCTGCCCTACGCTCGCGCCAGCGTGAAAATATTCCGGTCGAAACAATGCGATACGAAGCGTGGTTCCATCCGCTGAACGGCGCGGGAGATTTTAAGCTGGTACTGAAAGCCAGCGACTATCACCAGCTGGCACGGGGAGAAAAGGGCGAACTACAGGTACAGGGCACGCGATTTATCGCCTTCCGGCCGCGCTGACGGCATGGCCGGAAAGACGACCCGGCCGCCTACTGTTTGGGAAACTGCTTTTTCTGCCAGGCCAGCAGTTCAAACACGCCAAAAAAGAAGATCTTAGCCTGAAGCGCGCCGCTCAGTTTTGGCGCCTCTTTAGCCTGCGTGGCGCGCATCAGCACCAGCTGTAAGCCGTGCATAATCACCATAAAGAACAGCGCGACGTTAATAAAATATTTTAGCGGCGCGGGGTAAGGATGGATCAGGTTGAGCAGCAAAAAGGCCCATACGCATACCATCAGCGCTCTGCCCAGATTAATCAGCATGGCTTTCTCTCTTCTCAGGGGAACGACGAACATAAAGACGACAGGCAACCTGTCCGGCGACCTTCTCGCGGTACAGCTGCCAGTTTACCGGCACGGGCGGCACGCCGCTTTCCACTTCGCTTTCTACATAGATTAAGGCTTCTTCCGCCAGCCAGCCCTGGCTTTCCAGCAGCGTCAGCGTTTCTTCCAGCAGCCCTTTGCGGAACGGCGGATCGATAAAGGCCAGCTGGTGAGGTTCGCCAGGCTTCGCCAGAAACTGTAGCGTATTGGTATTAATCACGCGGCCGTTTGCCGCGCCCAGCGTGGCCAGGTTTTTCTCCAGCTGCTGCGCGACCGGGCGCTCCAGCTCCAGCAGCGTAGCCGAGGCCGCATGGCGCGACAGCGCTTCCAGCCCCAGCGCGCCGCTGCCGGCAAAGCAGTCCAGACAACGCGCGCCCTGAATATCGGGCGCCAGCCAGTTAAACAGCGTCTCACGCACGCGATCGGTGGTAGGGCGCAGTCCGGCACTGTCGGGCACCGGCAGCTTTCTGCCGCGCCACTGGCCGCCAATGATGCGGATCTGTCCGGCGCTGCCGCCGCGAGGTTTTTTATTCATCTGACTTAACTCTTCATAATTTGTTGCACAGTTTAACGGGCTTACCGGGCAGAGGAAACGTAAAAAGGGTGCTGTGTTGCGTCAGCAGGAAAGTGTTAGACTAGGGGATTAAGATTATTTTCAGAGACCTGACGGTTTTTTTCCCCGCGAGGAGTGTGGTTGCACCATGGCAAAAAATAAAAAACGTGGCTTTTTTTCCTGGCTGGGATTAGGACGCGAAGAAAAAGCGCCTGAGGAAGAGGTCCAAACGTCAGAACAGCAGCAGAGCGAAACCGCAGACGCCGCCACGCCCCCTGACGTGGAGCAGCGCGCCGAAGCCGTTGTAGAAGTGACGGAAACCGTCGCTCGCGAGCAGGCAGTACGAGACCCGAACGAACAGGCCAGAACAGAGCCGGAAGCGCGCGCAGCCGCTAAACCTGCCGCCAGGACGGAGCCGAAAGAGGAGCCGTTGCCGGAAGAGCTTGCGGTCGCTAAGGCGGAGCCAGAAGAAGAGTGGCTGCCGGAAGCGAGCGTAGCCGCCAGGCCGGAACCGGAAGAAGAGCCGTTGCCGGAAGAGCTTGCGGTCGCTAAGGCGGAACCAGAAGAAGAATGGCTGCCGGAAGAGACGGCGGCCGTACAGGCGGAGCCGGAACCTCTGCCTGAAGAGATTGTTGCTAACGCGCCGGAACCGGAAGAAGCTGCGATCGCCGCCGAACAGGCCGATGACATCACGCCGGAAGAACTGGAAGCCGCCGCGCTCTCTGCCGGTGCCTCAGAAGCTGAGCTGAAGGTCATTGAGGAAGAAGAATCCGTCGCTGCCGCGCTGGTTAAAGTTGAGCAGGCTAACGCCGCTGAAGAGCAGGAGCAGGCTGCGGAAGAGCAGGCGCGCCCGACCAAAGAAGGCTTCTTCGCCCGCCTGAAGCGCAGCCTGGTTAAAACGCGACAGAATTTAGGTTCCGGCTTCGTCAGCCTGTTCCGCGGTAAAAAAATCGATGATGAGCTGTTTGAAGAGTTGGAAGAGCAGCTGCTGATCGCCGACGTAGGCGTCGAGACCACGCGCCGCATCATTACCAACCTGACCGCTCAGGCAAGCCGCAAACAGCTGCGCGACGCCGAAGCGCTATACGGGCTGCTGAAGCAGGAAATGGCCGACATTCTGGCGAAAGTCGAGGCGCCGCTGGACGTCACCGGCAAAACGCCGTTCGTTATCCTGATGGTCGGCGTCAACGGCGTGGGTAAAACCACCACCATCGGCAAGCTGGCGCGCCAGTATCAGGCGGAAGGCAAATCGGTCATGCTGGCGGCGGGCGACACCTTCCGCGCGGCAGCGGTCGAACAGCTCCAGGTCTGGGGGCAGCGTAACAACATTCCTGTTGTCGCCCAGCATACCGGCGCGGATTCCGCCTCGGTCATTTTCGATGCGATTCAGGCGGCGAAAGCGCGCAACGTCGACGTCCTGATTGCCGATACGGCAGGCCGTTTGCAGAATAAATCGCACCTGATGGAAGAGCTGAAGAAAATCACGCGCGTGATGAAAAAACTGGACGAGCAGGCGCCGCACGAGGTCATGCTGACCATTGACGCCAGCACCGGCCAGAACGCCATCAGCCAGACTAAGCTGTTCCATGAGGCGGTGGGCCTGACGGGCATCACGCTGACCAAGCTGGACGGCACCGCCAAAGGCGGCGTGATCTTCTCGGTGGCCGATCAGTTCGGTATTCCTATTCGCTACATCGGCGTCGGCGAAGGCATTGAAGATTTACGCTCGTTCAAGGCAGACGATTTTATAGAGGCACTATTTGCCCGAGAGGACTAGTTAGGATGATTCGCTTTGAAGAAGTCAGTAAGGCTTATCTCGGCGGTCGGCAAGCGCTACAGGGAGTGGATTTTCATCTGCAACCGGGAGAAATGGCGTTTCTGACCGGGCATTCCGGGGCGGGGAAAAGCACCCTGCTGAAACTGATCTGCGGCATCGAGCGCCCCAGCGCCGGCCATATCTGGTTCAGCGGGCACGACATCAGCCGCCTGAAGAGCCGGGAAGTGCCTTTTTTACGCCGCCAGATCGGCATGATTTTCCAGGATCACCATCTGCTGATGGACAGGTCCGTCTATGACAACGTGGCTATTCCGCTGATTATCGCGGGCGCAAGCGGGGAAGATATCCGCCGTCGCGTGTCTGCCGCGCTGGATAAAGTCGGTCTGCTGGACAAAGCGAAAAGTTATCCTATTCAGCTGTCGGGCGGCGAACAGCAGCGTGTTGGCATCGCTCGCGCGGTGGTTAACAAGCCTGCGGTGCTGCTGGCGGATGAACCAACCGGCAACCTGGATGAAGCCCTGTCCGAAGATATCCTGCGCCTGTTTGAAGAGTTCAACCGCGTGGGCGTGACCGTGCTGATGGCTACTCACGACCGGGCGCTGATCGCCCGCCGCAACTATCGTCTGATGACGCTTAATCAGGGGCGTCTGCACGGAGGCAACTATGGCGAATAAGCGTAACCCGCGTCCGGCCGCGCCAAAAGCGGCGAAGCAGCCTTCCAAAAGCAAAGCGCTGAAGGGCGGCTGGCAGGAGCAGTGGCGCTATGCGCTGCGCGGCACCCTGTCCGACATGTGGCGTCAGCCGCTGGCGACGCTATTGACGGTGATGGTGATCGCCATCTCTCTGACCTTGCCAAGCGTGTGCTTTATGGTGTGGAAAAACGTCAGCAGCGCGGCGCAGCAGTGGTATCCCGCGCCGCAGCTGACGGTGTATCTGAGCAAAACGCTGGATGACGACGCGGCGGAGAACGTTGTGGCCCAGCTGAAAAAAGAAGAGGGTGTGGATAAGGTTAACTACCTGTCGCGCGAAGAAGCGATGGGCGAGTTCCGCAACTGGTCCGGCTTTGGCGGCGCGATGGATATGCTGGAGCAGAATCCGCTGCCGGCCGTAGCCATCATCACGCCGCAAATCAATTTTCAAAACTCAGACACCATGAAGAACCTCAGCTCCCGCGTGGCGAAAGTGCAGGGCGTGGATGAAGTAAAAATGGACGACAGCTGGTTTGCCCGGCTGGCGGCGCTGGCAGGTTTGGTCGGCCAGGTAGCGACCATGATCGGCATCCTGATGATCGTGGCGGTCTTCCTGGTGATCGGCAACAGCGTGCGGCTCAGTATTTTTGCTCGTCGCGACACGATTAACGTGCAGAAGCTGATCGGCGCGACCGACGGCTTTATTCTGCGACCGTTTCTGTATGGCGGCGCGCTGCTGGGCTTCTGCGGCGCGCTGCTGTCGCTGGCGCTGTCCGAAATCCTGGTTTTCCGCCTGGAATCGGTGGTCACCCAGGTTGCCGCCGTGTTCGGCACCACCTTTAGCCTGCACGGGCTGGCCTGGGATGAAAGCCTGCTGCTGCTGCTGATTTCGGCCATGATCGGCTGGGTTGCCGCCTGGCTGGCGACGGTGCAACATTTACGTCGATTTACGCCGCAGTAACCTCTTCTCATTTTTTTTGGTATACTATTCCTCTGTTGCATGAGCATCGTGCCGCAGAGGAAGTCCTCCTCGTAAAAATCTTTCCGGCCTGCTCCCCTTCCCGAGAAATGTGTGTATATTACGCACAGCTGATAGTGAACTTGTGGATAACTTTGTAGTCGAAGTAGCACAGATTGCTCTCCTTTCTCGTTATCGTTCACGTAGTCTTGTGAACCGCTCAGGGAAAGTGCGGCAATATTGCTTAATACAGAGAGGGTTTGAATGACCAAAGAAATGCAAACTTTAGCTATTGCTCCTTTAGGCAACCTGGATTCCTATATCCGGGCGGCTAATGCCTGGCCTGTGCTGACGGCAGAAGAGGAAAAAGCGCTGGCTGAACGGCTGCATTACCAGGGCGATCTGGAAGCAGCCAAGAAGCTGATCCTGTCCCACCTGCGCTTTGTTGTTCATGTCGCTCGTAACTATTCCGGCTACGGTCTGCCGCAGGCGGATCTGATCCAGGAAGGTAACATCGGCCTGATGAAAGCGGTACGCCGCTTTAATCCGGAAGTGGGCGTGCGCCTGGTCTCCTTTGCCGTGCACTGGATCAAAGCCGAAATCCACGAATACGTTTTGCGTAACTGGCGCATCGTTAAGGTCGCTACCACCAAAGCGCAGCGCAAGCTGTTCTTCAACCTGCGTAAAGCCAAGCAGCGTCTGGGCTGGTTTAATCAGGATGAAGTTGAAATGGTGGCGCGCGAGCTGGGCGTAACCAGCAAAGACGTGCTCGAAATGGAGTCGCGCATGGCGGCCCAGGATATGACCTTTGATCCGACGCCGGAAGACGAAGGCGAAGGTCGCTCAATGGCGCCAATGCTTTATCTGCAGGACAAATCTTCTGACTTTGCCGACGGCATTGAAGAAGACAACTGGGATAACCATGCCGCAGACAAGCTGAGCGACGCCATGCAGGGCCTGGACGAGCGCAGCCAGGACATTATCCGTGCCCGCTGGCTGGACGATGACAACAAAACCACGCTGCAGGAACTGGCCGACAAATACGGCGTTTCCGCCGAGCGCGTCCGTCAGCTTGAAAAGAACGCGATGAAAAAACTGCGCGTCGCGATTGAAGCGTAATTCGCAGCGGTAAAAAAGGCGGCCTTCGGGTCGCCTTTTTTGTTTTCAGGCTCCGCACGCTGATAAGCTTTTTTATGCTGAAACGCCAGGCCCGACGTGCCAGACCTCAGGTTCGAACCCCAAAGCCCAAAGCCTGAATCCTAATCCCGGGCCTGAATCCTGACCCGGACTTTACAGCCCGAGGCCTTATACCTGAAGCAACTCTTGCTGCCTAAGCCCGCTGCCAAACCCAGCCGTCTGCGTCGGCGATAAATCCTTGCTTGCGCATAAAAGCCGCAAGCCCTTCGTCACCCGTCTTCGCCATCCTCCAGCGTGTTACGGCCGCGTTTTGCGCCAGCACTTCTTCCAGCAGATAGCTGCCGACGCCGCGCCTTCTGGTGACTTCCCGCACCATAAAATCCTTCAGCTCGCCCTGCGCTTCATTCAGCGTCACTTTCACCGCCGCCAGTAGCCGATCGTTGAACTTTGCCGCATAGAGCCGATGACGATCGTCCAGCCTGTTTTCCAGATCTGCCGGATCGTCTTGCGGCCAGATTTTGCTCAGATCCACAAGATCCTGAGCGCTTAAGCGTTGCAGCCTGAGAATAGTCAGTTTCATAAAAAGTTACCGTGCCGACGTGAGAGGCAGATTGTAGCGAAAACGGACGTGAAGAGGCGCGTAACTTTTTTTGTATAAAAACAAAGCAATCTGTCAGGGTGGCGTTTAAAGTTAAAGATAAACGCTGAGTTAATGCGATGAATGCAGAATAACCCGCTGGCTGAATGCCCAAACAGCCCGCATTTGTACCAGTCATTTATGCTAAAGCTGGCGGTAATATCACATGAAGTCAGTTGATTTACAGAAGAAAATTCCTGTTTAATAACCTGAAATTTATAGTCTTATTAATAAAAATGGCTGTATCCCGCGTTAACCTGTTCTTCTTATGGCGTTTATCGACGGGAGCAGTATAAAAAACAGCAAACACAAGATGGGGTAGTCAGGATGAAAATGAAAGGTAGCGCGTTTTTAGCAGGCTGCATGGCGTTGGCGCTCAGTCATGCCGCCGCCGCAGAAGACATTAAAGTAGCCATCGTTGGCGCTATGTCTGGCCCGGTCGCGCAATATGGCGATATGGAGTTCACCGGCGCGAAACAGGCTATTGCCGATATCAATGCCAAAGGCGGCGTCAACGGCAATAAACTGGTCGGCGTGCAGTATGACGACGCCTGCGATCCCAAACAGGCGGTTGCGGTCGCTAACAAAGTTATCAACGACGGTATTCGCTACGTTATCGGCCACCTTTGCTCTTCTTCCACCCAGCCCGCTTCCGATATCTATGAAGACGAAGGCGTACTGATGATTACTCCGGCGGCCACCAACGCCGACCTGACGACCCGTGGCTATAAAATGATTATGCGCACCACGGGCCTGGACTCCGATCAGGGCCCGACCGCGGCGAAATATATTCTTGAACAAATCAAACCGCAGCGTATCGCCGTGATCCACGATAAACAGCAGTACGGCGAAGGGCTGGCGCGCTCCGTGCAGGCGAGCCTGAAAAAATCGGGTGGCAACGTGGTGATGTTTGAAGGCGTGACCGCAGGCGATAAAGACTTCTCCACGCTGGTGGCGCGCCTGAAAAAAGAGAACGTCGATTTTGTCTATTTTGGCGGCTACTACCCGGAAATGGGGCAGATCCTGCGCCAGTCACGCGCGGCCGGGCTGCAAACCCGTTTTATGGGGCCAGAAGGCGTAGGCAACGCTTCGCTCTCTAATATCGCCGGCGCGGCTTCCGAAGGCATGCTGGTTACGCTGCCGAAACGTTACGATCAGGTGCCGACTAACCAACCCGTTGTCGATGCGCTGAAAGCGAAAAAGCTTGATCCAACCGGCCCGTTTGTCTGGACGACCTATGCCGCGCTACAGGCTTTAACCACCGGCATGGAGCGCAGCAAAAGCGCCGAGCCGGAAGAGATTGCTAAAAACCTGAAAGAGGGCGCGCCGGTGCCAACGGTAATGGGTGACTTAAGCTGGGACGCCAAAGGCGATCTGAAAGGCTTTGAGTTCGGCATCTTCACCTGGCATGCCGACGGCTCTTCTACCGCGGTAAAATAATAATAGCGGACGTCATACGCTGACGTCCGTAGCGCGATGCTTCACGGGCTGCCCGCATCATTGCTTACCAGGGTTTGAAGGGGTGGAAATATCGGGGTGCCGGATCGGCCCTGATAACGGACTGCTTTCCGCCCGTGTTGTTAAAGCATCTCTCTTTCCGCCTGGGCGGATAGCAGTAAGGTATTCTTTATGTCCGAGCAGTTTCTCTATTTCCTGCAGCAGATGTTCAACGGCGTCACGTTGGGCAGCACCTATGCGCTGATCGCCATCGGCTACACCATGGTGTACGGCATCATCGGCATGATCAACTTCGCTCACGGCGAAGTGTATATGATCGGCAGCTACGTCTCTTTTATCGTCATTGCCGCGCTGATGATGATGGGCATTGATGCCAGCTGGCTGTTGATCGGCGCCGGTTTTCTGGTGGCTATCGTTATCGCCAGCGCCTATGGCTGGAGCATCGAACGCGTGGCCTATAAGCCCGTGCGTTCCTCCAAGCGGCTGATCGCGTTGATATCCGCCATCGGTATGTCTATTTTTCTGCAAAACTACGTCAGCCTGACTCAGGGCTCGCGCGATCTGGCCCTGCCGGGCCTGGTCAGCGGGCAGTGGACGCTGGGCGTCAGTAACGGTTTTGCCGCCACCATCTCCACTATGCAGGTAGTGATTTGGGTGGTGACCTTTGTCGCGATGCTGGCCCTTACGCTGTTTATCCGCTACTCGCGCATGGGTCGCGCCTGCCGCGCCTGCGCCGAAGATCTGAAAATGGCCAGCCTGCTGGGTATTAACACGGATCGCGTGATCTCGCTGACCTTTGTGATCGGCGCGGCAATGGCGGCGGTAGCGGGCGTTCTGCTGGGCCAGTTCTACGGCGTCATCAATCCTTACATCGGCTTTATGGCCGGGATGAAAGCGTTCACCGCGGCCGTGCTGGGCGGCATAGGCAGCATTCCCGGCGCGATGCTGGGCGGCCTGATCCTGGGCATTGCCGAAGCGCTGACCTCCGCCTACCTCAGCACTGAATATAAAGACGTGGTCTCTTTTGCGCTGCTGATCGTTGTGCTGCTGGTAATGCCAACCGGCATTCTGGGCCGTCCGGAGGTAGAAAAGGTATGAAAAACCTGCTTAACGCCTCTGTTTCCGCGCTGATGCTGGTGGTGCTGGCCGCCTTCTTTATGGGGATGCGCCTTAGCCTGGACGGCACGCATCTGGTGGTTAACAACGCCGGCAGCGTGCGCTGGAACTGGATCGCCCTCGGCTGCGCCGTGGTCTTTTTCTTTCAGCTGCTGCGGCCGGTTTTTCAGCGCGGGCTAAAGAAAATTTCCGCGCCTTCGCTGGTGCTGCCGGGCATTGACGGCTCCACCCCAAAGCAGAAACTCTTTTTGCTGCTGCTGATCGTCGCCGCTGCGGCCTGGCCTTTTATGGTGTCTCGCGGCACGGTCGATATCGCCACGCTGACCCTGATTTATGTAATGCTGGGCCTGGGACTGAACGTGGTGGTCGGGCTTTCCGGCCTGCTGGTGCTGGGCTACGGCGGCTTTTACGCCATCGGCGCCTACACCTTTGCGCTGCTTAATCACTACTTCGGCCTGGGCTTCTGGGAATGTTTGCCGCTGGCGGGCATCGTGGCCGCGCTGTTCGGCCTGCTGCTGGGTTTTCCGGTACTGCGCCTGCGCGGTGATTACCTGGCGATAGTCACGCTGGGCTTTGGCGAAATCGTCCGTATTCTGCTGCTGAACAACACCGAGATCACCGGTGGGCCAAACGGCATCAGCCAGATCCCGAAACCGTCGTTTTTCGGTCTGGAGTTTAACCGCAGCGTGCGCGACGGCGGCTGGGACACCTTCCACCATTTCTTTAACCTGAAATACGATCCCAGTGACCGCATTATCTTTCTCTATATGGTGGCGCTGCTGCTGGTTGTGCTGACGCTGTTTGTGATCAACCGGCTGCTGAGAATGCCGCTGGGGCGCGCCTGGGAAGCGCTGCGCGAGGATGAAATCGCCTGTCGTTCGCTGGGCCTCAGTCCGACGCGCATCAAGCTCACCGCCTTTACCATCAGCGCCGCTTTTGCTGGTTTCGCGGGGAGTCTGTTCGCTGCGCGGCAGGGCTTTGTCAGCCCGGAGTCCTTCACCTTCGCCGAATCAGCCTTTGTGCTGGCTATCGTGGTGTTAGGCGGCATGGGGTCGCAGTTCGCCGTGATCCTCGCTGCCGTGCTGCTGGTGGTTTCACGCGAGCTGATGCGCGATCTGAATGAATACAGCATGCTGGTGCTGGGCGGCCTGATGGTGCTGATGATGATCTGGCGACCGCAGGGCCTGTTGCCGATGCAGCGTCCGCACCTGAAGTTAAAAAGCGTGGAAAAAGGAGAGCAGCCATGAAGCCTTTATTGGCCGTAAACGGCCTGATGATGCGCTTTGGCGGCCTGCTCGCGGTCAATAACGTCGAGCTGGAGCTGCGAGAGCAGGAGATCGTCTCGCTGATTGGCCCCAACGGCGCGGGTAAGACTACGGTATTTAACTGCCTGACCGGTTTTTACCGGCCGACGGGCGGCAGTATCAGGCTGGGCGAGCGCCAGCTGGCGGGCCTGGCGGGGCAGGAGATCGCGCGGATGGGTATCGTGCGCACTTTCCAGCACGTTCGCCTGTTCCGTGAAATGACGGTGATTGAAAACCTGCTGGTAGCGCAGCATCAGCATCTGAAAAGCGGCGTGTTTGCCGGACTGCTGAAAACGCCGGGCTTCCGTAAAGCGGAAAGCGAAGCGCTGGACCAGGCGGCCAGCTGGCTGGATCGCGTAGGATTACTGACGCTCGCTAACCGTCAGGCGGGCAATCTGGCCTACGGTCAGCAGCGTCGCCTGGAAATCGCCCGCTGTATGGTTACGCGCCCGCAAATCCTGATGCTGGATGAACCGGCGGCGGGCCTGAACCCCAAAGAGACGCTGGAGCTGGACGAGCTGATCGCCGAGCTGCGCAACGAACACAAGGTGTCGGTACTGTTGATTGAACACGATATGAAACTGGTCATGGGCATTTCCGATCGCATCTATGTGGTCAATCAGGGCACGCCGCTGGCAAACGGCACGCCGGAAGAGATCCGCAACAACCCGGACGTGATCCGCGCTTATCTGGGAGAAGCATAAAATGGCTATGCTTTCTCTGGAAAACGTCAGCGCGCACTATGGAAAAATCCAGGCGTTGCACAGCGTCAGTCTGCATATCAATCAGGGCGAAATCGTTACGTTGATTGGGGCTAACGGCGCGGGGAAAACCACCATTCTGGGTACGCTCTGCGGAGAACCGCGTGCGACTCAGGGACGGGTGGTTTTTGACGGCAAGGATATTACCGACTGGCAAACGGCGCGCATTATGCGCGAGGCGATAGCCATCGTGCCGGAAGGCCGCCGGGTCTTTTCCCGCATGACGGTAGATGAGAACCTGGCGATGGGTGGTTTTTTTGCCGATCGTCAGCAGTATCAGTCACGTATCAGGCGCGTCTACGAGCTTTTTCCGCGACTTTATGAACGCCGCGTGCAGCGTGCGGGCACCATGTCCGGCGGCGAACAGCAGATGCTGGCGATTGGCCGCGCGCTGATGAGCCAGCCGCGCCTGCTGCTGCTGGACGAGCCGTCGCTGGGGCTGGCGCCGATCATTATTCAGCAGATCTTCGACACCATCGAGCAGCTACGTCAGGAGGGAATGACCATCTTCCTGGTGGAACAAAACGCCAATCAGGCGCTGAAACTGGCCGATCGCGGTTACGTGCTGGAGAACGGCCACGTGGTGCTGAGCGATAGCGGCGAGGCGCTATTGGCTAACGAAGCGGTACGCAGCGCCTATCTGGGCGGCTGAGATTACGGGGCTGGTTTACCGGCCCCTTTATTATTTCCGGTACTTTTCAATTAATAGTCTGCTTATTTTCCACGTTATTAAAATGCTCTCCCGCTTATTCTATTTCTGAAATATTCTGTATTTATTTTTCAAGCCAACGCTGCGTAACCTTAGAAAATGCCGCCTTAAAACATTGTAGATAGCTACGTAGTAGGAGTATGATTTTTGTTCAGCAGTGAATGGAAAACAAGCACAGGGAGAGGCTATGTCGGAACCAAAGGAAGGGCTACTGACTTTTCGCGCGGAAGGCAATAATTTCAGAGGAAGTCGTTATTATTCCAGATTTATTCACTGGCCTGGCAATGCCTCAGCTTGTCAGGGGGATGCGTCGGGCGTGACGATTGGACGCGGATTCGATATGGGCAGCAGAACCAAAGCCGAATCCTGTGGTTATTTGATAAAGGCCGGGGTAGAGGCGAAAAAAACAGAAAAAATTTCTACAGGTAGCCGGCTTAAATTTTGTGAGGCTGAAAAATTCGTCAGACAGCATAAAAATGAAATTGGTGAGATAACCGAATTACAGCAGCTGATGCTGTTTGAAGCTGTTTACCCTGAATATACCAATAAAGCTAAGCGTTTTTATAATAAATATAAGGGCGCTAATGCGGTAGCCTGGCGGGAGCTACATCCGGTTTTAAAAGAGGTATTTATTGATATGCGCTATCAGGGGGCAATGACAATTGGTTATGTATCCTCTTTTAAGCGTAACGATATTGGCAGTGCTTTAAAATTAATTGAATCGATTGGGGATTTATATGGCAAGGACAGATATATAAGAAGAAGGGAGGCGTTAAAAAATGCTTTATAAAAAAATAAAATTGATGATTGTTATTATGATGATTATTGTGCCACTGCCCCTATTTTCTCAGGCGTCTACAGTAGAAGAGAGTACCATAGCATTCTGCCTTAATGAAGGCCCTGTTAGCGCTATAGCGGGCTTTTTTACGGCGCTGGAGTTAAAACGTAATGCGGATTACAATCGCACTTACCAAACGTTTATTAATGAAATAATAAAAAATAAAAGTAATTTTTTGAATTACAATGGGTTTCTTCAGAAAACCAAAAAAGCTAAAGGCTATTTTGATAAATATATGCAAAGTGAATGTCAGGCCTGGGCCGATCAGGTTATAATAGATTCGCCAGCATGGCATACGCTTTATAGTCAGTGCATGATAAGATTTTATGAACAACGCATAAATTTTTATAAAAAATATGACTTTCAATAAATCACAGGTTTCATTTCAGGGATGTTTGTGAACGGTCAAGTTCATCACGAAAAAATTGTCGAATACGATTGGTCGATAATTATTATAGGGTGTAATTAGATTTGTGTAATACCCTGCTTTTCTATTCTCTTATTAACTACAAAGGCAGGCAAGTTATGGATAACAAACAACGCAAATTTCTTATATTAAATCTGGTAAAATCCTTAAAACCCAAGTGATATCAATCATTTTTCTGGAATGGTGACGAATATAACTAACGACTCTTAATACTGAACTGATCGAAAATTTATTGCGGATATGCACGAAGCAGGCGTATGATTTTTGTTCATATTTGAATGACGAATAAGCACAAGGAGAGGCTATGTCGGAACCAAAGGAAGGGCTACTGACTTTTCGCGCGGAAGGCGATAATTTCAGAGGAAGTCGTTATTATTCCAGATTTATTCACTGGCCTGGCAATGCCTCAGCTTGTCAGGGGGATGCGTCGGGCGTGACGATTGGACGCGGATTCGATATGGGCAGCAGAACCAAAGCCGAATCCTGTGGTTATTTGATAAAGGCCGGGGTAGAGACGAAAAAAGCAGAAAAAATTTCTACAGGTAGCCGGCTTAAATTTTGTCAGGCTGAAAAATTTGTCAGACAGCATAAAAATGAAATTGGTGAGATAACAGAAGTGCAGCAACTGAAGCTGTTTGAAGCAGTCTATGATGAATATATCATTGATGCAAAAAGATTTTACAATAAGTACTGCAAGCCTGCCTCGATCTCATGGTTGGATTTAGACCAAAGAATTAAAGATGTTTTTATTGATATGAAGTACCAGGGCGTGCTTCGTACTGACATGGTCAGATTTTTTTCAAATAATGACAAGAATGATGTTGTCAGGCTGATAAAAACGCACTCCCGACTAAAAAAAGATGATGAAAATCGGCAAAGGATAAAATATTTATTGGAAAATAGAAAATGAAAATAAAGTTGATTTTTATAATTATGTTGGCACTGTTTTATACCTTTCCTTGCACTGTAAACGCGCAGGTTGAGTTTGAACAGGTGAACTTTATCGGAGGTGCTTATAATATATATATCAACGATAGTGACTGCCAGGTTTTGACTGATTGCAAAAAAGTTAAAGCTGAAATAGTTGATAAGGGGAAAAAGAAAAAGTATAGCGTCTTTGGGGAGACTATTACAACAGGATTCGGGCATAATCTAAGAGGATATAATTTTTATCGAGGAAAATATAAGTATGAAATATATCGCCCAGAGACAAGATTAAACAATCAGTCAGACCTGAGTAAATGGGTTTTAACCATTTATAAAAAAAATGGTCGTGAGGGTTTTAACAAAATTTTTAGCGAGGAAGGCGAGATGAATATTTGATACTTCCTCAATCAAACCGCGCAGAAGAATTTCATGCTGTGCTTAGCTGTATTTGTAACGATAACCTGTTATCGCCGTTATCGCCGTTATCGCCGTTATCGCCGTTATCGCCGTTATCGTCGCTACCTCCGTCTTCTCTCCGTCACCAGCCCGTCATCCGGCTGTCATGCCATTGTTATCTTTCCGTCATTTTTGCATGTCATTTTACCTGCCGAAGCGTTACAGGGCGCGGCTTTGCGCGTAACAACACCGGGTACAGGAAACCGACATGCCATTGTTCTTCCGACATACCATATGTATTGCACTGGGGCTGGCCTTTAGCGCACAGGCGCTGGCTGTCACCGAGATCCCTTTCTGGCACTCGATGGAGGGCGAGCTGGGCGTAGAGGTCAATTCGCTGGCGCAGCGCTTTAACCAATCGCACCCTGATTACAAAATAGTGCCTACCTATAAAGGTAACTACGAGCAAAGCCTGGCTGCGGGGATCGCCGCCGTGCGTTCTGACCGCGCACCTGCCATTCTTCAGGTTTATGAAGTCGGCACCGCCACGATGATGGCTTCACGGGCAATTGTGCCGGTGTACGAGGTTTTTAAAAACGCGGGTATTGCCTTCGATGAAAAACAGTTTGTGCCGACGGTAGCGGGCTATTACAGCGATGCCAAAACCGGCCATCTGATCTCCCAGCCTTTCAACAGTTCTACGCCGGTGCTTTATTACAACAAGGACGCTTTTAAAAAAGCGGGTCTGGATCCGGAGCAGCCGCCGAAAACCTGGCAGGCGCTGGCTAAAGATGCCGAAGCGCTGCGTAAAGCAGGCATGAGCTGCGGCTATGCCAGCGGCTGGCAGGGCTGGATCCAGATCGAGAACTTCAGCGCCTGGCACGGCCTGCCGGTCGCTACAAAAAACAATGGCTTTGACGGCACCGATGCAGAGCTGGAATTTAATAAGTCGACCCAGATACGCCATATTCAGCAGCTCGCAGAGATGAATAAAAAAGGCGACTTTACCTATTTTGGCCGTAAAGACGAATCCACCGCCAAGTTCTATAACGGCGACTGCGGTATCACCACGGCATCCTCCGGCTCGCTGGCCGATATCCGTCACTATGCCAAATTTAACTATGGTGTCGGCATGATGCCGTACGACGAGACGGTGCCGAACGCCCCACAAAACGCCATTATCGGTGGCGCCAGCCTGTGGGTAATGAAAGGGAAAGATGAAGCGACCTATAAAGGCGTGGCATCGTTTATGCAGTTCCTGACACAGCCGGAAATCGCCGCCGAATGGCACCAGAAAACAGGCTATCTGCCGATCACCACGGCGGCCTACGAGCTGACCCGTCAGCAGGGCTTCTACGAGAAAAATCCGGGCGCCGATATCGCTACGCGTCAGATGCTGAACAAGCCGCCGCTGCCGTTTACTAAAGGGATGCGGCTGGGCAATATGCCGCAGATCCGCACTATCGTGGATGAGGAGCTGGAAGGCGTCTGGACCGGCAAAAAAACGCCGCAGGCCGCGCTGGATAACGCAGTGAAGCGTGGCAATCTCCTGCTCAGGCGCTTTGAGCAAACCGTTAAGTCATAATCTGTAGCGCTGCCGTGCTATACAGCGTACGGCAGCGCCTCGCTAAAACCCTCGCGCCGCACCGTTATCGAGCTTTATATGTCCTCTTCACGCCCTGTTTTTCGTTCACGCTGGCTGCCTTATTTATTAATGTTGCCGCAGCTGTTGATTACGCTGATTTTTTTCCTGTGGCCCGCTGGTGAAGCCTTATGGTATTCGGTGCAGCGCGTCGATCCTTTTGGTCTTTCCAGCACGTTTGTCGGCATGGAAAATTTCACCAGGCTGCTGGACGATGAGTACTATCTCGATTCCTTTAAAACCACGCTGATTTTTAGCGGCCTGGTTACGGTCATCGGCCTGATCGTTTCGCTGTTTTTTGCCGCGCTGACCGATCATGTCCTGCGCCTGAAGCGCTTTTACCAGACGCTGTTTCTGCTGCCTTATGCAGTAGCGCCTGCGGTAGCGGCGGTGCTGTGGATGTTCCTGTTCAGTCCGGGGCAGGGCCTGATTACGCATTTTCTGGCGCAGCTGGGCTATAGCTGGAACCATGCGCAAAACAGCGGCCAGGCGATGACGCTGGTCGTGCTGGCTTCCGTCTGGCAGCAAATGAGCTATAACTTCCTGTTCTTTTTTGCGGCGCTTCAGTCCATTCCCAAATCGCTGATCGAAGCGGCGGCTATCGACGGCGCAGGCCCGGTACGCCGTTTTTTTTACCTCTCGCTGCCGCTGATTACGCCGGTGGGCTTCTTTCTGGTGGTGGTCAATCTGGTATACGCCTTCTTTGACACTTTCCCGGTGATCGATGCCGCCACGGGCGGCGGGCCGGTGCAGTCCACCACCACGCTTATCTACAAAATCTATCGCGAAGGCTTTGCCGGTCTGGATCTCTCTTCTTCTTCCGCACAGTCGGTGGTGCTGATGGTGTTGGTCATCGGGCTGACGGTGATCCAGTTCCGTTTTGTTGAGAAAAAGGTGCGCTACCAATGATTGAAAACCGACGCGGGCTGGCCCTTTTCAGTCAGATCATGCTGGGTCTGGGCGCGCTTACCGTGCTGTTTCCGCTCTATGTCGCTTTTGTGGCCGCTACGCTGAACGACAGCGAGGTGTTCCGGGTACCGATGTCGCTGATCCCCGGCCGTTCGCTGTGGCACAACGTGAGCTTTATCTGGCAGCACGGCGTGGGACAGAACAGCGCGCCTTTCGGCAGGATGCTGTTTAACAGCACGCTGATGGCGCTGGCGATAACCACAGGGAAGATTTCGGTTTCTATCCTCTCCGCTTTTGCGCTGGTCTGGTTTCGCTTTCCGCTGCGCGGCCTGTTTTTCTGGATGATTTTTATCACGCTGATGCTGCCGGTCGAGGTGCGCATTTTCCCGACGGTAGAAGTGATTGCAGACCTGAAGATGCTGGATAGCTATAGCGGGCTGACGCTGCCGCTGATGGCCTCCGCCACCGCCACCTTCCTGTTTCGCCAGTTTTTTATGACGCTGCCTGACGAGCTGGTCGAAGCGGCGCGCATCGACGGCGCCGGGCCAATGCGCTTCTTTTGGGACATTGTGCTGCCGCTGTCGAAAACCAATCTGGCCGCGCTGTTTGTTATCACCTTTATCTATGGCTGGAACCAGTATCTCTGGCCGCTGCTGATTATTAATGATGTTGATTTGGGCACCGCCGTGGCGGGCATTCGCAGCATGATCGGCACCGGCGACGGCACGCCCACGCAGTGGAATCTGGTGATGGCCGCAATGCTGCTGACCATGATCCCGCCGGTAGTGATTGTTTTAGTGATGCAGCGCGCTTTCGTTCGCGGGCTGGTAGAGAGCGAGAAATAGCATGGCAGGGGTAAAATTTCAGGCCGTTACCAAAACGTACGACGGTAAAAACCAGATTATTCAGCCGCTTGACGTCGATATTCGCGACGGTGAGTTTATGGTGATGGTTGGCCCTTCCGGCTGCGGTAAATCGACGCTGTTGCGCATGGTCGCCGGGCTGGAAAGGGTCAGCAGCGGCGATATCTATATCGACAGCGAACGCGTCACCGAGCGGGAGCCGAAAGATCGCGGCATCGCGATGGTTTTCCAGAACTATGCGCTTTATCCCCATATGAGCGTGGAAGAAAACATGGCATGGGGGCTGAAAATTCGCGGCATGGGCAAAGCGCATATCCGCCAGCGCGTGCTGGAAACGGCGAAAAGCCTGGAGCTGGAAGCGCTGCTGCACCGTCGTCCGCGCGAGCTTTCCGGCGGTCAGCGGCAGCGGGTGGCGATGGGTCGCGCTATCGTTCGCGAACCGGCGGTTTTCCTGTTTGATGAGCCGTTATCGAATCTGGACGCGCGGCTGCGGGTGCAGATGCGGCTGGAGCTACAGCAGCTGCATCGTCGCCTGCAGACTACCAGCCTGTACGTGACGCACGATCAGGTGGAGGCGATGACGCTGGCGCAGCGGGTGATGGTGATGAACAAAGGCGTGCTGGAGCAGCTGGGCACGCCGGTAGAGATTTATGAGCGTCCGGCCACGCGCTTCGTTGCCAGCTTTATTGGCGCGCCTGCGATGAACCTGCTGGAAGGCGAGATCGATCCGACCGGCACGCGGCTGCTGCTGGGCGACAGCGCCGTGACGCTGCCTCAGGCCAGGCCGCAGTGGGCCGGACGCCGATTGACGTTGGGGATCCGCCCAGAGCATATTAAACTGGCCGATCGGCAAAGCGGGCTGGCGCTGACGGTGGATACGCTGGAAATGCTGGGCGCGGACAACCTGGCGCACGGGCGCTGGGGCGGCCACAATATGGTGGTGCGGCTGCCGCACATCGAGCGCCCGGCCATCGGCAGCCTGCTGTGGCTACAGCTGCCGGCTGATTCGCTACACTTCTTTGATACTGACAACGGACAACGGCTCGAATGACTGCTAAAGCCTGGCCTTACCCGACCATCGTCGCGCATCGCGGCGGCGGCAAGCTGGCCCCGGAAAACACCCTCGCCGGTATTGATACCGGCGCGCGGCTGGGGCACAAGATGATTGAGTTCGACGTCAAGCTCTCGCTGGACGGCGAAATTTTTTTGCTGCATGACGACACGCTCGACAGAACCAGCAACGGCTGGGGCATCGCCGGACAGCTGCCATGGGAAAAGCTGATCCAGCTGGATGCGGGCGGCTGGTTTGGCAAAGATTTCACCGGCGAGCGTCTGCCGCTGCTGTCTCAGGTGGCGCAGCGCTGCGCCTCTTACGGCATGATGGCAAATATTGAAATCAAGCCCACAACCGGTCTGGAAGCGGAAACCGGACGCGTGGTGGCGCTGGCCGCGCGCGAGCTGTGGCATCGGCAGACCGCGCCGCTGCTCTCCTCGTTCTCTTTTGAAGCGCTGGAAGCCGCCATGCAGGCCGCGCCAGAGCTGCCGCGCGGGTTGCTGCTGCACGAATGGCATGACGACTGGCAGCAGCTGACGCAGCGGCTGGATTGCGTCTCGGTACATTTCAATCATAAGGTGCTGGATCGGGAGAGAGTGGCGGCACTCAAAGCGGCGGAGCTGCGGATTCTGGTTTATACGGTTAATCAACCCGAAAGGGCAAAAGAGCTGCTGGACTGGGGCGTTGACGCCATCTGTACCGACCGCATTGACCTGATAGGCGCAGATTTCACTTGAAGACGCTGATACAGCTAGCGCCTTACTGAACGCGCGCCGGCTGCTGGCCTGACCTTAATGTGTATTCTGGCTGAGTGGTGCTGCCGGGCTGCGATTGATAGCACCGAATCGTCGAACCGACGCGATTCGGCTACAGTCCCATCTTAATCCCTATTCTGCTGCACCAACGGCTGAGTAATGCTACCGGGCGGTGATTGATATCGCCGGATCGTCCAACTGGGGCAATCCGGCTGTTGGCCTGACCTTAATTTGTATTCTGCTGCACCGACGGCTGAGTAGTGCTGCCGGGCTGCGTCTGCAACACGCGCTGGGAAGCGCTGTTACGCTGATCCTGCACCTTTCGCTGTAGCTGCTGGCTTTGCTGCTGCTGATCCTGCTGCAGTTTCCGCTGTTGCTGAACCTGCTGCGTCTGCATCTGCTGCTGCATCCGCTGCGAACTGGGGTTATAGCCCGGCTGGTTAGGCTGATTATTATTTAGCATATTGGCCATGCCGCTTAACGGCAGCAGCGCGGCACACACGAGTAACCATTTCATCAAATACCTCCCTAAGCTGTCTATCCAGTGTATGTCAGCCGCGCTGTTCTGGCCTGAGGGCCAGTCTGAATTTGTAGGTTTTCTCGCCTTTTCGCTTGTTTTGTGCATAGTTAGAGACGGTAAACAAACGTAAATAATTCTAATAAGAGGTGAATATGGGGCAGGGCAGAGTGACGCTGGCAGCATCGCTGATAGCAGGACTGATTTTCTGGCAGGGCGCGACGGCAGCGCCCACCGCGCCGCCAATCTCGTACGGCGTGGACGCCGATACTTTCCATCCGGTAAAAGAGCAGCACGGCATGGTCGCCTCGGTAGATGCGCTCGCCACCCAGGCAGGCGTGGACGTGCTGAAACGCGGCGGCAATGCGGTAGATGCCGCCATCGCCGTCGGCTATGCGCTGGCCGTCACGCATCCGCAGGCCGGTAACCTTGGCGGCGGCGGTTTTATGCTAATCCGCACCGCTTCCGGCCATGCTACCGCCATCGATTTTCGTGAAATGGCACCGATTAAAGCCAGTCGCGATATGTTTTTAGACGCCCAGGGCAACGCCGACGGTAAAAAGTCGCTGACCTCCCATCTGGCTTCCGGCGTGCCGGGCACCGTGGCCGGTTTCGCGCTGGCGAATAAAGAGTACGGCACGTTGCCGCTGGCGCAGCTGATCGCACCGGCCATCAGGCTGGCGGAAAAAGGCATCGTGGTTAACGAAGCGCTGGCTGATGATTTGAAAGTGTACGGCAAAGAAGTGCTGATTACGCACCCCAACAGTAAAGCCGTTTTTTATAAAGCAGACGGCCAGCCCTACGCGCGCGGCGAAAAGCTGGTGCAGCATAATCTTGCCCGTAGCCTGCGGCTGATTGCGACGCAAGGCCCGGACGCTTTCTATAAAGGGGAGATCGCCTCGGAAATCGCCGCGGAAATGGCGGCGAACGGCGGCCTGATCGGCAAAGCGGATCTGGCCAATTATAAAGCGGTCGAGCGTAAGCCCATCAGCGGCACCTATCGCGGTTATGAAGTCTTTTCTATGCCGCCGCCTTCTTCCGGCGGGATCCATATAGTGGAAATCCTCAATATCCTGGAAAACTTCGATCTGGCGAAAATGGGCTTTGGCAGCGCCGACGCTATGCAGGTGATGGCGGAAGCGGAAAAACATGCCTACGCCGATCGTTCTGAGTATCTGGGCGATCCTGATTTTGTGAAAGTGCCGTGGCAGGCGCTGACCAGTAAAGCCTATGCGAAATCGCTGGCCCAGCAGATTGACGTGAACAAAGCGCTGCCTTCGACAGAGATTAAACCCGGCAAGCTGGCGCCTTATGAGAGCAATCAGACCACGCATTTTTCCGTGGTCGATAAGCAGGGTAATGCGGTCGCGGTGACCTATACGCTGAACACCTATTTTGGCAGCGGGATCGTGGCGGGCAAGAGCGGCATTTTGCTCAACAACGAAATGGACGATTTTTCCGCCAAGCCGGGCACGCCGAATATTTATGGTCTGGTCGGCGGCGAGGCAAATGCGGTGCAGCCTTACAAAAGGCCGCTCTCTTCCATGTCGCCGACCATCGTCGCCAAAGACGGCAAAACCTGGCTGGTGACGGGCAGTCCGGGCGGCAGCCGTATTATTACAACCGTGCTGCAAATGGTCGTTAACAGCATCGATTTCGGTATGAACGTGGCGGAAGCGACCAACGCGCCGCGCTTTCATCATCAGTGGTTGCCGGATCAGCTGCGCGTGGAGAAAGGCTTCAGCCCGGATACGCTGAAGCTGCTGGAGGCAAAAGGGCAGCACGTTAAGGTACTGCCTGCGATGGGCAGCACGCAGAGCATTATGATCGGCCCGGACGGCACCCTGTATGGCGCTTCCGATCCTCGCTCTGTTGACGATCTGACGGCAGGTTATTAACGAGAAGGGGCGATATTTTATCGCCCCTGTGTTTTAAGCGGCGCGCAAACGCGCCATATAGAGCGCATCCACCTGTTTGCCGTTGCGTACGGCATAGCGCCGCGCCACGCCTTCCGTTTCAAAACCAAACCGCTGATACAATCTTACCGCCGTGTCGTTGTCGGCAAATACCGTTAGCTCAATGCGCTCGACGCTCAGCCAGCTATCGCACAGGCTGACCATCTCCTGCATCAATGCGGAGGCCACGCCGCGACCACGGTAGTGATAATCGACGCAGAGTCCAAAAGTCGCGGTATGCCGCCGACGCGCGCGGCCATTAACCTCCAGATATAAGTCGCCGACCACCTGTTCATCAACGCAGGCGACCAGCCGCTGCATGCCGGGCTGAAGTTTCTGTAGACGTTCCTGAACAAGCTGAAGCGAGGGATGAGGAAGCTGTAGCGTGTCGGTGTAGGTTTCCGGCTGGCTGACAATACGATGCAGCGCGGCAGCGTCTTCAACGACGGCGTGTCTTATCACTATCTCACTCATTCTCTCGCTCCTTTTGGTTATTTCCTGCTTAAATTCAGGGGATTCTGGCGCAAAAGCAAGCGAAAAAAATGCCGCAGAGGCTTTACAAGTGCGAATGATAATGATTATTATTGTCATGCGTTTTCGATTTGGGCTTCACGGACCGGTCGGGAAGGCACGACATTGCTCACATTGCTTCCAATATTATTTAGCCAGCTCGGGTGCTGGCTTTTTTTTTGCCTGCCCGGCGGCAACCTCCGTTTTCTCCCTTCTTATCTGCTTGCGCAAACGGTCTGAAAGACGCCTGTTAATTTCATCGAATAATTTGAACAGAGGAGACAATTTTCTCCGCTATCTTCCCGGTCAGCACAGGTCCAGACTATGTGAAAACGTTGAGGAGGATTGAACATGATTTACTTACGCAAAGCACAAGAACGCGGTCACGCTAACCACGGCTGGCTGGACAGCTGGCACACGTTTTCTTTCGCTAACTACTACGACGCCAACTTTATGGGCTTCTCGGCGCTGCGAGTGATTAACGAAGATGTTATTGATGGCGGCCAGGGCTTCGGCACTCATCCCCATAAAGATATGGAAATCCTGACGTATGTGCTTTCCGGTACCGTTGAGCATGAAGACAGCATGGGCAATAAGGAGCAGATCCCGGCGGGCGAGTTCCAGATTATGAGCGCCGGCACCGGCGTGCGTCACTCTGAGTACAACGCCAGCAAAGACGTGCCGCTGCACCTGTATCAGATCTGGATTATTCCGGAAAGAACGGGCATCACGCCACGTTACGATCAGCGTCGTTTCGCGGATGTTCAGGGCCGCCAGCTGGTGCTGTCGCCGGATGCGCGTGAAGGCTCGCTGAAAGTTTATCAGGATATGACGCTTTCCCGCTGGGTGCTGAAGCAGGGCGAGCAGGATACCGTACAGGTTGAGCCGAACCGTCGTATCTGGATCCAGGTGGTGAAAGGCGATGTCACGGTCAACGGCGAAAAAGCGGGCACCAGCGACGCTTTCGCAATCTGGGATGAAGCTTCGCTGAGCCTGGAAGCCGCCAGCGACGCCGAAATCCTGCTGTTCGATCTGCCGCCGGTTTAAGATCACACTTTGGGCGCGGCCTGCCGCGCCCTTCACCGTTTTCCCGCCAATTTTGTTACACTCAAGCGATCCACCCTCTGACTCCCTGAAAATAATGAAGAAGAAAAGACCGGTGCTACAGGACGTTGCCGATCGTGTGGGCATCACCAAGATGACCGTCAGCCGCTATCTGCGCAATCCCGATCAGGTTTCCGTTGCCTTGCAAAGCCGTATTGCCGCCGCGCTCGATGAGCTGGGCTATATCCCTAACCGCGCGCCCGATATTTTATCTAACGCCACCAGCCGGGCGATCGGCGTGCTGCTGCCTTCTCTTACCAACCAGGTTTTCGCCGACGTGCTGCGCGGCATCGAAGCCGTAACCGATGCGGCAGGTTATCAGACCATGCTGGGCCATTTTGGCTACAGCGCGGAAAAAGAAGAGCTACAGATGCGCTCGCTGCTGGGCTGGAATATCGACGGGCTGATCCTGACCGAACGCACCCACACGCCAGCCAGCCTGCGGATGATCGAAACCGCAGGGATCCCGGTGCTGGAGATGATGGACTGCGTTTCGCCTTGCCTGGATCTGGCGGTAGGGTTTGATAACGTCGAGGCGGCGCGGCAGATGACCCACGCTATCCTGCGCAAGGGACATCGCCGCACGGTTTATCTGGGGGCGAGGCTGGACGAACGTACTTTGCTGAAGCATCAGGGTTATGAACAGGCGATGCGCGAAGCGAACCTGGAGCCGCGCAGCATCATGATGGAAGAAGCCTCTTCTTTTTCGATGGGCGGCACGCTGATGCTGGCGGCGCAGCAGCGCTATCCTGATACAGACAGTCTGTTTTGCACCAACGATGATTTAGCGATAGGCGCCATGTTTGAATGCCAGCGGCAGGGGCTGCGCGTGCCGCAGGATATTGCTATCGCGGGCTTCCACGGCCACGACATCACCCAGGTGGTCACGCCAGAGCTGGCCACCGTGCTGACGCCGCGTGAAAAAATGGGGCAGGTTTCCGCCTCGCTCCTGCTGGCGCGCATTCGCGGCGAGCAAACCGGATCGCAGCAGATCGACGTCGGCTTTACGATTTCTGAAGGCGGCAGTATTTGATTCCATAGAGCCGATCCCGTCGGCTCTGTTTGATCCCATAGAGCCGATCTGCCCGGTTCTTTGTCCCTTTGTGCCGCAGCCACTCCTAATCTGTCATTTTTTTGAACCATCTCACATTTACCAGCTTTTTCCGCTCTGGCTGTTGCCATACTTCACGGGCGTCCAGACAATGTTACCGATAACAACATAACGCTAACAATAATGGGCAGGTCCCTGACATCTTCGCCGGAGTAAAACAATGAACAACTCTTTTCCGTCCAATCATGTATTTGTGCTGATGGGCGTATCCGGCAGCGGCAAATCGGCCGTTGCCAATGCCGTCGCTTATCATCTGAAAGCGGCCTTCCTGGATGGCGATTTCCTGCATCCTCGCAGCAATATTCAAAAGATGGCGGACGGTCATCCCCTGAACGACGACGACCGCCGTCCCTGGCTGAAGGCGATTAACGACGCCGCGTTTGCTATGCAGCGTACCAATCAGGTTTCGCTGATCGTTTGTTCCTCGCTGAAAAAGAGCTACCGCGACATTCTGCGCGAGGGCAATGACAACCTGTCGTTCATCTATATGAAGGGCGATTTCGATACCATTGAGGGCCGTCTGCGCGCGCGTAAAGGGCACTTCTTCAAGCCGCAGATGCTGGTCACGCAGTTTGAAACGCTGGAGGAGCCGGGCAGCGACGAGCGCGACGTGCTGGTCGTGGATATCAACCAGACGCTGGATGAAGTTGTGGCTACCACTATCGCCACCATCGAAGGTGCGATAAATAAGTAGGGTGTCATGGCAACTGCAACACTGGTATTAACCGCGGCAGGCTCTGTCCTGCTGCTGCTGTTCCTCGTGATGAAAGCGCGGATGCACGCCTTTCTGGCGCTGATGCTGGTCTCTGTCGGCGCCGGGATCTTCTCCGGAATGCCGCTGGATGACATTGCCGCCACCATGCAAAAAGGCATGGGCGGCACGCTGGGCTTCCTGGCCGTGGTCGTCGCGCTGGGTGCGATGTTCGGTAAAATTCTGCACGAAACCGGCGCGGTCGATCAAATAGCGATCAAGATGCTGAAAACGTTTGGTGAAAGCCGCGCGCATTACGCGATGGGCATCGCCGGGCTGATCTGCGCGCTGCCGCTGTTCTTTGAGGTGGCGGTGGTGCTGCTGATCAGCATCGCCTTCGCCGTGGCGCGCCGCACCGGCGACAACCTGGTCAAGCTGGTTATCCCGCTGTTTGCTGGCGTGGCGGCGGCGGCGGCGTTTTTGCTGCCCGGCCCGGCGCCGATGCTGCTGGCTTCGCAGATGCACGTCGATTTCGGCTGGATGATCCTGCTCGGCGTCTGCGCGGCGATCCCCAGCATGCTGATCGCCGGCCCGCTGTTCGGCAACTTTATCAGCCGACACGTGGAATTTACTCTGCCGACAGAGGACAACCATCCTGAGTTTGATGAGAGCAAGCTGCCCTCGTTCGGCTTCAGCCTGTCACTGATCCTGTTTCCGCTGGTGCTGGTTGGGCTGAAAACCATCGGCGCGCGCTTTGCGACCGAAGGCACTTCGCTCTATGAGTGGCTGGAGTTTATTGGCCATCCGTTTATCGCCATTCTGCTCGCCTGTTTGCTGGCGATCTATGGCCTGGCGTATCGTCAGGGCATGGATAAAGAGCGGGTGATGCAGATTTGCGGCAGCGCGTTGCAGCCGGCGGGTATCATTCTGCTGGTAATTGGCGCGGGCGGCGTCTTTAAGCAGGTGCTGGTGGATTCGGGCGTTGGCCCGGCGTTGGGGCATGCACTGACCGGCGCGGGCCTACCGGTGGCGCTGGCCTGCTTTATCCTGGCGGGCGCGGTGCGCATCATTCAGGGCTCCGCAACGGTCGCCTGTCTGACGGCGGTAGGACTGATTATGCCGGTAATTGAACCGCTGCATTATTCCGGCGCGCAGATGGCGGCATTATCCATCTGTATCGCGGGCGGTTCGATCATTTTCAGCCACGTTAACGACGCGGGCTTCTGGCTGTTCGGCCGTTTTACCGGCGCAACCGAAGGGCAGACGCTGAAGACCTGGACGATGATGGAAACCATCCTCGGCACTACCGGCGCTATCGTGGGTATGATCGCCTTTGCGCTGCTTTCTTAATGTATTGATCGGCGGGCGGCTTAGCGCCGCTCGCCTTTTTCTTTTGCTGAAGGAGGAAAAATCAGAAAGGGGAACAGCAGGTAGGGCGCAATAACTAATAAGGCAACCATCCCACGAGAATAGCCGGCGTCGTTGGCTCTGCGGACGCCACGACCAGACCGATCCCAAACAGTAAAATCTTGCCGTCAGCAGCCACTCTTTGACAGTCGCGATTGATTGTTATGCAGGCAACGGCTTCTGAATTACTTCTGAACCGACCGGCGTAACATCGCATCCGGCAACGGTGCACCCAGATTTCCGATCCCGCCAGCTTCACGAATGGCAGATGAAAGTTCGATTGCTCGCTGGGTTTTATGCTGTCGAGCCATACGCATTACCTCTTCACGAGTTAACCCGTGTGCTGAACGCCCGGTTTCACAATCAGGTTTCAATGACATAGATCCCCCATTCCCTGTATTTTGAGACGTAATGATAGCCTGAATTTTGTTCATTTTCACTCAGTACTTCGTCATATAGCTTGCCAAGCCCGGGCCGGACGGGAATAGCTACCACGGCCTGCGGCGCGTATTTAGCAACAAAATCCGTGATTGCTCCGCCCACTGCTTTTAACATAAATTCTTTCAGCTCGAGCCAGGAAAAATTCATTTCTTTACCCGGCGAAAATAGAGGGGAATCGGTCATGACTGCTTCTAACGTGTAAAAATTGAAGAGATAAAAATCGTTTTGAAGGGTGTGAGGAGAATAGTCACCTGCGAAAATTTCATGAAACTGACTGGGCAGGCGTTCTATATCAATAATGTATTCCTCTGTCTTATCCGCTCTTTTTTCAACCGTAGCGATATAGCAGACGTTTCGGGTACGCATCGGCAGCTTAAAAGGCTGTACCGTAATTTTCATCATTGCCAATCCTTTGGACTTATCTTATCCGCTGTCAGTTAATAAATTCGCCTGAAAATTATACAGACCTTCAGAGAGTACAGACAGCGTTTGTTACTGTACTACCGAATAACTGATGCCCTGTTCAGGAGGAAAAGGCGCAATGCCGCACGACAGAAGCGGCAAAACATTTCATACAGTGGTTGTGTTCCGATCAGAGCTTCAGATAAGCGCGGATCCCGTCCAGGAACATCTGGGTGGCCAGCATAATCAGGATCAGGCCCATCAGACGCTCCAGCGCGTTAACGCCTTTTTCGCCCAGCAGCCGTAAAAACAGCCCCGAAAAGAGTAGGATCGCCACCGTAGCGCCCCAGGCGATCAGCAGCGAGCCCGCCAGGTAGCCGATGTTGTTGGGATACTGATGCGACAGCAGCATTAGCGTCGCCAGCAGCGAAGGGCCAGCCACCAGCGGAATGGCCAACGGCACCAGAAAAGGTTCTTCGCCTGCGGGCAAGCCACTGCTGTTGCTTTCGTGCGAGGGGAAAATCATCTTGATAGCGATCAGAAACAGGATAATGCCGCCGGAAATCGAGACGGTCTCCGTTCGCAGGTTCAGAAACGCGAGAATTTTTTCACCGGCAAACAGGAACAGCAGCATAATCGCCAGCGCGATCAGCATTTCCCTAATCAGCACCGTCCGACGACGTTTCGGCTCCAGATGCTTTAAAACCGACATAAAAATCGGCAAATTGCCCAGCGGATCCATAATAAGCAGCAATAATATGGTCACCGAAATCATCTCTGTCATGGGTTTCTCCTTCTTTCCACCGGGGCTGGTCTTCCGTTATAAGCAGCTCTGCTAAAAAAGCCGCGCTAATCGAATTAATTCACTTGCCACTTTTGCTGCATTTTGTAAGGTGATAGCCATATTTCTTTCTTATCACTTACTCTAACAGGTCAGGCGTTTTTGTCGCAGACAGTTTGCCTTTCGCCAGCGGGCGGCTCAAGGCTACTCGCAGACGGGCAAACCAGCTTGAAACAGGTGCAATATGAAATCAGTAGGCTTAATTGGTTGGCGCGGCATGGTCGGTTCCGTGCTGATGCAGCGGATGACGGAAGAGCGCGACTTTGACGTCATTCGCCCGGTATTTTTCTCCACGTCTCAGCATGGTCAGGCCGCGCCGCAGTTTGGCGGTCAGTCTCCGGGCCTGCTGCAAAATGCGTATGACCTGGACGCGCTGAAGGCGCTGGATATCATTATCACCTGCCAGGGCGGCGACTACACCACCGAGATTTATCCAAAGCTGCGTGCGGCAGGCTGGCAGGGGTACTGGATTGATGCGGCCTCCACGCTGCGTATGCAGGACGACGCGCTGATTATCCTGGATCCGGTCAACCACCACGTTATTCGTCAGGGTCTGGACAAAGGCATTAAAACTTTTGCGGGCGGCAACTGCACCGTCAGTCTGATGCTGATGTCGCTGGGCGGCCTGTTCGCCCAGGATCTGGTGGAGTGGGCGTCAGTGGCGACCTACCAGGCGGCTTCCGGCGGCGGCGCGCGGCATATGCGTGAGCTGCTGGCACAGATGGGAATGCTGCACGACGGCGTGGCGAAAGAGCTGCAAAATCCGGCCTCCGCTATCCTGGATATCGAACGCAAAGTCACCGAGATGAGCCGCAGCGGCGTGCTGCCAACCGATAACTTCGGCGTACCGCTGGCGGGTAGCCTGATCCCGTGGATCGACAAACAGCTGGAAAACGGCCAGAGCCGCGAAGAGTGGAAAGGCCAGGCGGAAACCAACAAGATCCTGCAGCCGGCGCGCACTATTCCGGTCGACGGCCTGTGCGTGCGCGTTGGCGCGCTGCGCTGCCACAGCCAGGCGTTTACGCTGAAGCTGAAAAAGGATGTGCCGCTGGCGGAAATCGAACAGCTGCTGGCTGCCCATAACGAATGGGCTACCGTGGTGCCAAATGACCGTGAGCTGACCCTGCGCGAGCTGACGCCAGCGGCGGTGACCGGCACGCTGAAAACGCCTGTGGGCCGTCTGCGCAAGCTGAATATGGGGCCGGAGTATCTTTCTGCCTTTACCGTTGGCGACCAGCTGCTGTGGGGGGCCGCCGAGCCGCTGCGCCGGATGCTACGACTGCTGGTGGATTAAGACCGCCTCGCCCTGCCAGAACGGCAGGGCGCTTTCACCTGCGCGCGGTCGTGCCTGTCGTGCCGCGAAGGTTACTTTTCCATTTTTAATTTCCATATCTTTCCCAACATTAACGATAACAGTTGCGCTGTTTAAACATTCATCAACGGTCAACATGTCGCGATCGGTGAAAGCGGTTAACCGTGCGCCTTAACTGCATTTGTTCCCTGAGGGGAATTTTATCGCTCCGGCTTCCCTGCTTTTCCATGCCGCTTACTAATCTGTGAAAGTTTGATCTGAAAGCAATATTTTTTCTTCATTCGACCCTGGCTTTACTGGCGCCCTGGCTATGCTTAGCTGTATCGCCCGATTACGGGATGTTTGGCGCTGTCTGCCACGTCCGATCACGTTTTGAGTATTCAACAGAAGTTGTCGCACGCTGCGGCGGTTTTTTGCACAGGATGTCAGGCCGTACCCGCCAGCGTGCTTTTGGCTCAATGAAGAGCAGCGCATTCGTTTTTTTCTGAAAAAGGATCGCCTGCCATACATTACAGGTACAGTCATGTCAGAGCTTACGGATCGCCGGTTAATTAATGCGTTAATTTCCGGTCATTATGCTGACCCCTTTTCGCTACTCGGTATGCATCAAACCCCAAAGGGATTGACGGTGCGCGCCCTGTTGCCGGACGCCACCGAAGTTTGGGTAATCGAAACCAATACCGGCCGGAAATGTGCTCAGCTGGAATGTATTGATTCACGGGGATTTTTCGAAGGCGTGATCCCACGCCGCAAAAATATGTTCCGCTACCAGCTGGCCGTCACCTGGCACGGTCAGCAAAACCTGGTGGATGATGCCTATCGCTTTGGGCCGCTGCTGAAAGAGCTGGACAGCTGGCTACTGGCGGAAGGCACCCACTTACGTCCCTATGAGAGCATGGGCGCGCACTCGGACGTGATTGACGGCGTTATCGGCACCCGCTTTTCCGTATGGGCACCTAATGCCCGTCGTGTCTCCGTGGTCGGCGATTTTAACTTCTGGGATGGCCGTCGCCATCCTATGCGGCTGCGTCAGGAGAGTGGCGTCTGGGAGCTGTTTGTGCCCGGCGCCGTGCAGGGGCAGCTTTATAAATATGAAATCATCGATAAAAACGGGCAGCTGCGGCTGAAATCCGACCCGTATGCTTTTGAAGCGCAGATGCGGCCGGACAGCGCCTCGATGATTTGCGGCATTCCGCCTAAAACCACCATGTCGGAAGCGCGCCAGCGGGCCAACGATTTTGACGCGCCCATCTCTATTTATGAGGTGCATCTCGGATCGTGGCGTCGCCATACGGATAACAACTACTGGCTGAGCTACAAAGAGCTGGCCGAGCAGCTGGTGCCTTATGCCAAAGAGATGGGCTTTACCCATCTTGAACTGATGCCGATCAACGAGCATCCGTTTGACGGCAGCTGGGGCTATCAGCCTACCGGCATGTATGCGCCAACGCGCCGTTTCGGCACGCGCGACGAGTTCCGTAACTTTATTGCCGTTGCCCATCAAGCCGGCCTGAACGTGCTGCTGGACTGGGTGCCGGGACATTTTCCTTCCGATGATTTCGGCCTCGCCAAATTTGACGGCACCGAGCTGTATGAGCACGGCGACCCGCGCGAAGGCTTTCATCAGGACTGGAACACGCTGATTTATAACTTTGGCCGTCGTGAAGTCAGCAACTATCTGACCGGCAACGCGCTCTACTGGATCGAACGTTTTGGCATCGACGGCCTGCGCGTGGATGCCGTTGCCTCCATGATCTATCGCGACTACAGCCGGGCGGAAGGCGAATGGATCCCTAACCATTTTGGCGGCCGGGAAAACCTGGAAGCTATCGCTTTCCTGCGCTACACCAACCGCACGCTGGGCAACGCCGCGCCCGGCACCGTGACCGTGGCGGAAGAGTCCACCGATTTTCCGGGCGTCACGCGTCCGTCCGAAACGGGCGGCCTGGGCTTCTGGTACAAGTGGAACCTGGGCTGGATGCACGACACCCTGGACTACATGCAGGTAGATCCGCTCTACCGCAAGCATCACCACAACAATCTGACCTTCGGAATGCTTTACAACTCCACCGAAAACTTCGTGCTGCCGCTGTCGCACGATGAAGTGGTGCACGGCAAGCGTTCTATCCTGGATAGGATGCCCGGCGACGTCTGGCAGAAGTTCGCCAATCTGCGCGCCTACTACGGCTGGATGTACGGCTTCCCCGGCAAAAAGCTGCTGTTTATGGGCAATGAGTTCGCGCAGGGCAAAGAGTGGAATCACGATATCAGCCTGGACTGGCATCTGCTGGAGGGCGAGGACAACTGGCACAACGGCGTACAGCGCCTGGTGCGCGACCTGAACCATACCTACCGCGAGCATCCGCCGCTGTATCAGCTTGATTTTGACCAGATGGGCTTTGAGTGGCTGGTCGTGGATGATTTTGATAACTCGGTGTTTGTTTTTGTGCGCCGCGATCGTGAAGGCAACGAACTGATTGTGGTCAGCAACTTTACGCCTGTTACGCGCTACGACTACCGTTTCGGCGTTACGCAAGCGGGCAGCTGGCAGGAAGTGTTGAATACCGATTCCGCGCATTATCACGGCAGCAATGTCGGTAATCTGGGATCGATTAGCAGCGAGGCTATTCCAAGCCATAACCGTGAACACTCAATCAGTATGACCTTGCCGCCGCTTGCTACGGTGTGGCTGGTCAGGGAGGCCTCATGAGCCAATTGCAGCCCGGTAAATCCACGCCGACAGGCGCGACCTATGACGGCAAGGGCGTAAATTTTACGCTGTTTTCGCAACACGCCGAGCGGGTAGAGCTTTGCCTGTTTGACGAGCGAGGCATTGAAACGCGGATGGATCTGCCCGCCCGCACCGGCGATATCTGGCACGGCTATCTGCCCGCCGCCAAACCGGGCCAGCTTTACGGCTACCGCGTTCACGGGCCGTGGCAGCCTGAAGCCGGGCACCGCTTCAACCCACACAAGCTGCTGATTGACCCCTGCGCGCGCGAAGTGATCGGTGAAGTTACTGACGATCCTCGTTTTCAGTGCGGCCCACAGGTTTTGGATACCAGAGACAGCGCGGCAGTTGCACCGCGCAGCGTGGTCGTGGCCGATGATTTCGACTGGGAAGACGACAAATCGCCGCGCGTGCCGTGGGGCTCCACCGTTATTTACGAGGCTCACGTACGCGGCCTGACCAAACGCCATCCCGGTATTCCGAAAGAGATCCAGGGCACCTATGCCGCGCTGGGCCATCCGGTGATGATCGACTACTTCAAGCGGCTGGGCATTACCACGCTGGAGCTGCTGCCGGTCGCCTTCTTCGCGCACGAGCCGCGTCTGCTGCGGCTTGGGTTGACCAACTATTGGGGCTACAACCCGCTGGCGCCTTATGCGCTGGATTCCCGCTACGCTTCCGGCGTGAACGGCGTGCATCCGCGTGATGAGTTCCAGCAGGCAGTGAAAGCGCTGCATGCGGCAGGCATTGAAGTGGTGCTGGACGTGGTTTTTAACCATACGGCCGAGCTGGATGAAACCGGGCCGATGCTGTCGAAGCGCGGCGTGGATAATAAAAGCTTCTACTGGCTGGACGAGCAGGGCAAGTATGAAAACTGGACCGGCTGCGGCAACACGCTCAACATCAGCCATCCTAACGTGCTGGACTGGACGCTGGAGTGCCTGCGGTACTGGGTTGAGGTTTGCCACGTCGACGGCTTCCGCTTTGACCTGGCGACGGTGCTGGGCCGCACGCCGGAATACCATCCGCACGCCTCTATTTTTGAAGCGATGCAGGAAGATCCGCTGCTCTCTCAATGCAAGCTGATTGCGGAACCCTGGGATATCGGCCCGGACGGCTATCAGGTCGGCAACTTTCCGCCGCCGTTTGCCGAATGGAATGACCAGTACCGCGACACGATGCGGCGCTTCTGGCTGAACGGCGACAGCAGCAATGCTGAGTTCGCCAAACGTTTCGCCGGCTCCAGCGATATCTTTAACCAGCAAGGGCGGCTGCCTTCGGCCAGCATCAACCTGATCACCGCGCACGACGGCTTTACCCTGACCGACCTGGTCTGCTTTAACGAAAAACACAACGAGGCCAACGGCGAAGATAACCGCGACGGCCACAACGGCAACTACAGCTATAACCACGGCGTTGAAGGGCTGAACGCGCCGCTGCTGGTAGCCGAGCACCGTTTGCGCAGCGTACACGGCTTATTGACCACGCTGCTGCTCTCGCAGGGCACGCCGATGCTGCTGGCCGGCGACGAACACGGCCACACTCAGCACGGCAACAACAACGCCTACTGTCAGGATAACGAGCTGACCTGGCTCGACTGGGAAAACAACAACAGCGGACTGTTTACTTTTACTGCTGCCCTGATCCACCTGCGCAAACGCATTCCTGCGCTTCAGGCCGATCGCTGGTGGCAGATTGACGACGGCAACGTGGAATGGCTTGGGCCGGACGGTCAGCCGCTGTCTGCCGACGCCTGGCACCACGGCGAACGCAGGATGCAGATCCGGCTGTCGCAGCATTGGCTGATCGTGATGAACGCCACCGAAGAAGTGTGCGACATCACGCTGCCACCAGGGCGCTGGCACGCCATTCCGCCCTTCGCCGGGGAAAACAACCCCATTCTGTTAACTGTCTGGCATGGAGCTGCGCACGGTGTGTGCGTGTTCCAGGAACAACCATAACAGGAGTCAGGCATGGCCACTTTAGATAAGAACGACCCTCTGATGTTGGCAAGACAATTGCCGTCGCAAACTGTAGCCCTGATCCTGGCGGGCGGACGCGGCACGCGCCTGAAAGACCTTACCGCCAACCGCGCCAAGCCTGCCGTCCATTTCGGCGGCAAGTTCCGCATTATCGATTTTGCCCTGTCAAACTGCCTGAACTCCGGGATCCGACGGATTGCGGTGATCACCCAGTACCAGTCGCACACGCTGGTGCAGCATATCCAGCGAGGCTGGTCGCTTTTTAACGAGGAGATGAACGAGTTCGTCGACCTGCTCCCTGCCCAGCAGCGCCAGACTACCGAGCACTGGTATCGGGGCACGGCGGATGCCGTGACGCAGAATCTGGATATTATTCGGCGCTATGAAGCGAAATATATCGTGATCCTGGCCGGCGACCATATCTACAAAATGGACTACTCGCGCATGCTGCTGGACCACGTGGAGAACGGCGCGAAATGCACCATTGCCTGCCTGCCGGTGCCGATTGAAGAGGCCAGCGCCTTCGGCGTGATGGCGGTCAACGATCAGAACAAAGTCGTCGATTTCCTGGAGAAACCGGCCGATCCGCCGTCGATGCCGGGTAACGATACCCTGGCGCTGGCGAGCATGGGCATCTATACCTTTAACGCCGACTATCTTTATCAGCTGCTGGAAGACGATCTGAAAATTCCCGAATCGAACCATGACTTCGGCAAAGATATTCTGCCGAAGATCGTAGCGACCGGCGAAGCGCTGGCGCACTCCTTCAGCCTTTCCTGCGTGCAAAGCGATAAAGACGCGCCGCCTTACTGGCGCGATGTCGGCACGCTGGAAGCTTACTGGAAAGCCAATCTCGATCTGGCGTCGGTGACGCCGGAGCTGGATATGTACGACCGTGAATGGCCTATCCGTACCCATATGGAGCCGCTGCCGCCGGCGAAATTCGTGCAGGACAGGTCAGGCAGTCATGGAATGACGATGAATTCACTGGTATCGGGCGGCTGCATTATTTCCGGCTCGGTGGTAGTGAATTCCGTTTTGTTTTCACGCGTAAGAATCAATTCTTTCTGTAATATCGAATCCTCTGTGCTGTCGCCGGATGTGGTAGTGGGGCGCTCCTGTCGCCTGCGCCGCTGCGTTATAGATCGTGCGTGCGTGCTGCCCGAAGGAACGGTAATCGGTGAGAATCCGGATGATGACGCGCGCCGTTTTTACCGCTCGGAAGAAGGCATTGTGCTGGTGACGCGTTCCATGCTGGCGAAGCTGGGCTGGCGCAGTTAACCGCATAAAGTACAAAAATAAAGCACAGGTATTTGATGCGGAGGAACGCGTCAGAACAAGGTAAAGGAGCCGATAATGCAGGTTTTACATGTCTGTTCAGAAATTTTCCCGCTGCTGAAAACGGGCGGGCTTGCTGATGTTGTGGGAGCATTACCGGCGGCGCAAATTGCACAAGGGATTGATACTCGCGTATTGATCCCGGCGTTTCCGGACTTGAAAAAAGGGATACCGGATACCGAAGTGGTCGCCCGACTGCATACTTTTGCCGGCTATGTCGAGCTGCTTTATGGACAGTACGACGGCGTAGGCATCTATCTGATCGACGCGCCGGGACTGTACGATCGCCCCGGCAGTCCGTATCACGATGAATCGCAGTTTGCCTATACGGATAACTATCTCCGTTTTGCGCTGCTGGGCTGGATGGGCTGCGAAATTGCCTGCGGACTGGACACCTTCTGGCGACCGGAAGTGGTTCACGCGCACGACTGGCACGCCGGTCTGACCTGCGCCTATCTGGCCGCCAGAGGCCGTCCGGCAAAATCCGTGTTCACCGTACACAACCTGGCGTATCAGGGGCTGTTTTACGCGCATCATCTGGACGAAATCCAGCTGCCGTGGTCTTTCTTCAATATGCACGGCCTGGAATTTTATGGACAGATCTCCTACCTCAAAGCTGGTCTGTTCTATGCCGATCATATTACGGCGGTCAGCCCGACCTATGCGCGCGAGATCACCCAGCCGGAATTTGGTTACGGTATGGAAGATCTGCTGAAGCAGCGGCAGATGGAAGGGCGGCTGACCGGCATCCTGAACGGCGTGGATCCGCTGATCTGGGATCCGGAGCAGGATCTGCTGCTGACTACGCGTTATAACCGCGACGTGTTAGACGCCAAGCAGGAGAACAAGCGCCAGCTGCAAATTGCGATGGGGCTGAAAATTGACGAAAAAGCCCCGGTGTTTGCCGTGGTCAGCCGCCTGACGAAGCAGAAAGGGCTGGATCTGGTGCTGGAGGCGCTGCCTGGGCTGCTGGAGCAGGGCGGCCAGCTGGTGCTGCTGGGCGCGGGCGACGCGGTGCTGCAACAGGGCTTCCTGGCGGCGGCCGCGGAATATCCGGGTCAGGTCGGTGTGCAGATTGGCTACCACGAAGCCTTTTCGCACCGCATCATGGGCGGCGCCGACGTGATTATGGTGCCGAGTCGCTTTGAGCCTTGCGGGCTGACGCAGCTTTACGGCCTGAAGTACGGCACGCTGCCGCTGGTGCGGCGTACCGGCGGCCTGGCCGATACGGTCAACGACAGCTCGCTGGAGAACCTGGCCGACGGCATTGCCAGCGGTTTCGTCTTTGAAGACAGCAATGCCTGGTCGTTGCTCCGTGCCATTCGCCGCGCCTTTGTGCTCTGGTCGCGCCCTTCACTGTGGCGTTACGTACAGCGTCAGGCAATGGCAATGGATTTTAGCTGGCAGGTGGCCGCCGTGGCCTACCGCGATCTCTATCAACGTCTGCTGTAAAGAACCCAGGAAAATTGATATGAACGCACCTTTCATCTATACCGCCCCAACGCTCAGCGTCGAGGCACTGAAGCACTCCATCGCCTATAAATTGATGTTCACTATCGGCAAGGATCCTTCCGTTGCCAACAAACATGAATGGCTGAACGCCACGCTGCTGGCGGTGCGGGATCGGATGGTGGAACGCTGGCTGCGTTTTAACCGGGCGCAGCTGTCGCAGGATGTGCGTCAGGTCTATTATCTGTCGATGGAATTCCTGGTAGGCCGCACGCTTTCCAATGCGCTGCTGGCAATGGGTATTTACGAAGACGCGCGCGCCGCGCTGGAAGAAATGGGTTTCGATCTGGAAGATCTGATCGGCGAAGAGAGCGATCCGGGGCTGGGCAATGGCGGTCTGGGCCGCCTGGCCGCCTGCTTCTTGGACTCGCTCGCCACGCTGGGCCTGCCCGGACGCGGCTACGGCATCCGCTACGATTACGGCATGTTTAAACAGAATATCGTTGACGGTCGCCAGGCGGAATCGCCGGATTACTGGCTGGAGTACGGCAACCCGTGGGAGTTCCAGCGCTTTAATACCCGCTACAAAGTCCGCTTCGGCGGACGTATTCAGGTAGAGGGCAGCCGTTCCCGCTGGCTGGAAACGGAAGAAGTGCTGGCGATGGCCTATGACCAGATCATTCCGGGCTTTGATACCGACGCCACCAACACGCTGCGCCTGTGGGGCGCGCAGGCGAGTAACGAAATCAACCTGGGGAAATTTAATCAGGGCGACTACTTTGCGGCGGTGGAAGATAAAAACCACTCGGAAAACGTCTCGCGCGTGCTTTACCCGGATGATTCGACCTACTCCGGGCGCGAGCTGCGTTTACGCCAGGAATATTTTCTGGTGTCGGCCACGGTGCAGGATATTCTTAACCGGCACTGGGTGATGCATCAAACGTTCGATAACCTGGCGGATAAGATTGCCATCCACCTGAATGATACCCATCCGGTGCTGGCTATCCCGGAGCTGATGCGCTTGCTGATCGACGAGCATAAGTTCAGCTGGGACGACGCGTTTGAAGTGACCTGTCAGGTCTTCTCCTACACCAACCATACGCTGATGCAGGAAGCGCTGGAAACCTGGCCGGTAGATATGATCGGCAGGATCCTGCCGCGCCATCTGCAAATTATTTTTGATATCAACGACTACTTCCTGAAAACCATTCAGGACTACTATCCGGATGACTGGGATCTGCAGTCGCGCATCTCGATCATTGATGAAAACAACGGTCGTCAGGTACGCATGGCCTGGCTGGCGGTCGTGGTCAGCCACAAGGTCAACGGCGTGTCCGAACTGCACTCTAACCTGATGGTACAGTCGCTGTTCGCCGACTTTGCCGCGCTGTTTCCTGGCCGCTTCTGCAATAAAACCAACGGCGTGACGCCGCGTCGCTGGGTGGCGCTGGCCAATCCTTCGCTTTCAGAAGTATTGGACGACACCATTGGCCGCAACTGGCGTACCGACTTAAGCCAGCTTGACGAGCTGAAGCAGCATATCGACTATCCTGGCTTTTTGAAAAGGATCAGCGATTCCAAGCTGACCAACAAAAAGCGGCTGGCGGCGCATATCGCCCAGAAAATGGATATCGTTATCGATCCTCACGCATTGTTCGACGTGCAGATCAAGCGTATCCATGAGTACAAACGTCAGCTACTGAACGTGCTGCATGTGATCACCCGCTATAACCGGATCAAGGCCGATCCGGATGCCGACTGGGTACCGCGCGTGAATATTTTTGCCGGTAAGGCCGCGTCGGCCTACTACATGGCAAAACATATTATTCATTTGATCAACGATGTCGCGCAGGTGATCAACAACGATCCGCAGGTGAAAAATAAGCTGAAGGTCGTGTTTATCCCCAACTACAGCGTCAGCCTGGCCCAGGTCATTATCCCGGCGGCCGACCTTTCCGAGCAGATTTCTCTGGCGGGCACGGAAGCGTCCGGCACCAGCAATATGAAATTTGCCCTGAACGGCGCGCTGACCATCGGGACGCTGGACGGCGCCAACGTCGAGATGCTGGAGCACGTCGGCGAAGAGAATATCTTTATCTTCGGCAACACCACGCCGCAGGTCGAGGAGCTGCGCGCCCAGGGCTATAACGCGCGTAAATACTACGAACAGGACGCCGAGCTGCATCAGGCGCTGACGCAGATCGCTACCGGCACCTTCAGCCCACAGGAGCCTGGCCGCTATCGTAATATTTATGATTCGCTGGTGAATCTGGGCGACCACTATCAGCTGCTGGCGGACTATCGCAGCTACGTGGATACGCAGGACAAGGTGGACGAGCTGTACCGCCATCCGGAGGAATGGACGCGCAAAACGCTGCTGAATATCGCCAATATGGGCTACTTCTCGTCGGATCGCACCATTCAGGAATACGCCGATGAGATTTGGGGCATCAAGCCGATCCGCCTCTAAGCTCTGCCGTGACTAAACGCTTTACCTGAAGACTCGCTGTGCTGTATTTTTATACAGCGCAGCGAGAGTCAGCCTGAAGAAGTTTCTCCCCGCTTTGGCACTATTTTATTTTTTGTATCAGGCAAATAAATACCTCAAACAGAACGCCACGAGCACCTTCATTTCAGGAGCTGGCTGCCATTGCATTATCCGTAACTTGCTGGTGAAGGAGGGGTGACCACGGCGATCCGCCTGTAGCGCTAAAGGTCCGTTCTGAGCCTTCAACCTGAGTTTAAATTTGTACATTTCACGGCCCGCTGCGATATAATTTGCTCACTTTACCATCAGCAAAGGATGTCGAACATGCCGAGTAAAATTACTCTTTCTGAAAAGGTGGCACGGGAGAAATTAGGCGATCCGCAGCAATTTAAAGGTGGTGTCTATATTACCCAAAATGGCGCGACCGGACTCTTCGTTCAGCCCGCCGACGAACGTGAAGCAGAGCTTGCCGCCATCGCTAAAGAGCGTGAGCTTAATGCTTTAGGCAAAATTTTAATGCGCGGAAAAAATGACATTACTCAGGGACGCAAGATGACGCCGGAAGAGGCGTTAAAAAAATTGCGTGAAATAAAAGGATAATTCGCGAGGCTGTTATGAACAAGGAGGTTTACTTAGCCGAAACTGCGGTTAGGTCGCTACAGGAAATTAAATTTTATAAGCGCGAAGCGTCAATACGCGCGGGTATGCCCTATGCTGAAAGCGAAGAAGCGGCCCAGGCATTTGTTGAAAATTTGATGCTAAATAGCCTTGAACAGATTAGCAATGAGAGGCTGGAATGGGCTTACGATACCGATATGGCTAATCGCGGTATAAAAGTTAAACGCTACTACGATGCAAAACGGGATTATCTGTGTTTTTTTGATCACGATACTGATGATATCGCCGTCCTTTATTATGCCAGTCCACGCCAGAATCACACTGATGCGCTTTATCGATTGTTAATAAACCAGCCGCTCTGACAAAAAGGGCGGAAATCAATTCCGCCCTCTGTGTTACCGCTTTAGCCGTCAGCCCTTATGAGGCCAGCGATAAAACCGGTTTTTTACCGTGCTGGGCCAGCCATTCACCGACGCGTGCGCGCTCCTGCTCGTTCAGGAACATGCCCATTTTGGTACGGCGCCACAGCGCATCGTCCTGCTCGCGCACCCATTCCTTCTCGACCAGATAACGCAGCTCCGCTTCGTAGAAGTGGTGGCCAAAGCGTTCGCCCAGATCGTCCAGGCTTTTCGCCGGTTTCAGGAACAGCTCGGTGTTGCTGCCGTAGGTACGGGCATAGTGGCGAGCCATCGCTTCGGTAATAAACGGATAGCGGCGACGCAGGCTGGCGGCGTAATCCTCACGCGTGCCGGCGATATCGCCGCCGGGCAGCACGCAGCTGCGCGTCCAGGCCGGGCCGGCTTTCGGATAATACTTAGACAGCTTTTCCATCGCATGCTCAGCCAGCTTGCGGTAGGTGGTCAGCTTGCCGCCGAAGACCGACAGCAGCGGCGCCTTACCGTTATCGTCACGCACGTCCAGCGTGTAGTCGCGGGTGATGGCCTGCGGCGAATCGGATTCGTCATCGCACAGCGGGCGCACGCCGGAATAAGACCAGACGATATCTTCCTTGCTCAGCGTCTTCTTAAAGTGGTTGTTAAACACTTTCAGCAGATACTCGGTCTCTTTCTCGTCGATATGCACGTTTTTCGGATCGCCTTTGTACTCCACGTCGGTGGTACCGATAATGGAAAACTCATCCATCCACGGGATCACAAAAACGATACGGTTGTCTTCGTTTTGCAGGATATAAGCCTGCTTTTGCGTATGCACGCGCGGCACCACGATATGGCTGCCTTTGATCAGGCGAATACCGTAAGGTGATTTCAGCTGGAGGCCGTCGTCAAACAGCTGCTTCACCCAGGGGCCAGCCGCGTTGACCAGGCCTTTAGCCTGCCACGTGTGGGTTTTGCCGGTATCGATATCTTCCGCTTCTACCGTCCACATGTCGTTCTCACGCCAGGCGCGAGTGACGCGGGTGCGGGTACGGACTTCGCCGCCGCGCTTTTCCACTTCCTGTGCGTTGAGCACGACCAGGCGCGCATCGTCTACCCAGCAGTCGGAATATTCGAAACCGCGCGTAATTTCCGGCTTCAGCACCGAGTCTGATTCAAAACGCAACCCTTTGCTGCCCGGCAGGCTGGTGCGTTTGCCCAGATGATCGTACATAAACAGACCCACGCGGATCATCCATGCCGGACGCAGGTGCGGGCGGTGCGGCAGGCGGAAGCGCATCGGGAAAGCGATATGCGGCGCCATTTTCAGCAGCACTTCACGCTCGGCCAGCGCTTCGCTGACCAGGCGGAATTCGTAGTGTTCCAGGTAGCGCAGGCCGCCGTGGATCAGTTTAGAGCTGGCGGAAGAGGTAGCGCAGGCCAAATCTTGCGCTTCCAGCATCAGCACAGACAGGCCGCGTCCTGCAGCATCTGCTGCAATGCCAGCGCCGTTGATACCGCCGCCGATTACGATCAAGTCTTTGGTTTCCACGTCATCTCCTCCGATGTTCGGAATAGTTCTTAAATGTTCGTTTTCGAGCATTATAATAATCGCAAAGCGACACTGATGCCAGCCTTAACCGAATAAAAACATTTATGCGTGATGCAGGTAACAGAATTGTTCACGAAAAAGCCGTATAGCCCTGCATTTCGTTGGGTTATTGTCGGCTTTGTTCGCGATACAATAGCGGCCGCTTGTCATTATTCGAGAATCGATCATGGAACAATTTGAGTGCATCAACGTGCAGCAGGCGCAGGCTTTGCTGACCCAGGACAACGCCCTGCTGGTCGATATCCGCGATCCGCAAAGCTACGCTATCGGACACGCCAGCGGCGCTTTCCACCTGACTAACACCACGCTCAGCACCTTTATCCAGCAGAGCGATCTCTCTGTGCCGGTACTGGTGATGTGCTACCACGGCAACAGCAGCAAGGGCGCGGCGCAGTATCTGCTGACGCAGGGCTTCAAAGCGGCCTACAGTATTGATGGCGGTTTCGACGCCTGGCGCGCCGCTTTTCCACAGCAGGTTGATTCCGCCGCGGACTAACCGCAGACAGGAAACCATTTTTCAGCAACAGGGACTTTACCGGCGATGATGCGCATTACCGATTTTGCCAGCCAGCGCATGGCGCAGGCTTTTGTGGATTATATGGCGACGCGCGGCGTCACGCTGCGGATTGAGCAGGACAGCCGCTACACGCTGTGGCTGGATAACGATGCCCAGCTGGAGCTGGTCGAAAACGAACTTAATCAGTTTATCCGCGACCCGAATCATCCGCGTTATCAGATGGCAAGCTGGCACTCTGGCACCACCAACAGCGGCATTACCTATAGTCATTCCTCGCTGATGGCTAACCTTCGTGAACGCGCCGGGCCGCTGACTTTGATCGTAATGGCGGCCTGTATCATCGTGTTTATCCTGATGCAGATTGTCGGCGACGGCACCGTGCTGAGCTGGCTTTCCTGGCCGGATGTCGATCAGCATTTTCAGCTGTGGCGCTGGTTCAGCCACGCGCTGCTGCATTTTTCACTGGTGCATATCCTCTTTAATTTGCTCTGGTGGTGGTATCTGGGCGGCGCCATAGAAAAACGGCTGGGCAGCGGTAAGCTGTTTGTGATTATGCTAATCTCCGCGCTGCTCAGCGGCTGGATGCAGGCGAAGTTCAGCGGCGTGCTGTTTGGCGGCCTTTCCGGCGTGGTTTACGCGCTGATGGGCTACGCCTGGCTGCGCGGAAAGCGGGATCCCGCCAGCGGTATCTTCCTTGAGCGCGGCCTGATGGCGTTTTCCATCGTCTGGCTGGTGATTGGCTATATGGGCTGGTTCGGCCTGTCGATCGCCAACGCCGCTCACGTTACCGGGCTGCTGACAGGCCTGGCAATGGCCTTTGTAGACACCCGAAAAAAATAACGGGCAACAGGAGAGCTTTGTGAAGCAGACGCAACGACACGACGCCATTATCGATCTGGTTCGTCGTCAGGGCTATGTCAGTACCGAGGAGCTGGTGGATCACTTTACCGTCAGTCCGCAAACCATCCGTCGCGATCTGAACGAGCTGGCGGAGCAGAATAAGATCCAGCGTCATCACGGCGGCGCGGCGCTGCCCTCCAGTTCGGAAAATACCGCCTGGCAGGATCGTAAAATGATGTGGTCGGCGGAAAAAGCGCGCATCGCGCAGCGAGTGGCCAGCCAGATCCCGGACGGCGCTTCGTTATTTATTGATATCGGCACCACGCCGGAAGCCGTTGCGCACGCGCTGCTGAACCATAACAACCTGCGCATTGTCACCAACAATCTTAACGTGGCAATGCTGCTGATGAGCAAGCCCGACTTCAGCCTGATTGTGGCGGGCGGCGAAGTCCGCACGCGTGACGGCGGCATCATGGGCGAGGCGACGCTGGATTATATTTCTCAGTTTCGTCTGGACTACGGCATCCTGGGTATCAGCGGTATTGATATGGACGGCTCGCTGCTGGACTTCGACTATCACGAGGTGCGCACCAAGCGGGCGATTATCGAAAACTCGCGCTGCGTGATGCTGGTGGCCGACCATTCAAAATTTGGCCGTAACGCGATGGTCAACCTGGGCAATATGAGCCTGATTGACTATCTCTTTACGGATGAGGTGCCGCCGCCCGGCGTGTTGAAAACCATCGAGCAGCACGAGGTTCATCTGGAACTGTGCTAAACCCTGCCTGATAGCGAACCAGCCATCGACGCCCTGTCGATGGCTTTTTTAATTTTATCATCAGCCTGCATGAGCATTTTTTACTGTTCAGGTCTTAACTGTATGTGTTCCGCCAGTGTTCCTCTTACTCTTTTAAAAGGAAGCGGTATGTCGCAGCAGAAATTTAATCAGGCTCGTTTCGAGGCGGCGTTGGCCCGCCAGTGGCAGCGCACCGGCCTTTCTTCAGCAGATGAAATGACGTCTCACCAGTGGTGGCAGGCGCTCAGCGGCGCGCTGGCCGAGATGTTGGCCGCTGCCGCGCCCGCAAAGCCGGCAAAGCAGCAGCGCCACGTAAACTATATTTCCATGGAATTTCTGATTGGCAGGCTGACCGGCAACACGCTGCTGAACCTGGGATGGTATGACGAGGTAAAAGCGGCGCTGGCCGCTCACCAGTGCAGCCTGAGCGAGCTGCTGGAGGAAGAGGTCGATCCGGCTCTGGGCAACGGCGGGCTGGGACGGCTGGCCGCCTGTTATCTGGATTCAATGGCGACGGTCGGGCAGTCCGCCACCGGCTACGGGCTGAACTACCAGTACGGCCTGTTTCGCCAGTCCTTTGACGATGGCCGCCAGATCGAGGCGCCTGACGACTGGCATCGCGAGCGCTATCCGTGGTTTCGCCACAATAGCGCGCTGGATGTTAACGTCGGTTTCGGCGGGAAAGTCACCAAAAACAACGAGGGCAGCGTCGACTGGCAGCCCGCTTTTATGCTGCGCGGCGAGGCCTGGGATCTGCCGGTGGTCGGCTACCGCAACGGCGTAACGCAGCCGCTGCGGCTCTGGCAGGCCAGCCACGCGCATCCTTTCGATTTGACGCTGTTTAACGACGGCAAATTTCTTCAGGCGGAGCAGCAGGGCATCGAGGCGGCAAAGCTGACCAGGGTGCTTTATCCCAACGACAACCATCAGGAAGGCAAGCGCCTGCGTCTGATGCAGCAATATTTTCAGTGCGCCTGCTCGGTGGCGGATATTCTGCGCCGCCATCATCTTGCCGGACGCCATATTGCCGAACTGCCTGACTACGAAGTGATCCAGCTTAACGATACCCATCCCACTATTGCCATTCCGGAGATGCTGCGCGTGCTGCTGGACGAGCACCAGCTGGCGTGGGACGACGCCTGGGCCATCGTCAGTAAAACTTTCGCCTATACCAACCACACGCTGATGCCGGAAGCGCTGGAATGTTGGGATCAGCGGCTGGTGCGGGCGCTGCTGCCGCGCCACTTTATGATTATCAAAGAGATCGACAGGCGCTTTAAAAAGCAGGTCGATAAAGTCTGGCCGGGCGACGAGGCGGTTTGGGCAAAGCTGGCGCTGCTGCATGACAACCAGCTGCGTATGGCGAACCTGTGCGTGGTCAGCTGTTTTGCGGTGAACGGCGTGGCGGCGCTGCATTCGGCGCTGGTGGTTAAGGATCTGTTCCCGGAATACCACCGGCTCTGGCCAACCAAATTTCATAACGTCACCAACGGCATTACGCCGCGCCGCTGGCTTAAGCAATGCAATCCACAGCTGGCGACGCTGCTCGACGACACGCTGAAAGTGGAGTGGGTCAACCATCTGGAGGCGTTACAAGGGCTGGAAGCGTTCGCCGACGATGCGGCTTTCCGCCAGCGCTATCGCCAGATCAAATATGATAATAAGGTGCGGCTGGCGGACTATATTCACCGCGTGACCGGGATCAAAGTCAGTCCCGAAGCGCTGTTCGATGTGCAAATCAAGCGGCTGCACGAATACAAGCGTCAGCATCTTGGGCTGCTGCATATTCTCTCCTGCTACAAAAGGCTGCGTGAAGATCCCGATATGGCGTGGGTGCCGCGCGTCTTTCTGTTCGGTGCTAAAGCCGCGCCGGGTTATTACCTGGCAAAAAATATCATTTATGCCATCAACAAAGTGGCGGAGAAAATCAATAACGATCCGCTTATCGGCGACAAAATGAAGGTTGTGTTTATCCCGGACTATCGCATTACCGCTGCGGAACTGATGATCCCGGCCGCGGATATTTCGGAGCAGATTTCCACGGCGGGCTATGAGGCTTCCGGCACCGGCAATATGAAGCTGGCGCTGAACGGCGCACTGACCGTCGGCACGCTGGACGGCGCCAACGTGGAGATTGCAGAGCAGGTAGGCGAAGAGAACATCTTTATTTTCGGCCACACGGTAGACGAAGTGAAAGCGCTGCGGAAAAAAGGCTACGCGCCACTGAAGCTGCGTAAAAAAGATAAGCATCTCAACGCCATTCTGAAAGAGCTGGAGAACGGCTTCTTCAGCAATGGCGATAAACAAGCCTTTGCGCCGCTGCTTAACAGCCTGGGCGAGGGCGGTGATTACTGGCTGGCGCTGGCCGACTTCGCCAGCTATTGCGAAGCGCAAAAGCGCGCCGAACAGCACTATCTTGACCAGGAAGCCTGGACAAGGATGACCATCCTCAATACCGCGCGTTGCGGCATGTTCAGCTCCGACCGTTCTATTCATGACTATCAGCAGCGCATCTGGCAGGCCAAACGTACAGGGAGCAGCAATGGATAAAAAGAAATTTGAGCAGGCAGCAGCAGCGGCAGGTATCGCCGCCCAATACATCAACGCCAAAGGCGAGCAGGAAGATATTTCCCCCGACATTCGGCAGCGCCTGCTGGCAGCGATGTCAACCAACCGCAGTAAACCCGGCCCAATCCCGCCGTGCAAGGTTTTCCTGCGCAAGCGGACAATGACGCTGGAAATCGGCGGCAAGGGCAGCTACCAGTGGCAGCTGACCAGCGAAAAAGGCCGTGACTATCAGGGCGAGATCAATGCCGGAGAAGCCCTCACGCTGCCTTCCTCGCTGGCCTATGGCTATCACACGCTGTCCCTGCGTCAGGGGAAAAAGAGCTGGCCGTGCCGGATTATCATTGCACCGAAACGCTGCTACGAGCCGGAGCCGCTGCGCCAGGGCGAAAAGTTGTGGGGCGCCTGCGTCCAGCTTTATACGCTACGCTCCGAACAGAACTGGGGAATTGGCGATTTTGGCGATCTGAAGCAAATGCTGACTGAAATTGCCGAGCGCGGCGGGTCGTTTATCGGCCTCAATCCTATCCACTCGCTTTATCCTGCCAGCCCGGCAAACGCCAGCCCATATAGCCCCTCTTCGCGGCGCTGGCTCAACGTTCTCTATATCGACGTTAATGCCGTCCCGGAATTTCAGGAAAGCAAAGAAGGCCAGCGCTGGCTGCGCGGTAAGGCCATCCAGAGTCGCCTGCAGCAGGCCAGAGAGGCCGAGTGGGTAGATTATGACACGGTAGGGGAGCTGAAAATGACGGCCCTGCGCTATGCCTGGCAGCGGTTCAGCCAGCGTCAGCAGGATGATGACAGCCAGGCGCATTTTACCGCCTTTATCGAAAAGGGCGGTGAAAGCCTTTACTGGCAGGCCGCTTTCGACGCGTTGCATGGCGCCATGCGGCGCGAAAATAAAGATGCCTGGGGCTGGCCGGTGTGGCCGGAAAATCTGCGGGAAGCACATGGCGAAGCCGTACAGCAATTCTGCCGCGACAACGAGGACGAAGTGCGTTTCTGGCTGTGGTTGCAATGGCTGGCGAACCGACAGTTTGAAGAGTGTTGGCAGGTCAGCCAGCAGCACGCCATGCCGATTGGACTTTATCGCGATTTAGCGGTGGGCGTGGCGGAAGGCGGCGCGGAAACCTGGTGCGATCGCGAACTGTACTGTATGGATGCATCGGTAGGCGCGCCGCCGGATATCCTTGGCCCGCTGGGACAGAACTGGGGACTGCCGCCGATGGATCCGCATATCATGACCGCGCGCGGCTACCAGCCTTTTATCGACCTGCTCAGAGCGAACATGATGAGCTGCGGCGCGCTGCGTATCGACCACGTAATGTCGCTGCTGCGCCTGTGGTGGATCCCCTACGGTGAAACCGCCAATTACGGCGCTTATGTCTACTATCCCGTTGACGATCTGATGGCGATCCTGGCGCTGGAAAGCCAGCGTAACCAATGTATGGTGATTGGGGAAGATTTGGGGACGGTGCCCGTCGAGATCGTCTCAAAGCTGCGGCAAAGCGGCATCTACTCCTGGAAAGTGCTCTATTTCGAGCAGGAAAAGCCCGATCGCTATCGCGCGCCGGACAAGTGGGCGCGTCAGGCCATGGCGAGCGCCACCACGCACGACCTGCCGACGCTGCGCGGCTTCTGGAACGCTGTCGATCTGGAGATGGGCGAGAAGCTGGGTCTGTATCCCGATAAGGTGGTGCTGCGCGGTCTTTATGAAGACAGAGCGCGGCAGAAACAGGCGCTGCTGGAGGCGCTGCATCGCTACGGCTGCGTGCCGAAAGACAGTGGCAAAAAGGCCGCCCTGGTGAAAATGACGCCGCAGCTGAGTCGGGGAATGCACCGTTTTCTTGCCGACACCGACAGCGCGCTGCTGGGGCTTCAGCCGGAAGATCTGTTGGATATGGACAAGCCGGTTAACGTACCGGGCACCACGGATCAGTATCCCAACTGGCGTCGTAAGCTCAGCAAAACGGTGACAGAAACTTTTGCCGACAAGCAGGTCAATCTGCTGCTGAAGGATGTGGATCGGCGGCGCAAGGTTGGAAAGAAAGTGTAAAAGCAGGGACGCGCGGAACCGGCGGCAGAGGGACGGAAAGCAAGCATAGAAGGAAGAAGGCGCTGCGCTGAACCGGCAACGGAGGGACGGGAAGCAAGTGCAGAGAGAGGAGAGCGCTTCGCGCACTGGCACGGATGCCGTCTGTTCGGCCAGCGCCAGCATCCTTAAACCCGCAGGGTACGGCTGCCTAATTCGCCGGGCATTTCGATTAGCAGGCTGAGTTTTCCGCCCATAGCCTCGATATAACGCTTGATAGTAATCAGGCGCCGATCGGCTCCGCTTTGTTCAATCTGTGTGATACGCGGTGGTTTCACGCCATAGCTTCAGCGACGATTTTTTGAGACAGCGCCAGTTCTTCCCGCAGTAGCTGCAGGCCGGTTTCCAGAATCAGCTCGTCAGCCATCCGTTGGATCTCTGTGCGCTCGGCCTCTGAAAATTCAGCTTTCAGGAAATCATTCAAATTAGTCATTTTTCTTTCCTCTCCATTTCGGCCAGGTGTCGGCTGAACGCCTCAATAATTTAGTTCATTAAAGAATTTTGCTGCTTTGGCATATTCCTCTGCCAGACACAGGTTTTCAGCGGCTATTTCTGCATCGCTGTTTCTGGATGCGGATGTCAGTAACCGACATTTCTTTTTGATTGTCTCTTCCCACGATTTTTTCAGCGCCGTTATACTGGCGCTCTGCTCTGGAAAGTGCGCTATTGTTTTTTCTGTCGTCGCGCCAAGAGCCGCTTTCGCTCGTTCTTTTTTTACCACCGAGCTTTTATTTATCTCTTCAAGCTGTTTTATTTCTGCCTCGGTAAAAGCAGCATTTACATTGAAAGAAAAAACAGAGAGAAACAGGATTTTGTTAGTTATTTTCATAGAAACTGACCCTTCTGTTGAATCTGTCTTTAGGGACATTATGCCAAAGGGTTTCGCCTGCAATAACGCGCCCGAAGCCTTTCATATCGCCTGTATACGCCAGCCGTTGTAGATGCTTTCTGGTTTTCAGGTTATAGTCCCCACGGTAACGTAAATCTATAAGAATATCTTTTATCTTTTCCGGGATCCTGCTCCATGCCAACGTGGGTGATATACCAGGATCTGGATGATATTTAGTAATAGTAAACCTGTCCTTACAAATCCGCTCAACAGCTCTTTTCAATTCTTCATAAGTATTTTTAAAAAGTTCTACCTGCTTTTTTTCTGTTATATCGCTAATTGCACTTCTGTTTTTTATCACGAAATTGTAAGCTGAACAGCCTTTTAAACCAGCGCCTTTTGAGATTGCTTCTGCCTTTTCCCTTTCGATACCTGCTTTTTGCAGGCTGATGGATACTTCAATTTTGGTTTTGTCACCCATATCGTAGCCACGGCCAATCGTTACGCCAGAGTTATTGTTGCTACAGGATGCTGATAGACCAGGCCAGTGTATTTTTCGTGAGTAAAAATTGCTTGATTTTAAATTATCACCTTCGGCTCGGAAGGTTAATATACCTTTTTTCGGTTCTGACATGTTATTCAATCCTTTGAGTTGTGTTCTTTCTCTCTTTGCTTTCAGCATGGCCTTGTCAGGCTATCATTCCGGACAAATGATATCTCTTGCGTTCTCCTTTAATCAAGGGTGATTATTTTTCCGGCGCCTTTAAAGTAAGTAATAGTAAAGAAGGTTAATTGACCCTGTAACGTAATAAATAACTGGAAAATAAAAGATGAGGTGCCTGAAATATTATAAATACTGACGGAAGAAGCAGAAGCAGAAGCAGAAGCAGAAGCAGAAGCAGAAGAGTTGGGCCTGTGCAGCCATTTAACCAATCGGTATCAGAATTTATGTCCTGATTTTTTAAGGCATGAAAGAGGCTGTATAAAAAAACCGGGCGGCCCATGACTCACCCGGTTCATTGCGGTAGTTTAGCGCACTCAGTAGAAAGAGTGTTCGCCACGCTGGTGCTCGGTCAGATCGCGCACACCTTTCAGCTCGGGGAAGGTCGTCAGCAGCTCTTTCTCAATACCTTCTTTCAGCGTCACATCAACCATTGAACAGCCGTTACAGCCGCCGCCGAACTGCAGGATAGCGAAGCCGTCGTCGGTGATTTCCATCAGCGATACCTTGCCGCCGTGGCTCGCCAGCTGTGGGTTAATGGTGGCCTGGAGCTGATATTCCACGCGCTCGATCAGCGGCGCGTCGTCGCTCACCTTACGCATTTTGGCGTTTGGCGCCTTCAGCGTCAGCTGGGAACCCAGATTATCGGTGACGAAATCAATCTCGGCGTCTTCCAGGTAGGGCGCGCTCAGTTCATCAACGTAGGCGGAGAGCTTCTCGAACTTCAGCTCGGTGTCGGTGGCTTCTACCGCATCGGGTGGGCAGTAAGAAACGCCGCATTCCGCACCGGGCGTACCCGGATTGATAACGAATACGCGAATCTGGGTGCCCTCTTCCTGTTTTGACAGCAGTTTTGCGAAGTGCTCTTGCGCAGAATCAGTAATTCGGATCATGGCGATTGCTCAATAGTTGACTAAATTAGTGGGTTTATTTTACGCTCATCGCCGACGCTCTACAAGGTGCGGCAAAGGCACAGGACCTGTACGCTGGCCGCACCCGCACGCAGCAGGAGCCGGGCGATTTCTTCAACGGTGCTGCCGGTGGTGACGACGTCATCCAGTAAAGCGATATGCCGTCCTTTCACCTCGATTTCAACCTTAAAGGCGCCCCGCAGATTACGCCGTCTGGCGCGGGCCGATAAAAAGTGCTGGGTGCGCGTCCTTTTTTTCCGGCTCAGGCCGCCCGGCGCGCAGGGAATGGCAAGCCAGTGCGCCAGATAGCGGGCCATATCGTCCAGCTGATTATAACCACGCCGCCAGGCGCGGCTGCGATGCAGCGGAACGTAGAGCAGCAGATCGGGACGCTGGAGCCTGCCTTCACGACGGGCCGTTAACCAGGTTAGCAAAATCAGGCGCGCCAGCATCACCGATAGTGCTGTTTGCTGCGAAAACTTCAGTTTTTTGACCAGCTCTTTTAGCGGCGGCTGCCAGTCGGCGACAAAAACCAGCCGCTGCCACGAGGGCGGATGGCGCTGGCAGCGTCCGCACTCCTCATTGGGATAAAAGGTCGATAAGCCACAGCGCGGACAGCAACAGGGCGGTTTCAGGGCGCGCTGGCAGTAACTGCATATACCGTGATGGGCCAGCGTCAGCGGCATCCGGCATAGCCAACAGGCGGCGGGCATTGTTAGCATAGCGTCCTCCATGACAAAAACAGGATAGTAATAGATGGCTCAGCTTTACTGGCAGACAATCGGCACGGGAGATCGCGATCTTGTGATGCTCCACGGATGGGGACTGAACGCGGGCGTCTGGCAGAACATCATTGCGCGACTCAGCCCGCATTTTCGTCTGCACCTGGTGGATCTGCCCGGTTATGGCCGCAGCGAAGGGTTTCCGGCGATGGGCGTGGAGGAGATGGTGGCGAACCTGCTGCCCTTTGCGCCTGCCCGCGCCGTCTGGCTGGGCTGGTCGTTAGGCGGCCTGGTGGCGAGTTCGCTGGCGTTGCAGCATCCGCAACGCGTCAGCGGGCTGGTCAGCGTGGCTTCTTCCCCCTGTTTTACCGCGCAGGACGACTGGCCGGGCATCAAACCCGAGACGCTAAGCAATTTTCAGCAGCAGCTGAGCGAGGATTTTCAGCGTACCGTCGAGCGCTTCCTGGCGCTGCAAACGCTGGGCACGGAAACGGCCAGGCAGGATGCGCGCCAGCTCAAAAGCGTGGTGCTCTCACTGCCTGCTCCGGAAGTCAGCGTGCTGCAGGGCGGGCTGGAAATTCTGCGCACCGTCGATCTGCGCGAACCGATGCAGGCATTACAGGTGCCACTGCTGCGTATTTACGGCGCGCTGGACGGCCTGGTGCCGCGTAAAATCGCACCGCTGCTGGATGCGCGCTGGCCCGACAGCGAAGCGGTTATCATCGACAAGGCCGCACACGCGCCTTTTATTTCCCATGCCGAAGCGTTCTGCAAGCAACTGATTGATTTTGGATTGAAATTGCCGCGTTAATTTTGTTCAGAAAACTGGCGAATTGCGGGTTACCGATAATAATTATCAGGGGCTGCTGACCGCTTTACCTCTGAGTGGGCAGGCTGAATTCCTGCCCAGCATTCTCATCCGGCAGCCGACGACAATAACATTAACCGGGAGTGTCTCTGATGAAATTAAAAACGATGGCCGTTGCCTTTCTGGCGCTGTCCCTGCCTTTTGCCGCGCTGGCGGCGAAAGAGGTGACCCGAGAAGAAGTCAAAACCATGAACCTGGAAAAAATCGGCACGGTGCACACCACGGCGGAAACCACTTCGCCAATGGATGCCAAAGCGGTGCTGTCGAAGCTGGCGGATGAAAAGGGCGGCAAATACTATCTGATTATCGCTGGCCGTGAACACGGTAAATTCAGCGCGACCGCAGACGTTTATAAGTAAAGCTTTCGGCAGGCAGAATTCATTCTGCCTGCTGTTTCTCTCCCACATTTTTCAGCCACAGAAAGTGCCACGGCGGCAGCGTCAGCGGATGATTACTGTTAAAAATGCTGTTACCGGCAATATTACGGTAGAGCCGATCGTCCGGCAGCGTCCAGCTAACTTCTTTACCGCTCAGATTATAAATACAGAGCATCTCTTCATGCGTCTGCGCCGATCGACGTCGCAAAATAAACAGTGAGTTATCGCTTTCCAGCACTTCGGCAGGGTTATCGGGATGAAAAGCGGGCTGGCGCGTTCTTAACTGAATCAGCTGGCTCAGCCCATGGTACACCTTATGGCGTAAAGAGTGGGTATCGCTGAGCGCGGCTTCAATCTCGCCGATAGCGTATTTTTCGCGGTTAATGGCCCGGTTGTGGCCCGCTACTTTTACCCCTTCCATATCGTTACGTGAACCCAAAATGCTCTGAATATAAACCGCCGGCACGCCGGGAAAAGCCAGCAGGACCGCATGCGCCAGCATAAAGCGCTGGAAGCGCACCTCGTCGCTGTCCTCTTTTTTATTCAGCGCATCCATATAGGTAACGTTGATCTCATAGGGGCTGCTGGTGCCGTCAGGATTGTTTTTATAGGAGATCAGCGCGCCTTCAAGCGCCAGATCCCTGACCAGCGACACGATTTCGGTTTCCGGCAGAATGCCGCGCAGCGGATTCAGGCCGATGCCGTCGTGCGAGGCCAGAAAGTTAAACCAGGTGGTGGTGCCGTTGCCGACGCCCAGCGAGGCTGCCCACTGCTTGAGCGCGCGTGAGGAACCATAATGGATAGCGTGCAGCAACAGCGGCGGCAGCGAGAACTGATAGACCATCTGCGCTTCATCGCGCCCGTTGCCGAAGTAGCTGATATTGTCTTTATGCGGCACGTTGGTTTCGGTAATGATCACCGTGCCGGGCGCAACTTCCTCCGCGATAGCGCGGAACAGCTTCACCAGCAGGTGCGTTTTTTCCAGATGGATGCACGAGGTGCCGGGCGTTTTCCACATATAGCCCACCGCATCCAGCCGCACGTAGTCCGCGCCCTTTGCCAGATAGTCGAGCAGCACCCTGACCATGCTCAGCAGCACCTCTGGCCTGGCGAAATTCAGGTCGATCTGATCGGCGCTGAAGGTGGTCCAGATAAAACGGGTTTCGCCGTTTGCCAGCGTAAAAGGCGTCAGCAGCGGCGAGGTTCTGGGCCGCGTTACCGCGCTGAGATCCGTGCCGGGCGGCATACTGATAAAGAAATCGTCCCAGCCGGGATCCTGTGCCAGATAGTGCTTAAACCAGGCGCTGTGGGCAGAAATATGGTTGCAGACGAAATCGAACATCAGCCGCGTATGCTGATGCAGTTCCGCCACGTCTGACCAGTCGCCGCAGATGGTATTGACCCGATGATAGTCAATGACCGAAAAGCCATCGTCGGAGGAGTAGGGGAAAAAAGGCAGAAGATGAACCAGGGTAAAGCACTTGAGATGCTGCTGATAAAAGCGGGAGAAGGTGCGCAGCGTGGGCGCCTCGCGCTCGCGGAACTGATCGGCGTAGGTAATCAGCACCACGTCTTTTTCGTCCCAGTGCGCTTTACGCTGGTAGCCGAGTTCTTTTTGCGTCTGCCTGATGGCTTCCGTCAGCTGGTTCAGCGTATCGGCGGGAAAAGCGCCCTCATAGATCTTATCGATTAAGTTATTGATAATTTCCATTTTTATAAAGTGAGCCACCGCATTGGTTTACAGCCACGTAATGTTCACTGTAGACCCTGGAAGCGAAATCGCAACTTCCTGCGGCGGCTGACGCTTTAGTGGCAGCTGCCTTTTTTACTGCATCCCATGCAGCCATTGGCATCAAGGGTTCTGACCGACAGCCGGGCTGGCGGCAGCCTGATGTTTTTCATCACCGCCAGCAGCAGCAGATTAAACAGGGCGACCGCGACCAGGACTATCGCGCTTGACTGCGGATGGCTGGTGAAGGTGGCAAGCTGATAAAACGTTGCCGCCAGGCTGTAGGCCAGGCTCAGCCCCCAAAAGTTTGAGAACAGCATCCAGCCGGTGCTGCTTTCGCGCGCTACCGCGCCCATCACCGACACGCAAGGCACGTAAAGCAGCACGAAAATCAGATAGCTATAGGCGGCGGTATCGCTGGCAAATTTGCTGTGCATCATGCCCATCGCGCCGCTTGCCATATCGCCGTCGCCTTTGCTGGCATCAAGCGGATGCAGCAGCACGCTCAGGCTGAATGTTTCCTTCACGCTTTGCCAGGTTTCCGTTACCGCCCCTTTCAGCTCCGCCAGCAGGCTATAGCTCTGTGGATCGAAGGTTTCTTCGTGCAGCGCCTCGGCGGTATAAAGCGTATTCAGCGTGCCGATAACTACTTCTTTCGCCATCGCGCCGGTGAGCAGCCCGACCGTAGCCTGCCAGTTATCGCTGCTGACGCCAATCGGAGCGAGCAGCGGGGTCAGCTGACGGCTTACCGTCGCCAGCGCCGAATCATTGATGCTGGAAACGGGCTGGCCGCTGAACGAAAAGCTGTTCAGACCGCCGATAATCACGCTCACGATCACGATGACCTTGCCGGCGCGCAGCACAAAGCTTTTCAGCCGCTGCCAGGTTTGCAGGCACAGGCTTTTCAGATGCGGCACGTGCCAGGCAGGCATTTCCATCATAAAAGGCGTCGCCTCGCCGCGCAGCAGCGTGTGCTTCAGCACCAGGCCAGTGACGATTGCGGCCAGGATCCCCAGCAGATAGAGGCTGAATACCACCAGCGCACCGTGCTGGCCGAAGAAAGCCGAGGCGAAAATGGCAAAGATAGCCAGCCGCGCGCCGCATGACATAAAGGGCGCCATCAGCAGCGTAATCAACCGTTCGCGCGGCGCGTCAAGCGTGCGGGTGCCCATCACCGCAGGCACGTTGCAGCCGAAGCCGACGATCAGCGGCACAAAGGATTTGCCGGGCAGCCCCAGCGCCTGCATCAGCCGATCCACGACAAAAGCCGCGCGGGCCATATAGCCGGAATCCTCCATAAAAGAGAGAAACAGATACATCAGGCCAATCTGCGGGATCAGCGGCATCACCGTATTGATGCCGCCGCCGATGCCCTGCGCCAGGAACAGCGTCAGCATGCCAGGGAAGTGCAGCGTTGCGCCCAGCCACTGCATGCCGTCGACAAAGATGGCCGCGCTACCCTGTTCAAACAGCGGTTGCAGCGCGCCGCCCAGGTTGATGGCGAGAAAGAACATCAGGTAAATCACCGCCAGGAAAATGGGGATACCCAGCCAGCGATGCAGCACCAGCGCGTCAAGCAGCCCGAAGAGACGAGGCGGAATGGCCGTCTGTTTTCCCCTGGCGCGCTGGCACAGCTTTTCAATCGCGGCATAGCGAGCCTGGCTGATGGCAAGCGGCGCTTCCGGGCCGATTTGTGCCGCCAGCGCTGCGGCGCGCTCACCGGCCTGAATACGGCACCAGACGTCGCCTTCCAGCATCTGCAGGGCCAGCCAGCGCCGACGCGAAAGCGGCAGCTGAACCGGCATGGCGGCCTGGAGCGTGGCGACGTAGCGCTCCGTTTCTTCGGGATAATCGACGGTCAATACCCTGGCCCGACCGTCAAAGTCGTCAATCGCCGCCTTCAGCCGATCGATGCCCGTGCCGCGTGTGGACACCAGCGGCAGTACAGGGCAGCCCAGCGCTTTTTCCAGCTGCGCCACATCGATATGGATATGCTGACTTTCCGCAATATCCAGCATGTTCAGCGCGACGATGCAGGGTACGCCCAGCTCGCGCAGCTGTAGCGTCAGGTACAGATTGCGGGCCAGGTTGCTGGCGTCAACCACGTTGATCAGCAGATCCGCCTCGCCGCTCAGAATATAGCTACAGGCGATCTGCTCATCCAGCGAGCCTTGCTCCGACATGGTGGTCAGTGAATAGGTGCCAGGCAGATCCACCAGCTGCACCTTGTGCTGCGCGGTGGTAAAGGAACCTTCCTTGCGCTCCACGGTGACGCCAGCCCAGTTGCCGACGCGCTGGCGGGCGCCGGTCAGCTGGTTAAACAGGGTCGTTTTCCCGGCGTTGGGATTGCCGATAAGGCCGATCGTCGTGGTTTTCATAGAGTCGCTCGCTTTCAGTTCAGGCAGTCAAGCTGGATAAGGGAAAGATCTTTGCGGCGCAGCGCCAGGCTGGCATAGCCGTTTTCGATTTTGACGGGGCCGCCGAACGGCGCCACGGCCTTAACCTGAAAGCGAGAACCGGGACAAAGCCCCTGCAACAGCAGTTTTTGCCGGAAGCCCGGACTGATAGCCGGAGAGAAACCTTTGATTGCGTAATAGCGATTGGCAAGAAATTTCATAGCACCACCCTGGCAGGCTACGCTGCCGTGATAATTGACGGGGGTGATTATATTGAGAATGATTATTACTTCAGTTGATGTAGGACAAATTTACGCCGAAGGAAGTTATCTGGAAAGTAAACAGGAAACAAAAAAGCGAAGGGCGCGCAAAAAAATCGCCTGTTAAGCGTGCGGATCGGGCGAGCCGCACGCTTTTTGCAGAACGGGCGCGTTAGCGCCCGCGATCAGGACTTCTTGCCGAAGGCGGCGGCCAGCGCATCACCCATCGCGCTGTTGCCCGCAGGCTGTGCGGCAGGACGCGGACGCGCTTTATTCTGCGCAGGGCGACCGGCGTCGCGACCGGCGCTGCGGCGAGCGTTGGTTTCGCCCGGCTGCTCGTCAAGACGCATGGTTAAGGCGATACGCTTGCGCTGGAGATCGACCTCCATCACTTTGACTTTGACGATATCGCCCGCTTTTACCACCTTATGCGGATCGTCGACGAACTTGTCGGCCAGCGAAGAGATATGCACCAGGCCATCCTGATGCACGCCGATATCGACAAAAGCGCCGAAGTTGGTGACGTTGGTAACGGCACCCTCCAGCACCATGCCCGGCAGCAGGTCGTTCATGGTTTCCACGCCTTCCGCAAACTGGGCGGTTTTGAACTCGGGACGCGGATCGCGGCCCGGTTTCTCCAGCTCTTTAAGGATGTCGCTGACCGTCGGCACGCCAAACTTCTCGTCGGTAAAATCCACGGCGCGCAGATCGCGCAGCGCGGTTGAGTTGCCCATCAAATCGCTCAGCGCCTGCTCGGTGGCGGCCAGGATGCGCTCGACGACCGGATAGGTTTCCGGGTGAACGGTTGAGGCATCCAGCGGGTTATCGCCCTGGCTGATACGCAGGAAGCCCGCGCACTGTTCAAAGGCTTTCGGCCCCAGGCGGGCGACCTTCAGCAGCTGCTGGCGATTGCGGAAGCGGCCGTTCTCGTCGCGCCAGTTAACGATATTCTGCGCAATCATCTTGCTCAGGCCGGCGACGCGGGTCAGCAGCGGCACGGAAGCGGTGTTCAGATCCACGCCCACGCCGTTAACGCAGTCTTCTACCACCGCATCCAGCTTTTTCGCCAGCTGGCTTTGGCTGACGTCGTGCTGATACTGGCCGACGCCGATCGATTTCGGATCGATTTTCACCAGCTCGGACAGCGGATCCTGCAGGCGACGGGCAATGGAAACGGCGCCGCGCAGCGAAACGTCCAGATCCGGAAACTCCAGCGCGGCCAGCTCGGAAGCGGAATAGACGGAGGCGCCCGCTTCGCTGACGATGACCTTCTGGCCTTTAACCTGGGGGAACTGCTTTTGCACATCCAGATAAAAACGTTCGGTTTCGCGCGAGGCGGTGCCGTTGCCGATCGCCACCAGCTCAACCTGATGCTTTGTGCAAAGCGCGGCGACCGCAGCGGCGGCTTTGGCGGCCTGGCCGGTATGCGGATAAACCGTATCGGTGGCGACCAGCTTGCCGGTGGCGTCCACCACAGCGACCTTCACGCCGGTGCGCAGACCCGGATCCAGACCCATCGTGGCGCGCATACCCGCAGGCGCGGCCATCAGCAGATCGTGCAGATTACGGGCGAACACGTTAATCGCCTCGTCTTCCGCGCGTTCGCGTACCGTGCCCATCAGCTCGGTTTCAAGATGCAGCATCACTTTAATGCGCCATGTCCAGCTCACCACCGCTTTGCGCCAGCTGTCCGCCGGGGCGTTGTTCAGGCGCAGGTTGAGATGATTGGCGATGATCTGTTCGCCCTGGCTTTCGCGCGGCGGCTCGTCAAACTGCGGATCGGCGTTCAGTGCAAGCTGGAGTACGCCCTCGTTGCGGCCACGGAACATGGCCAGCGCGCGATGCGAAGGCACGGTAGACAGCGGTTCGTGATGATCGAAATAGTCGCGGAACTTGGCGCCTTCTTCCTGCTTGCCTTCCACCACTCGCGATACCAGATGGGCGTTTTTCCACAGATAGTCACGCACTTTCGCCAGCAGCGTGGCGTCTTCCGCAAAGCGCTCCATCAGGATATAGCGCGCGCCGTCCAGCGCGGCTTTGGTGTCGGCCACGCCTTTCTCGGCATCGACAAAGCCTGCGGCAAACTGCTCCGGCTCGTGGGAGGGATCCTGCCACAGGGCGTCGGCCAGCGGCGCCAGGCCCGCTTCGATAGCAATCTGTCCACGCGTGCGGCGTTTCGGCTTGTAGGGCAGGTAAAGGTCTTCCAGCTCGGTTTTGCTCAGCGTGCTGCCGATAGCCTCGGCCAGCTCGTCGGTCAGCTTGCCCTGGTCGCCAATGGATTTCAGGATCGACTGACGGCGCTCTTCCAGCTCGCGCAGGTAGCCCAGGCGCGCTTCCAGCTGGCGCAGCTGGGTATCGTCCAGGCCGCCGGTCGCTTCCTTACGGTAGCGTGCGATAAACGGCACGGTGTTTCCTTCATCCAGCAGACGGACAGCGGCATCAACCTGTTCTGCCCGTGCCTGCAGCTCACTTGCAATTATGCGGCTCAGCGAATCTTTCATTGTCGGTTACTTTATGGCTTGAGAAACTGCGGCAAGTCTACGGATTGCCGACGGCAATTGCCAGCGTATGGCCTTAAGGAGGCCGCAGATCCGCAGGATTAGGATTGTTTAACGTAGGTGATGTCGTTGACGTACCAGCCCGCCTCGCCAACGGGCGTCTGCACCACGGCCAGATCGCCTACCTCTTTTTTCAGCAGCGCGCGCGCCATAGGCGAGTCGATAGAAATGTAGTCTTTGCGGCCGAAGATCTCGTCGTAGCCGACGATGCGAAAGCGCTTGAGTTCCCCGTCGTCGTTTTCCACTTCGACCCAGGCACCAAAGAACACTTTGCCTTCCTGCTGCGGCGAATAGTCCACGATGCGCAGCTGCTCCAGACACTTGGTCAGGTAGCGCACGCGGCGGTCAATTTCACGCAGGCGTTTCTTGTTGTACTGGTAGTCGGCGTTTTCGCTGCGGTCGCCCAGGCTGGCGGCCCAGGTCACTTTTTTTGTCACTTCCGGACGCTCTTCGCGCCAGAGATAGTCCAACTCGGCTTTCAGCTTGTCGTAACCTTCGCGGGTGATCAGTTTGGTTTTCATTGTCGTCCTTCTCTTTCTCGGGAGTGCGCGCATTATTTTGTTGCGGCCCGGCCGGCGATGCAAATACCTTCACGTTTTTTCTGGCCCGCCGTTACTGATTGTTTGTCCTGATCTTTCAGTGCAAAAAGAGGGCGGCTGAAGGGGTAGTTTCGCGGATAAATTAAAGATAAGCTGCTGTTTAATATGCTTTGTAACAATTTCGGCTAGAATATAAACCATTATTGACTGTTACATTCAGGCATCTTTTTTAAGAATACCGGCGCAGGCAATAGCGCCTTTGGAGTATCGAAATGCAAGAAAACTACAAAATCCTGGTCGTGGATGACGATATGCGTTTGCGCGCGCTGTTAGAACGTTATCTGACCGAGCAGGGTTTCCAGGTGCGCAGCGTCGCGAACGCTGAACAAATGGATCGTCTGCTGACCCGCGAATCCTTCCACCTGATGGTGCTGGACCTGATGCTGCCGGGCGAAGACGGTCTTTCTATCTGCCGCCGTCTGCGTAGCCAGAGCAACCCGATGCCGATCATTATGGTCACGGCGAAAGGGGAAGAAGTGGATCGTATCGTAGGGCTGGAAATCGGTGCCGACGACTATATTCCCAAACCGTTTAACCCACGCGAACTGCTGGCCCGTATCCGCGCCGTGCTGCGTCGTCAGGCCAACGAGCTGCCGGGCGCGCCTTCGCAGGAAGAAGCGGTTATCGCTTTCGGCAAGTTTAAGCTGAACCTGGGCACGCGCGAAATGTTCCGCGAAGACGAGCCGATGCCGCTGACCAGCGGAGAATTCGCCGTGCTGAAGGCGCTGGTGAGCCACCCGCGCGAGCCACTTTCCCGCGACAAGCTGATGAATCTGGCGCGCGGCCGCGAATACAGCGCGATGGAGCGTTCTATCGACGTGCAGATTTCCCGTCTGCGCCGCATGGTGGAAGAAGATCCGGCCCATCCGCGCTATATCCAGACCGTGTGGGGTTTAGGCTACGTCTTTGTACCGGACGGCAGTAAAGCATGAGGCGACTCCGCTTCTCTCCCCGCAGTTCCTTTGCCCGCACGCTGCTGCTGATCGTCACCCTGCTGTTTGTCAGCCTGGTGACGACCTATCTGGTGGTGCTGAATTTCGCCATTCTGCCCAGCCTGCAGCAGTTTAATAAGGTGCTGGCGTATGAGGTGCGAATGCTGATGACCGACAGGCTGCAGCTGGAGGACGGCACGCAGCTTGAAGTGCCGCCAGCGTTTCGCCGGGAAATCTATCGCGAGCTGGGTATTTCGCTGTATACCAATGCGGCGGCGGAAGAGAGCGGATTACGCTGGGCGCAACACTACGAGTTTCTCAGCCAGCAGATGGCGCAGCAGCTCGGCGGCCCAACCGACGTACGCGTCGAAGTAAACAAAAATTCGCCGGTTGTCTGGCTGAAAACCTGGCTTTCGCCCGATATCTGGGTGCGGGTGCCGCTGACCGAAATTCATCAGGGCGACTTCTCGCCGCTGTTCCGCTACACGCTGGCGATTATGCTGCTGGCGATAGGCGGCGCATGGCTGTTTATCCGTATCCAGAACCGACCGCTGGTGGAGCTGGAGCACGCCGCGCTTCAGGTGGGCAAGGGCATTATTCCGCCGCCGCTGCGGGAATACGGCGCGTCTGAAGTGCGATCGGTGACGCGGGCGTTTAATCAGATGGCGGCAGGCGTGAAGCAGCTGGCCGACGACCGCACGCTGTTGATGGCAGGCGTCAGCCACGATTTGCGCACGCCTTTGACGCGTATTCGCCTGGCCACTGAAATGATGTCGCAGGAAGACGGCTACCTGGCGGAATCGATCAACAAAGATATTGAAGAATGCAACGCCATTATCGAGCAGTTTATCGACTACCTGCGTACCGGGCAGGAGATGCAGACCGAGCGTGCGGATCTCAATAGCGTGGTGGGCGAGGTCGTGGCGGCGGAAAGCGGCTACGAGCGGGAAATCGAGAACGCGGTAATGCCGACGGAACTGATGCTGGATATCAATCCGTTGTCGATCAAGCGCGCGGTCGCCAATCTGGTGGTTAATGCCGCTCGCTATGGCAACGGCTGGATCAAGGTCAGCAGCGGCAGCGAGCTACAGCGCGCCTGGTTCCAGGTAGAGGATGACGGGCCGGGGATCAAGCCCGAGCAGCTTAAGCACCTGCTTCAGCCTTTTGTGCGCGGCGACAGCGCCCGCAGCACCAGCGGTACAGGGCTGGGGCTGGCGATCGTGCAGCGTATTATCGATGCGCATCAGGGATCGCTGGAAATTGGCGAAAGCGAGCGGGGCGGATTATGTATCCGCGCCTGGCTGCCTTTGCCGCCCAGCACCGCGCCTGCGGTCGTGACGGGATAAGCCGCAACAATGAAAAAGGCCGGATGTCAGACATCCGGCCTTTTTTATCACGCCTGGCCTACAGCTGCGGGCCGGCGGATACCAGCGCCGCACCGGCGGCCGTATCGGTATACTTATCAAAATTAGTAATAAACAGCTGCGCCAGGTCGCGCGCTTTCTCTTCCCACCGTGCGGCATCGGCGTAAGTGTTGCGCGGGTCGAGGATCGCACTGTCCACGCCTGGCAGCGCCAGCGGCACCGTCAGGTTAAAGATCGGCAGCGTGATGGTTTCCGCCCCGGCAATCTCATCGCTGAGGATAGCGTTGATAATGGCGCGTGTGTCCTTCAGCGAAATACGTTTGCCGCTGCCGTTCCAGCCGGTATTGACCAGATAAGCTTCCGCGCCCGCCGCCGCCATGCGTTTTACCAGCACCTCGGCGTATTGCGTCGGATGCAGCGTCAGGAACGCCGCGCCAAAGCAGGCGGAAAAGGTCGGCGTCGGTTCGGTGACGCCACGCTCCGTACCGGCCAGCTTGGCGGTAAAGCCCGACAGAAAGTGATACTGCGTCTGATCCGGCGTCAGGCGCGACACCGGCGGCAGCACGCCGAAAGCGTCCGCCGTCAGAAAGATCACCTTACGGGCGTGTCCCGCTTTCGACACGGGCTTCACGATGTTGTCGATGTGGTAAATCGGGTAGGAGACGCGGGTATTCTCGGTCTTGCTGCCGTCGTCATAGTCCACCGAACCGTCGGCGCGTACCACCACGTTTTCCAGCAGCGCATCGCGACGAATAGCGTGATAGATTTCCGGCTCCGCCTGTTCAGACAGCTTGATGGTTTTGGCGTAGCAGCCGCCTTCAAAGTTGAAGACGCCGTCATCGTCCCAGCCGTGCTCATCGTCGCCGATCAGCTGGCGGTTTGGATCGGTCGACAGCGTGGTCTTGCCGGTGCCGGAGAGGCCGAAAAACACCGCCACATCGCCTTTTTCGCCAACGTTGGCCGAACAGTGCATCGACGCGATACCCTTCAGCGGCAGCAGATAGTTCATGATGGCGAACAGCCCTTTCTTCATCTCGCCGCCGTACCAGGTGCCGCCAATCAGTTGGATGCGCTCGGTCAGGTTAAACGCGACAAAGTTTTCGGAATGCAGCCCCTGCTGTTGCCAGTCGGGGTTAGTGCATTTCGCGCCGTTCATCACCACAAAGTCAGGTTCGAAGCTGGCCAGCGCCGCCTCATCCGGCCGGATAAACATGTTCTTAACGAAATGCGCCTGCCAGGCCACTTCGGTAATAAAACGCACGCTGAGACGCGTATCCGGGTTAGCGCCGCACCAGGCATCCACAACAAAAAGACGTTTGCCGGAGAGCTGTTTGGTGACTTTGGCTTTCAGATCCTGCCAGATTTCCTGCGAAAGCGGCTGGTTGTCATTTTTGCCTTTGCCCTGATCGTTCCACCACAGCGTGTCGCGAGTTGTCTCGTCACGCACGATATATTTATCTTTGGGGGAACGGCCGGTAAAGATGCCGGTATCGACGGCAATCGCGCCGGATTGCGTTTCGATACCGCGTTCATATCCGCTCAGTTCGGGACGCGTTTCTTCCCTGTACAGCGTGTCGAAATCCGGGTTGTAAAGGATCTCAACCACGTCCGTGATGCCATAATCGACGAGATCCTGCTGGGTCAGGTCACGCATGTTACTGCTCCTTTGTCGGGTCGGTTGTAATTACAGATGAAGGGAAATCACGTGCCGTTAACCGTAGTGGTTATCAAATTCTTAATAAAGTGTAAATTGCGATCGCGCGCAGTTTACACGGCTAAAGGCTGAGGAAAAGCAACAGGAGGCAGAAATGAGAGGCGACACATGAAACGCTTATTATCGCCTCAGCGTATGCATTTGCGTAAGGGTTTTGCGGAATGACTACGGTAAAAAGGCATAGGATGGTCAGAGAGATGCGCCGCCTGGCGACGGCGCAGTATTATCAGTGCACGCGCTCGTCGCCGGCGGCAGAGTCGTTGCGGATCGCTGCGATATCTACAGCATCGTAAATATAGTGGCTGCCGCAGTAGTCGCAATGCATATCGATCTTGCCGTCTTCGGCCAGGATCTCATTCACTTCTTCTTCCGGCAGGCTGCGCAGAACTTCACCGCAGCGTTCATGCGAACAGGTGCAGCGGAAGATCACGTCCTGCGGATCGTAGAGCGTGACTTCTTCCTGATGATACAGTCGCCACAGCACTTCGTTGGCTGGCAGGCCCAGCAGCTCTTCCGTTTTAATGGTGTCGGTCAGCGTCGCCAGATGCTCGAAGTCCTCTGTTTTGGCGTCCTGTGCGGGCAGAACCTGCAGCAGAATACCGCCTGCGCCAGCCTGGCCTTCCGCTTCGCCGGTACGGATAAACAGGCGGGTCGGCAGCTGCTCCGAACGCATAAAGTAGTCTTCCAGACACTCGGCCAGGGTTTCGCCTTCCAGCCCAACCACGCCCTGATAGCGTTCGCCTTTGGCTGGCGTGATGGTGATCACCAGGTAGCCGTTGCCGACCATCTCTTTCAGGCTGCTGTCCGGCGCGATCTCGCTGTTAACACGGGCCACACCGCGCATTTCCTGACGATTGTTACCGTTGATCACGGCCAGGTTCAGCGGGCCGTCGCCCTGAAGCTGCACGGTGATGTCGCCGTCGAACTTCAGCGTGGCGGTCAGCAGGCTGGTGGCGACCAGCAGCTCGCCCAGCACTTTCTGTACCGGCAGCGGGTAATCGTGACCGTTGATAATCTGCTGCCAGGTGTCGGATACCGTCACCAGTTCGCCGCGTACGGCGTAATTTTCAAACAGATAACGGTGCATTTGGTCTTGATGAGCCATAATTCTCTCTCGTTGTGGCAAGCTTATTCGTCGCCAGAATTTTTAAATTTCATCAGGTCCCGGCGCTCTTTTTTGTCAGGGCGACGGTCAGGATGCGGCATAGTCAACGCGTTCATTTTTCGCGCCAGCGCTATCTTTTCCCGCTTCTCAATACTTTCAGCCGTTTCGGCATACATCTGCTGGGCTTCTGCGGCCGGACGACGCTGGTCACCCGTTGCCAGAACGATGATCGTACGTTCATCATTGCCCTGGCGTAAGGTTAGCTGGGCGTTCAGCTCCACCAGCTTGCTCGGCTTGCTGCGCTGGCCGTTGTAGTGCACTTTGCCGCCTTCAATCATCTCACGTGCGACCGCGCGGGTTTTATAGAAGCGAGCGGCCCACAGCCATTTATCGAGCCGAACCGCTTCTGCGGATTTCTCTTTCATCGCTGCTCCTGTTTGGGAATATCCCTATGTATGGGTTGCCTGTCGGAAATCAAGGTGCCTCTCCGGCTTAAGCCGGAGAGCGTCATGCGGGATGGCGCAGAGAGGACGATAACCTTAAAAATAGCATAAAACCGACGGGCTCAGAACAGCGGTCGGATAGTCTGCGGCGTGCTTAGCGCGGGGTTAAAACACTTATCGTAATAGTCCTGAATCGCCGTGGTGCGCACGCGATTGAGATGAATACGTCTGAGGGCCAGCAGACCGTTAAAGATAAAGCTTAAGGCAACGATCAGTAGCAGCAGGGTGGTGCCGAGATAGTGGCCCAGTCGGGTGGCGTCCGGCTCGCTGTGCAGCGCGATATGCCGCGTGCCGTTGGCGTCGGTGGTAATGCTGGTCACGATGCCGCTGGCGGAAAACGGCGTGTGCAGCAGCATGCCCGCCAGGCGCTGTAATTCCGGCCACTGGTCGGGCGCGTTGAAGTCGAACAGGGAGATGCCGGGCGCCTGCTGATTGACCAGCTGGCGGCCTTCATCGCTGAGGATCAGAAAACCGCCGGGCGGCGGGCTGTTAAGCGCTTCCGCCGCGCGTCTTGTTTCCCGATAGAAAAACGAAGAGGTGGCGGTGTTGACCAGGTTTTCCAGCGCTTCGGCGCTGACCGGTCGCAGCAGCACATTGGTGCCGGCCAGCGCGCCAGAGTCCGCCCGACGCACCAGCGTTTCCCAGTCTTTAGCGTTGCCAAGGTTGACCAGCGCGTTTTTCAGCCTGACGCAGTCCTGCTCCTGGCTGCACAGATCCTGCGTTTTCAGCACGATATCGGAAAAGTCATCCAGCAGGATCATGCCTGATTTTTGGATAGCCGTGGCGAGCTGCGGATTAAGCTTGGGATCGGTGCTGTTCTGTGGATGCAGCTGCAGGCTGGTGGTGTTCAGCAGGGCGGTAGCCTTATCGATAATATCCGACTGCGGCTGGGGCAGGGGAGCGGCGTTATTCCAGTAGACGGCCGAACAGTCGAAAGGCATAAACGCGTAGCTGCGGTTGCCCTGATAGGTCGCCGGGACTGAACACATGCCTTCACCGCTGACTTTAAGGGAGTCGCCGATGCGCAAGGCAACGTTTTCCAGATCGCCCACGCTGTGCACCTGGACGCTTTCGGTGCCTTTCAGCCAGGCGATGCTTAGCTTGAGCGGCATACTTAGCGGCACCAGAAAAACCAGCAGCACCAGCACCAGCAGCGAACCCGTAGCCAGCACCAGGTTTTTGCGCCAGCGATGAATAGGGAAATTGCGGACTTCATCCTGTAGTGACAGAAAGCGGCCCTGACGCACGACCTGACGGTTAAGATAGATATCCACTTCGGTAGGCTGGCCTAAATCGTGCGCCACGTAAGGCTGCCAGTGGGGAGGATAGATCAGATCGATAATGCCGAGTGAAATATTGCTGACCTGGCCCTGGTTGGATTCGCCGAACAGACCCCAGCGTTTGGGCGCGCCGCGCAGGCAGTGGATTTCCCGCAGGTCTTTCTCGCCTGGCCGCCGCCAGAGCGACCAGGCGCTGATAAGGATAATGACCAGCGCGGTGACCACCAGCCACGGCATCATTACCGCCGGGCTAATCAGGCTAAAAAAGAGCAGCAGCAGCCCCAGGCTGATAGCTACCGCCTCGCGCGTGCCGTCGGGACGGCTGAGCATATACTCTTCAGGCGTCTCTTTACGCACGCTAAGCAGCTCAATGTTTTCGCTTTCTTCTTTTCTGATCGAGGCGTTTTGCGCCGCAGGCCGCGTTACCGTCCCCAGCGCAGGCGGCTCGTAAACGTAGTTGACCAGCGAATGCCCGTTGAGCGAAACCACCAGCGGAATAGTTTGCGTTTTGATCAGCTCGACGTAATTTTCTTCGGCGATGTACTGTTCCCACAGCGGCGGCAGATGCACTTCAACCGCATCCAGATAGTAACGCCATTTGTGCGGATCGTCGGTGGAAAGGCCGTAGCGGGTAATAGAGCGGGTAACCGGATAGACGTTGCTGCTTTGCGAGGTTAGCGCCAGATTATCGTTTGCATGTGTATTGCCGCCGGGAAGCGGAATGCTGCGGTGCTTCGCTAAAGAGCCGATGTAGCGTTCAACGGCTTTACGCTCGTCGTCGCTCAGCTTGCGAAAAGGCGGACTAATGAATGGCAGCGGTTTCGCCAACGGCGGGCGATGCCGCATAGCGTACCAGAAAAAACAACCCGCTCCGAGTGAACAGGCCAGCATTACAGCCAATATAATGACTATTGTGCTCATGCTTTTCTCCCTGCCATCCTGCTCCTGCCATTGTGCTGGAAATTACCGGCCTGAATCATAGTTATATCGATATTGTGACGGCTTCAGGCAGCGCTGGCAATCCGCGAAGTTTAATAAAATAACGCGCAAAATCATAAAATTAGAATAATAGTAGATTAGCCCCGACCGAGATGGTAACAAGCCATAGGCCGTAGCAATATCGGTATATTCTTATTTTGTAAAACACGCATTGACTTTTTTAAAACTTTTTAATTACTTACGGGTGGATTTGTTATAACGGTGTAAAATAATTCATGCGCTGATTGGCAACCTTCTTTCACTGCCGCACAATAGCGTAACTGTCGGTAAATTTACCGCGACTGGCGAGCTATTACGCTCATTTTTTTGGCTTTTCCCTGGGGCCACTATGACCGGACAACTGCAAAAACCTAAAATCCTGAATGTTGAAACCGTCGCGCGGTCGCGTCTGTTTACCGTGGAGGCCGTGGATTTAGTGTTCAGCAACGGTGCTGAGCGCGTTTATGAGCGAATGAAACCCACTGAACGTGAAGCCGTGATGATCGTCCCCATTGTGGACAACCATCTTATTCTTATCCGGGAATATGCCGTCGGACTGGAAAATTATGAGCTGGGGTTCCCTAAAGGCCTGATCGATCCGGGCGAAACGCCTGCGGAAGCCGCCAACCGCGAGCTGAAGGAAGAGGTAGGTTTTGGCGCGCGTCAGCAGGAATGGCTGGGCAAGCTCACCATGGCGCCGTCCTATTTTTCCAGCAAGATGAATATCATCGTGGCGGAAGATCTTTACGAAGAGCGGCTGGAAGGCGACGAGCCGGAACCGCTGCCGCAGGTTCGCTGGCCGTTGGATAACCTGATGGCGCTGCTGCAGGAGCCTGATTTTTGCGAGGCGCGCAACGTCAGCGCGCTGTTTATGGTGCGGGAGTGGTTGATTCGCCAGGGGCGGCTGAGCTACTAAAAACGCGACAGCATTCCAAAGAAAAGCCCGGTAAAAACCGGGCTTTTTTGTGGCCATCAGGCACGGGCGACATGGCCCGGCATCAGAACAGCTCGTGGCTTTCGCCGTTGTCCATCAGCGTGGTGCCGACATCATGGACGGAATACTCGGTCGGCTGTGTGCCGTTGATAAAGTACTCCTGACGGGTATTGCCGCCGCCGTTGGCCAGCTTGCCGGTACGGCGATCGATGGTGACGGTAACCACGCCTTCAGGCGGCGTCAGCGGCTGCACCGGTACGCCATCCAGCGCGACCTTCATGTAGTCGTCCCACGCTGGCTGAGCGCTCTTCGCGCCGCCTTCATAGCCTGAAATCTGATCTTTAATCGCGCCGGAAGCGGTCGTTCGGCCCAAATCGCGGCGGTGATCGTCAAAGCCGATCCACACAGAGGTCACCACGCCCGGACCATAGCCTGAGAACCAGGCGTCTTTCGAGCTGTTGGTGGTGCCCGTTTTACCGCCGATATCGTTGCGCTTCAGATCGCGTCCTGCGCGCCAGCCGGTGCCCATCCAGCCCGGTTCGCCAAAGATATTGGAGTTCATCGCGCTTTTGATCAGGAAAGAGAGCGGCGTGTTGATCACGTGCGGCGCGTACTGTTCATCCTGCTGTGGCGGCTGGGAAACCTGCTCCAGCTGCGGCTGCGGAACGACTGCGTTGCCGCCCTGCTGCGATACCGTCGGGTTTTCCACGCTGTCTTCATTCAGCGCTACCGCTTTCTGCGTCTCGCCGTAAATCACCGGCAGATTGCATTCCGGGCAGGCTACTTTCGGCCTGGCTTCAAACAGCGTATTGCCCTGTTCATCCTCAATCTTGCTGATAAAGAAAGGATCGACCAGGAAGCCGCCGTTGGCCATCACCGAATAGCCGCGCACCATCTGCAATGGCGTAAACGAAGCGGAGCCAAGCGCCAGCGATTCGGTGTGCACGATATTCTGCGCCGGGAAGCCAAAGCGTTGCAGATACTGCGCGGCGTAATCAACGCCCATCGCACGCATAGCGCGCACCATGACCACGTTCTTGGACTGACCCAGCCCCTGACGCAGGCGGATCGGGCCGTCGTAGGTCGCCGGTGAGTTTTTTGGCCGCCAGTCGGCGCCCGAGCCGGCATCCCAGCGGGAGATCGGCACGTCGTTCAGGATAGAGGCCAGCGTCAGCCCGCGATCCATCGCTGCGGTATACAGGAACGGCTTGATGTTCGAGCCTACCTGGCGCAGCGCCTGGGTCGCGCGGTTAAATTTGCTCAGGTTAAAGTCGAAACCGCCTACCAGTGCGCGAACGGCGCCGTTGTGCGGATCCAGCGAAACCAGCGACGAGTTAACGTCCGGCACCTGCGCCAGCCACCAGCCGGTATCCATCTGGCGAACCCAAATCTGCTGGCCCGGCTGCACCACTTCGGTCACGGAAGTCGGCGTGCGGCCCTGGACGGTATCGGATTTATAAGGCCGCGCCCAGCGTACGCCAGCCAGGTTCAGCGTCACGCTGCTGCCGTCGCGCATCAGTACCGTGGCTTCTTCGCGGTTGGCTTCGGTTACCACCGCCGGGAAGAGCGGGCCGTAAACCGGCAGCGCCTTCAGCGTTTTCAGGATCTCCGTACGGCCCCAGGCGGTCTGGCCGACTTTCCACAGCACGTTGGCCGGGCCGCGGTAGCCATGACGCATATCGTAATTCAGCACGTTGTCCTGCAACGCTTTCTGCGCGCCCAACTGTAATTTACGGGTAATGGTCGTGGTGACTTTAAAGCCGTCGTTATACGCGTTGTCGCCGTAGCGTTTCACCATCTCCTGACGCACCATCTCGGTCAGATAAGGGGCGGAGAAGGCGATTTCCGGCGCGTGATAGTGCGCTTCCAGCGGCGAAAGGCGCGCTTCGTCATACTGCGCCTGCGTAATGTAATTCTGATCCAGCATGCGGCTGAGCACGACGTTGCGACGAGACAGCGCGCGAGTAGGGGAATAGAGCGGGTTAAAGGTCGATGGCGCTTTAGGCAGACCGGCGATCATCGCCATCTCGCCCAGCGAGAGTTGATCGACATTTTTGCCGAAATAGACCTGTGCAGCGGCGCCCACGCCATAGGCGCGGTAGCCCAGATAGATTTTGTTCAGGTAAAGCTCAAGGATTTCGTCTTTGCTCATCATTTGCTCAATGCGAATGGCGAGAAAAGCCTCCTTGATTTTACGCATCAGCGTACGCTCGGGGCTGAGGAAAAAGTTACGGGCCAGCTGCTGCGTGATGGTACTGGCGCCCTGGGAAGCGTGGCCGGAAACCAGCGCAATGCTTACCGCGCGGAAAATGCCGATAGGATCGATACCGTGATGCTCATAAAAGCGGCTGTCTTCGGTAGCGATAAAGGCCTTGACCATGACGGGCGGGATCTGCCCAAGCTTTAACGGGATGCGGCGCTTTTCGCCGTATTGAGCAATCAGCTCGTTATCCGCGCTGTAGACCTGCATGGGCGTTTGCAGCCGGACATCTTTCAGCGTGGCGACGTCGGGCAGCTGCGGCTGTATGTACTGATACAGACCATAAATCGAGCCGGCTCCCAACAAAATGCAACACACTGCAAGGATCAAAAAATACTTTACGAACTTCACCTGATATTTTCCATCTTAAGTCGCCTGGACAGTTTATAAACAATCGCGCGGTAGTATAAAGGCAAGCCAGAGGCCTGGATACATCATTTTTCTACTGAGCAGGGAGACCGCGCGAAATGGCATTTCAGACATGGCAAGTCGGCCTGGATATTCAGAACGGACAGCTTTGCGCCCTGGGTATTCAATACCGTCGTAACGGCTGGCAACTGCGCCACTGGTGGCAACATGCGCTGCCGCACGATACGTTAACCAACGGGCTGGTGCAACGGCCCGACCCGCTTATTCCCCTGCTGCGACAGTGGCGAAAACGGCTGCCGCGGCAGATCTCGCTGCGCGTCGGCTTTCCCGCCCGGCTGGCGTTGCAGCACGCGCTGGCGCTGCCGCAAACCTCACTGCGTGAACCAGAGCGTAGCAGCTATATCGCGGCCGCGGCGAAGCGATTTTTTCCGATAGAGCCTGAAAAACTTGCGCTTGACTACCGCCAGGCAGCTGCCGACAGCGGGCAGCTGTGGCTGACCGCCGCCCGTCGGGACGCGGTTCATGACTGGCTATCGATGCTGAAGACGGCGGGACTCAACCCTCGGGTGCTGGAGCTGGCCCCGGCCGCGCTGTTTGCGCTGGCGCAAAGCCTGCGGCTCAGCCCGGATGCCGTGCTGGTGCACCGTTTACCCGACCACTGGCTCTGGTTTGGCGCGCGGCTACAGCCGCCATGGGGGTGGTGTCCCGCTGATGAAGCGGCCAACCTGGCGGCGCTGCGCGAAAAATACCTGGCCGATGCGGCCACGCTTTACTATAGCTCGGCCTTGCCGGAAGCGCTGCCTGCCAATGCGCTGTGGCTGGAGCCGCTGGCGGCTTTCGCTTTTAAGTCGCTGCCGTTGCCCGCGTACAGCGGCGCTTTTGCGCTGGCCGCCGGGCTGGCGCTGCGGCCGGAGGACGCCTGATGGTCTGGGTAAATTTTCTTCCCTGGCGTCGGCAGCGGCAGCGCCAACAGCTGCGCCGCGACGGCCTGTTGCTTATGGCGCTACTGGTTCTGTTGCTCGCGCTGACGATGCCCTTGCTGGAGCAGCAGACGCTCGGCAAGCGGCAGCAGACCGGCCTGCGCTGGCTGAAAGAGACTAACGACCAGCTCGACAGGCTCAGCGCTCGCCTGGCTCGTCTGGAAGCCCGGCGCGATACGCTTCGACGCGCGCTGGTCATCAGTGAAGGCAGGCAGGCGCGCCTGCGCGAGTGGCAGGCATTTACGCGCGACCTGGCCGCAACCCTGCCAGCGGCGCTCTGGCTGAACGAAATCAGTAAAACCGCGCAGAGTCTGACCGTCACCGGATTTTGCCTGCAGCTGGCTGAGGTTGAGGCGTTTCGTCAGCAGTTAGAGCGGTTTCACCTGTTTCAACAGGTCAACACCGGCAGGCTCAGCCGCGACGGAAAGGGCATTATCCGCTTCAGCCTGGAGGCCACGCTGCCGGAACAGGAACATGAGTAGCGTTCTGCTGCATCGCTGGCTCGCTTTGCCGTTCTGGCTAAGGCTGCTGTTGCTGGTGCTCTGCTTTATCACGGGCGCGCTGATGGTACGCCAGGTCTGGCTGCGGCCTCTTCAGCAGCAGGCTTTACAGGTGGCGCAGCAGCGGCAACAGGAGCACAAGCGCTATCGGCTGCTGCTGCACAATTTGCAACAGCGAAGCTCGCTGCACGAAGCCGAAGCGGATATCGCTGGCCTGCAACTGGCGTTACGGCCTGGGGCGGCGCGGCCTTTCTCGTGGCTACAGCTGAGCGAGGCGGCGGGCAACCGTTTACAGGGCTGGCAGCCAACGCCTCAGGGCGGCGAATTAACCCTGCTGCTTAGCTGGCCGCAGCTGCAGTCCGCGTTTCGCTATCTGAGCGAGCGGCAACCCGCCGTCAGGCTGGCGCAGTTCAGCCTGAAGCGGGTGGATGAACAGCTGCGGTTAAATCTGGTGGTGCAATATGAACGCTAGTGCCTTTTTAAAAGATTGGCTAAAACGCCCGGTAATACTGGTGGCTGCGCTGCTGCTGGGGTGTAGCGCGCTGGCGGCCCGCGATCCCTTTTCGCCGCCGGAAAACATGTTTTGTGACCCCCTGTTACCCATGCCGCCGCCGCAGCTGCGCGGCATCATCGGTCGGCCAGCGAACTACCGCGCCTGGCTGGTGACCCGTAGCGGCAGCGGTAAATTATGGGCTGCGCAGAGCTGGCCGGACGCTTACTGGCAGCTGCGGGACGTCACCGCGCTGGGCATTACGCTGGCGGCCGCCACGCCGTGCAGCGCGCCTTTAAGGATTAACTTGCAAGGAAGCCTTTATGAAACACATTCGCCTGTGGAAAGTTCTTCTCCTGCTGCCGCTATGGCTGGCAACGCCATTGCGGGGCAGCCCGGCGCCGCTTTCCCTGGCGTTCGATGACGCGCCTGTCGGGCAAATTCTTCAGGCGCTGGCGGACTATCAGCAGCTGAATTTGCTGGTTGCGCCCGGCGTCGAGGGACGGCTTTCCGTCCGTTTAAAAGAGGTCAGCTGGCAGCAGGCGCTGACGCTGGTTTCCCGCCTGGCGAAGCTGAAGGTGAATAAAGAAGGCAACGTGCTGCTGGTTTTCCCGCAGGGCTGGCAGGAAGAGCAGCAGCGACGGCAAACGCTTGAGCGGGAGGAGGCGGAAAAGGCGCTGCCGCTTGATACGCTGGCGTTGCCGCTGCGCTATGCAGAGGCGGAAAAAGTCTACGGCAGCCTGCAGAGCGCGCAGGCGAAGCTGCTGAGTTCGCGCGGCAGCGTGACGGTAGATAAACGCACCAACAGCCTGATCCTGCGCGACACCCGAGCCGCGCTGAACGAGATCCAGCGCTGGGTCACGGCATTGGATACGCCGCTGGAGCAGGTCGAACTCGCCGCGCATATCGTTACCCTCAGCGAAGAGAGCCTGCGCGAGCTGGGCGTGCGCTGGGGCCTGGGCGGCGAAGAGCAGATCGCCCGCGCGCTGCGGGTCAGCCAGCTGCGCGTTGATCTGCCGGTGGCTAATCCCGCACTGGCCTTAGGCTTTACCCTGGCGCGCCTGAACGGCAGGATGCTGGATCTGGAGCTGAACGCGCTGGAGCAGGAAAACAAACTGGAGATTATCGCCAGTCCCCGACTGTTCACCTCGCATCAGCAGCCCGCCAGTATTAAACAGGGCACCGAAATCCCCTATGAGGTCTCCAGCGGTAGCAACGGTAAAACCAGCGTGGAGTTCAGGGAGGCGGTCTTAGGCATGGACGTAACGCCTTACGTGCAGCCGAACGGCCGCATCATGCTAAAGCTGCATATCAGCCAGAACCTGCCCGGCAGTACGGTACGCAGCGGCGAGGGCGAATATATCGCCATCGATAAACAGGAGATCCAGACCCAGGTCACGCTGAAAGATGGTGAAACGCTGGCGCTGGGCGGCATCTTCCAGCAGCAGCGCGCAAAAGGGCAGAGCCGGGTGCCGTTTCTTGGCTCTGTACCGCTGTTGGGCGCGCTTTTTCGCCATGCGACTACCGGCCAAAAAAAACGTGAGCTGGTGATCTTCATAACCCCAAGACTGATTCGTGACGAGTAAAGCTTTTTTGTAACAAACTGAGCGAGCGAGTGCTTTTTTAGCGGATTGCAGCCATATGCGTTTGACGCAAGGGCGGAATTAGCTTACAAGGTTTAGCGATTTTTGAATTACAGGCCTCGGTTTGGCTTTAAGAAAAAGCATTTACCCGTTTTTTATCGTGCGCAACCGGCGTAACCGATGCTGTGACATCGGCGTGATAAATGAAGCGGACTGAACGCGCCAGCTGTGGGCGCAATGGGCAAGGTCAATTTAATCGGTTGCCAAAACACCTTCAGTGTTGAGATAATTTTCCTCTGACTCTCGCACTATCGCTCATGAGGTTTCAGTTCATGTCCTGTCCGCTGTAGGACGGGGTATCATTAACGAATTGTCTTAGTAATACCGAAAAAATGGCAGAGAAACGCAATATCTTTCTGGTTGGGCCTATGGGTGCCGGCAAAAGCACTATTGGGCGTCAGTTAGCTCAGCAACTCAATATGGAATTTTTCGATTCCGATCAAGAAATTGAGCGACGTACCGGAGCGGATGTGGGCTGGGTGTTCGACGTCGAAGGCGAAGAAGGCTTCCGCGATCGCGAAGAAAAGATCATTAACGAACTCACCGAGAAGCAGGGCATTGTCCTGGCGACCGGCGGCGGTTCCGTTAAGTCTCGCGAAACACGCAACCGTCTTTCCGCTCGCGGCGTGGTGGTCTATCTGGAGACCACGATCGAAAAACAGCTGGCTCGTACGCAGCGCGATAAAAAGCGTCCTTTGCTGCAGGTGGATTCTCCACCGCGCGAAGTGCTGGAAGCGTTGGCGGACGAACGTAATCCGCTGTATGAAGAGATTGCTGACGTCACCATTCGTACCGATGACCAAAGTGCTAAAGTCGTCGCAAATCAAATCATTAACATGCTGGAAAAGAGCTAGCGGCTCTGCTCCGCCTGCGGGCCGAAAAGGAGTGCTTCATGGAGAAGATTACCGTCACTCTGGGGGAACGCAGTTACCCCATTACCATCGCTGCCGGACTGTTTAACGATCCGGCTTCTTTTTGGCCGCTTAAGGCGGGCGAGCGGGCAATGCTGGTCACTAACGACACGCTGGCACCGCTTTATCTTCAACCTGTTCGTCAGCGGCTGGAAAGCGCTGGTATAGAAGTGGACCAGGTGATCCTGCCCGATGGCGAGCAGCACAAAACGCTGGCGGTGATGGATCGGGTCTTTACCGCGCTGCTGGAAAAACCGCACGGTCGCGATACCACGCTGATTGCCCTGGGCGGCGGCGTGATTGGCGATCTGACCGGTTTCGCGGCGGCCAGCTACCAGCGCGGCGTGCGGTTTATTCAGGTTCCTACCACGCTGCTGTCGCAGGTGGACTCCTCCGTTGGCGGCAAAACGGCCGTTAATCATCCCCTTGGCAAGAACATGATCGGCGCGTTCTATCAGCCGGCTTCGGTAGTGATCGATATCAACTGCCTGAGCAGCCTGCCCGCTCGCGAGCTGGCGTCAGGTCTTGCGGAAGTGATCAAATACGGCATCATCCTCGACGGTGAGTTCTTCTGCTGGCTGGAAGCTAACCTGGATGCGCTGCTGGCGCTGGACGGCAAGGCGATGGCCTACTGTATTCGCCGCTGCTGCGAGCTGAAAGCCGAGGTCGTCGCCGCCGACGAGCGCGAAATGGGGCAGCGCGCGTTGCTGAATCTGGGCCACACTTACGGACACGCCATCGAAGCGCATATGGGCTACGGCAACTGGCTGCATGGCGAGGCCGTGGCGGCCGGCATGGTGATGGCCGCGCGTACCGCAGAGCGGCTGGGCGAGTTTTCCGCTGGCGATACCGACAGGATCATCAGCCTGCTGCAGCGTGCCGGACTGCCGGTGCACGGCCCGGAGAGCATGGCGGCGACGGATTATCTGCCGCATATGCTGCGTGATAAAAAAGTGCTGGCGGGCGAGCTGCGTCTGGTGCTGCCGCTGGCTTTAGGACAGGCCTGCGTGCGCGGCGGCGTTGCGCATGATACGGTGCTGGCAGCGATTAACGACTGTCAGAAACCGGCCTGAGCCGTTAGTTAACTACTGGCGTACACGTAAAGCGGCGCGGCTGCTTTACCGGAGGAGGTGAAATGGACGATTTTAAACCGGAAGATGAGTTAAAGCCTGATACCAGCGATCGCCGTCCACAGCGAGCGCGAAAAACGTCCTCTGCCCCTAAGGTGCCGGTATCACGCCAGCATCTGATGATGGGGGTAGGCGTGCTGGTGCTGCTGCTGATCGTGCTTGGCATCGGTTCAACGCTGAACTCGTCGGACAGCGGCGATAAAAAAGCCGCCCAGACGCCGGCCACCTCCGGCGGCAGCGATAAAAATATCGATCTGACCGGCTCTTCTTCCATGAGCGGACAGAGCGGCGCGCAGCAGCCTGGCGCTGATGCAAGCGCCTCTGGCGCGGGCGGGCAGCCTGCCGAGGGCTCAGCCGCATCCGGTAATGCACCTCAGGAACTGAGTGCCCCGCCGGTCGCCTCCACGCCGACCGAAGCGCAGCCCGTGCAGACCCCGGCGGGCCAACAGCGCGTCGAGCTGCCGGGCGATCTCAATAGCGCGCTCTCTAACCAGCAGAATCAGGTGGATGCGGCCAGCACGGATATGCAGGGCAGCTCGCTGCCGCTGGCACCGGCGACCGTTGCGGGCGGCGGCACTGCTGGCAAACCGGTCACCGCGCCGCAGACGTCTCAGCCTGCGCCTGCACGTTCGGCTACGCGTCAGCCTGCCGCGCCTCAGCAGCACACCAGACCCGCCACGCACAAACCTGCGGCGGCGAAACCGGTCGCGAAAGAGAGCCACAGCGCGCCGGTAGCCGCGCCTGCTGCGGTAACCGGCGGCAACTATACGTTGCAGCTGAGCAGCGCTTCGCGTCCCGATACGCTTAACGCCTGGGCGAAAAAGCAGAACCTGAGCGGCTATCACGTGTATAAAACCACGCGCAACGGCCAGCCCTGGTACGTACTGGTAAGCGGCGCTTACGCCACGCCGGCAGATGCAAAACGCGCGGTAGCTTCGCTGCCGTCAGAGGTGCAGGCGAAAAACCCCTGGGTGAAACCTGTCAGCCAGGTGAAAAAAGAGTCAGCAAATTAACGGCTATTGAGCCTGACGATGTTCTCTGCCAGCCCGCGTTATGCGGGCTGGTAATTTAAAGCGCAGATATGCTGTCGGTGTAACCGCAGCCAGAAGAGTAAGTGTAATAAAACGACGGCATGAAAAAAAATCGCGCTTTTTTAAAATGGGCGGGCGGCAAGTTCCCGCTGCTTAACGATATCCAGCGTCACCTGCCGGAAGGGGATTGCCTGATTGAACCCTTCGTTGGCGCAGGGTCCGTATTCCTCAATACGCATTTCTCGCGCTACGTGCTGGCGGATATCAACAAAGATTTGATCAACCTGTACAACGTGGTAAGAGATCGCGCGGACGAGTTTGTGGCGGATGCCAGCCAGCTTTTCACGACCGAAAGCAACGACGCTGAGTTCTACTACGCTCGCCGGCTGGAGTTTAATCGATCTACTGATGCCTGGCGCCGCAGCGTGCTGTTTTTGTACCTTAACCGCCACTGCTACAATGGACTGTGCCGCTACAATTTAAGCGGCGAGTTTAACGTACCTTTTGGCCGCTACCGCAAACCCTATTTTCCTCAGGATGAGCTGTACTGGTTCTCCGAGCGGTCGCAAAACGCCACCTTTATCTGCGAATCATACGCTGATACGCTGGGTCGGGCGGAGCCGGGATCGGTGGTCTACTGCGATCCGCCCTATGCGCCGCTGTCGGCCACGGCAAATTTCACCGCTTACCACACCAACAGCTTTAGCCTGGCGCAGCAGCAGCACCTGGCGGAGCTGGCGGAGAAGCTGGCGCGTGAAAGCCGTATTCCGGTACTGATCTCCAATCACGATACGCCGCTGACCCGCGAGTGGTATCAGGCCGCGCAGCTGCATCAGATTAAAGCTCGTCGCTCGATCAGCCGCAGCGGCAGCGGGCGTTTGCAGGTCAACGAGCTGCTGGCGCTGTTTAGCAGCGACTGATCCTCAACAGCACTACGTGCCTGTCGCCAGGCGCGCTAAATTGGGAGAAATGGATGAAAAAGTTTTTGCTCGCTCCGTCAATTCTGTCTGCAGACTTTGCTCGCCTGGGCGAAGACACGGCCAAAGCGCTGGCTGCCGGTGGCGATGTCGTGCATTTCGACGTCATGGATAATCACTACGTGCCCAATCTGACTATGGGGCCGATGGTGCTGAAAGCGCTGCGTGATTACGGCATTACCGCCCCGATCGATGTGCACCTGATGGTGAAACCGGTCGATCGCCTGATCCCCGATTTTGCCAAGGCTGGCGCCAGCTATATCACCTTCCACCCGGAAGCGTCCGAGCATGTTGACCGCACGCTACAGCTGATCAGAGAGCATGGCTGTAAAGCAGGGCTGGTGTTTAACCCGGCCACGTCGCTCAGCTATCTGGACTACGTTATGGACAAAATCGACGTGGTGCTGATCATGTCCGTTAACCCGGGCTTCGGCGGTCAGTCGTTTATTCCCGGCACGCTGGACAAGCTGCGCCAGGCCCGTAAGCTAATCGACCAAAGCGGCTACGATATTCGCCTGGAAGTGGACGGCGGCGTGAAGACAGAAAACATCGGCGAAATCGCCGCGGCCGGCGCCGATATGTTCGTGGCCGGATCCGCTATTTTCAATCAGCCTGACTATAAAAAAGTCATTGATGATATGCGCACGGAACTGGAGAAATCTCGTCATGGCTCATTTCACTGATATTCGCGCGCTGGCGTTCGATCTTGACGGCACGCTGACCGACAGCGCGCCGGGCCTGACCAGCGCGGTAGACGCCGCTTTGCAGTCGCTCAACCTTCCGGCGGCGGGTCTGGCGCGCGTCTCCACCTGGATTGGCAACGGCGCGGACGTGCTGATTGAACGCGCGCTGACCTGGGCGCTGGGACACGCGCCGGAAAGCGATCTGCTGCGCGACGCGCGGGTGCTGCTTGATAAGCATTATGCTGTCGTTGTCGAAAGCGGCAGTAAACTCTTCCCCGGCGTGAAAGAAGGCCTGCAAAAACTGGCGGCCACCGGGATGCCGATGGCTATCGTGACCAACAAGCCGACGCCGTTTGTCGCGCCTTTGCTGGCCTCGCTCGGCATTGACGACTGCTTTTCGCTGATTATCGGCGGCGACGACGTGACGGCGAAAAAACCGCATCCGGCCCCGCTGTTTCTGGTGCTGGGCAAGTTCGGCCTGCTGCCCGGCGAACTGCTGTTCGTGGGCGATTCCCGCAACGATATTCAGGCGGCGAAAGCGGCGGGCACGCCCTGCGTAGGGCTGACCTACGGCTATAACTACGGCGAGCCGATTGCGAGCAGCCAGCCGACGCTGGTGCTTGACCATTTTAACGATTTGTTGCCCGAATTAGGGCTGTAACGACCAGGACGAAAAAGATGAAACCCATCGTATTTAGCGGCGCGCAGCCTTCCGGCGAACTGACCATCGGTAACTATATGGGAGCGTTGCGTCAGTGGGTCAGCATGCAGGACGACTACAACTGCATTTACTGCATTGTCGATCTTCATGCCATTACGGTACGTCAGGATCCGGCTGCGCTGCGTAAAGCGACCCTGGATACGCTGGCGCTCTATCTGGCCTGCGGCATCGATCCCCAGAAAAGCACTATCTTCGTGCAGTCGCACGTGCCGGAGCACACGCAGCTGAGCTGGATCCTGAACTGCTATACCTATTTCGGCGAGCTGAGCCGCATGACGCAGTTCAAGGACAAATCCGCACGCTATGAAGAGAACATCAACGCGGGCCTGTTCGATTATCCGGTGCTGATGGCGGCGGATATCCTGCTTTACCAGACCACGCAGGTGCCGGTTGGCGAAGATCAGAAGCAGCATCTGGAGCTGAGCCGCGACGTGGCCGCGCGTTTCAATGCGCTCTATGGCGATGTGTTTAAGGTGCCGGAGCCGTTTATTCCGAAATCCGGCGCGCGCGTCATGTCGCTGCTGGAGCCGACCAAAAAGATGTCCAAGTCGGACGATAACCGCAACAACGTGATCGGCCTGCTGGAAGATCCGAAGTCGGTGGTCAAGAAGATCAAGCGCGCCATGACCGATGGCGACCAGCCGCCGGTCGTGCGCTATGACGTAAAAAACAAAGCGGGCGTTTCTAACCTGTTGGATATCCTGTCCGGCGTGACCGGCACCAGCATTCCCGATCTGGAAAAGCAGTTTGAAGGCCAGATGTATGGGCACCTGAAAGGCGCGGTAGCCGATGCGGTTTCCGGGATGCTGAGCGAGCTGCAGGAGCGCTATCATCGTTATCGCAATGATGAGGCTTTCCTGGAGCAGGTTATGCGTGACGGCGCGGTGAAAGCTCGCGCTCAGGCGCAGGAAACGCTGAAAAAAGTCTACGAAGCCGTAGGCTTTGTCGCCCAGCCGTAACGGCTAACCTGAACGGCGCCCTTGAAAGTCAGTCCGGGGCGCCGTTTTTTATGGGCTGGCTAAAACCAGCGAAGCGGCTCGCGTAAGGCCACCACCCGACCGATGATAATCAACGACGGGCTTTGCGCCTGCGTGGCCAGCTCGGCCAGCTCGCTCAGCTGCCCTGCCACAACGCGTTGTCGGGTCGAGGTGCCGTTTTCCACCAGCGCCACCGGCATCCCGCCGCTCATACCGTGCGCCAGCAGCTGCCGCTGGATCTCCGCCGCCTGCGTCAGCCCCATATAGAACACCAGCGTCTGCCGCTCCGCCGCCAGGTTTTGCCAGTCCAGCTCACCGTTTTTCTGCACGTGGCCGGTCACCAGCCGCACGCTCTGCGCGTAATCGCGATGGGTGAGCGGGATGCCGCTGTAGGCCGAGCAGCCCGAGGCGGCGGTAATGCCCGGCACCACGGAAAAAGGAATGCCCGATCCGGACAGCGCCTCCAGCTCTTCCGCGCCGCGCCCAAAAATAAAGGGATCGCCGCCTTTCAGCCGCACCACGCGTTTTCCCTGGCCCGCCTGCTCCAGCAGGATTTGATTGATGGCCTCCTGCGGCACGCAGTGATAGCCCGCGCGTTTACCGACGAAAATCCTTTCCGCATCGCGCCTGACCAGCTCCAGCACCTCTTCAGATACCAGCCTGTCGTAAACCACCACGTCCGCCTGCTGGATCTGCTGTAGCCCTTTCAGCGTCAGCAGGCCCGCATCGCCTGGCCCGGCGCCGACCAGCACCACTTCGCCCTGTTGCGCCAGCGGCTCGTTAAACAATGCTTCCGTCAGCTTTTCCGCCTGCTTATCGTCCCCGTTGGCGAGCGTTTGCGCCAGCCGGTCGTGGTGGAACAGTTTTTCCCAGAAGCGCCTGCGCTGCCCGGCTTCGTTGAAGGTTGATTTTACCCGTGGTCGTAACGCGCCCGCCCACGCGGCAACTTTGCCCAAATGCTGCGGCAGCAGCGCTTCGATTTTTTCCCGCAGCAGGCGAGCCATCACCGGCGCGTCGCCAGCGCTGGAAATGGCAATCATCAGCGGCGAACGATCGACCACGGAAGGCATGATGGCGCTGGCCTGGGCAGGCGCGTCCACCACGTTGCAGAACATCTGCCGGGCGCTGGCGTAGTCGCTGACCTGCTGATTGACCTCATGACTGTCCGTCGCCGCTATTGCCAGCCAGCAGCCGTCAAGGTGTTCAGGGCTGAAGCGCGCTTCCCGCAGCGTCAGCTTCCCGGCCTGCTGCCATTCGTAAAAGGGGGAGGAAAAATGCGTGGCGCAGACGCGGACATCCGCCCCAGCCTTCAGCAGCAGCCGCGCTTTGCGCTCGGCCACGGCGCCGCCGCCGACCAGCAGGACGGTCTTATGGCGCAGGTCGCAAAAAAGAGGAAACCAGTTCACAGGAGGCTCGCAATAAAAAAGGGCCGCAATGCGCGGCCGTGAAAAAGAGAGAAGGGCTTATATCGCCACTTCCACCATGCCGTCGCGGACTCTGGCGGGCCAGGCGGGGATCGAGCGGCTCTCATCCTCCATACAGAGGCCGTCGCTCAGGCGAAAACGCTGCTTCTTCAGCGGGCTGGCAACCCACAGGCTTTGCTGGTGCTCGGCAATCAGGCCACGTGAGAGCACGCTGGCCTGGGCAAAGGGATCGATATTGCTCAGGGCGAACACCGCTTCATCGGCGCGAGGGCGAAACAGGGCAACCTGTTCTCCCGCCACCAGCGCACAAACGCCGGTGGCGGGCTGAATACTTTCTAAAGGGCAAACGCTATGCCACTGGCTCATGGCTGTTCCTCCATAACAACGGGAATACGCTCTTCGGGCCGCGCGGGCCGGTGCTGCTGACGCTCCGGCACGCTCTGCACCAGCGGGTCGCGGCTGTCGCTGTTGATAAAGTGGCGGAAGCGGGCAAGCCGCTCCGGTTGCGCAAGGGTTGCCTGCCACTCACAGACGAAGCGCTCGCGCAGGCGGGCCAGGTCGGCCTCCAGCTGCGCGTTGAGGCCCAGCTTGTCGTGGATTATGACCTGGCGCAGATAGTCGATGCCGCCATCCAGGCTCTCCAGCCACAGCGAGGTGCGCTGCAATTTATCGGCGGTGCGGATGTAAAACAGCATAAAGCGATCCAGATAGCGGATAAGCGTGTCCCGATCCAGATCCGCCGCCAGCAGATCGCCGTGGCGCGGCTTCATACCGCCGTTGCCGCAGACGTAAAGGTTCCAGCCTTTTTCCGTAGCGATGATGCCGACATCTTTGCTTTGCGCTTCCGAGCATTCACGGGTGCAGCCCGACACGCCAAACTTCATCTTGTGCGGCGTGCGGATGCCCTTGTAGCGGTTTTCCAGCTCCACGCCCAGCCCCACAGAGTCGCCGACGCCGAAGCGGCACCAGCTGCTGCCCACGCAGGTTTTCGCCATGCGCAGCGCTTTGGCGTAGGCGTGGCCGGTTTCAAAACCGGCTTCGATCAGCGTCTGCCAGATGGCGGGCAGATCGTCTTTCTGCGCGCCGAACAGACCGATGCGCTGCGAGCCGGTGATCTTGGTGTAAAGGCCGTAGCGGCTGGCAACCTCGCCAATGGCTATCAGCCCGGCTGGGGTGATCTCGCCGCCCGCAGAGCGCGGGATCACGGAGTAGGTGCCGTCCTTCTGAATATTGCCAAGAAAGCTGTCGTTGCTGTCCTGCAAAGGCACCAGCGAAGGCTGGAGGGCATAATCGTTCCAGCACGAGGCAAGTAATGACGCTACCGTGGGTTTACAGACCTCGCAGCCGTAGCCCTGGCCATATTTGCTAAGCAGCTGCTCAAAGGTTTGGATCTCTTCCACGCGGATCAGGTGATACAGCTCCTGGCGGGAATAGTGAAAGTGTTCGCAAAGGTGGCTGTTAACTTCAATGCCCTGGCGGCTCAGCTCGGCGTTCAGCACCTGGGTCATCAGCGGCACGCAGCCGCCGCAGCCGGTGCCGGCTTTGGTTTCCGCCTTCAGCGCCGCCACGGTATGGCAGCCGTTGTGGATCGCCAGCACCAGGTCGCCTTTGGTGACGTCAAAGCAGGAACAGATTTGCGCCGTTTCCGGCAGCGAATCCACGCCCAGCGCCGGTTTGCTTCCCGCACGGGCGGGCAGGATCAGCGTGTCGGGGTTGTCCGGCAGTTCGATGCCGTTAAGCATCAGCTGCAGCAGATTGCCGTAGTCGCTGGTATCGCCCACCAGCACCGCGCCCAGCAGCTTTTTATTGTCCGCGCTGACCACCAGACGCTTATAGACCTCTTTGTTTTCATCCAGGTAGAGATAGCTGCGCGCGCCTTCCGTCCGGCCGTGCGCATCGCCGATACCGCCGACGTCCACGCCCAGCAGCTTGAGCTTCGCGCTCATATCCGCGCCGGTAAAGGCGTTCTCCCGACCCAGCAGGCTGTCTGCCGTAACCTGCGCCATTTTGTAGCCCGGCGCCACCAGGCCATACACGCGTTCCTGCCAGGCGGCGCATTCGCCAATGGCGTAAATATCTGCATCCGTAGTGCGGCAGCTGTCGTCAATCACTACGCCGCCGCGCGGGCCAATGGCAAGGCCGGCTTCTCTGGCGAGACGATCCTGCGGGCGAATGCCGGTGGAAAACACGATAAAATCGACCGCCAGCTGGCTTTCATCCGCAAACTGCAGGATTTTTCCGCCTGACGGGCCGTCAATAATCTGTCGGGTATTTTTGCTGGTATGAACGGCAACGCCCATTCCTTCGATTTTTTTCCGCAGCAGCTTTCCGCCCAGCGGATCGAGCTGTTCCGCCATCAGCACGGGTGCGAACTCCACCACGTGCGTTTCCATGCCCAGATTTTTCAGCGCGCCGGCGGCCTCCAGCCCCAGCAGACCGCCGCCGATCACCGCGCCGCTACGGCTGTTACGGGCGCAGGCTTCGATTGCGTCCAGATCGTCCAGCGTACGATAAACAAAGCAGCTGTTCCCGTCGGCGCCTGCAATTGGCGGCACCCAGGGATAAGAGCCGGTCGCCAGCACCAGCTTATCGTAACTCACCGCGCGGCCCTGGTCGGAATACACCACCTTTTCCTGGCGGTCGATTGTTAAGGCCTTTTCACCAGTTAGCACGCTTATTTTATGCTTTTCGCAGAAGCCTTCCGCCACCAGCGAAAGGGCCTCGGCGCTGTGATGGGTGAAATAAGCGGAGAGATGCACGCGATCGTAAGCCACGCGAGGCTCTTCGCAAAAAACCGTGATGTCGAACTGCTCCGGCGCGGCCTTTTCGGCCAGCTCTTCCAGCAGGCGATGCCCTACCATGCCGTTGCCAATAATAACGAGTCGGGTGCGCATTTGTGCCTCACATTACAAAATAATGCCGCTACAATAGCGCGCAAAACTCCAGGGTTATTGATGTATATCAAGCCAGTTTTTAAATACCCCTTTATGGGTAGAGTGATGATTTTTAAGCTTTTTTAAGTAAGTTATGGATTTTACTGGTATTGCTCCCGTCTCGCTCCGCCACAAAGGATGGTATGGTTAAAAAAACCACCGACGTTCAGGAGCGTGTTTATGCAGGCTATTCCATTAAAAAGCATTCACCATGTGCGATTGCCGTGGCGTGAGGGACTCTGGCAGATTGCTATCCGCGACGGCAAAATCGCCACGATCTCGCCCCAGTCACACGGCGCCGCGCCGGAAGGATCGCTGGATGCGGAGGGCGGGCTGGCTTTTCCGCCTTTTATTGAGCCGCATATCCATCTTGATACCACCCAGACCGCAGGCGAACCGGCCTGGAATGAATCCGGTACGCTGTTTGAAGGCATTGAGCGCTGGGCAGAGCGCAAAGCGATGTTGGATCATGAAGATGTCAAAACCCGCGCGCGGCAGACGCTGAAATGGCAGATCGCCAACGGTATCCAGCATGTGCGCACGCACGTAGACGTGTCCGATCCCTCGCTTACCGCGCTGCGGGCCATGCTGGAAGTGAAAAGCGAGATGGCACCCTGGGTCGATATCCAGATCGTCGCGTTTCCGCAGGAGGGCATTCTCTCGTACCCCGATGGCGAAGCCCTGCTGGAAGAGGCGCTGCGGCTGGGCGCGGACGTGGTCGGCGCTATCCCGCATTTTGAATTTACCCGCGAGTATGGCGTGGAGTCGCTGCATAAAACTTTCGCGCTGGCGCAGAAGTATCAGCGCATGATTGACGTGCACTGCGACGAAATCGACGACGAACAGTCGCGCTTTGTGGAAACCGTCGCCGCGCTGGCGCTGCGCGAGAAAATGGGCGCCCGCGTCACCGCCAGCCATACCACGGCGATGCACTCTTATAACGGCGCTTATACCTCGCGTCTGTTTCGGCTGCTGAAGCTTTCCGGCATTAATTTTGTCGCCAATCCGCTGGTGAATATCCATCTTCAGGGACGCTTCGACAGCTATCCCAAACGGCGCGGCGTAACGCGGGTAAAAGAGATGCTGGAGGCGGAGATCAACGTCTGCTTTGGCCACGATGACGTTTTCGATCCCTGGTATCCGCTCGGCACCGCCAATATGCTTCAGGTGCTGCATATGGGGATGCATGTTTGTCAGCTGATGGGGTATGGCCAGCTGGATGAAGGCATTAAGCTGATTACGCATAACAGCGCCAGAACCCTACAGCTGCAGGATTACGGCATTCAGAGCGGCAACAGCGCCAACCTGATTATCCTGCCTGCGGAGAACGGTTTTGATGCGCTGCGGCGTCAGGTGCCGACGCGTTATTCGATCCGTCAGGGAAGGGTGATTGCACAAACGCAGCCTGCGGCGAGCACAATTTATTTAGCGGAGAGCGAAAAAGTGGATTTTCGGCGCTAATAAAAAAGGCCGGTTTCCCGGCCTTTCCCGTTAGTGCGAGGACATATGCCCGTGCAGCTTGTGTTTGCTGACGAAGCCCAGCAGCAGGCACATCACGAACACCACCGCGTACAGCATGTTAGCGGTAGAGAGCGCCGCGTGAGCGCCGTGCTTATCCACAATCGGGCCGGTGACCACGAAAGTCAGCATGGTGCCAACGGTGCCGCAGGTCAGAATAAAGTTCACCAGCTTTGGCGAAGAGACTTTAGTCTGGAGCGATCCCAGCGTAATGATGGTGGTGTAGATGGCGCTGGAGAAGAAGCCCAGGCTCATCATGATCCACTTCAGCATACTGGCGTCGCTGCTGCTGATAAACCAGTACATCAGCGCCGTCGCCAGCAGCGCCAGTACGGTGACGATGCGCTGCGGATCGAAGAAGCGCAGAATGGCGCTGAACGCCCACATGCCGATCATATAGGCGGTCCAGAAGTTGCCGACCAGCGCGCCAGCCTGGGTCAGATCCATGCCCATGGTTTTTGTGGCGTACAGCGGCACCCAGCCGATAAAGCCAAGCTGGCCGAGGATGTAGCAGAGCGCGGCGACAGACAGGAACAGCACGCCGATGCCCCATTTCTCTTTTTCCACGTTCTGAACGGCGGCTTTTTTGCCCAACACGGGAAACTCAAAGCAGAGCGCCAGCACAAAAATAGCCAGGTAGATCACGCCGATACAGACATAAACCCAGTACCACGGCAGCGAACGCGCCAGCAGCGCGGCGGCGATAATGGGAAAAATAGTGCCCGCCATGCTGAAGAAGGAGTCGGTAAACAGCAGGCGCGAACCGCGCTGACGGCCTTCGTACAGATGGGTGATCAGGAAAGTACCAATCGACATTGTGATGCCGCTGACCACGCCCAACACGAACATACAGAGCGAGAAGACGCTCAGCGAGTGGCTGGTCATTAGCCCCAGTATGGCGAGCACCATCAGCACGAAGCCGAAAATCAGCTGTTGGCGCAGAGGAATGATTTCCATCAGCCAGGCGTTAAGAAACACGGCGACTAAAATGCCGGCGTTCAGGAAGGTGAAGGTGTTGCTCATCTGCGCAACTGGCAGATGAAAATAGTCAGCAATATTCTCCAATACCATACCGGTGACGATTACTACCGCGCCGGTTAGCGCATAGGAGAAAAAGCTGATCCAGGTAAGCCCGATTCGATCGCGATTAGTCATAGTTGTGGCCCGTGGAGTCAAGAGTTGTGAGGCTGGACGCTCACGCTAAGCGCGGGCAGTTTAGCTGGATTCGTGATCTGCTTAAATAAATAATGCAAGTTTCCCCAGCGATTTCAGGATATTCGTGATGAATATCACCGTTTTTTGCCTGGCGAAAGCGTTTGCGTCGGCCCGGCACGCGTAAAAATAGGTAAAACGCTGGCGCAGGGATAAGCGCCTCTTTACAATCAGCTTTCGGCCTGTAGCCCTTAAGTAAGGAATCTTTTATGTTAAAACGTACTTTGACAGCGGTCGCCACCGTGTTTGCGTTATCTACGCTCTCTGCTTCTGCCCTGGCGGCAAAAGGAGATACGCACGTGCTGCTGACCACCTCTGCTGGCAATATTGAGCTGGAACTCAATAATCAAAAGGCCCCGATTTCCACGAAGAACTTTGTTGATTACGTCAACAATGGCTTCTACAACAACACCGTTTTCCATCGCGTGATCCCGGGCTTTATGGTGCAGGGCGGCGGCTTTACCGCCGATATGCAGCAGAAACCTGGCGCCGCGCCGATTAAAAACGAAGCGGATAACGGCCTGCTGAACAAGCGCGGCACCATCTCCATGGCCCGCACCGCCGATAAAGACAGCGCTACCAGCCAGTTCTTTCTCAACGTAGCGGACAACGCTTTCCTGGATCACGGCCAGCGTGACTTTGGCTATGCCGTCTTTGGCAAAGTGGTGAAAGGCCAGGAAGTGGTGGATAAAATTGCTCAGGTGCCGACCCAGAATATGGGGCCATACCAGAACGTGCCGGTTAAACCTGTCGTGATCCTTTCCGCAAAAATCCTGCCTTAACGCTCCGGTCGGGGGATTGCTGCTGATAATCAGCTAAGCTTTTAGCAGCAATTACCCCTTCAAGGAGAACTCATGTCCAGAAAGCTCACCGACAAGCAAAAAAATACGCTCTGGCAGCAGCGTCTGCCGACCAACTTCCTGGCGAGCTTTTTATTAACGGGTTCCCTGCCCGAACTGGGCACGCGCAATCCGGGTCTGCCTCATCTGCGCGCCATGCACCGCGCGCTTTTTCAGGATGTGCTGGAGGAGGCGGGCGAGCTGCGCGAAGTCGATATCGCCATCGGCGACACGCCCTGCTGCCACTTTGAATACATCGAGAAAGAAGGCAACGCGCTGATGCAGGCGCTGGAAGAAGAGAACGGTCTGGCCGATCTGCCGCTGGATCGCATGGCGGAAAGGCTCGCCTGGTATTACTGCGAGCTGACCGTGCTGCATCCTTTTCTGCGCGGCAACGGACGCGCCCAGCGGCTTTTTTTCGAACAGCTGATTATCCATGCCGGTTGCGACATTCAATGGAGCCTGATCGACAGCGAAAGCTGGCAGGCGGCCGTTAAGGCAAGCCTGGCGGGCGACTTATCGCTGCTGGAAGCCGCTTTCGGCAAAGTCATCAGCGAGCGGGACGAAAACGCGTAGAATAGCGGCGTTTCTTTTTTCCCGGAGCTTGTATGCTGCTGCTGATCGATAACTATGACTCTTTTACCTGGAACCTTTATCAATATTTTTGTGAAGCAGGCGCAGATGTTCACGTCAGACGTAACGACGAGCTGACGCTGGCGCAAATAAGCGAGCTAAAGCCTGAACATCTGGTGATTTCGCCGGGGCCGTGCACGCCCAACGAGGCGGGCATCTCGCTGGAGGCTATCCGGGCCTTCGCCGGAAAAATCCCGGTGCTTGGCGTTTGTCTGGGACATCAGGCGATAGCGCAGGCTTTTGGCGCGCGTATTGTGCGGGCGCGTGAGGTAATGCACGGTAAAACCTCGCTGATTGAGCATAATAACAGCGGCGTTTTTAACGGCCTGAATCATCCGCTACGGGTAACGCGCTATCATTCGCTAATCGTCGAGGCTGCCTCGCTCCCCGCCGATTTTGAGGTGACGGCCTGGTCGCTGCGCGACGGCGAGAAGGACGAGATCATGGGCGTGCGGCATCGTGATTTGCCGCTGGAGGGCGTGCAGTTTCATCCGGAAAGTATCCTCAGCGAGCAGGGGCATCAGCTGCTGAAGAATTTCCTCAGGCAATAAATTTGGTTGCCTTAAAGTGATTTTTTATGCATATTTTGTGATTATAATTTCAGTGGCTCTGTAACGTAAAAAGATGAGGTTGGCAATGGCAGCGGATAAATTAGCGGTAACGCGTTCGACGTTTGATGAAGTGATTTTGCCTGTTTATGCACCAGCGCAGTTTGTGCCGGTTAAGGGAAAAGGCAGCCGCGTCTGGGATCAGCAGGGTAAAGAGTACGTCGACTTTTCCGGCGGTATCGCCGTTACCGCGCTGGGCCACTGTCATCCGGCGCTGGTGGAAGCGCTGAAAACGCAGGGTGAAACCCTGTGGCACACCAGCAACGTCTTCACCAACGAACCCGCGCTGCGCCTGGCCAGCAAGCTGATTGCCGCCACCTTCGCCGAACGTGTGTTCTTCGCTAACTCCGGCGCGGAAGCCAACGAGGCGGCCTTTAAGCTGGCTCGTTATTACGCGACTAAACGCCATTCGCCTTTTAAAAGCAAAATTATCGCGTTTCATAACGCCTTCCACGGCCGCACGCTGTTTACCGTTTCCGTCGGCGGCCAGCCGAAATATTCCGACGGCTTTGGCCCTAAACCGGCGGACATCGTCCACGTGCCGTTTAACGATCTTAACGCGGTAAAAGCGGTTATCGACGACCATACCTGCGCCATCGTGGTGGAACCTATCCAGGGCGAAGGCGGCGTGATGCCGGCTACTCAGGCGTTTATGCAGGGGCTGCGCGAGCTGTGCGACCAGCATCAGGCGCTGCTGGTGCTGGATGAGGTACAGAGCGGCATGGGCCGCAGCGGCAAGCTGTTTGCGTATGAACACTACGGCGTCCAGCCCGATATTCTGACCACCGCCAAAGCGCTGGGCGGCGGCTTTCCGGTCAGCGCCATGCTGACCACCAACGAGATCGCCTCGGTGATGGCGCCCGGCGTGCACGGCACCACCTATGGCGGCAACCCGCTGGCCTGCGCGGTAGCGGAAGCGGCGCTGGATATCATCAATACGCAAGAAGTGCTGAACGGTGTAGAGGCGCGCCGCGAACAGTTTGTCGCCGCGCTGAAAGCGCTGGACGCGCAGCTGGATCTGTTCAGCGACATTCGCGGCAAAGGCCTGCTGATTGGCGCGGCGCTGAAGCCGCAGCATGCCGGTAAAGCGCGCGATATTCTGAACGCCGCCGCCGCCGAAGGCGTAATGATCCTCAATGCCGGGACGGACGTGATCCGTTTTGCGCCGTCGCTGGTCATTGAACCGACCGATATCGAAGAGGGCATGAACCGCTTCGCCACCGCCGTGAAAAAACTGCTGGCTTAACTCGTCAGGCCGGAAGCCTCGCGCTTCCGGCTAAACAGGCGCGTCGTCTGCACCAGGCCGCTTACACGCGCCGAAAAACTTCTGCTCAGCATCATCAGGCTGATTTCCGTAAATGGCGCGACAGCCAGCGGCCATGATGAGGTCGGCTGCTCCAGGCCAACGAAGAAATAGTGTGCATCACGCCAAGATGTTCCAGAATGCGCTTTATGTGCCTCTCCATCACCGTGGTCGCGCCCTGCTGAAAGGGCGTATCCGTCTCCAGCACGTTGTTTGTGGAACTCGGCCCGTCATACTCCAGCCGCTGCTGGCAGCGCTGTAGCGCAATTTCGCACGCCTGTAGATAGCGCTCGGCCAGCTGCGGCGTCAGCATGGTATGTTCACGCGCTAAAATGGTCATGGCGTTGATATGCTCAACGATAAACTGACTGTGCGTAACCCAAAGCTTCATATCGGCCAGGTAGCGGGCGTCGAAACCCGGCTCCTGCATCGCCTGGTTCAGCGAGTTAAACAGCGCGTTGTGCGCCTGGTTAACGCGCATACGCTGCCAGGCAAGCTTCTGCGGACTCTCTTCGTCCCCCAGCAGTTTCTGGAGCGCTTCCTGATAGGTTTCCAGCGCGTCGTGCGCATTCTGCCGCAGCAGGCCGCTTTGCCACTGCGGCCACAGCCAGATCATCCCGGCAAAGGCGATCAGGCAGCCCATCAGCGTATCCAGCAGGCGCGGCAGCAGAAAGTCGGCGCCGTTCAGCGACAGCAGCTGAAGCGAATATACCGCCGTCACGGTAAAGCCGATCGTCGCCAGGCCGTAATATTTGCGGATCACCAGATAGCCCGCCAGCGTCAGCGTCAGCATCACCAGCAGCACAGCCGATTCCGGCACCTGAAAGCGTAGCGTCAGCGCGGCCACCACCAGCCCGCCCAGCGTGCCCAGCGCACGGTGCTGAATACGTACCCTGGTCGCGCTGTAGCCGTTCTGGCTGACAAACATCACCGTCATCAGCAGCCAGTAAGGCTTGGGCAGATTAAACGAGAGCGCCAGGGTGCTGGCGAAAGCGAGCATAACCGCAAACCTGGCGGCGGTGCGCAGCGCGGCGGATTTCAGCGACAGATAGCTTCTGATGGCAGATAGCAGCGGCAGTCGTTTCTGACGATCCGCCATCAGATCGCGCTGGTAAAGCGGACGCTGGGTACGCAGCACGCGGGCGATACGGCTGAAATGCCAGGCGCAAAAGTTGCCGACCGGGTTGGCGGGATGCTGGCGGGCAATTTTTTCCAGCGCCTGCAGCTGTTTATCCATGCTGAAACGTGTCGGCAGACGGTGATAGAGAATATCGTCCGCCAGCTCGCGCAGCCTGGCCGCAATGGTCTGCGCGTTCCAGCGGATCACCGCCTCGGCATGGCTCTGCTCCACCAGTTTCTGCACCTCTTCCGGCTGATGCAGGCTGACAGCGATATGCTCCTGCAAATCCAGCGCAACCTGAAAAGCGCGGGTCAACCGCTTATGGTGATTATCGTTGCTGGCGGCCAGCATGTGCATTTGCTGATAGCAGGTATTGATAAGGTCGACCGCTTTTTGCTGGCGAGCCAGCAGCGGCGGCAGCGTTTTTTCCGGGTCGGCAAGCTGCGTCAGCAGGCTGTATTTGGCCTCGCAGTAGCCGGCCAGCTCGCGATAAAGCAGGCTGAGCGTTTCCCGCATCGGCTGCTCTTTCCACAGCCAGAACCAGAACCAGTTAAAGAGGCCGTACCAGACCGTGCCCAGGATATAAAGCGACGGCGGCTGCCAGATGGGCATCCGACCGGCCAGGCTCAGGGTAAAGATGCCGGCAATCAGCGCGCCGGGCAGCAGTCTGCCATGCAGCGGGCTGATTTCGCCGGTCACGCCCAGCAGCATGGCCATGGAAAACAGGATAATGGGCAGGGGAACGGCATAGTCGCCAAGATACTGCACCAGAAAGCTGCTGAAGGCGAAAAGGCCGCCGCCGATCAGCAGACGTTTAAAGAAGCGTTTATGGGGCGTATCCAGACCGGCGATATTGCAGCAGGCCGGCACCAGCGAGAACAGCAGGCCGTTTTGCAAATTGCCCAGCAGCCAGCCGACGGCGACGGGCAGGCAAAGCACCAGCGTCTGCCGCAGGGCGTAGTTAACTTCGGGATGGTAGATGAGTCGGCGCCACATTGCTTTGTACCCGCTGAAAAGGCGCAACGAAGGCATTGCGCCATGCAATCAGAGCGGTTTAGCGTGTACCGTAGACCACGATGGTTTTACCGTGTGCGGAGATCAGATTCTGATCTTCCAGCATCTTCAGAATACGGCCGACGGTTTCGCGCGAGCAGCCGACGATCTGGCCAATCTCCTGGCGGGTAATTTTGATCTGCATCCCATCCGGGTGGGTCATAGCGTCCGGCTGTTTGGCCAGATTCAATAGCGTTTGCGCGATGCGACCTGTCACATCGAGGAAAGCTAAATTGCCCACTTTCTCGGAGGTAACCTGCAGGCGGCGCGCCATCTGTGAAGAGAGACGCATCAGAATATCCGGGTTGACCTGGATCAGCTGGCGAAACTTCTTATAGGAGATTTCCGCCACTTCACAGGCCGTTTTTGCCCGCACCCATGCGCTGCGCTCCTGGCCTTCTTCAAACAGGCCAAGCTCGCCGATAAAATCGCCCTGGTTAAGGTAAGACAGGATCATCTCTTTACCTTCTTCATCCTTGATGAGCACCGCTACCGCGCCTTTGACGATGTAGTAAAGGGTTTCTGCTTTCTCACCCTGGTGGATCAGCGTGCTTTTGGATGGATACTTATGAATATGGCAATGTGACAGGAACCATTCAAGTGTCGGGTCTGTTTGCGGTTTGCCGAGAACCATTCGCTGTTATCCTCTGTTGTTATCGTGCCTAAATACAGGGGCAGAGTTCCCTGACAGGCGTTGAAATAGTCAAGCGCTTCCCATGCAGGAAAGTTATTCGGCTCTCTGTTGAGTGCCGGGCTCGTTATGTCGTCCCGTTTCGTCTGGTCTGTAGAGTACTGACGAAATACAGCCTTGTTTGTAGCACAGCTTTGCATGGGTGTCTTCTGTTGTCTCGCTTCAGCATAGCGGGAAATCTGCCGCGCTGCTGTTTTAGTTGCCCTAAGCCGACCGCGGCTTAACTAAATGAATTAGAGGAGTTTGTTATGCAAGCGAGCGTCAAATGGGTGGAAGGGCTGACCTTTTTGGGAGGATCCTCATCGGGCCATCAGATCGTGATGGACGGCAACGCGGGCGATAAAGCGCCCAGCCCGATGGAAATGCTGCTGATGGCGGCAGGCGGCTGTAGCGCGGCGGAAGTGGTTGCCATTCTGCAAAAAGGGCGTTTCACGGTAGACAACTGCGAGGTGAAGCTGACGTCAACCCGGCGCGAGAAGCCGCCGCGCCTGTTTACCCGCATCAACCTGCATTTTATTGTCAGCGGCAGCGGGCTGACGGATAAGGCGCTGGCGCGCGCGGTCAGCCTTGCGGTCGGGAAATATTGCCCGGTCGCGCTGATGCTGGGTAAGGGCGTGACCCTTACCCATAGCCATGAGATGGGCGTTACTTGATAGCTTTGCCTTCCATCAGGCGCTTGACCAGCGGCCCCATAATCAGCTCCATCGCCAGGCCCATTTTGCCGCCCGGCACCACCAGCGTGTTGATATGGGAGATAAAAGAGCCTTGCAGCATCGCCAGCAGATAGGGGAAGTCAATCTGTTCCAGCGCCTGGAAATGGATAACCACGAAGCTCTCGTCGAGCGAAGGAATGCCGCGCGCGGCAAAAGGGTTGGACGTATCCACGGTAGGGACACGCTGAAAGTTAATATGGGTGCGGGAAAATTGTGGCGTAATGAAGTTAATATAATCGTCCATTGAGCGCACCACGGAATCCATCACCGCCTCGCGTGAATGACCGCGTTCGCTGGTATCGCGGATCATTTTTTGGATCCACTCCAGGTTGACGATAGGCACCACGCCCACCAGCAGATCGACATGCTGCGAGACATTGTTCTGCGGCGTCACCACGCCGCCGTGCAGCCCTTCGTAAAACAGCACGTCGGTGGGTTCGGGCAGCGGCTGCCACGGCGTAAAAGTGCCGGGCACCTGGTTCCAGGGCACCGCTTCGTCATAGGTGTGCAGATATTTTCTGGACTGGCCGCTGCCGCTGCGGCCATATTCCGCGAAGGTTTGCTCCAGCAGCGAAAAATCGTTGGCCTCCGGGCCGAAATAGCTGATATGGCGGCCCATATCGCGCGCTTTGCGGATTGCCATATCCATTTCGGGACGGGTATAACGATGGAAGCTGTCGCCTTCCACTTCCGCCGCGTGCAGGTTCAGCTGCTGAAAAATTTTGCGGAAGGCCAGGCTGGTGGTGGTGGTGCCCGCGCCGCTGGAACCGGTCACGGCAATCACTGGATGTATGGCGGACATAAACGAGTTTCCTGTGAACGTTATTCCGCCATTGTTATCACGTTTTGCTATAGCCTGTCATCTTCTGCCCAGGGGTGAGCGCGCGGCAGAGGTTATGCAATAAAGCCAAGCGCGAACAGCGGTTTAGCCGTCAGGAAAACGAGATCGCCGTCTTCCGACTAGCCAAGCGGTAAGAAGAACACGGCGTCGCCGATAGGCTTTTGCCCCCTCAGAGGGAGGCGTTAACGGATCTGGCCTTTAGGCATGATATTGACCGTCTCGTGCAGCTCTGACCAGACCAGCACCGCCTCGCCGTTTGTCAGCTGACGACGAACGTCATTGACTTTTTGCTCCAGCGAGCGCTCCTGCTCGCCATAGTCGGTGCCTTCCCGCAGCACGAAGGCTTCAATCAGGTTAGCGAGCGTGTCCGGGTCCAGTTCTTTCCAGGGAATAATCATCGTTGTCCAGCCAGGTTGAAAGCCATTGCGGTATACGCTGCTCCAGCCACATTTGCGGCCTGCGCAGCGTTCCCCCCACGAATCCCACATGTCCGCCGTGCTGCGTCAGCTGATACGTTACGCAATCGGGCAGCCTCTCGGTTGCAGGAATGACCTCGTCGGTCATAAAGGGATCGTCTTTAGCATGAATAATCAGCAGAGGTTTACGCACGCCGGAAAGCAGCGGCAGCGCGCTACAGCGGCGATAGTAATCCGTTGCGTCCACAAAACCGTGCGCTCTGGCGGTAATGGCGTCGTCAAACTCCCTGAGTCTCTTAAGCGCCTTAAGCTGCGTCAGATCGACAGGCAGCGTGCCGGGCCAGGCGTGCAGTTTGCGGGTGGCGTTCTGCTTCAGCAAGTTTAGCAGGTAGCGCTGATAGACACGCGAGAATCCCTGCTCCAGCCGCTGGCTGCAGGGTTCCAGCATCAGCGGCGCGGAAACGATAACGCCGGCATCCAGCAAACAGCTGTCGCCCTGTTGGCCCATCAGGCAGCCCAGCATATTACCGCCAAGCGAAAAGCCCACGGCAGCGGTCGCCACCGTTCCCCAGGTTTCCCGTAGCCAGCGTAAAAAATAGCTGGCGTCTTCGGTTTCGCCCGAATGATAAATGCGCTCGAGACGGTTCGGTTCGCCGCCGCAGCCGCGAAAATGCATCACCACGCCCAGCCAGCCGCGCTGTCGACAGGCCTGCAAAAGCCCGTGCGCGTAAGGGCTGTGAAAGCTGCCCTCAAGGCCATGAAAAAGCACCACGCGCGGCTTGTGGCTCGCCTGCGCCGGATCTTCGCTCCAGGCAAGATCGACAAAATCACTGTCCGGCAGCGTCAGGCGCTGCCAGTGCGGCTGCAAAGCGATACGGCGACGAACCAGGCGCGGCAGGATGGTTTGCAAATGCGCGTTGCTCATGCCCGCCAGCGGACGAAAAGTATTTTCCAGCGACCCGTCAAAATTCATCTTCAAAAGGCTTCCCGGATCCTTGTCATACTGTTAGCTTCGATAAGTTTGTTGTTAAGTGGGGTGAGGAGCGCCCGTTTCATATGGAACTGAAACTGTTTTTGTCGATGCTGGGTTTTTTGTGGGTCGCTGCGATCACGCCAGGCCCTAATAATATGTTACTCACCGCCTCGGGCGCCAACTTTGGTTTTCTGCGTTCGCTGTGGCTGCTGATCGGCATCATGATCGGGATGCAGGTCATGCTGCTGCTGGTCGCGTTCGGTATTGGCGGCCTGATCCTGCTTTATCCTGCTTTGCATCTGGTGTTGAAAATCGCCGGGAGCGTCTATCTGCTGTGGCTGGCGTGGAAAATCGCCACGGCGAAATATGAGCGGCTGGATACCGGCACTCTCCCCACAGCGCCAATGCCGTTCTGGCAGGGCGGCCTGCTACAGCTGATCAATCCCAAAGCCTGGCTGATGGCGCTGGGCGCGGTCGCCAGCTTCAGCCTGGGCGGTGAGGCCTATCGGGGATCGGTAATGGCTATCAGCTTTGCGATGGCGCTGGTCAACCTGGTTTCCGGCCTGATCTGGCTTGGCTTTGGTACGCTGATTGGCCGCCTGCTGCGCAGCCGTCGCGCCTGGACGCTGTTCAATATGGCGATGGGCGTGCTGACAGCGGCCTGCGTGCTGCTTATCTGGCGCTAAGCAGAGTGCCTGGCGAACGTCGCTTCGGGCAAAGTGCTTTCCCCATTCTCAATTCGTAAGCAGCGGGCGCCGTTGCGGCGGGTTTTCGAACCCGCTACTTACGCTGCTGCCAGCCTCTGACGTCTTAAAGGCAATCCCACTCTCCGGCATTAAAATCCTGTTTTTCTTCTAAGGACTTATCGTTATAACCGATAATTTTTTATTACTTTATCGCGGCAAGCGCTCTCGGTTACAAAGGCGTTGTTCACTTTTATAACAATAACGACCGGAGCAAAGCATGGCGCATAAATTTACTCTTTCACTGCTGGCCTTCAGCCTTTCTTTTTCGGCGCTGAGCGCACAGGCTTTGGACGTTACCGTGGCGTATCAGACCTCGGCAGAACCGGCCAAAGTGGCCCAGGCCGATGACGCTTTTGCCAAAGCCAGCGGCGCAAAAGTGGACTGGCGCAAGTTTGACAGCGGCTCCAGCGTGGTCAGAGCGCTGGCTTCGGGCGATGTGCAAATCGGCAATATCGGCTCCAGCCCGCTTGCCGTAGCGGCCAGCCAGCAGGTGCCGATTGAGGTGTTTCTGCTGGCGTCGCAGCTCGGCAGTTCCGAAGCGCTGGTGGTGAAGAAAAGCATCAAGGATCCCAAAGATTTGATCGGCAAACGTATCGCCGTGCCTTTTATCTCCACCACTCACTACAGCCTGCTGGCCGCGCTTAAGCACTGGGGCATCAAGCCGGGCCAGGTGCAAATCGTCAATCTTCAGCCGCCCGCGATTATCGCTGCCTGGCAACGTGGCGACATTGACGGCGCCTACGTCTGGGCGCCGGCGGTGAACGAGCTGGAGAAGGAAGGAAAGGTACTGACCGACTCCGCGCAGGTCGGCAAGTGGGGCGCGCCAACGCTGGACGTCTGGGTTGTGCGTAAAGATTTCGCGCAGCAGCATCCTGAAGTGGTCACCGCTTTCGCCCGTAGCGCGCTGGAGGCGCAAAAAGCCTACCTGGACAGCCCTGAGCAGTGGCTGAAAGATGACAATCACCTCAACAAGCTGTCGCGTCTGAGCGGCGTGCCGACACAGCAGGTGCCGGGGCTGGTAAAAGGCAACACTTACCTGACGGCGCAGCAGCAGGTTGAACAGCTGGGCCAGCCGGTCGATAAGGCTATCGGCGATACCGCACAGTTTTTAAAAGAGCAGGGCAAAGTGCCGCAGGTTGCCAGCGATTACAGTGGCTTTGTCACCAACCGCTTTGTTAAAAATCTTACCCAGTAAGGAGCCGCCATGCTTTCAGTCTCGCATCTGACGGCCCGTTACGACGGCCACCTCGCGCTTGAAGATATTAACCTGACGATTGCCGGGGAAGAGCTGGTGGTGGTGCTGGGGCCTTCAGGCTGTGGCAAAACCACGCTGCTGAATCTGATTGCCGGTTTTCTGACGCCGGAGTCGGGCAGCATTACGCTGGACGGCCAGCGCGTAACCGGGCCGGGAGCCGAGCGCGGCGTGGTGTTTCAGCATGAAGGGCTGCTGCCGTGGCGCAACGTGCTGGATAACGTCGCCTTTGGCCTGCAGCTGGCCGGGATGGATAAAGCGACGCGCCATCAAACGGCCCGTCAGATGCTGAAAAGCGTCGGGCTGGGCGGCGCGGAAAAGAAATTTATCTGGCAGCTTTCCGGCGGGATGCGCCAGCGCGTAGGTATTGCCAGAGCCTTAGCCGCCGATCCGCAGCTGCTGTTGCTGGATGAGCCCTTCGGCGCGCTGGATGCCTTTACCCGCGAGCAAATGCAGGAGCTGCTGCTGAACCTGTGGCGGGACAGCGGCAAGCAGGTGCTGCTGATTACGCACGATATCGAGGAGGCGGTTTTTCTGGCCAGCGAGCTGATCCTGCTGTCGCCCGGCCCCGGCAAAATTATCGAGCGTCTGCCGCTGGCGTTTGGCCGCCGCTATGCCGCCGGCGAAGCCTGCCGCAGCATTAAATCCGATCCCGCTTTTATCGCCACGCGGGAATATGTATTAAGCCGGGTGTTCCAACAGCGCGAGGTGTTTTCATGAGCCTGTTATCCACGGAGAAAGTCGCGGTGCGCCGATTGAGGCTGCGCTGGCCGTTTGGCCGTCAGCTTACCCTGAGCGTGGCGACCCTGCTGGTGCTGCTGGGCATCTGGTGGGCAGTAACCGCTTTTGGCCTGATCGCGCCGCTCTTTCTGCCCGCGCCGCAGCAGGTTTTCCATCAGCTGCTGGTGGTTGCCGGCCCGCAGGGTTTTATGGATGCGACGCTCTGGCAGCATCTTGCCGCCAGCCTGACAAGGATAGCGATAGCGCTGCTGGCGGCCACGCTGATCGGCGTGCCGGTTGGTATCCTGATGGGGCTGAACGCCACCGCGCGCGGCATCCTTGACCCGCTGATTGAGCTGTATCGACCGGTGCCGCCGCTGGCCTATCTGCCGCTGATGGTGATCTGGTTCGGTATCGGCGAAACGTCCAAAATCCTGCTGATCTATCTGGCCATCTTCGCGCCCGTGGTGATGTCCACGCTGGCGGGCGTCAAAAGCGCGCAGCAGGTTCGTCTGCGCGCCGCGCAGTCGCTGGGCGCCAGCCGCTGGCAAACGCTGTGGTTCGTGGTGCTGCCCGGCGCGCTGCCGGAAATTTTAACCGGGCTGCGGATCGGTCTTGGCGTCGGCTGGTCAACGCTGGTGGCCGCCGAACTTATCGCCGCCACGCGCGGGCTGGGCTTTATGGTGCAGTCTGCCGGTGAATTTCTGGCAACCGATGTGGTACTGGCAGGCATCGCCGTTATCGCGCTGATTGCTTTTTCGCTTGAGCTGGGGCTGCGAGCCTTACAGCGCCGTTTAACCCCCTGGCATGGAGTCACATCATGAACGAACGTCTGTCTGTTACCGCGCTTGGCCCCTATATCGGCGCGCTGGTCGCTGACGTGGATCTCAGCCGCCCGCTGAGCGACGCGCAGTTTGAGCAGCTTTACCATGCGCTGATCCGTCATCAGGTGCTGTTCTTCCGCAATCAGCCCGTTACGCCTGCCCAACAGCGAGCGCTGGCGGCCCGTTTTGGCGATCTGCACATCCATCCCGTCTATCCGCACGCGCCGGATGTGGAAGAGATTATCGTGCTGGATACGCATGATGATAACCCGCCGGACAACGATAACTGGCACACCGACGTGACCTTTATCGAGACGCCGCCGGCCGGGGCGATCCTGGCGGCAAAGCAGCTGCCGGAAACGGGCGGCGATACGCTCTGGGCCAGCGGCATTGCTGCTTACAACGCGCTTTCAGAGCCTTTTAAGGCCCTGCTTGCCGGCCTGCGGGCGGAGCACGACTTCACCAAATCGTTTCAGGAATTTAAGTATCGCGGCAGCGAGGAGGAGCATGCGCGCTGGCGGCAGGCCGTGGCGAAGAATCCGCCGCTGCTGCATCCGGTCGTGCGCACGCATCCGGTTAGCGGCAAGTCGGCGCTGTTTGTTAATGAGGGATTCACCACGCGCATTGTCGATCTCAGCCCGAAAGAGAGCGACGCGCTGCTGAATTTCCTGTTTGCGCATATCACCAAACCGGAGTTCCAGGTGCGCTGGCGATGGCAGCAGGACGATGTGGCGATTTGGGATAACCGCGTGACCCAGCACTACGCCAATGCAGACTACCTGCCTGCACGGCGGATTATGCATCGCGCCACTATTCTGGGCGACAAGCCTTTCTATCAGCCTGGCCGGGCATAAACGCCACGGCCTAATCGGCAGGCATAAGATTACGCGTAAAGTTGTGCACGTCGGCCTCTTTCCTGCGGCGGTACAGTTTGGCTTTGCGCGCGCCGGTAGCTACGCTCTCGCCCGTTTCCTCAAACATCTCTGAGGAATCAAAGCGGCGGATCAGGCTTTTCCGCTGCACCGGGCGGCCAAGGATGGCTTCGGTGGCTTCCTGTAGCTGAGTCAGCGTAAAGCGTTCCGGCAGGCAAAACACCGGCAGCAGCGTATACAGCGTTTTTTGCCGCAGCCTTTTTAAGGCGCTGGTAATAATAGTCTGGTGATCGAAGGCGATATCCTTGCGCTGCATCACGGTGTTGACCGGCAGCCACGCGGCGTCGCTGACATCGCCGCTGTACGATCGACAGCTCTCCTGCGCAATCAGCGCATACCAGGCGGTGGTCAGGCTCCAGCCGCGCGGGTCGCGATCGGGGCCGGAAAAAGTTTCGAGCTGTTCCAGCCACGGCGGAACCACACCGGTTTTCTCCTGCAGCTTCCTTAACGCGGTGGCGCGCGTTGAAGCATCATGCTGCATATCGATAAACCCTCCCGGCAATCCCCACCAGCCTTTTTGCGGATGATTGGCCCGCTGTACCAGCAGTACGCAGAGCTGTTGCTCGTGCAGCGTAAAAAGTACGCTGTCGACGGTCACAATGGGAGAGGGGTAGCGCGAGGCGTCGTAGCTGGCCAGATACTCTGATTCTGAAAGCATAAGCTTTTCCGTAAATAATTGTCGCTCAGACACATTAGCATTGCGGACGGATATCCTGCAATGTACGACCGCCTTTTCCTTTTTTTAATCATTATTAATCAGCTTGTTAATTGATTTTTTCTACAGGATGGTAAATTCCGCTTGCTAAATAATGTCACAGGGACAATTATATAAATGTCACAAGGACATTATTAGCCCCGGAGGAAAACAATGCTGCTGGAACTCTTTCTTGATGGAAACAAAGTCGCGCTGGAAACAGGCCGCTTTCCCGATGGCGCAGTCCGCGTAAGGCTGCTGCCGCCACGGCTTCCCCGGGCGGAAAAATTGAAAATCCGCGCCACGGCCATGCGCAATATGGACGATTTGATGCTGCTGGCGCAGGTTATGGACGCCGCCCGCAGCCAATACGATTTGCACTGGACAACGCTGGAGCTGCCCTGGCTTCCCTATGCCCGTCAGGACCGCAGTATGCAGGAAGGCGACAGTTTCGCCCTGAAGATCTTTGCCGGTTTTTTGAATCAGCTGGGCTTTGACCGGATACGGGTGCTGGATCCCCATAGCGACGTGGCGGGTGCCGTGGTCAATAACATGGTGGCTATTCCGCAGCACCTTTGCCTGCGACACAGCGCGAACCTGATAGAAAAACTGCAAAGCGGCATGATGCTGATGGCGCCGGACGCGGGCGCGCTAAAAAAAATCCACGCTGTTGCGCAGCAGGTGGCGGCCCGCGAGTACGGCATCCTGGGGAAACACCGCGACCTGGGCAGCGGTGCGCTGAGTGGTTTTTCACTGCTGCAGGGCGACGTAGCCGGCAAAGATGTGCTGATAGCCGATGATTTGTGCGATGCGGGCGGCACCTTTATCGGCTCGGCCGCGGTGCTGCGTGCGGCGGGCGCGCGTTCGGTCAGCCTGTACGTTACCCACGGCTTGTTTAGCCGGGGCGTCGCCGCGCTGTTGCAGCAGGGCATCGACCATATCTGGACGACGACTTCAGTAGCCGATCCGGCGATAGCCGGGGAGCGGGTTGAACTGATTGATATTGAAACTATTTATAACAACGAAAGAGCGGCCCATGCGCATTAATCCCATTCTGGCTATCGACGGCTATAAAACCTCCCATCGCGAACAGTACCCGCAGGGAACCAGCCGCATTTACTCAAATTTTACGCCGCGCGGTAACCGCTTTTTTACCTCGCCGCTGTCGGATAACCGGCTGGTATTCTTTGGGCTACAGGGCTTTCTGCAGTGGTTTATGGTCGATCTGTTTAACGAGGCGTTTTTTGCCCGACCCGAAGAGGAAGTCGTCACGGAATACCAACAGCTGATGGACAGCTATCTTGGCAAAGCGCGTATTGATGTGGAACACATCCGGGCGCTGCATCGCCTGGGCTATCTGCCGCTGGAAATCAAAAGCCTGGATGAAGGCAGCAAGGTGCCGATGCAGGTGCCGGTTCTGACCATTACCAACACCGTTGATGATTTTTTCTGGCTGGTTAATTACCTGGAAAGCGTGATGTCAGCAGAATTATGGAAAGCCTCTACTAACGCCACTATCGCTTACCATTACCGGCTGGTCTGCGAGCGTTGGGCGGCCCTGACCTGTGATGACCAGAGCCATCTGGATTTTCAGTGCCATGATTTTTCGCTGCGGGGCATGTCCGGGCTGCATGATGCCGCCCAGGCGGGCGCCGGCCATCTGCTGAGCTTTACCGGCACCGACAGCATTCCTTCGATTCTTTATCTTCGTCAGTACTACACGCCGCCCAAAGACTATTTTATTGCGGGCAGCATTCCGGCGACGGAGCACAGCGTTATGTGCATGGGCGAAGAGCAGGGAGAGATCGCCACCTTTCGTCGTCTGATCACCGAGCTCTATCCCCACGGCTTCGTTTCCATCGTCTCGGATACCTGGGATTACTGGAAGGTGCTTACGGAATACAGCCGCGAGCTGAAAGCAGACATCATGGCGCGGCAGGGGCGTCTGGTTTTTCGCCCGGACAGCGGCGACCCGGTGGAGATCCTTTGCGGAACCAGCGACGATAGCGACAGCGATCCGGCGCGGACGCCACAGCAAAAAGGCTCGGTAGAGGTGCTGTGGGATATTTTTGGCGGCACCGTTAATGCGAAAGGCTACCGGGTGTTGGATGAGCACGTTGGGCTGATCTATGGCGACTCGATTACGCTGGAGCGGGCTAACCAGATCCTTGCCCGTCTGGAGGCTAAAGGTTTCGCCAGCAGCAACGTGGTCTTCGGCGTCGGATCTTATACTTATCAATACAGTACGCGCGATACGTTCGGCTTTGCGATGAAGGCGACATGGGGCGAGGTGCGGGGCGTTGAGCGTGAGATTTTCAAGCAGCCGAAAACCGACGGCGGCCTGAAAAAATCCGCCAGAGGGCTGCTACGGGTAGAGCGGGATAGCGCAGGCGACTACTACCTGTTGGATCGGCAGAGCCGGGAGCAGGAGCAGGGCGGCGAACTGAAAACCCGTTTTTTAAACGGCAAACTGCTTAACGCTGAGGATCTGTCCACGCTGCGTCGACGCCTGGCGGAGCGGTAATCAGGTCGGGAGAAAGAAACCTTTCTCCCGGCTCTGTTTATGAAGCCAGCATCGTTTCGAGCTGCTCCTGCGCATCCAGCCAGTCCATCTCGCACGCTTCCAGCGCGGATTTCGCTTCAGCCTGCTGCTGCAGCGCCGCCGTAAGATCGGCCTTGCGGCTCTGATCGTACAGCGCGGTATCCGCCAGCTTTGTTTCCGCATCGGCCAGCGTGGCGTTGAGTTTTTCCATCTGCTTTTCCAGCTTTTCGATCTGCTTGCGCAGCGGCTGCGTTTGCGTGCGCAGTTCCGCCTCGCGGCGCTTCTGATCCTTTCTGGCCTGCGCGCTGTTGCCGCTCTCCTGTTTAGGTTCAGCGGCGGCGCTGGTCTGCTTTTGCAGATCGCTCAGCCACTGCTGGTAGTCTTCCAGATCGCCGTCAAAGGCTTCTACTTTACCGTCGTGGACCAGGTAGAGATCGTCAGTAGTGGAGCGCAGCAGATGGCGGTCGTGCGAAACCACCACCAGCGCCCCTTCAAAATCGATCAGCGCTTCGGTCAGCGCCTGGCGCATATCCAGATCGAGGTGGTTGGTCGGTTCATCCAGCAGCAGCAGGTTAGGGCGCTGCCAGACAATCAGCGCCAGCACCAGCCGCGCTTTTTCGCCGCCGGAGAAGCGTTCGGTCTGCTCGGTGACCTTATCGCCCTGAAAACCAAAGCCGCCCAGGTAGTCGCGCAGCTGCTGTTCCAGCACTTTTGGCGCCAGCCGCACCAGATGCTGCAACGGTGATTCATCCGCCCGTAAGAATTCCAGCTGATGCTGGGCGAAGTAGCCGAGCTTGATGCCTTTCGCCAGGCCGATATCGCCTTGCAGCGGGGCCAGCTCGCCGGCCAGCAGCTTAATCAGCGTGGATTTGCCCGCGCCGTTGCGGCCCAGCAGACCGATGCGCGAGCCGGGAACCAGGTTCAGCTTGATAGAATCCAGAATGATGCGATCGGCATAGCCCGCGCTGACTTTTTCCATCTTCAACAGCGGATTAGGCAGGCTTTCCGGCGCGCGGAAGCTGAAAGTAAAAGGATTATCGACGTGGGCGGGCGCGATAAGCTCCATGCGCTCCAGCATTTTGATGCGGCTTTGCGCCTGCTTCGCCTTGCTGGCCTTGGCCTTAAAGCGGTCGATAAAGCTTTGCAGATGCGCCACCTTCTGCTGCTGGTTTTCAAACATCGACTGCTGCTGCGCCAGTTTGGTGGCGCGCTGGATCTCAAACGAGCTGTAGTTGCCGGTGTATTCAAAGATCGACTGCTGTTCGATATGCAGGATTTTATCCACCACGGGATCGAGAAAGTCGCGGTCGTGGGAAATCAGGATCAGCGTACCCTGATAGCTTTTCAGCCAGCGCTCCAGCCAGATCACCGCGTCCAGATCGAGGTGGTTGGTTGGTTCGTCAAGCAGCAGCAGGTCGGAGCGGCAAATCAGCGCCTGCGCCAGGTTCAGGCGCATCCGCCAGCCGCCGGAGAAGTCGCTGACGGGGCGCTGAAGCTGTTCCTGAGAAAAGCCCAAACCGTTAAGCAGGCTGGCGGCGCGCGACTGTATTGTCCATGCCTGGACGGCGTCCAGCTTGCCGTGCAGCGTGGCGATAGCGTGCCCGTCGTCGTTCTCGTTGGCCTTCGCCAGCTCCGCCTGCAGCTGGCGGTACTCGCGATCGCCATCAATGACATATTCGATAGCGGGCGTATTCAGCGCGGGCGTCTCCTGGTTAACCCAGGCCAGCGACCAGTTGCCCGGATAGGTAAAGCTGCCCGCATCGGCGCTTATCTCGTTCTTAAGCAGCGACAGCAGCGTGGATTTACCGCAGCCGTTTTTGCCTACCAGCCCCACTTTCTGACCGGGATTGATGGTGGCGGAGGCGTTATCCAGCAGGACGCGCACGCCGCGTCGGATTTGTAACGATGAGAAGAGAATCATAAGCGCCGTAATAACCAGAATATGTTAAATTGAAACATCATAAATGCTTTGCGGAATGCACGATTCCGCGGTGTCGAGCATGGTAGCGGAATTTCCCCGCCGTGACGACGATTTGGAGGGGATTGATGTCGCAGCCGCCCAAAGTTTTGCTGCTTTACGCGCATCCGGAATCCCAGGACTCGATTGCCAATCGGGTTTTGCTGGAGCCGGCTAAAGCGTTACCTAACGTGACCGTTCACGACCTGTACGCGCACTATCCAGACTTTTTTATTGATATCCACTACGAACAGCAGCTGCTGCGCGAGCATGACATCATTGTTTTTCAACATCCGCTTTATACCTACAGCTGCCCCGCGCTGCTGAAGGAGTGGCTGGATCGCGTGCTGTCGCGCGGCTTCGCCAGCGGCCCTGGCGGCAACGTGCTGGAAGGAAAATACTGGCGCAGCGTGGTGACCACCGGCGAACCGGAAACGGCCTACCACCAGGAAGGGCTTAACCGTTATCCGCTGTCGGCCATCATGCGGCCGTTCGAGCTGACGGCGCAAATGTGCCGTATGCACTGGCTGACGCCGATGATTATCTACTGGGCGCGACGGCAGACCCCGGAAGTCATGAAAAATTATGCGCGCGCCTACGGCGACTGGCTGTCGTCACCTTTGCCCTATGGAGGCACCTGAATGGAAGGACAAACCCTGCTCACGGCTGGCGTGGTCTATCTTTTTGCGGCGGTTATTGCCGTTCCGATCGCGGCCCGGCTCGGCATTGGCGCGGTGCTGGGCTATCTGCTGGCCGGTATCGCTATCGGGCCGTGGGGACTGGGCTTTATCAGCGACGTAGAGGAAATTCTGCATTTCTCCGAGCTGGGCGTGGTCTTCCTGATGTTTATCATCGGTCTGGAGCTGAATCCTTCCAAACTCTGGGAGCTGCGGCGCTCGATTTTCGGCGTTGGCGCGGCGCAGGTTATTTTCAGCGCGGCGATACTGGGCGGCCTGCTCTGGCTGACCGACTTCTCCTGGCAGGCGGCGGCGATCGGCGGTCTTGGCCTGGCGATGTCCTCTACGGCGATGGCGCTGCAGCTGATGAGCGACAAGGGCATGAAGCGCAATGAATCCGGCCAGCTGGGTTTTTCGGTGCTGCTGTTCCAGGATCTGGCGGTGATCCCGGCGCTGGCGCTGGTGCCGCTGCTGGCGGGCGGCGACAGCGGCCACACCGACTGGATGAAAGTGGGCATGAAGGTGCTGGCGTTTGCCGGGATGCTGGTCGGCGGCCGTTTTCTGCTGCGGCCTATTTTCCGCTTTATCGCCGCTTCCGGCGTGCGGGAAGTTTTTACCGCCGCTGCCCTGCTGCTGGTGCTGGGATCGGCGCTGTTTATGGACGCGCTGGGGCTGTCGATGGCGCTGGGGACCTTTATCGCCGGCATTCTGCTGGCGGAAAGCGAATACCGACACGAGCTGGAAGTCGCTATCGATCCTTTTAAAGGCTTGCTGCTGGGGCTGTTCTTTATCTCGGTAGGCATGGCGCTGAATCTGGGCGTGCTTTATACCCATATCGTCGAGATTTTAGTGGGCGTGGTGCTGCTGGTCGCGATCAAAGCGGGCGTGCTTTATCTGCTGTCGCGTATCTTTGGCCTGCGCAGTTCTGAGCGGCTACAGTTTTCGGCGGTGTTGAGCCAGGGCGGCGAGTTCGCGTTCGTGCTTTTTTCCGCCGCCTCGTCGGCAAAACTGTTCAGCGGCGACCAGATGCCGCTGCTGCTGGTGACGGTAACGCTATCGATGATGACCACGCCGCTGCTGATGCAGAGCGTGGATAAAATCCTGGCGAAGCGGTTTAACGACGGCGACGACAGCGAAGAGAAGCACTTTGTCGAAGACGACAAGCCGCAGGTTATCGTGGTCGGCTTCGGACGTTTTGGTCAGGTGGTGGCGCGTTTGCTGATGGCCAACGAAAAGCGGATCACGGTGCTGGAGCGCGATATCAGCGCGGTCAGCCTGATGCGAACCTATGGCTATAAAGTATACTATGGCGATGCCACCGAGCTGGAGCTGTTACGCGCCGCAGGCGCAGAAACGGCGCAGTCTATCGTCATTACCTGCAACGGCCCGGAAGACGCGATGGAAATCGTGCGGCTCTGCCAGCATCATTTCCCGCATCTGCAAATCCTGGCGCGGGCGCGCGGCCGCGTGGAGGCGCACGAACTGTTGCAGGCCGGCGTCACCCAGTTCTCGCGTGAAACCTTCTCCAGCGCGCTGGAGCTTGGCCGTAAAACGCTGATGTCGCTGGGGATGCATCCGCATCAGGCCTTTCGCGCGCAGCAGCACTTCCGCCGTCTGGATATGCGCATGCTGCGCGAGCTGATGCCGAACCACGGCGACAGCCAGCAGATTTCCCGCGTGAAAGAAGCCCGGCGCGAGCTGGAAGATATCTTCCAGGCCGAAATGCGGCACGAAAAGCGCCAGTTTGACGGCTGGGACGAATCGGAATAGGGCGGGGCGAAAGCCTCTTACTGAGTCGGCATCGCTTTGCGTTGCCTTTTATTTAATCGGAAAACCTATGCGTAAAAGATTTATTGCCGGGGCGACTTGTCCAAAGTGCCAGGCTAAAGATACCCTTGCTCTGTGGGTTGAAAATAATGTCGATGTGGTTGAATGCGTTAAGTGCGGTCATCAGATGCGCGAAGCAGACAAGCATGTTCGTGACGAAGTTCGCACTAATGAGCAAGTGATCGGAATTTTTCATCCTGAGTAGCGTTATGGCTCAGCTTTTTTTAAGCTGTATCTTACAGCGGCGTTGAAATTCATTACAATCAGCGCAAACTCAGAGCTTGCCGGCAAATCCGCCGATGTTTCAAGCTCTCAACGGTTAGGAGTAATCATGAAAGTAGCAAAAGACCTGGTAGTCAGCCTGGCATATCAGGTACGTACGGAAGACGGTGTGTTGGTTGATGAGTCTCCGGTGACCGCACCGCTGGACTATCTGCACGGTCATGGTTCCCTGATTTCTGGTCTGGAAAAGGCGCTGGAAAATCACGAAGCCGGCGACAAGTTTGAAGTGCACATCGCAGCTGACGAAGCCTACGGCCAGTACGACGACAACCTGGTGCAGCGCGTGCCGAAAGACGTCTTTATGGGCGTTGATGAACTGCAGGTTGGCATGCGTTTCCTGGCGGAAACCGATCAGGGCCCGGTACCGGTTGAAATCACCGAAGTGGAAGATGACCACGTGGTGGTTGACGGTAACCATATGCTGGCTGGCCAGAACCTGAACTTCAACGTGGAAGTGGTGGCGATCCGTGAAGCGACCGAAGAAGAGCTGGCTCATGGCCATGTTCACGGCGAGCACGACCATCATCACGATCACGACCACGATCATGACCACGGCAAAGGCGGTTGTGGCACCGGCGGCTGCGGCTGCAGCCACTAAGCTTAAATGAAAAAAGGCCACCGATAAGGTGGCCTTTTTTTTGGCGCGAAATCAATAGTGCGGCGGCGGCGTCTCTTCCGACTGCGAGGCGACCATTGACGGCGCTGCCGCCTTCAGTTTGTCGGTCAGCAGGCGCATCTGTTCGCGCAGGCGGGCCATTTCCAGCTCGTGATGAACCACCGTCTGGTTCAGCTCTTCGATAGTGTGCTCCTGAAAGGCCAAACGGCTTTCCAACAGCTCTAAGCGCTGCTCAAACACGGATTGTTGCATATTCTTTCCTCTTGCTGCCGCCAGGGCTGGATTGTTCCGATTCTAACGACAAAAACCGGGCCAGCACAGGCATAGCCGGTTTAATTTCGCCCTTACCGTTGAAAAAAGCCCTGGTTGCCTGCATCTTCATAGTGAAACTTTCGGACAGACAAGCGGTCGGAAGTAGTTAGTTTTCATTGCGAGAGTATGCAGTTTGCTCGCGCACGGTTGTTAGAGTACAGGCTCTGTCTGTAAAACGATTTCCGAGGTGAGAGGCTTCGGTTTTGGAGAAATGGATGAAATCACTATTTAAAGTCACACTGTTAGCCACCACCCTGGGCGTTGCGCTGAACGCACCGCTGGCCTCAGCAGCCGAAACCGCCGCGGCGCCATCAGCTCCAGCCGCACAGCAGGCACCGAAGAATGCCGCGTTTACAAACGAAGACCAGCAGTCTGCCTATGCACTGGGCGCATCGCTTGGCCGCTACATGGAAAACTCGCTGAAAGAGCAGGAGAAACTGGGCATCACGCTGGATAAGCAGCAGCTGATCTCCGGCGTCCAGGACGCTTTCGCCGGCAAGAGCAAGCTTTCCGATCAGGAGATCGAGCAGACCCTGCAGGCGTTTGAAGGCCGCGTGAAAACCGCCGCTCAGGCGAAGATGGAAAAAGATGCGAAAGAAAACACCGAGAAAGGCAACGCTTTCGCGACTAAATTCGCCAAAGAAAAAGGCGTGAAGAAAACCGAATCCGGCCTGCTGTATCAGGTAGAGAAAGAAGGCACCGGCGACGCGCCGAAAGACAGCGATACCGTAGTGGTTAACTACAAAGGGACGCTGATCGACGGCTCCGAGTTCGACAACTCCTACACGCGCGGCGAGCCGCTCTCTTTCCGTCTTGACGGCGTGATCCCTGGCTGGACCGAAGGCCTGAAGCACGTGAAAAAAGGCGGCAAGATCAAGCTGGTGATCCCACCGCAGCTTGCCTACGGTAAAAACGGCGTACCGGGTATCCCGGCTAACTCTACGCTGGTGTTCGATGTAGAACTGCTGGACATCAAACCGGCCGCTAAAGCGGACGCTAGCGCGCAGGCACCGACCGAAGCGCCAGCCGCTGCCCAGACCAAATAATGCCCGTGCCGCCACGCTCGTGGCGGCATTTTCCCCGCTTTTTCCTCCCCCGCGCTATGTCCACAAGAAATACATGACAAAGGTCAGGACAGGCATTTCCGATATTTGCTAGACTGACGCTCTTCGAAACTAACCTGCGCGAGCCGCATACCGCGGGCTCTTTTAAGGGTGGTGTCTTAATGTCTGGTTCAATTTTTACCGGTGATGTGAACGATCTGGAATTACTGGAGCAGCATCCCTTCGAACAAACCGATTTTGATATTCTTAAATCTTACGAAGCCGTGGTCGACGGGCTGGCGATGCTGATCGGCTCGCACTGCGAAATCGTCCTGCATTCGCTGGAAGATTTGAAATGCTCGGCGGTCAGGATCGCTAATGGCGAACATACCGGCCGCAAAATCGGTTCACCGATAACCGATCTGGCGTTGCGAATGCTGCATGATATGACCGATGCGGAAAGTAATGTTTCCAGAGCCTATTTCACCCGCGCCAAAAGCGGCGTGCTGATGAAATCCGTGACCATCGCTATCCGTAACGGCAAACAGCGCGTTATCGGTTTGCTGTGTATCAATATGAACCTGGACGTGCCTTTCTCGCAGATTATGGCGACTTTTATCCCGCCGGAAACGCCGGAGATGGACTCTTCCGTCAACTTCGCCTCCTCGGTAGAGGATCTGGTAATGCAGACGCTGGAGTTTACGATTGAAGAGGTCAGCAACGACCGTAATATCTCCAACAATGCCAAGAACCGCCAGATTGTGCTGAACCTCTATGAGAAAGGCATCTTCGACATCAAAGACGCGATAAATCAGGTGGCGGATCGACTGAATATTTCCAAGCACACCGTTTATCTCTATATCCGCCAGTTTAAAAACGGCGACTTCCAGGGAAGCGAGCGCTGATGCGTTACACGCTGTTAGTTACCGGCCCGGCCTATGGCACCCAGCAGGCCAGCTCGGCCTGGCTGTTCGCGCAGGCGCTGCTGGCGGAAGGTCACGAGCTGGAAAGCGTCTTTTTTTATCGCGAGGGCGTACTTAACGCCAGCGCGCTGACCTCGCCCGCCAGCGACGAGTTCAATCTGACCCAGGCCTGGCAGCAGCTGCATCGTGACCATCACGTTGCGCTCAATATCTGTGTGGCCGCCGCGCTGCGCCGCGGTATCACGGACGAGCAGGAAGCGAAAAACCAGGGCCTGCCCGCCGCCAATCTGGCTGAAGGCTTTCAGCTTGCCGGCCTGGGCGCGCTGGCGGAAGCCGCATTAAGCAGTGAACGAATGGTGCAGTTTTGATGAAGCGAATCGCCTTTGTATTCAGCCAGGCGCCGCACGGCTCCAGCGCCGGAAGAGAGGGGCTGGATGCGGTGCTGGCCGTTTCCGCGCTTAGCGAGGACGTGGCGCTGTTTTTTATCAGCGACGGCGTGATGCAGCTGTTGGGCGACCAGCAGCCGGAAAAAGTGCTGGCGCGCAACTACGTCGCCACCTTTGGCGTGCTGCCGCTCTACGATCTGGAAAATTTTTATGCCTGTTCAGCTTCGCTGGCCGAGCGAGGCATTGACGCCGCCGCGTTAAAGGCACTGCCGGTAGCGGTGCTGTCGCCTCACGCATTGCGTGCGGAGCTGGAAAAATACGATCAAATAATTTCTTTCTGAGGGAAGTATGCTGCATACGCTGATCAACTCGCCTTTTAAGTGCGATTTCAACGCCATGCTGCGGCTGCTGGCGGAAGGGGACGAGGTGCTGCTGCTTCAGGACGGCGTGCTGGCGGCGCTGGAAGGTAGCCAGGCCCTTGAATCGCTGCGTGCCGCCCCCATTTCTCTTTACGTGCTGCAGGACGATGTTATCGCTCGCGGGCTTTCTGCTCAAATTTCATCCAGCGCGGCCGCAGTAAGCTATACTGAGTTCGTCGCGCTGACGGTAAAACAGACTCAACAAATGACCTGGTGAGTACGATATCCTGGTTATTTCTTGACACCTTTTCTGCTCAGCCCTAAAATTCCGCGTCCTCGTTATCTGACGAGGCGATTTATTACGTGTTTACGAAGCAAAAGCAAATTCCAGGAGCTATTTAATGGCAACAGTTAACCAGCTGGTTCGCAAACCACGCGCACGCAAAGTTGCAAAGAGCAACGTGCCTGCGCTGGAAGCTTGCCCGCAGAAACGTGGCGTATGTACTCGTGTGTACACCACTACCCCTAAAAAACCAAACTCCGCACTGCGTAAAGTTTGCCGTGTGCGTTTGACCAACGGTTTTGAAGTCACCTCCTATATCGGCGGTGAAGGTCATAACCTGCAGGAACACTCCGTGATCCTGATCCGTGGCGGTCGTGTTAAAGACTTGCCAGGTGTGCGTTACCACACCGTTCGTGGCGCGCTGGACTGCTCAGGTGTTAAAGACCGTAAGCAGGCTCGCTCCAAGTACGGCGTGAAGAAGCCAAAGGCTTAATGGTTCTCCGTTAAGTAAGGCCAAACGTTTTATCTTAAATGTCATAATAAACTCGTAGAGTTTTGGACAATCCTGAATTAACAACGGAGTATTTCCATGCCACGTCGTCGCGTCATTGGTCAGCGTAAAATTCTGCCAGATCCTAAGTTCGGATCAGAGCTGCTGGCCAAATTTGTAAATATCCTGATGGTAGATGGTAAAAAATCTACTGCCGAATCAATCGTTTATACTGCACTTGAGACCCTGGCTCAGCGTGCTGGTAAAGGCGAACTGGAAGCATTCGAAGTAGCCCTGGACAACGTCCGCCCAACCGTGGAAGTTAAATCCCGTCGCGTTGGTGGTTCTACTTATCAGGTACCAGTTGAAGTCCGTCCGGTTCGTCGTAATGCTCTGGCAATGCGTTGGATCGTTGAAGCTGCTCGTAAACGCGGTGATAAATCAATGGCTCTGCGCCTGGCGAACGAACTTTCTGATGCTGCGGAAAACAAAGGTACCGCAGTGAAGAAACGTGAAGACGTTCACCGTATGGCCGAAGCCAACAAGGCGTTCGCACACTACCGCTGGTAACAGCTCAGTAGTTGTTATTAACCCAGCGGGCGTTCAGTTGACCCCGCTGGGATTTAACTTTGAACGTCCTAGAATCAGAGGAATCAAATGGCTCGTACAACACCCATTACACGCTACCGTAACATTGGTATCAGTGCACACATCGACGCCGGTAAGACGACCACTACCGAACGTATTCTGTTCTACACCGGTGTAAACCATAAAATCGGTGAAGTTCATGATGGCGCAGCCACAATGGACTGGATGGCGCAGGAGCAGGAGCGTGGTATTACCATTACCTCCGCAGCGACTACCGCTTTCTGGTCAGGTATGGCTAAGCAGTTCGAGCCGCACCGCGTTAACATCATCGACACCCCAGGACACGTTGACTTCACCATCGAAGTAGAACGTTCCATGCGTGTTCTTGACGGCGCAGTAATGGTTTACTGTGCAGTTGGTGGTGTTCAGCCACAGTCTGAGACCGTATGGCGTCAGGCTAACAAATATAAAGTTCCACGCATTGCGTTCGTTAACAAAATGGACCGCATGGGTGCTAACTTCCTGAAAGTAGTTGGCCAGATTGAAGCACGTCTGGGCGCAACTCCGGTCCCTCTGCAGCTGGCTATCGGCGCAGAAGAGAACTTCACCGGCGTTGTTGACCTGATCAAGATGAAAGCGATCAACTGGAACGACGCAGACGCAGGCGTGACCTTCGATTACGAAGAGATCCCAGCTGATATGCAGGAACTGGCTGAAGAATGGCGCCAGAAACTGATTGAAGCCGCAGCTGAAGGCTCTGATGAGCTGATGGAGAAATTCTTTGGCGGCGAAGAGCTGACCGAAGAAGAGATCAAAACTTCTCTGCGTAAGCGCGTACTGAACAACGAAATCATCCTGGTTACCTGTGGTTCTGCATTTAAGAACAAAGGTGTTCAGGCGATGCTGGATGCCGTGATCGAATATCTGCCGTCACCAACTGACGTTACAGCGATCAACGGTATTCTGGACGACGGTAAAGATACGCCGGCAGTTCGTCACTCAGACGACAACGAGCCGTTTGCTGCGCTGGCGTTTAAAATCGCGACCGACCCGTTTGTTGGTAACCTGACATTCTTCCGCGTTTACTCTGGTATCGTTAACTCTGGCGACACCGTGTACAACCCGGTTAAATCTCAGCGCGAGCGTCTGGGCCGTATCGTACAGATGCACGCTAACAAGCGTGAAGAGATCAAAGAAGTTCGCGCAGGCGATATCGCTGCGGCTATCGGTCTGAAAGACGTGACTACCGGTGACACCCTGTGTGACCCGGACAACGTTATCATTCTGGAGCGCATGGAATTCCCTGAGCCGGTAATCTCTATCGCTGTAGAACCGAAAACCAAAGCTGACCAGGAAAAAATGGGTCTGGCTCTGGGCCGTCTGGCTAAAGAAGACCCATCATTCCGCGTATGGACTGATGAAGAGTCTAACCAGACTATCATCGCCGGTATGGGTGAGCTGCACCTCGACATCATCGTTGACCGCATGAAGCGTGAATTCAACGTTGAAGCGAACGTCGGTAAACCTCAGGTTGCTTACCGCGAAGCGATTCGCTCTAAAGTAACTGACGTCGAAGGTAAACACGCCAAGCAGTCTGGTGGTCGCGGTCAGTACGGTCATGTTGTTATCGACATGTACCCACTGGAGCCGGGTTCAAACCCGAAAGGCTACGAATTTGTCAACGACATCAAAGGTGGTGTAATTCCTGGCGAATACATCCCTGCGGTTGATAAAGGCATTCAGGAACAGCTGAAAGCTGGCCCACTGGCGGGTTACCCGGTAGTAGATCTGGGCGTGCGTCTGCACTTCGGTTCTTACCATGACGTTGACTCCTCTGAGCTGGCGTTTAAACTGGCGGCATCAATCGCCTTTAAAGATGGCTTTAAGAAAGCACAGCCTGTGCTGCTTGAGCCTATCATGAAGGTTGAAGTTGAAACGCCAGAAGAGAACACTGGTGACGTTATCGGTGACCTGAGCCGTCGTCGTGGTACGCTGCGCGGTCAGGAATCCAACGTGACTGGCGTTGTGATCCACGCTGAAGTGCCGCTGTCCGAAATGTTCGGATATGCTACACAGCTGCGTTCTATCACCAAAGGCCGTGCATCTTACTCCATGGAATTCCTGAAGTATGATGACGCGCCAAACAACGTCGCTCAGGCTGTTATTGAAGCCCGTGGTAAATAATCGGGTTTAACCAATTGATCCCGTGCTCTCCTTTCCACAGGGGAGAGCACAGAAAGTAAGGAATATCGCCGTGGCTAAAGAAAAATTTGAACGTTCCAAACCGCACGTCAACGTTGGTACTATCGGCCACGTTGACCACGGTAAAACTACC
>NZ_JBLFFM010000007.1:148401-227410 GCF_051400835.1 Erwinia artemisiae | reverse complement strand
GTAGGGAACTGCCAGGCATCAAATTGCGATAACCCCGACCTCACGGTCGGGGTTTTTTGCGTTTGTGGGCCGGGAAAAAGCGGCCCCGCAGCGGATAAAGCGCGCAGGGGCCCGGAATTTCCCTTTACGGCCCGGCACGTATAAAAACCGCGCTTTATTCTCTTCAGGCGGAACTCTCGCATCATTTAACTGCTCAAAATAAAAGTTGTTATCGATCTTCTGACTCGCCTCTGCGGTTATGCCTTCATCGAGCATTTATACCCTCATCCAGTTCCTTTTTGTCGTCAGAAGAACGCTCTCCTCACGGCAAAGCAGCGCTAAAACGGATCTGCGTCACAAATCTATTCGTCTCTGAAAAAACAGATTCTTAACATTACGCGGGTGCGGTTTACTGCTGGTTGCTGTTTCACTTTTGACGCTAATTATTAGCAAGGAAAAATGCGAGGAGGAATTATGTTCGATGCCGCATCGTCTAAGACAGACGCCGCCAGCACTTCTGTCATCACTACCCGTCAACGGATTTGGGCCATCGTAGGCGCTTCTTCAGGTAATCTTGTTGAATGGTTTGATTTTTATGTCTATTCCTTCTGCTCCCTCTATTTCGCCCATATCTTTTTTCCTTCGGGTAATGCCACCACGCAGCTGCTGCAAACAGCAGGCGTATTCGCCGCCGGTTTTTTAATGCGACCGGTCGGCGGGTGGCTGTTCGGCTATATTGGCGACAAACACGGGCGCAAAACTTCCATGCTGATCTCTGTTTGCATGATGTGTTTTGGCTCGCTGGTTATCGCTTGCCTGCCAGGCTACGCTGCGATTGGCGTTTGGGCGCCCGCGCTTCTGCTGCTGGCTCGTTTGTTTCAGGGATTATCAGTAGGAGGAGAATATGGCACCAGCGCGACCTATATGAGTGAAGTCGCGATTGAAGGTAAAAAGGGCTTCTATGCGTCATTCCAATACGTCACACTGATCGGCGGTCAGCTGCTGGCTTTGCTGACCGTGGTCGTTCTGCAACAGCTTTTATCCGATGAAGATTTACGCGCATGGGGCTGGCGCATTCCTTTCGCGCTGGGCGCGCTGCTTGCCGTTGTCGCGCTCTATTTACGCCGTTCTTTAAATGAAACCTCCGACAAAAAAAGCCGCACGCATCAGGATGCCGGATCGTTAAAAGGGCTCTGGAAGCACCGTCGTGCATTTATAATGGTATTAGGATTTACCGCTGGCGGTTCGTTAAGTTTTTATACTTTTACCACCTATATGCAGAAGTATCTGGTGAATACCTCAGGGATGGATACGCGCAGCGCCAGCGCATTAATGACGGCGGCACTTTTTATCTTTATGCTGATCCAGCCTTTGATCGGCGCGCTTTCCGATAAGATCGGCCGGAAAGGATCGATGCTGATCTTTGGCGGCATGGCGGCGATCTGCACCGTGCCGATCCTGACGATATTGCAAAACGTCCAAAGCAGTTGGGTCGCCTTTGCGCTGGTCATGCTTGCCCTGTTGATTACCAGTTTTTATACCTCAATCAGCGGTATCCTGAAGGCGGAGATGTTCCCGCCAGAGGTGCGTGCGTTGGGCGTGGGGCTTTCCTATGCGGTAGCTAACGCTTTATTTGGCGGATCGGCGGAATATGTGGCTCTGTCGCTTAAGGCGGCGGGAAGCGAGAATAGTTTTTTCTGGTATGTTTCCGCTATGGGCGCGGTTGCCTTCCTGGTATCGCTGCTGCTGCATAAGAAAGGGAAGGGGATGAAGCTTTAACGAGCCGTATTCCAGAGAGTATAGCCGGTGGCGGCGCCGGCTATATCCCAGCTGAAATCTTTCCAGCTCCAGCCTGAACCCGCTTCGCGACTGTCATAAAACTCCTTGCCCGCGCCCAGGCTGATGGAGAACAGCAGGCCGAAACCGCCGCTGTGGCTTTCATGCCAGTTCTGACGTTCGCCGTAAGCGGTGCCCGCCGCAGAAAGAAACGCGGAAGAAAAGAAGTGTTCCGCTTTATCTTTACCTGTCCAGCTGTCTTGGGCCATATGGCTACAGCCGGAACAGCAAAGCAGAATAAGAGGAAGCAAGCGCATAAAAAAAGCCCTGTATGACTGACAGGGCTTAGTATAGCTGGCTTACAGAATACGGCTGATTAGCCTGTCAATGCGAATACGTCGCAGGCGGCGGATCAGCTTTCTGACCTTGACCGGATAGTCCGCAATGCTTTCCAAATCCCGATAGTGCTGCACAACCGTGGTATGTTCGCGGATCAGCGCCAGCTCTTTTTCGCGCTGTGCGGCCAGTTCCTGGAGCGGGTCATGGATCAACACGGCGTTTTCCAGGTCAAGCCGCCAGGCGCGCGGATTGAGGTTGTTGCCGGTGATCAGCATCCACTCTTCATCCACCCACATGCCTTTCAGATGGTAGCTGTTCTCGCCATCTTTCCACAGCCGCACGGTCAGCTGACCGCTGGTGACATAATATTGCAGGCGGCTGAGGAAGCGGCGCAGGTTAATCTCATACAGATAAGGCAACGCGCCGATAATTTTAAAAGGCTGATCCTGCGGGATATAGAAATCATTTGCGGTCTTGTCGCCGACGATGATTTCAACGTCTTTGCCCCGGCGCAGCAGCCAGATAATATTACGGACCAGGATCGCGGGCAGGTTGAAATAGGGCGTACAAAGCGTCAGCTTCTGCTCGGCACAGGGCATCAGATGATAAATGGTTTTATTCAACAGGCTGCGTTTACCCAGCCCGACCAGCGGCGTGACCGCCAGCTGCTCGTTGTTGGCGTCGCCTTCGAAATCATAATCGAAGCCACGCAGTTCCTGACGAAACTGCCGCGTTTCGTTTTTTATCTCAGGGCTTTTCGGGCGCTCGCGCTGATCGAGCCGGTGAACGGCTTCGGCCTGAATAAGATTGGTGTCAATCCAGTTCAACAGCGTATCGGCCAGCGTGGGATTGGTAATCAGCTGATAGCGATCGTAACGATAACGCTCGTGCTGATGCAGATAGACGTCGTTCAGACTCGCGCCCGTATAAAGCAGCGTATCGTCAATGACCGAGCCTTTCAGGTGCAGAACGCCCAGCGCTTCACGAGTATTTACCGGCACGCCGTATACAGGAATAGCGATATCGGCATTTTGTTCGGCCATCTCGCAATACCAGTCCGCGTTGGTTGCGCCGCGAGAAGCGCCGATACGGCCTCGCTGCGCGCGATGCCAGTCAACCAGAATGCGGACATCCAGCCCGGGCCGGAGGCGCTTTGCCTCGTACAGCGCGGAAAGGATAGCTCGTCCGCCGTCATCGTTTTCCAGATAGAGCGCCACAAGGCAGATACGTGTTGTCGCCGATGCTATTTTTTCCAGCAGCGTTTGGCGGAAGTCGGCAGGCGTATACAGCGTGGTAAAATCGGCAACCGACTGAGACAGTTTTGGCAGTTGCGCAAGGTGCTGTTGGTGCTTGTTACGTTTGAATTTAGACAGCATCACAGTGCGTTTCTTCTCTGTTCATGGAATAGCCTTTTGCCTTAAAATCATCGCCATAACCGCTAATGTTACCATCAGTCAGGCGGGATGTGGGCAGTTTTACGTTTCCAGACATTAACCGTTTTCCTGTAGCGTCAGGGAGAGCGCGACAATACCGTCCTCAAGCTGGATATCCACGGTAAAACCCAGCTTGCGCGCCAGCGCTATCATGCCGCGATTATTCGGCATAGTAATGCCGTTGAGCTTCAGCAGACCATGTTGACGGGTATAGTCGATCATCTTTTCCAGCAGCTGACGCCCCAGGCCCAGCCCCTTCAAATCGGAACGCACCAGCACCGAAAACTCGGCGTCCACGTTGTCGGCGTCAGAGACCGCGCGGGTTACGCCGACGATCTCATGCTGACGCACCGCAACGATCGCCATCTCCCGATCGTAGTCGATCTGGGTCATGTTAGCCAAATCATCATGGGTGAACTCATTGATCTCGCTAAAGTAGCGATAATAAAGATCTTCTTTCGTCACCTGAGCAATAAACTGCTGTAGCAGTGGCTCATCTTCCGGCAGGATGGGCCGGAACAGCAGCGGTTCACCGTTTTTCAGCTGTGCCTGTTCTTCCAGCTGGTGCGGATACGGACGGATAGCCAGGCGCGCTTCGGGATCGCCGTCGAAAGGCGCCAGCTGCATAGTGACATCCAGTAACGAGAAGGTTTCGCCTGCCGCCAGCAAAGGATGGATATCAAGCCGCCTGATCTCCGGACAGTCCACGATCAGGTTGGACACCTGCACCAAAACCCGGCTAAGGCCCGAAATATCCAGCGGCGAAAGCGCGCTGCGTCCGCGTATTTTACCATTTTTAATGGCCTGAATAATCAGATAGCGGGCGAGCGCCATATTCAGCGGCGGCAAGGCTACGGCGGCCTGCCGCTCTGCCTGCCACTCAATGCCGCCTTCGCCCAGCATAATCACCGGCCCGAATACGGGATCCTGCTCCATCACGATACGCAACTCCTGAGCGCCGGCGCGGTTGGCCATGCTCTGCACCAGCAGCCCGTCGATACGCGCCTGCGGCCAGGCGAGTTTGACCCGGTCGATAATGGCTTCCGCCGCCTGCTGCACCTCGCCAGCCGAGCGCAGATAGAGCATCACGCCCTGGACTTCCGATTTATGCGGGATATCGGGCGAGCGCAGCTTAAGCGCTACCGGATAGCCTGCCTGACTGGCTATCTGTACCGCCTCCACGCTGTCGCTGGCGATCCAGGTTGGCAACGTCGTTAAGCCATAGGCCTGCAAAATGCCCTGGACTTCGTGGGTATCCAGCGTGGTCACGCCCTCTTTCAGCGCCAGGTGAATGAGCTGGTGGGCTTCTGCCGTATTAGTCGCCAGATCGGCCGGAAGCGCGGGCGTTTCGCGCAGCTGCTTCTGATTACGGCGGTATTCCACCATATGCATAAACGCGGTGACCGCGCCTTCCGGCGTACGATAGGTGGGAATACCGGCCTCGCTGAAGTGGCGGCGCGCTTCAGGCGCAGAGAACTCGCCGCACCAGTTGGTCAGCAGGGCGATCTGTTTCGCTCGCGGATGCTTTGCCGTCACCTCTATTAATCGTTGCGCGGTGAGGGTAGCGGGCGCAACGGCGCTGGGCGCGTAAATCACCAGCAGCGCATCGATATCGTGGCTGCCGAGCAGCAGCGACACCACCTGCTGATAGCGTTCTGGCGTAGCGTCATCTTTCAGATCCAAAGGATTGCCGGCCTGGCAGCCGTCCGGCAGACAGCTTTGCAGCGCCGCCGTTAACGCCTCGCCCAGTGTTGCCAGTTTGCCGCCGCGCGCATCCAGCGCATCCAGCGCCAGCGCGGCAGGCGCGGCGCCGTTACTGATAATCATCAGTCGCTCACCGCGCAGCGGCCGCATATAGCTGAGGGTTTCCACCGCGGAAAAGAGCTCGTGCATATCCTGTACCCGCAGCAGGCCTGCACGCTGTATCGCCGCATCCCAGGCGCCGTCCATGCCGCCGGGCGCGCCCAGCAGCTGACGCGCCTGCTGCGAGCGCCCGCTTTTAATCACCAGCACCGGCTTGTTTCGGGCGGCGCTGCGGGCTGCCGAGACAAAGCGCCGTGCGTCGCTTAACTGCTCCAGACAGAGCAGAATAGCGCTGGTTTTGCCGTCGCGCGCCAGAAAATCCAGCAGGTCGTCCACGTCGATATCCAGACTGTCGCCGAGCGCGATAAACCAAGAGAAGCCCAGCTGCCGCTGCTGCGCCCAGTCGAGAATGGTATTAGAGACGGCGGCGGACTGCGAAATAAACGCCAGCCTGCCCTGATAAATAGGCACCGGGGAAAAGCTGGCGTTCAGCCCTTGCCAGGGCGCAAGCAGTCCCAGGCTGTTTGGCCCGAGCAGGCGGATCTGCAAACGGCTGGCGCACTCACGCAGCTCGTCATGCTGGCTGCCCGGCGAAGAGAGAATGATGCAGGCTTTGCAGCCGCGCTCGCCCAGCGCCTGGAGCAGGACGATATTATGGCGACTGTGCGTGCAGATTACCGCCAGGTCGGGGGCAAAGGGCAGGCTGGCGACATCGGGCCAGGCCATCACGCCGCATACGGCCTGATACTTCGGCGTGACCGGCAGAACGGAACCGCTAAACCCTCCCGCCAGCAGATTGCGCATCATCAGATAGCCCGCGCGTTCCGGGCGCGGCGAGGCCCCAATAACCGCGATGGATTTGGGGCGTAACAGCGCTTCCAGCCCTCGTTGACTCATAGCCGTCTCCTGTGCAGAAAAAGTGAGTTTAACGCCAACCGACGTCTGGTGCCGTAGCCAGGCCGCAATCCTCGGCATCAGCTCACAAATTTATCTGGTTTACAGGCTGCCAGACAGCAGAGATGCAGCACGCCGTTGATTTTTTACCTGTGCCGTAGAGAAATTCTGTAATAACCGCGTGGATGTTAAAAAGGTTAAATTCTTAAAGGCTGAACGTTTTTATTTTGACGGACCAGCGCTGCCCGATAGTTACTTTTTTCTCTCTCTCAATTATTACTTTCCAACGGGTAATTATTAAGATTGAGTAAGCAGTACCAGACGCGTAATAATATGTCGTCAGCGAATGTTATCCGCCTTTAAGAGGAAGTGTTTTCACTGATGAATATGAATTAAATGAGTCGTCTGATTTTGTTGGTGATGGCAGGGCTTTTACTTTTCAAATAAACAAGTACCCTTGGCCTGTAACAGAAGCAGGCGGCTCATTTTCCCTTACGGGCACGCGGTTTTTCCCCTTATATCGGTACCTTCTGGAGGGCATCAGCCTGGCCTTTGCTGAGCTAAATCACCATAAGGCTGCGCAAGGGGTATCCTGTCTAAATTAACAAGTAGTGGCTTTAAATCCGGCTGCTGGTTATTTTTTTGAGTGGTTTCTGCCCAATTAGAATATCGATATAATATGTAACCGATAGTCCAGAAGAGCCGGAAATATATTATTTTAAACACACATAAAACCCAGAGAGCAGAAAAGGGCGGCCAGTATAAAGGCCGCCCTTTTTTAATCGTCGGGTGTCACGGCCGCGCTTTGCTGATGAGACGGATGGTGCGGCTTACCCGCCAGATAGCGCTGGCGAAACAGATCGAAGTGCCGGAACAGCGCCGTACCCGCTGCGGTATCGCCCGCCTGAAGCAGCAGCTCCGCCGCGACTTCGGCCGTACAGTGCTGGCCGTCGCCGTGCGACTCGCGAAGTTGATAGTTGGACGGGCGGCTGAGCGTCAGCGACATTACCGGCAACGCATCCAGCCACGGGCTTTTGCGGAACATCTTGCGCGCTTCGGTCCAGGTGCCGTCGAGCATAATAAACAGCGGGGGTTTACCGTTGACGGGAGGACGGTTTATCACCGGGCGATCCGCATCGGCGTAGGATTGCGGGAACACCACCAGCGGCTGCACGTCAGGATTTTTTACCGCGGCCAGCAGCCGGGGATCGGGCTCGGTGCGCGACCAGCCGAAAGCCTGCGTATCGGGCAGGATATCGGCAATCAGGCGGCCCGTGTTGCTGGGCTTCATCGGTTCGCTGTCAAACATCACCAGGCAAAAACGACTGCGCGCCGCTACCGGCTGTAGGGTCTCGCACAGGCAGTTCTTTTTTGGCAGCAGGCAGCGCTGACAGCGGGGGATACGATTGCCGCGAGCAAGAAAAGGACGGGTAGCCCGCGCAAGGCGCTCGGCGCGCAGGCGAAGAACGGCGTTTTCGATCATAGGAATTTATCTGGGGAAAACGCCATTCTGGCAGAAAAGCGGTAAAAACAGTAGTGGCCAGGCGAACCTGACCACCAGGGACTCAGAGGTTTTCGTCCAGCCACTCGTTGAAAGGGGCTTTAGGCATCGCGCCGCTGAGCATATCCACCATCTGACCCTGCTTAAAGATCATAATGGTCGGGATGCTGCGGATGCGAAAACGTGCGCTGATCTCCGGCTCCGCTTCGGTATTCACCTTCAGGAAGCGAACCTGGCCGCCGCGCTCTAGCGCAACGTCTTTATATACCGGCGCAAAGTTAACGCAGGGGCCGCACCACGGCGCCCAGAAATCCACGACAACCGGCAGATCGTCCTGTAAATATTTATCCAGCGTGGCGGTAGTGGCGTTAATGACCTCGCCATTGAAAAGCTCGTCGCCGCAGCGGCCGCACTTTGCGCCGTCTTCAATACGTTCCGGCGGCACGCGGTTGGTCGCCTGGCATGAAGCACAAACCGTATTCATGATACACCTCGGTAAGCGATCGCTTACTTTGTTATGATTAAGTAGCGGTAATTATGGTTCGGCTTTGCGTCAGCAACAAAGAGATTTGTTCGATGGGTACAATAGGTCGTGACTCACGCGATTTATGCTGTCTTAAAGGTCAGCACGGCACGGAAACTAGCCTTTAGCGGGAAGTTAATAGCTAAGCGGTGCCACATCAGGTAATCTGCGCGCTTCGCGCTCAGCCAGGTGGAGGGAAAATGAACGACGAATTTAAAGGTAAAAGCGGTAAAGTCAAAGTGATGTATGTCCGCGGCGATGATGAGAGCAGCAGCCGGACGGGAAATCCCCGTACCGGTAAAGGCGCGCCTCGTCCGGACGGCGACCGCCGTTCTTCACGTAATACAGAAAAGCCGCGTGGCGGGCGCGATCGCGACGTAGCAGGCGGTTCGCCATGGCGTACGGTTTCACGCGCGCCGTCAGCGGTAGATGACAAGCCCGATTACGGCGGCATCGGCGGCAAAAGCGGTATCGATCCGGAGCAGATCCGTCGTCAGCGTAATGAAGAAACGCGCGTCTATGGCGAAAACGCCTGTCAGGCGCTGTTCCAGAGCCGTCCCGACTGCATCGTGCGCGCCTGGTTCGTCCAGAGCGTGACGCCGCGTTTTCGCGATGCGCTGAAATGGATGGCCGCCAACCGTAAAGCCTACCATGTGGTAGACGATGCGGAGCTGGCGAAGGCGTCCGGCACCGAACATCACGGCGGCGTCTGCTTCCTGATCAAAAAGCGTCCCGGCATTCAGGTTCGCGAGTGGCTGGCTAAGGCACCAGAGAAAGATTGCGTGCTGGCGCTGGAAGATATCGGCAACCCGCATAACCTGGGCGGTATCATGCGCAGCTGCGCGCACTTCGGTGTGAAAGGGCTGCTGGTGCAGGATGCTTCGCTACTGGAATCCGGCGCGGCGGTACGCACGGCGGAAGGCGGCGCGGAACACGTGCAGGCTATCAGCGGTGAAAGCTTTGCTGAAGGTCTGGATGCGTTTCGCCGTGCCGGTTACGCCATCGTAACCACGTCCAGCCATCAGGGCGAGCCGCTGGCGCAGGCTGCGCTGCCCGCTAAGATGGTGCTGGTATTGGGTCAGGAGAGCGACGGCCTGTCCGACACCACGCTGGAGCAGGGCGACCTGAGCGTTTCTATCGGCGGCACCGGCAACGTGGAAAGCCTTAACGTTTCCGTAGCGACCGGCATTCTGCTGGCGGAATGGTGGCGTCAGAACGCCTGAGGCGAAGCGGGCCGTTAAGGTTCATGAAAGCTGACGGTTAAGCCATTAAAAACGGGCCATTGCGGCCCGTTTTTTTTATATCGACTCAGTGCGCGCCGCCGCCGCTGCCGGAGCCAAACGGCGGCCGGGCAAACCAGACCAGCACCAGCAGAAACAGAAAGACGCCAGCGGAAGCCCAGAAAATCTCGTTGGCGGAGATAATCAGCCCCTGATTAGTGATCTGCTGCGCAATCCAGCCCGAAGCCTGATCGTGCGACATCCCCAGCTGATTCAGCTTGCCGTACATCTCCTGCGAATTGAAGTTGTAAGCGTTCACTGACTCCGTAAGCTGGCTGTGGTGCATCGCCTCGCGGTCGGTCCACATTGTGGTAGTGATCGAGGTGCCGATCGACCCGGCCAGCGTGCGCGTAAAGTTCGACAGGCTGGATGCGGCCGCCAGCCGCTCCGGCGGCAGCCCGGACAGCGTGATGGTGGTCAGCGGCATAAAGAAGCAGGCCACGGCAAAGCCCTGAATAAACTGCGGCCAGGCCGATGCGCCGAAATCCATGCCGGGTTCAAACGTATAGGCTCGCCAGTAAAAGCAAACCGCATACATAATGAAGCTGAAGGTGACCAGCTTGCGCATATCCAGCCGATGGGCGAACCGGCCGATAATAGGCGACAGGATCACCGGCAGGATGCCGACCGGCGCGGAAGCCAGCCCGGCCCAGGTGGCCGTGTAGCCGTAGACCTCCTGCAGCAGCTGCGGCAACAGCACTATCGACCCGAAATAGAGCATATAGGCCAGGCTGATACAGAGGCAGCCGATGGTGAAATTCCGCGACTTAAACAGCGACAGATCGATGATCGGATGGTCGTCCGTCAGCTCCCAGACCAGCAGCACCGCCAGCGCTATCACCGCGACAATGGTTAGCGTGATAATCTCCGGCGAGCTGAACCAGTCCAGTTCCTTGCCACGGTCGAGCATCATTTGCAGCGAGCCAATCCCGACGATCAGCAGTACCAGCCCGACCGTATCAATAGGCCGGATTGCCGTTGCCGTTTCCCGATTGCGCAACGTTTGCAGCGTCAGGATCACCACTACCACGCCGATAGGCACGTTGATAAAGAAGATCCAGCCCCAGTGATAGTTATCGCTGATCCAGCCGCCCAGGATCGGCCCGCAAATAGGCGCGACAATCACCGTCATCGCCCAGAGCGACAGGGCGATGCTGCGCTTCGCGGGCGGATAGTTGCTGAGCAGCAGGCTCTGCGACAGCGGGATCAATGGCCCGGCCACCACGCCCTGCAGGACGCGGAAGAAAATCAACATGCCCAGGCTATTGGACATGCCGCATAGCCAGGAGGCGACGGCGAAAGCGGCGGTCGCCCAGACAAAGAGCTTTACTTCACCCACGCGCTTCGCCAGCCAGCCGGTAATGGGAATAGAAATCGCGTTGGCGACGCCGAACGAGGTCACCACCCAAGTGCCCTGCGAGTTAGAGGCGCCCAGATTACCGGCGATAGTCGGAATAGCGACGTTGGCGATAGTGGAATCCAGCACCTGCATAAACGTCGCCAGCGACAGCGCGATGGTCATCAGAACCAGCTGGGCGCCTTCAAGCGGTTTTTGTGCCATAACAGCCTCCCGCGCGCTCAGCCCGCATTTGCGTGAATGATATCGGCAATCAGCTGGTTGACCGGAGCCAGATCCAACGCCAGCGCGTCGCTTTCATAAGCGGGTTTCTGGCGCACGCTGGTGGCAAGTACGCTGCCGTCTTTATTGCTGGTGTCGATTTTAACCAGCGTCGACAGACCGATGCGCAGCGGATGACGCGCGACCTCGTCAGGGTTTAGCTCGATACGCACCGGCAAACGCTGCACCACTTTGATCCAGTTGCCTGTTGCGTTCTGCGCGGGCAGCAGCGAGAACGCGCTGCCGGTGCCCATATCCAGCCCTACGACTTTGCCGTGATAAACCACGTCGTCGCCGTAAATATCGCTGACAACCGTGGCAGGCTGACCGATACGCACATCGGCCAGCTGCGTTTCTTTATAGTTGGCGTCTACCCAGAGATTTTTCTCCGGCACCACGGCCAGCAGCGGCGTAGTGGTTGAGATCTGCGAGCCAACCTGCACGCTGCGCCGGGAGATGAAACCGTCAATCGGGCTGACAATCTCGGTACGCTGCAAAGCCAGCCACGCGTCACGCAGTTCGGCCGCGCTCTGTTTCACCGCCGGCTGATTCTCCAGAGAGGTATTCAGGATTGCCGCCTGGTTGGCGTTATACTGCTCGATCGCCACCTCAAGCTGAGCCTGAGCCGTAGCGACGGCATCGCGCGCGTGCTGTAAATCTTCGCGTCCGATCAGGTTAGCGGCGCCCAGCGGTTCGCGACGTTTCAGATCGGCCTGCGCCTGCGCCAGCGCGGTTTTTTGCAGCTCAATCGTCGCCTGATACTGCTTGCCGTTGATAATCAGCTGGTGGGTCTGACGCACGCTGGTCGCCAGCGCGGTCTGCGCCTTCTCGAAAGCCTGTTCCGCGTCGGTTTTATCCAGCGTTACCAGCACGTCGCCTTTATGAACGTGGTCGGTATCGTCAAACCAGACCTTGTTGACGCTGCCCGATACCTGCGCCATGACCTGCACCTGATTGCCCGCCACGTAGGCGTCATCGGTTTCCTGGAAATGGCGCAGCACGATAAACCACCAGGCCAGCCATGCCAGCCCGGCGATAACGAATATCAACGCCAGCACGATTAGCGCGCCTTTGCGCTTCTTCTTTTTATTGTTGGGTTGCTGCTGTGCTTCTGCACTCATAAGGTTCTCCACGTTCATCCTGGCAGGCTCCGGAGGCCGGTTCCGGATCCGAAAATGCCAGCGCAAAAGCGCTGGCATCAGTTGGGTTGCGGCTAAAATAGCGATAAGCGGCGGCGGTTGTGTCGCACAATATGCTATTGCGGGAAAGCTTAGCGAGAAAGGGCGGCGATCGTCTCGTCTTCGTCCATTTTATCCAGACGCGTCAGTAGTTTACGCGTTATGCCTTCCAGCTGGCCTTTTTCTGCCGGACTGAGCGCGGACCAGAGCAGCTGCAGACACTGATGCTGCGGCGGCAGCAGCTGGCGCAGAAAATCATGGCCTTTCTCGGTTAAATGCAGATGCAGACAGCGGCGATCGTTATCGCTTTCACGGCGTTCGATCCAGCCGCGCTTTTCCAGCTCATCGGCGATACGGGTGGCGTTAGTACGGGACGAGCCCAGCGCGGAGCTGAGTTCTGAAGGCTGAATACTGTGGTTTTCCTGCGCGTCGAGCGTGATCAGCGCCATAAACAGCGTCTCGTTAATCCCCTGTGCCTTGAGCATTTTGTTGCGGTTTTCCAGCAGCTTGCTCTGCATATGCATGCAGAGGCGCGTCAGCATAATTTCCTGTAAAGGGAAATCTTTCTGACGGTTAGCGCGGAAATTCAGCATCTGTTCAATGGGGGCAAACGAACTTTCCATCTGGGGGAACCTCATAAGTTGCAACTGGTATTGTAACGACGGCGATATAATGTCGTGTCTGTCGGCTGGCATGGCCAGCCAACGCCATCTCTAATGTCCAGGTCACTCCATAACCCAGGGCGTTATGCAGCGCCGGAACGGGGCGCTGCTACAGGTTCTACCTGTCATGCCCGAACCCGGAGGTCGGGCGAAAACGGCAAACCGGCGGGAGTGGGCTGCCAAAAAACGTCAAACCCAATCGCCTGCCAGCAGGCCGGGGTAATCAGCGCGGGGCCGGTTACCCATTATTGCTACGCTATAGCCGAAAAAAATTCCGCATAGCGCCTGCGTAACAAGGGATGCTGTACCGTTAAGAATTTAATAGTTTCAATCGAAAAAGTAACTAACCTGAATAAGTGTCAGGCTAACCATACCAGACTGTGTAAACGCTTAACAGGGCGGCGGCGCTGAAAGTGTTGCAATACGTTATCAACGGGTTAATCCGTTGTCAGCTCGTAACGGGAGCCTCGCCACCAGCTCAACAGGTTAAGCACGGTGATGAAAGCACCCACCGCGCAGACGCCGTGCCAGCCAGCGTACTGATAGGCGGCGGCCGAGAGCAGCGAACCGGCGGCGCCGCCGATGAAATAGCTGGTCATATAACCGGCGGTAAGACGGTTGCGCGCCTCCGGCATAGCGCGGTAGATCACGCTCTGATTGGTAATATGTACGCCCTGTACGGCCAAATCGAGCAGGATAATGCCAATAACCAGCGCAGTCAGCGAGTGACCGCCCATCGCGGTGATCGCCCATGAGGCCAGCAGGATCAGCAGGCCGACGGTGGTGGTCAGGCGAGCCTTACCTTTATCCGCCAGCGAACCCGCCTGACGTGCCGCCAGCGCGCCTGCAGCGCCCACCAGCCCAAGCAGGCCGATTTCGCCTTCCGAGAAACCGTAAGGCGGCGAAGCCAGCAGGAAAGCCATTGAGGTCCACAGCATACTGAAGTTGGCGAACGCCAGGCAGCCGATAACCGCGCGGGTTCTTAAGATCGGCGTAGTAAAATAGAGCGTGAAGATTGAGCGCAGCAGCTGCGGATAGTTAAGCGCTACCGACTGCTTATAACGCGGCAGATAGCGCCATAACGCCAGCGCCATCAGTACCATCAGCGCGCTGGCAACCCAGTAAACGGTGCGCCAGCCGCCCAGCTGTGCCAGACCGCCTGCAATGGTGCGCGCCAGCAGAATGCCCAGCAGCAGTCCGCTCATTACGGTGCCGACGACCTTACCCCGTTTCTCCGGCGCGGCCAGCGTGGCCGCCAGCGGCACCAGGATCTGCGCCACCACCGAAAACAGCCCGGTCAGCGCCGTGCCCAGCAGCATAAAGACAATATTGGTGGAGAGCGCGGTGATCACCATGCCGCCCGCTGCCAGCAGGCTCATCACCACAATCAGCGCCCGGCGCTCCAGCATATCGCCCAGCGGTACCAGCAGCAGTAAGCCGACGGCGTAGCCAAGCTGTGCGGTGGTGACGATAAATCCCGCTTCGTTAACGGAAAGGGAAAAAGCGCGCGCGATGGTTTCCAGTAGCGGCTGCACATAATAGTTGCTGGCAACGGAAAGACCGGTGGCGATCGACATCAGGGCAACAAGGGCAGAGCTAAGACCGTGCTGGGGGGATTTCATGGTGATAATCAGAAATTTAAAAAGAAGAATAGCTTGATAGTAACCTGAAAAACTATTTTATTTATAGAATTATTTACAATTGGCGCGGATTGCCGCCGAAAGCGGAAAGGGAACTTTTACCGCAACGCTGTAGCCAGGGAAACGAGAGAAGAGGGCACGTGTCCCGCGCCGGAAACGACGCGGGGCACGGCAAACCGATTATCTTCTTTCACATAGCTATATCGTGGCAAACGGGCCGCGTGCTTCCACATAGCTATATGATGGCTAGCCGGCCGTGCGCTTTCCCTTGTATCAAGCGGGTTTTTATTTAGCGGCGGCGAGCGCGTCGTGGATCCAGCCGTCAAACTGCGCCTGATGCGCTTTGATCCAGCCGTTGACGTGCGCATTGATATCCGCTTCGCTGGACTGACCCTGCTGCATACGCGCGTTCTGCGCATTGATATCCGCCAGCGGCAGTTTCATTTCGGCAAACAGTTTAGCCGCCGCCGGATTTTTCTCAGCCCAGGCCTTATTCGCCACGATATGCATACTGTTCACCGGGAAGCCGTAATTAGCGCCGTTCGGCAATTTAGTATCCAGAGCCTTTTGCTCACCAGGCATGGCGGAAAACGGCACCTGTAGCCAGACGACATCCCGACCGGGTACCAGCTTGTCGCTGACCCAGTAAGGCGTCCAGGTGTAGTAAAGGATCGGCTTGCCTTCTTTAAAGCGGGAAATCGTATCGGCAATCATTGCCGAATAGTTGCCCTGATTGTGTTCAACCGTATTGCTCAGGCCGTAGGCTTTGATCTGATGGTTGATAACCGCTTCGCAGCCCCAGCCTGGCGTACAGCCGGTCAGATCCGCTTTGCCGTCGTTGTTGCTGTCGAAAAGCTTCGCCAGCTCAGGATCTTTCAGCTGGTCGATTCGGGTAATATGATATTTTTCGGCGGTTTTCTTATCGATCAGATAGCCCTGCGCCGCGCCCTGCACATAGGTGCCCTGACGATAGAACTTCGCGTCGCCGCCTGCCGCTTTATACATATCGTCATGCAGCGGCTGCCAGTTGACGGCGGTAAAGGTGGCGTCGCCGGCGGCCAGCGAGGTATAGCCGACGTTGTAATCCACCTCGCTTGGCTCATCGACGGTATAGCCCAGCTTTTCCAGCGCGCGGCTGACCAGCAGCGTCTGAAAGGTTTCTTCCGAAATGGTGCTTTGAATAGGTTTAACGGTAATGCCTTTACCAGGCAAATCGGCGGCAAAAGCCGGAAGGGCCAGCGTGGAGAATGCGGCGGCTAACAGTGCTGTCTTACGCATAGAAGATCCTTGTTATTCAAAAAGCGGAGGCTGGCGACGACGTAAAGCCGCCAGCAGGCAGGATTAGTGGATAAATGGACGGGTGATCAGGCCTAACGGGCCGCTGGCATACCAGCGACGGGCACCGCGGCTGCGGCTGTCGCGGCCAACGGACTGCGTCAGGCGGTCAAGGATGATGGCGAGGATAACAATGCCTACGCCGCCGACGGTGGCCAGCCCCATATCAAGACGGCCGATGCCGCGCAGCACCATCTGACCCAGGCCGCCAACGGCGATCATCGAGGCGATCACCACCATCGACAGCGCCAGCATCAGCGTCTGGTTAACGCCCGCCATAATGGTCGGCATCGCCAGCGGCAGCTGCACCTTAAATAGCATCTGGCGCGGGCTGGCACCAAAGGATTCGGCGGCTTCGGTTAAATCAGCCGGAACCTGTTTAATGCCCAGAATGGTCAGGCGCACAATCGGCGGCAGGGCGAAGATAATGGTCACCACCACGCCGGGCACGTTGCCAATGCCAAACAGCATCACGATCGGCACCAGATAGACGAACGCGGGCGTCGTCTGCATGGCATCCAGCAGGGGCCGGATAAATTTGGCGGCCTTATCGCTGCGCGCCAGCCAGATCCCCAGCGGCAGGCCAATCACCATGCAGAACAGCAGGGCAGTCAGCACCAGTGCCAGCGTCACCATCGCCTGCGACCAGGCGCCGATAGCGCCAATAATAACCAGCGAAATCAGCGTGGCGACGCCCATGCCGAAGCTGGATATCTGCCATGCGATCAGCGCAAACAGCACGATAGCGACGGGCGACGGCATCCCCAGCAGGAAGTGCTGAAAAGCGCTGAGGATATAATCAACCGGCACGCGGATGCCCTGGAACAGCGGACGGAAATGGCTGACGATCCAGTCGATCCCGCTGGTTACCCAGCTATCAAGCGGGATCAGCGTTTTGTGAAAAGGATCGAGCAGACTGAAATGCTCCGGCGCCGGGGCTGGCGTGCTGCTTAACCAGTCGCTGCTGCTGGCCGCCGCATCGTGACCGCCCGGCGTTCCCCAGGCATCTGCGCTGCTGGTTGAAGCGGCGCCACCAGCTGGCGTGACGTCAGAAGGGGCGGCGGATGCGCTCTGCCACGGGTCGGTTACTGGTGTGCTCATGGCTGGCTCCCTTCACGATCTAATGCCTGTAACAACATGCCTTTGGAAATGATGCCGATATAGTGATTATCTTCGCCAACGATGGGCACCGCGCAGGGGGCCTGTGCGACATGTGACAGCAGATCGTTAAGCGACGTATCGCCGGGCATGGCGACAGGCGCGGGCAAAATAGCCTGATCCAGCCCGTTGCCTGCGGCCAGCGCAGCCTTCAGCGAATCGGTAGACACCACGCCAACAAACTTTTGCTTTTCCAGCACGTAGCCATATTCGCGGTCTTCATCCTGCAACAGCTTGATGGCCGAACGCGGGCCAAAGCCCGGCGCTTTACGCATCAGCGCGCTGGCGCTGCGGCGGGCGATATCTTTGGCGCTGAAGACGTGGCTGATATCCACGCCGCGAAAGAAAGTGCGCACGTAGTCGTTGGCGGGATTATTCAGAATTTCATCCGGCGTGCCGACCTGAATCACTTCACCGCCTTGCATAATCGCAATACGGTCGCCAATGCGCATGGCCTCATCCAGATCGTGAGAAATAAAGACAATGGTGCGCTGGTGGCGGGATTGCAGTTTTACCAGCTCATCCTGCATCTCAGTACGGATTAAAGGATCGAGCGCGGAGAAGGCTTCATCCATCAATAATATATCCGGATTGATGGCCAGCGCGCGCGCTAATCCAACACGCTGACGCATTCCGCCGGATAATTCGTCCGGCCAGGCGTGGGCATAATTATCCAGCCCAACCTGACGCAGCGCCTCCAGCGCTTTTTCCTGCCGTTGCTGGAGCGGGACGCCAGCTAATTCCATGCCGAAAGCCGCATTATTTAAGACGGTAAGATGGGGCATCAGCGCAAATGACTGGAACACCATGCTGATTTTATTTCGGCGCACCTGACGTAATTCGCTGTCGGATATTTTCGCTATATCGACACCGTCAATAATGACCTGACCACGGGTGGGTTCTATCAGACGATTGAGAAGGCGAACCATGGTGGACTTGCCGGAGCCGGAAAGGCCCATGATCACAAATATCTCGCCTTCTTCAATGGCCAGACTGGCATTCTTTACGCCAAGCGAGAGGCCGGTTTTTTCCAGCAGTGCTTCTTTACCCATGCCTTTATCGATATACTTAAAAGCGCGATCGGGATTTTCCCCAAAAACCTTATAAAGATTTTTAACTTCAAGTTTAATAGCCATGTAATTATTTTATTCCTGACAAATAGTTAATTTTCTTATATTTCAATCGGTCCTGGTAAAATATGAACGGTCTATACCCTAACACACTCTCAGGCTGAGGCAACCCTTTGCGCGGCCTGGCGGAATTGATCCTGAGACGTGCATCTCCGGTAATGCCAGTAAGGGTAAGGGATGACGAGGAATTTCAGACAGGGAAAATAGTGCGATATTTATTATAAAAAGACGTCCTGGAAGAGGTAATTTAGCGGGGATTTTTCGCTTGTAGACGGAATAAAGTAACGTAAAAAAGGAGAATATCTTTCAGTAAATTTTTATTGAACGTCCGATCAATAAAAAATAATGCCAGCGGACGGCCAGCCAAAAAGCCGCCCGCATTTATTCAAAAATTCCAGTCCTCATCTTCGGTATCCACGGCTTTTCCCATCACATAGGAAGAGCCGGAGCCGGAGAAGAAATCGTGGTTCTCGTCGGCATTGGGAGAAAGCGCGGCCAAAATAGCGGGATCGACATTGGTTAGCTCTGGCGGGAACAGCGCCTCGTAACCTAAGTTCATCAGCGCCTTGTTGGCGTTATAGTGCAAAAACTTATTCACCTCTTCGCACCAGTCCGGGCCTTCATACAGATCCGCCGTATAGGCCAGCTCGTTTTCATACAGCGCCAGCATCAGTTCCATGGCGAACTGATGCAGCTCTTTGCGTCTGGCCTTGCTCTCTTTTTGCAGCGCCTTCTGGTATTTGTAGCCGATATAGTAGCCGTGTACCGCCTCGTCTTTGATAATCAGACGGATCAGATCGGCGGTATTGGTCAGTTTGCCGCGGCTTGACCAGTACATCGGCAAATAAAATCCGGAATAGAACAGAAAGGACTCCAGAAAAACGCTGGCGATTTTCTTTTTTAACGGATCGCTGTAATGATAGTGTTCCAGCACGATGTCGGCTTTTCGCTGCAAAAAGATATTATTTTCGCTCCATTCATAGGCCGCATCGACATCGCTGGTGTGGCACAGCGTGGAGAAGATAGAACTGTAGGATCGCGCATGTACCGCTTCCATAAAGCTGATATTCGATATCACCGCTTCTTCATGCGGCGTCAGCGCATCCACCATCAGCGCCGGGGCGCCAACGGTGTTCTGAATGGTGTCCAGCAGCGTCAGTCCGGTATAGACGCGGATGGTGAGCTGCTGCTCCTGTGGGGTTAACCCGTTCCAGGCCGGAATATCGTTAGAAAGCGGAATTTTTTCCGGCAGCCAGAAGTTCGAGGTCAAACGGTTCCAGACTTCCAGATCTTTTTCGTCCTCGATCTGGTTCCAGTTAATAGCGTGCACGCGTTGTAGTTTCATCATATTTTTAGCGAATGCCTTCGCTCCCTTATGGTCAGGTTAGAGCGAGCAGGAAACACAGCCTTCGACTTCAGTGCCGAGCAGGGCCATCTGACGCAGGCGAATGTAATACAGGGTTTTGATGCCTTTCTTCCAGGCGTAAATCTGCGCCTTATTGATATCGCGCGTGGTGGCGGTATCGCGGAAGAAAAGCGTCAATGACAGCCCCTGATCGACATGGCGCGTCGCTTCGGCATAGGTATCGATAATCGCTTCCGGCCCGATATCGTAGGCGTCACGGTAAAACGCCTGGTTATCGTTGGTCATAAACGGCGCGGGATAGTAGACGCGGCCCGTTTTCCCTTCCTTACGGATCTCAATACGCGAGACGATAGGGTGAATACTCGACGTGGCGTGATTGATATAGGAGATCGAGCCGGTCGGCGGGATCGCCTGCAAATTTTGATTATAGATGCCGTAGTGCGTAACCATATCGCGCAGCTGCCGCCAGTCCTCTTGCGAAGGCAGCGTAATACCCGCTTTGGCAAACAGCGCGGCGGCTTCCGGCGTGCGCGGCTGCCAGGGCTGATTAACATACTGGTCAAAGTATTCGCCGCTGGCGTAGCGAGAGGCCGCAAAACCTGCAAACCGCTCGCCGCGTTCCCGGGCAATCAGGTTAGAAGTGCGCAGCGCGTGATAGGTGACGGCATAGAAGTAAAGATTGGTAAAGTCCAGCGCCGCCGGTGAACCGTAGTGGATGCCCTCACGCGCTAAATAGCCGTGCAGATTCATCTGGCCCAGGCCGATAGCGTGCGACTGCGCGTTGCCGTTTTCGATGGAAGGCACGGAGCGGATATGGCTCTGGTCGGAAACGGCCGTCAGGCCGCGTACCGCGATCTCCACCGTGCGGGCAAAGTCAGGCGAATCCATGGTATGCGCAATATTCAGCGACCCGAGGTTGCAGGAGATATCCTTGCCGATATGACGATAGCTTAAATCCTCATGGTATTCGGTCGGCGTATTTACCTGCAGGATCTCCGAGCAAAGGTTGCTCATATTAATCCTTCCCTTGATCGGGTTGGCGCGGTTAACCGTATCCTCAAACATAATATAGGGATAGCCGGACTCGAACTGGATTTCCGCCAGCGTCTGGAAGAACTCGCGTGGATTAATAAAGGTGCGGCGGATACGCTCGTCGGCCAGCATCTCCTCATATTTCTCGCTGATGCTGATATCGGCAAAGGGCAGGCCGTAAATACGCTCGACGTCGTAAGGCGAAAAGAGCGCCATCGGCTGATTGGCCTTCGCCAGCTGGAAGGTCACGTCCGGTATCACCACGCCCAGCGACAGCGTTTTGATACGGATTTTCTCGTCGGCATTTTCCCGTTTGGTATCCAGAAAACGCAGGATATCGGGATGATGCGCGTGCAAATATACTGCGCCCGCGCCCTGACGCGCGCCCAGCTGATTGGCGTAGGAGAAAGCATCCTCCAGCATCTTCATCACCGGGATCACGCCGGAAGACTGGTTTTCAATACGCTTGATCGGTGCACCGGCCTCGCGCAGGTTAGAAAGCAGAAACGCCACGCCGCCGCCGCGTTTGGACAGCTGGAGCGCGGAGTTCACCGAACGGCCGATCGACTCCATATTGTCTTCAATACGCAGCAGAAAACAGGAAACCAGCTCGCCGCGCTGCTGCTTGCCGCAGTTCAGAAATGTTGGCGTGGCAGGCTGAAAACGGCCGGACAGCATCTCTTCCACCAGCGCCGTCGCCAGCGCCTGGTCACCTTTGGCCAGCGTCAGCGCCACCATGCAGACGCGCTCGGTAAAGCCTTCAAGATAGCGTTTGCCGTCGAAGGTTTTCAGCGTATAGCTGGTGTAAAACTTCCACGCGCCAAGGAAAGTCTGGAAGCGGAAGCGATGCTGGTAAGCCTGCTCAAACAGCGCATTGATAAAATCAAAAGAATAAGCGTTCAGCACCTCGGCTTCGTAATAGCCTTCCGCTACCAGGTATTGTAAGCGCTCACTAACAGAGCTGAACGTTACCGTATTTGGCAGCACGTGCTGTAAGAAATAGCGGCGCGTCGCCTCACGATCTTTCTCAAACTGAATATGGCCGTCTGCATCGTAAAGGTTGAGCATCGCGTTCAGGGAATGGTAGTCGGCCGTGGTTGGCGCTATGGGTGTGCTTTCTGTTGTTGCCAAAATTGGGTTACTCCCCTGGATACGTTGGCGATGTCTTCTTCAGTGCCCAGCAGCTCGAAACGGTAGAGGCACGGGACGCGGCATTTCTGCGCAATAATGCTGCCCGCCAGGCAGTAAGCTTCGCCAAAATTGCGGTTGCCGGCGGCGATTACGCCGCGAATGCCCTGGCGGTTATCGACATCGTTAAGAAACTGAATGACCTGCTTCGGCACGGCACCTTTGGCGGTGCCGCCGCCGTAGCTGGGCACCACCAGGATATAGGGCTCAGCCACGCGCAGCGGCTGGCCGCCGATCGGGATACGGCGACAGGGCAGGCCGGTACGCAGCACAAAGCGGTGCGTGTTTTCCGACTGGCTGGAAAAATAGACCAGCATGGCGTCAGCCCTGCGCGACGGCACGGCCCAGCGCGGCGATCTTATCGGGGCGGAAGCCGCTCCAGTGTTCGCCTTCCGCCATCACCACGGGAACCTGGCGATAGCCCAGCGCTTTCAGCGTCTCCAGCTCGGTGGGATCCCGATCGAGGTTGATCAGCTGATACGCAATGCCCTGCTTATCCATCGCGCTTTTCGTCGCGCCGCACTGGACACAGTTATCTTTAGTGTAAATAATAATGCGCATGATTCGTATTTCCCTTTGTAGGCGGATATCCGGCACGGATAAGGCTGACAGACTGTTGAGCAAGCTTCCGGGCAGAAACGCCGCATAACCATATATTGTGTGTTGGTTGCTGTATTAAATACTAGATGTGGTGTTTATCGATTGCAACCTTATAGCTTGTGCGCTTATCAGCGCTAAGCGGGGCAAAGCCTTGCCGCACCTGGATTTAGCGCGGCAAAAAAATTTCAGGCTTTTTGCATGGCAGAACTGAAAGGGGATTCGGCAAACGGCGTGGCTAAAAAACAAGCGGTACGGCGCAATAAATTCATGACGAAGGCCGGATGCTGATGGCCAGCAGAGGCGGGGCGAGAAATATCCAGTAAGAGGTTATTGGGAAGGCTGTCATAAAACAGCAGGTATTGGATATAGCTGCTAAAGCAGGGCGGTAAACCACATAAACAAGATGTCGTGTAACTGTGGCAGCAGAACTTGCCGGCCGCAGCCACTTCTGCACTCTTATCCGGCAGAATTCGCCGTCCCGCAGAAATAACAATCCCCGCATAAGCGGGGACTGATCAGAGCATACAGGCGTAAAATTAATCGCGGGAAGTGCTGGTCGCAATCAGCGCGCCAAGGAAAACGCCGATCGCCGCGCCGATGCCGACGCCGTGCCACGGGTTATCCCGCACAAAGGTATCCACATGCTCGCCTGCGTCTTTAGCGACCTGAGACACGCGGTTGCCGCCGCCGTTAAGCTTAGCGCGGGTTTCTTTCAGCAGCGCCTGCGCTTTGCTGCGCGCATCGTCAACTTCTTCTTTCGATTTGCTGCCGTAGGATTTCAGCAGGCCATCAAGGGTATCAGCCAGCAGAGTGACGTCCTGGTTGATATCAATATCTTCGTTCTTTGTCGTCCGGTTAAACATTTAGCGCTCTCCTGGAAATGATACGGACTATTTACTATAGACTATCAGAGAGATATTTCGTGCGTCGGGCTGCCGCGCACCCTGTTTCTGGACAATTCCGAAAGCCCTGCGCCCTGGCGCTAAGGTAAGGTGACGGAGTTGGCAAGTATTAGAGGATTAAGCATGTATCTACGCCCTGATGAGGTCGCTCGCGTACTGGAAAAAGCGGGATTTGAAATGGACGCGGTCACCGCAAAAGCTTACGGCTATCGCCGAGGCGACAGCTATGTGTACGTAAATCGCGAAGCGCGTCTGGGACGCACCGCGCTGGTTATCCATCCCACGCTGAAGGAAAAAAGCCACAGCTTTGCGGAACCCGCGAACGAAATCAAAACCTGTGAGCACTACGTGCAGTTTCCCATGTACCTGGTCGGCGACAGCCGGGATCACTACGGTATTCCGCACGGCTTCAGCTCGCGCGCCGCGCTGGAACGCTATCTCGAATCCGTATTCGACTGATCGCCTGACGGGCTGAAAGCGCTGCTTTACGTTTCCTGACGTTGCATTACCGGCACAGACCAGGTATAACACCTGGCCTATGTAGAAGTTTAGACGTCTATACGGATAACAGGATGCAGCAGACTCAGCAGGACAATACGCAACAATTTAAACGCAGCATGAAGGCACGCCATCTGGTAATGCTTTCGCTTGGCGGCGTGATCGGCACCGGCCTGTTTTTTAATACCGGCTATATTATTTCCACTACCGGTGCGGCGGGTACGCTGCTGGCCTATCTGATTGGCGCGCTGGTGGTCTATCTGGTGATGCTCAGCCTGGGCGAGCTTTCCGTCGCGATGCCCGAAACCGGCGCGTTTCACGTTTATGCCGCGCGCTACCTCAGCCCGGCGACCGGCTATACCGTGGCGTGGCTTTACTGGCTGACCTGGACCGTGGCGCTGGGATCGAGCCTGACGGCCGCCGGTTTCTGTATGCAGTACTGGTTCCCCCAGTCGCCGGTCTGGCTCTGGTGCCTGCTGTTCTGCGCGCTTATCTTCCTGCTTAACGTTATCTCTTCCCGCTTCTTCGCCGAAGGGGAGTTCTGGTTTTCGCTGATCAAGGTCATCACCATTCTGGCATTTATCGTGCTTGGCGCAGGCGCGATGTTCGGCTTTATTCCGTTAAAAGACGGCAGCAGCGCGCCGTTCTTCCACAACCTGACCGCGCACGGCTGGCTGCCGCACGGCGTGCTGCCAATTTTGATGACGATGGTGGCGGTAAACTTCGCGTTCTCCGGGACCGAGTTGATTGGCATTGCCGCTGGCGAGACGGAAAATCCGCACAAGGTGCTGCCGCTGGCGATACGCACCACGGTAGCGCGGCTGATTATTTTCTTTATCGGCACCGTGCTGATCCTGGCCGCGCTGATCCCGATGGATCAGGCCGGCATTGTGAAAAGCCCGTTTGTGCTGGTGTTTGAGAAAATTGGTATCCCTTACGCGGCCGATATCTTTAACTTCGTTATCCTGACCGCGATTCTGTCAGCCGCTAATTCCGGCCTGTACGCCTCTGGCCGGATGCTCTGGTCGCTCTCCAATCAGAACACGCTGCCGCGCTGCTTTGCCCGCCTGACCCGTCGCGGCATTCCGCTGACCGCGATTTCCGTCAGTATGCTGGGCGGCCTGCTGGCGCTGTTCTCCAGCGTGATCGCGCCGGATACGGTGTTCGTCGCGCTTTCCGCTATCTCTGGCTTTGCCGTGGTGGCCGTGTGGCTGAGCATCTGCGCCGCGCACTTTTTCTTCCGCCGGGCGCATCTGCGCGCGGGTAAACCGCTTGCCGAACTGAAATATCGCGCGCCGTGGTATCCGCTAACGCCGATTTTAGGTTTTGTGCTCTGCCTGCTGGCCTGCGTCGGGCTGGCTTTCGATCCCGAGCAGCGCATCGCGCTCTACTGCGGGCTGCCTTTTATCGCCGTCTGTTACGGCGCTTACTACCTTACTCAGCTGCTGCAAAAACGCGAGCAGGCAAAGGAGACTCCACATGTTGTCGATTGATGCCGTAAAACAGCAGGTAGCCGCCGGACTGGTGCTGGATGGCGCGATGGCTACCGAGCTGGAAGCGCGCGGCTGCGACCTGAGCGACGCGCTCTGGTCTGCGAAAGTGCTGATTGAAAATCCTGAACTGATTTATCAGGTGCATTACGACTACTTTAAAGCGGGCGCGCAGGTGGCGATCACCGCCAGCTATCAGGCGACGCCGCAGGGTTTTGCGCAGCGCGGGCTGGATGAAACGGCTGCGCTGGCGCTGATTGCCCGAAGCGTGGCGCTGGCCGTGAAGGCCCGCGAGGACTATCTGGCCGCCGCGCCGCAGGCCGGGCCGCTGCTGGTTGCCGGCTCCGTAGGGCCTTACGGCGCGTTTCTGGCCGACGGTTCCGAGTATCGCGGCGACTATGCGCTGCCGCAGGCGGAGATGATGGCTTTCCACCGGCCGCGCGTGCGGGCGCTGGTGGCGGCGGGGGCGGATATTCTGGCCTGCGAAACGCTGCCTTCCTTCGCGGAGATCAAGGCGCTGATCGCGCTACTGGCAGAGTTTCCCGCCACGCCGGCCTGGTTTTCATTTACGCTGCGCGACAGCGAACATCTCAGCGACGGCACGCCGTTAGCTGAAGTCATCGCCTTTTTGGATGCGCAGCCGCAGGCGGTGGCGCTGGGGATCAACTGTATCGCGCTGGATAAGGTGACGGCCGCGCTGAAAGTTTTCTCCGCGCTGAGCGCGAAGCCGCTGGTGGTCTATCCCAATTCCGGCGAGCAGTACGATGCCGTCAGTAAAAGCTGGCACAGCGACGCCTCGACCTGCACGCTGGCGGATAACCTTGCCGAATGGCAGGCCGCCGGCGCCAGGCTGATTGGCGGCTGCTGCCGCACCACGCCCGCCGATATTAAAGCTATCGCCCAACGCTGCCGATAATACCTTCAGAGCTTTGCACCATAACGCCCGCAGCCGCCGGGCGTTATTCGCTGCGCCCAACTATTCTCACTATTTAACCTGGCAGGAAAGCTTATGAAACGTATTTTACCGGTGCTGTTTGCAGCGTGGCTGCTTGGCGGATGCGCCACTATCGTGGGCGACAAAACCCAGGATGTGAGCATTCAGAGCTGGCCACAAGGGGCAAAATTTGTGGTGCAGGATGAAACCGGCCGGGCGGTGGCGGAAGGCTACACGCCAAAGACCGTGACGCTGGCAAAATCGGACGGCAGCTACTTCGGCAAAAAGAAATTTCTGCTGATGCTGGAGCAGCCGGGCTTCGTGCCGCAAACCATTCCGCTAAACGAGAAGGCCAACCTCTGGTATCTGCTGGGTAATATCCCGCTTGGCGGCTTCCCCGGCTGGCTGCTGGTCGATCCATTTAACGGCGGCATGTACCACATCGAAGAACCGCCAGCCCGGATCATTATGAATCCTGTCGGTGCGCGCGGCTGACGGAAAACGTGGTGGCCCGCGCTGCTGGCGGGCCGGATAGCCGGAGCTACTGCGCGGTGGGCTTAACCATCGTATGCGGCGGGCGGTGCTTAGCCAGATACTGATGCTGGAAGATGCACATGCGGATGGTATTGCGATACTCGCCGTTGATAAAAAACTCGTGGATCAGCTCGCCTTCAATTTCAAATCCCAGCTTGGTGTAGATGTGGATAGCCTTTTTATTCTCTTTATCGACGATTAAATAAAGCTTGTAGAGATTGAGAACGGAGAAACCGTACTCCATGGCCAGCAGCGCTGCCTTGCTGGCAAGGCCTTTGCCCTGATGGCCGGGCGCGATAATAATCTGAAACTCCGCGCGACGGTGAATATGGTTGATTTCGACCAGCTCCACCAGGCCCACTTTATCTTCCGCATACTCCACCACGAAACGCCGTTCGCTCTGATCGTGAATGTGCTTGTCATAGAGATCGGACAGCTCGACAAACGCCTCATAAGGCTCTTCAAACCAGTAGCGCATCACGCTGGCGTTATTATCCAGCTGGTGGACAAAATGCAGATCTTCGCGTTCCAGCGGACGTAATTTTACCGATTGCTCGGCCGATAAAGCAGGCATACATCATCCTTTGTTACTGAGGCACCAGGGCAAGCAGTATAGGGCGTGCAGCAGGCGGGAAAAAGCGGGAAAACAGCACCGCCAGCGCGCAAAGGGCTGGCGGTTGAGGAAGCGTTGCGGATCAGAAGTTGTAGCCAGCCACCAGATAGTAGCCCCAGCCGGTGGATTTCACTTCAAAATTACCCGTGCCGAAGTTCAGCTCCTGGCCATCTGCCCACTGGCCGCCATTGTGGAAGTAACGCGCCACCACAGAGTAGTGCCAGTGATCGTAAACCAGCGACAGCACGTGGCTGGAAGCGATGGAGTTGCTGGTGCGTGAAGCATCGCTCTTGTCGCGCAGATCGGAACCCCAGTCAAAGTTGGTAAAGCCGATATAGCTCAGGTTACCGCCCCACAGCGAAGTCAGCGGCACAAAGTATTTCACCTTAAAGCGATAGCCGTCCCAGCTGTTTTCGTTAGCGGCACCGTAGTTCTCCCACTGGTATTTAGCGTACACGTTCAGCGACAGGTTGACCGGCGTGTGGGTATCGATATCGGTGCCCAGGCCCATGTACCAGGTGTTCTGACGGTTGTCGCTGTTACGGCCCATATCGTAGATATAGTTGTTGGCGAAATACCACTCTTTCACCGGCCCGATGCTCAGATCGGTATTGGTCAGTTTGTCGATGGAGAAGCGCGGTTCGATCTCCATAAACATCGGCGAGCCGTGGTCGAAAATGCCGTTGGCGTTGGAGTTACCGGCACCGAAGAAGTTGGTCAGATCCAGGTAGCCGTAAAAATCAAACCAGTCTTTTTTGGCGAAGGCTTCATATTCCAGATAAACGTCGTTGTTAAACTGCGGCCCGAACCGGGTGTGATAGCTGCCTACCACGTTAACGCTCTGGTGCCACCAGTCGGAAACGTACTGCGGCTGCTCGGGGGCAGCAAAAGAAGCGGTGCTGTATGAAAGCGCCATCACTGCGCCAGCCATCAGAGATTTATATTTCATTATATTACCACATGCTTATCGACCATTTTCTGCAGCCCGCGCGATGGTCTTATCTGTCGTTATCCGGAACGGAACAGGAAGGCGGTTTCAGTGCCGAAAGCGCCCGTATAAATGCCGGAAAAGTGTGCCGTCATCCGCGCTTAAGGAAATAGATATCGCTCACAGTTGTCAAACTCTGTTTCATTTCACTTTAATTAAAGTGTGATGCAGATCACGCAAAGGACGGAACTTAAGCAGCCCGTTGCTTGTCTGCGCCGAAAAAGCCTGTTTGTCGCCAGGTAAACGTTTGCTTGTTGAAGTAAGGGGGAATGCAAAGGAAAAGAAAGCCGTGCGGGGTAAATGTTATGAGGTTGTGTTATAAGATAATCTTATATAAATGGCGGGTTTTTGCGTATTTTTTAGTCATTTAACAAGCGCAAAGTTGCAAGGCGGCAGGTGACGGCCGCCCCTGTTTCACGCCATCCTGGCTGGCAGTCCGGCGGCGGATAATTACCGCCGCTTTGGTTTGGCAGTCCGGCAGCGGCGGATAATTACCACTGCTCTGGTTTGGCAGTCCGCCAGCGGCGGATAATTACCGCTGCTTTGGCCTTTCAATCCAACAGCGGCAGATGATTACCGCCGCTTTGGCCTTTCAATCCAGCAGCAGCAGATGATTGCTACTGCTGTGGCCTTTTACTCCAGCGGGCAGATAGCTGCTGGAGCCTTTCACTCCAGCAGGGGCAGAACAGCCTCCAGCCGCCCGGCATCCTCACGGTCAATTGACGCCAGCGGCTGCGGCAGATTAACCGCTTCCGTCAGGCCCAGCCTGGCGGCCAGCGCGGCGACAACCCGCAAACTGCCATATTTTGCAAACAGCGCCCAGAGCGGGGCCAGCCGATCGGAAAGGCTTTGCGCCTCCAGCTGCTGACCCGCGGCGCTCAGCCGGATAATTCGCAGGCAAACCTGCGGAAACAGGCCGCCCAGCACGGAAAACCACAGCTCGCCGCCCGCATTCAGGCCTCGCGCGGCCAGCGCGTCGCCGCTGACGCCAATGGCTATTTTGTCCGGCAATAGCTGGCGCAGACGGTCTATCCGCGCTTTTGCCTGGGCGGCATCGTCCGGCACGCCGGGAATTTTAATAGCAGCGAGCCTGGAAAGCCCGGCGAGTCGACCATACAGCTCGTCGCTGAAGGTAAATTGCGTGGTGCCGGGATTGTCATACAGGCACAGCGGCACGGAAATAGCGTCGTTGACGCTTTGATACAGCTGAAACACCTCTTCCTCCCGCAGCTTTTGGTAGGAAACCGGTGCCAGCAGCAGCGCTTTGGCTCCGGCCTGCTGCGCATCTTCGGCCAGTTCCAGCACCTGGCGCGTCCGCAGCGCGCCAATGCCCACCATCACCGGCACCTTTCCCGCTTCCTCGACGGCCAGCGAAACCACGCGCTTTCTCTCCTCACGCGTCAGATAAGCGTAGTTGCCCGTCGAACCCAATACGCCAAGCGACGTCACTCCGGCTGCCGCCAGTCGCTGGATCAAACCGCGAAAAGCGCGCTCATCAATTTCTGTTTCATTCATTGGCGTTAAAGGGAACGCGCTGAGACCGGTAAACATAGAGGTTTCCTTAATAGCGTGACGGATAAACACGCAGCGTAGCACCAGAAGGATTTCGGTATAAGAGGGCAAACCGCAACGGGCATTTTCCCGCGGGTTCCGCCAGCTTGACGGCAACATTTTTCCGCCGTTTAGCGCGCCCTTAATGTTGCCTTAATATTCCTGCGGGAAACTCTTCTCACCAACCTGAGGAGAACACTATGAAACAGCCGCACAGCCGTCCGCTAAGTGAATATACCGCCGTGATTTTCAGCGGCCTTGTGATCCTGGCTTTTCTGCGGGTTTGGTTCGCCGCCTGAGCCGCCGTCAGGAAAATTTTACCGAGGCGCGACAACCGCCGGTTTGCGGCCGATTTTCGAGGAAAAACTGCGCCTTATGCAGCTGGGCAATACGGCTGACGATGCTCAGGCCCAGCCCAATGCCGCCGTAACGGCTGTCCATCCGTACAAAAGCGCGGCTCAGCTCGCCGCTTTTGCTTTCGTCAATGCCCGGCCCGCAATCCTCCACCGCCAGCACCGCGCCGGAAACGTTTTCAATGCGAACGGTCACGACGGTGCCTTTTGGGCTGTAACGATGGGCATTCTCAAGCAGGTTCCTCAGCAGGACGCTCAGCAGCGTGGCGTCGCCGCGCACCGTGACATCCTGCGTTGCCGCCACTTCCAGCGTTTGTCCACGCTGTTGCAGCATCGCCTGCATTTCCAGGCTCATCGGCGCGATCACATCCCGCATCAGCGAAACCTGCTGATAGTTGCCGGCGGTAAAGGATTGCCCGACGCGCGCCAGTTGGAGCAGCTGAGAGACGCTGTTGGTCATCTGATCCAGACGCTCGAGCAAAGGGCGCACGTTAACGGCGTGCTTTTTCTCTATCAGCTCCAGATGCAGCCGTAGTCCGGCCAGCGGCGTGCGCAGCTCGTGGGCGACATCGGCGGTAAACAGGCGCTCGCGCTCCAGGCTGGTGGTCAGACGCGTAATCAGCTGATTAACGGCCTGGGTAACGGCATCCACTTCCCGCACCGAACGGGCACAGCTGATGGGATCGAGATCGTCCTCGCTGCGGTTTTCCAGCTGCTTTTGCAGTTCAGACAGCGGCCGCGTGATCCATTTCACCACCTGGAAACAGAGCAGCAGGGCGAGCGTAATCATAATCAGGCTCGGCACGGCCAGGCTGGCGACGGCCTCGTGGATCTCTTTTTCCACGTGCTTGTGCTGGTCATGATTATGCAGCGCCGCGTCCACCAGCAGCTGGATCTGCTCTTTGCTTTCGTGCCACAGCCACGCCACGCTAATCACCTGGCAGAACAGCAAAATCAGGCCAACCGCCATCAGCAGGCGAAAGCGCATCGTGTTGCCTTGACGTTGAAAGAAAAATTTACTCATCCGTATCGGCCTTGATCAGGGCATAGCCAAAGCCGCGCACGGTGCGGATCGCCGACCGGCCGATTTTTTCGCGCAGGTTGTGGATATGCACCTCCAGCGTGTTGGTGGACGGCTCGGTTTCCCAGTTGTAAATATCGTTGTAGAGGATTTCGCGATGCACCGGCTGCCCGGCCTTAAGCATCAGCCGCGACAGAATAGCGTACTCTTTCGGCGTCAGCTCCAGCAGCCTGTCGGCAAGATGGATCTGGCGATGCGTCATATCCAGCGCCAGCTGGCCGAAAGTCAGCCTGCTGTCACCCTGGTTAACATCGCGGCGGATCAGCGCCCGGATGCGCGCCAGCAGCTCTTCCAGCGCAAAAGGTTTGATCAGATAATCGTCCGCGCCCGCGTCCAGCCCGGTGATGCGGTCGCCGACCGTATCCCGCGCGGTGAGGATCAGCACAGGATACTTTTTCTTCTGGCGGCGCAGGCGCAGCAAAAGGCGCAGGCCGTCCTCGTCCGGCAATCCCAAATCGAGGATCAGCAGGCTATAGAGGCCGCTGGCAAGCGCGGCCTGTGCGTCGTGGCTGGTGCTTACGCCGTCGCAAACGTAGCCTTCGCCTTCCAGCGCCATAAGCAAACCCTGTAGCAGCAGGGCATCGTCTTCCACCACCAGAATTTTCACCGATTTGTGCTCCGACAGGCCGTCAGGATATCGTCGCCAGGCACATACTCACGCGTCACCGTGCCGGTCAGCCCCAGCACCGTAGAGAACAGATTATCCTGCGACCACGTATTCTTTGTCAGTTTGTTCATACAGTCCATAGCCACCGCGTGGCGCTGCTGATAGTCGGGCGACAGCCAAATCAGCATCGGCACATGCTTCTGCTCCTCCGGCGCTATCGCGTAGGGCATACCATGCAGATAGACCCCGTTTTCGCCCAACGATTCCCCGTGATCGGAAAGATAGACCAGGCTGGTGGTAAAACGATCCTGATGTGATTTTAATACGTTAATGGCTTTATCGACGATGTAATCCACATAGAGCAGGGTATTGTCGTAGGTGTTGACCAGCTGCTCCCTGGAACAGTCCTGGATCTGGTTGGTGTCGCAGGTCGGCACAAAACGGCGGAACTGCGCCGGATAGCGATGATAATAGGTTGGGCCGTGGCTGCCGATAGTATGCAGTACGATAATGCCGTTGCCCTTCAGCTGGTTGATATAGTCATCCAGGCCGTGAAACAGCACGTCGTCGTAGCATTCGCCGTCGATGCACTCGCCAGGCAGATCCAGACGTGTCATATCCTGATGCGGCACCCTGTCACAGGCGCCTTTACAGCCGCCGTCGTTCTCATTCCACAGCACGCTCAGGCCCGCGCGCTGCACGATATCCAGCAGGCCTTCCCGATGGCTGGCAAGCACATCATCATAGTGCGCGCGCGGCATCCCGGAAAACATGCAGGGCACCGACACTGCCGTAGAGGTGCCGCAGGATATGGTCTGCGGGAAATAGATAACGTTATCTTTCGCCAGCAGGGGATTGGTCTGGTGCGGATAGCCGGAAAGCGAAAAATCCGCCGCGCGCGAGGTTTCGCCCAGCACAATAATGGTCAGGCTTTTTTTCGTGCTGTTAAGCATTTGCGGGCTTTGATGCGCATCTTCTCCCAGCCTGACCAGCGGCAGGTGCGTTAGCTGGTTGTGCTTATACCAGGAAAGCGTTGCGGCAATACTGTTGGAAGGGCTAAGCGACTTCACCAGCTCTTTATGATTGCGAAACAGCGAGGCGTAATCTTTATAGAAGAGCAGGGCGATCAGCAGGATTAAAACGGCGGAGGCGGCCAGGCTGAGCACGCGCGGCACCACGCTGGTTAACAGGCCCGACGGCGTTTTGAAGCGTATCCAGAACGCCAGCACGACGGCCAGCACGCCGGAAAGCAGCAGGCTGATAACAAACTGCGGCGTCATCAGGGCAAAGGATTCCGACGCGGTGGTATCCAGCATATTGACGATCATCGAGCGGTCGAGAACGATATTGTAGTTCCAGATAAAATACTGTGCCGCAGCGGAAACCAGGATAAACAGGGCGATAAGCAGCCTGTCCAGCCACAGAAACGAAGCCAGCGTCAGCACGATATTAATGACGCTGAACGCTACCAGCGGCATAGAAAGGAAAACCAGCGTACAGCGCAACGTGGTAAGCGGCATGGCCGCCAGCACCTGATGGTAGAAGGCAAGATTCAGAAACAAAGCAATGTAGGCGGAAAAGAGGATCAGGAAAAGGTGTCGACTCAGCGACACTCTTTTTAGCTGCATCAGTGACATACCAGCAATCCGGAGCAAGAAAAGAGAGGCTCAGCCTGCCAGTGAAAGGTTAGGAAAACCTTAAGGCCCTTAAGAAATCGCGTCCGGCGCGCTATGCGCTTGCTGACTGCTGGCCCGGCGTCGGCACATTTTTCAGCTCGCCAGTTAACCAGAACTTTTTATAGCGAGCGGGCGGGATGCCTACCAGATTATGAAAAATACGATGAAAGTTATTGACGTTGTCATAGCCTACCGCATTCGCCACTTCCGTTACGCCCAGTTCGGTGCTGAGTAATAAAGACTGCGCTTCGCCGATCCTGCGTCGGGTCTGATACTGTTTAGGCGAATAACCTGAAAAAGCTTTAAACAGATGCGCCAGATAAAAACGATTCATTTGCAGTTCGGCCGTAATTAAACGGAAATCAAGATTGTCTTTATAATGTTCGTCAATAAAATCTTTAATACGCTGGCCTGGCGACAGTGCGTCAGGATCGCTAACTTCGTTTTTCTCCGCCCAGATTGTCCGACAAATTAACAGCAGCGCCTGCAATAAGCTGTGGCCCGTTTCGCTGGCGTAGGGCTTTTTACTGTTGATATGTTGCCACATCTGTAAAAAGAGCTGGCGGATTTCGTCGTAATAAACGCCGCTCGGCATCATCGCCGTCTGGCCGCGCGGCGTTAAATGATTTAGCGGCAGCCCGTGAATACTGAGCTGTTCTACGCCGCAGCTGAATAACATCAGGTCGTCCGTAGCGTGCGGGCATTCGTCATGCAGCACGCCTGCATTAAACAGCAGCAGATCGCCCTGTTTCGCCTGATACTGACGCCCGTCGATATGATAAGTGCCGCTGCCCTGCATAATAAACATCAGCTCAAACCGCTCTTGATGACGGTGCATCACGCGCGGCGTGGCGGCGCCAATGCCGTCGGCCCGGCACATAAACAGCAAACGCGGCCGCATGCCGTTTGCAAAGCCGCCCGTGGCGGAGCAGTCGTTCAGGCAAAATGTCAGCATAATTTCTCCCGTGGCGTTCATCACTATTCTTACATCAATAGTCGCTGGCTGTAATCATCAAAATTAGTTTTTATTTTTCTATAAACTGCTGATTGATAATGGATATAGAAAAATAGTCGGCCAGAAAATCTCTGTTTTTGCTTTATGCCGCCGCAATCAACCAGCAAAAACGGCTGCCGTTGCACCGGCCGAGTCTTTTTTGAGCACATTTTGAAATAAAAGGTTCAACCGCCATCCCGTCGGCAAAAAGGTAAATCCCCTTTTTCGCTATGGCTTTTTAATGTTGACCGACAGGACGAAAATCATCAAAACGGCAGAATAAAAGCCTGATTGCCGCCCCGGTTACCAGCGTAATTAATGCCGTAAGATATTATCTTCCTTGTTATTTTTAATAAAAGGAAGCGTAGAAATAATCTCTTCATTCTTGCTAAGTCAACGCGTTAAAATCAGTTTGTGATTGCTGTCACCCGCTATGGGAAAATTTAAGCGGAATATTGATCTCCACCACGGTATGAATTTTTCGTTATCTTTCTATATGGCCTTTTTCTTTCACTTCGGTATACCCTTTTCTCTGTCCGCTGTAGCCTGGGATTGTTTTTAAACGGCGGCAACAGCCATTAACGGTTTATAAAAAATGATGCAAGGCGTTCCTTAAAACCAGACGGAAAACCCTATGTATAATAAAAGTCACCTGCAAAATCCCGACCGAATGCGCTTTATTACGCTGGTCTCTACTATCGGCGGATTATGTTTCGGCTATGATACCGGCGTAATTTCCGGCGCATTAATTTTTATGAAATATGATTTTAATTTAACGCCGGTGCAGGAAGGTTTTATTACTTCCTTTTTGCTGTTCGGCGCGGCGTTGGGATCGCTGTTCGGCGGTTATTTATCCGATAAGCAGGGGCGGCGGAAAAACCTGCTGTGGGTCGCGGCGATATTTATTATTGGCGCGCTGGGCACGGCTTTCGCCTGGAATGTCCCTTCCATGATCGTCGCCCGCTTTGTCCTTGGCCTGGCCGTCGGCTGCGCTTCGGTAACCGTGCCTGTTTACATCACTGAACTGGCGCGGCCAGCCCGGCGCGAGCGACTGGTTACGGTCAATGAGCTGATGATCGTTACCGGCCAGTTCCTCGCCTACTCGATGAACGCCGGTATCGTTAATTTTTATCCCGATATGTCGCATAACTGGCGCATCATGCTGGCGATCCCGGCTATTCCCGGCGCACTGCTGTGGATCGGGATGCTGATGATGCCGGAATCACCGCGCTTTCTTCTGCGCCACGGCGAAACCGATAAAGCCATAAAGGTGCTGAAAACCATCCGTCTGCCGCAAGAGGTCGATCGTGAGGTCAAAGAGATACAGCGCATTCTCCAGATTGATACGGCACGGCTGAATATCTTTGCCGAGCTGAAAAAACCCTGGGTTATCCAGCTGATTCTGATTGGCCTGATGATCGTGCTGGCCACACGCGTGACGGGCGTCAATACCATCATGTATTACGCGCCGACAGTGCTGAAAGCTACTGGTCTGGGCGATGCGGCCGCGGTCACCGGCGCGGTGGCCAACGGCGTGGTCTCCATCCTCGCAACGCTGCTGGGCATGGTGCTGATTGGCAAACACTCGCGCAGAAAAATCTTTTTCACCGGGCAGGCTGGCGTCACCCTGAGCCTGGTGCTGATCGGACTCTCCTTTAAGCTTTTCTTCCATACCGAAATCCAAAACGGCGTGGAGAGTCTGCATGCCGATTTTGCGAGCGCAAGCTACATCATCCTGGGTCTGATGCTGCTGTTTCTGGTCTTTATGCAGGGCTGGATAGCGCCGGTTTTCTGGCTGATGCTGGCGGAAATCTATCCGCTGCGGATGCGCGGCCTTGGCATGGGTATCGCCGTGTTCGGCCTGTGGATCTTCGACTTTATTATCCAGTCCATCTTCCCGCTGCTGCTGCATCACTATGGCGGCGGCATGACCTTTGGCTTCTTCGCGGCGACCAATGTCGTGATGCTGATCCTGCTGGTTAAATTTCTGCCCGAAACGCGCGGGCTGACTTTAGAACAGATTGAAAATAAATTCCGCTTTTAAAAGTGAGGTAAACGCAATGCCAGTAAATATCGGACTCATTGGCCTGGGCATGATTGGCCGCGATCATCTGCAACGCTTCAGTACAGTAATTAATAACGCCAGAGTCACGGCGGTGTGCGATATCAATAGCGGCGTAGCGGATACGCTGGCGAAGCAGTACCAGGCCACCGCTTATTATGACGCTATTGAGATGATTCATTCAGAAAGCGTGGACGCCATTTTTATTTGTTCTGTCGGCCCTGTGCACAAGGAACAGATCCTGGCCGCCATCAAAGTCGGCAAGCCAATATTTTGCGAAAAGCCGCTGACGCCGACCGCTGAAGAATCGAAAGCCATTATCGATGCGGAAACGGCATACGGTAAACGATTGCTACAGCTGGGCTTTATGCGTCGCTTCGATCCCGGCTATATCGAACTGAAAAAGAGCATCGATGCCGGCGAGCTGGGCGATATCCTGCTGATGCACTGTGCGCACCGCAATCCTTCCGTACCGGAGAGCTATACGCTGGAAATGGCGATTAACGATTCAGCAACCCATGAAATCGACATCATCCGCTACCTGCTTAACGAAAACATTGTTTCGGTACGCGTCGATATACCGCGTAAAAAAACCAGCCGCGCGCTGCCGCATTTGCAGGATCCGCTGATGGTGATTTTTGAAACGGAATCGGGCGTGCGCATCGATGACGAACTGTTTGTTAACTGCAACTACGGTTACGACATCCAGTGTGAAGTTATCGGGGAAAATGCTATCGCCAGCCTGACAGAACAGGCGCTAACCGTGAAGCGATCCGTCAGCGGCGCCGGATACCCTATCGCCAAAACCTGTATGGAACGTTTTGCCACTGCCTACGATCGGGAGGTGCAGAACTTTATCGACAATATCAGCAGCGGCAGAGAGATGAGCGGGCCGTCTTGCTGGGACGGTTACGTCGTTGCGCTGGTGTGCGATGCGGGACTCGCTTCATTGCAGGATGGCTTAAAACACGAAGTCACCGTGCCGCCGCGTCCGGCGCTCTACCGCTAATCATTAACAGGAACCGACTATGCTGGCACTTTCGCAGGACGACCTTTTTCTCGACTGCCAGGCCTCGTCAAAAACAGAGGCGCTCCGTCAGGCAGCCGCAGCGCTGGAGCAGGGCGGCTACGTAAAGCATGGCTTTTTTGATGCCATGCTGGCGCGGGAAAGCAGCGTATCGACTTATCTGGGCGCGGGGATTGCTCTGCCACACTGCGCTAAAGAGCGCATCGATCTGGTGATTAAAACCGGCTTTCAGGTTTTTCAGTTTCCACAGGGCGTGAACTGGGGGAAGGGCAAGATCGCCTTTATCGTGGTAGCGGTAGCGGCGAAGCAAAACGAGCATATCCAGGTTATCGCCGATATCGCTGACCTGTTTAGCAACGAATGGAAAAGCACGCTGCTGGCGCAGGCAACCAGCAAAACCGATTTTATTACGCTGTTTGTAAAGCCGGAATTTTAAACAGGCCGACAGCGCAATCCAGACCTGATGAATTAAGGATCACCCATGAAACTTGCACTTTGTACGGACGTCCTGGCAAATTTGTCATTTGGCGAAATGCTGGATCGGGTAAAAAGCTACGGGATTTACGGCGTGGAGATGACGGCAGGCGGCTGGTCGCCCTGTCCGCATGTGCCAACCGATGAGCTGCTGGCCTCTGCGGAAAAGCTGGCCGCTTTCCGTCATGAACTGGAACGGCGCGATATGGAGATCGTGGCGCTGAACTGTTCAGGCAATCCGCTGGCGCCTGGCGAGCTGGGGGAAAGGCACAGCAACAGCAGCTACAAAACCATTGAGCTGGCGGCCAGGCTGGGCGTGAAAAAGATAGTGATGATGAGCGGCCTGCCGGGCGGCGGCCCGGAAGATAAAATCCCAAACTGGATCGCTTCGACCGTATCCTGGCCCGACTATATGCCTGGCGTGCTGGCTTACCAGTGGGAAGAGGTGGCTATTCCCTGGTGGAAAAAATTTGTGCAGCATGCGCGTCGGCACGGCATTGAGAAAATTGCTATAGAAGCCTTTCCGAGCCAGCTGGTTTACAACGCGTCGACGCTGCTTAAGCTACGTAGTGCGGTGGATGAGATGATAGGGATCAACCTTGATCCTTCGCATCTGATCGCCATGGGTGCCGATCCGATCGCCGCCGCCAGAAAGCTGGAAGGCGCGATATTCCACGTGCACGGCAAAGATGCGCGCATTGAGCGCGGTCTGGCGGATATTGATGGACTGATGGAAACGCAGCCGGTAACGGAAACGAAATCCAGAACCTGGAACTATGTAGCGGTGGGCTGCGGGAAAGATTTACTGTGGTGGAAGGAGTTTTTCTCCGTGTTGCGGATGACCGGCTACAACGACTATGTCGCGCTGGAAATGGAAGATTTGACGATGAGCGTTGAGGCCGGGCTGCAAACGTCAATTGAGGCGCTGAATGCCAGCATCAGCCGCTAGCGTTCGCTCCCCATCGGTCTGTGAAACCCTGTAGAGCCATAAAAGAAAAGGCCGCATAAGCGGCCTTCAACTCGATCACGATAAGCGATTACTCAGTGACTTTCTTTTTCAGATCGCTGGCGCCTTCTTTGGTCTTATTCCAGCCTTTTTCAGTGCCTTCTTTGGTTGCATCCCAACCTTTTTCGGTACCTTCTTTGGTCTTATGCCAGGTTTTCTGCGTGCCTTCGCTGATTTTGCTGGTGGTGTCGTGGCTTTTGCCTTCCGCCGCGTGTTCAGACTTCAGCTTCAGCTCTTTGCCTTCATTCTGGGTCTGGTGCAGTTTCTCTTTTGCCGTGTTGGCGCCTTCGTTAGCGGCGGCTACGGTGTCGTCCGTTGCGTGTGTGGCGGCAAAAACAGGAGAAGCCAGCAGCAGGGCAGAAAGTGCAATAATCGTTTTTTTCATGATTTCCTCACCAAACATTGATCCGTTGTGTAGTTAAGCATGGCACGGCAAATGACGTCCCGCCTTAGGAATAACCTGTATTTGAGCATAGCTGAAGCGGGCGATTTTGCTGCTTTACCGGTGGAATGGCGGTTAAAAAGCGCTTACGCAGGGATAAACAGAAGGATTGCAGCAGCGAGAAAGCGGCGCCGGATACTGACGAACAAAAAAGTATCCGTCCGGCAGGGCCGAACGGAAAGAGGGCGGTATCATATCGATCAGGCGGCACGTACCTGCGGCATGGCGATATCGGCGCTGATGCGGGTTCCCTCGGCATCAAACACCATGCAGTGATGGGGGTAAAACCCGGGCTGTAGATGTTGATAAGGGCGGAAATGCACGTCGCCCGGCAGCAGCATCTTGAAGCCGTCGTGGCCGTGGCCCTGGCCAAACAGATAAGTATTGTTGCCAAGCCGTTCAACCACTTCGCAATGGAAATTGAGATGCAGCGGCGCATCGCCGCCAATCTGCAGCTGCTCTGGACGAATGCCCAGCGTAATGGCGTCGCCCGGCTGCAGCTGGCGCACCGGCGGCGGCAGCTGTAGCGTATGCTCGCCCTCATTGATACTGGCGATCAGTCCGCCGGTGCCGCACTGCTGCACGCGCGCCGGCAGAAAATTCATTTTCGGCGAGCCGATAAAGCCCGCCACAAAGCGGTTTACCGGATTATAGTAGAGCGCCATCGGCGATCCGACCTGTTCCACCTTGCCGTAGTTCATTACCACGATCTTATCCGCCAGCGTCATCGCCTCGATCTGGTCGTGGGTGACATAGACCATGGTGGTTTTCAGTTCCTGATGCAGTTTGGCAATGTGCAGCCGCATATCGACGCGCAGTTCCGCGTCCAGGTTCGAGAGCGGCTCATCGAACATAAACACGCGTGGGTTGCGCACGATAGCGCGACCGATAGCGACGCGCTGGCGCTGCCCGCCGGAGAGCTGCTTCGGTTTACGGTCGAGAAGGTGGGCAAGCTGCAGCGTTTTCGACACCATCTCAACCTGATGCTGAACCTGCGCTTTCGGCACGCCGTTAACCTTCAGGCCGTAGCCGATATTCTCCGCCACCGTCATATGCGGATAGAGCGCATAGGACTGAAAGACCATCGCCACGCCGCGATGAGCGGGCGCAACGTCATTCATCACCTCATCGCCAATTAAAATCTCGCCGTCGCTGATCTCCTCCAGTCCGGCAATCAGCCGCAGCAGGGTGGATTTACCGCAGCCGGAAGGGCCGACAAAAACGGCAAACTCGCCCGCCTCAATATCAAGCTCGATATTTTTCAGCGTTTCTGTTTTTCCAAAGCGTTTGGTGACGTTTCTCAGTCTGATGCTGGACATGCGGATCCTCATGGCGAAAAGGTTTGGCTGTGGAAGTATGTAGTACGTATAACAATTACGAGCACTTCACGTCAGCCCTGATGGTGCCTGCTTTGACTATAACGCCGCCCTGATGCACGCCCTATCGCTGTTGTTGATTTCTGTAATACCGATCACACATTGATGCGAAGGGGCTGGAGCACGACGGAAGTTACGCGTAGCTTAAGCCCACAATGCGATACGTCGTTCCTGCTTTATAGATTGTGAAAGCCGAGGAAAACCGCGAACTACGCACATGATTTCAGCATCTTTTAGTTTGAAATGTCATACCTTCACATGGGGTCTTTAATGAGAATCAAAACTGGCGTTACGCTTCTTCTGTCAGCCCTGATGCTGAATCAGGCGGCCTGGGCCGCACCACAGCTCACCGTCTGGGAAGATATTAAAAAATCGGACGGCATCAAAACGGCGATCGTCGATTTTCAAAAGCAATTTAACGTTGAGGTGAAGGTGCAGGAAATGCCGTTCGCCCAGCAGATCGAAAAATTACGGCTTGATGGCCCGGCCGGCATCGGCCCGGACGTGCTGGTGATCCCTAACGATCAGCTTGGCAGCGCGGTAGTGCAGGGGCTGCTGGCACCGCTGAACGTCGCGGCGGCAGAGCAGGCGGCCTACACGCCATCGGCCATGGCGGCATTTGTGCACGATAAGGTGGTTTACGGCATCCCGAAGGCGGTGGAAACGCTGGTGCTGATTTACAACAAGGATCTGCTGCCGTCACCGCTGAAATCGCTGGATGAATATCGCGCTTTCTCTCAGAAGCAGCGCGCGGCGCAGCAATACGGCCTGCTGGCGAAGTTCGACCAGCTTTACTACAGCTGGGGCGTTATGTCGCCAATGGGCGCTTACATCTTTGGCAAAGACGGCAAGGGCGCGCTCGCGACCCAGGATGTCGGGTTAAACACGCCCGGCAGCGTTGAAGCAGTTACTTACCTCAAGCGCTTCTTCAGCGAAGGACTGTTGCCGAGCGGCATTATGGGCGACAACGGCCTGAATGCTATCGACTCACTGTTTACCGAGAAAAAAGCCGCGGCGGTTATCAACGGGCCGTGGGCCTTCCAGCCCTATCAGGCGGCGGGCATCAACTATGGCGTAACGCCGCTGCCGCTGCTGCCCAACGGCAAGCCGATGAGCTCGTTCCTGGGCGTAAAAGGCTATGTGGTGTCGACCTGGAGTAAAGATCGGGCGCTGGCGCAGAAGTTCATCACTTTTATCAACCAGCCGCAGTATGCGAAAGAACGCTATCAGAAGACGCAGGAGATCCCGCCGGTGACCGCGCTGATGAACGATCCGATCATCAAAAACGATGAGAAAGCGAATGCGGTAGCGGTGCAGGCGACCCGCGCCTCCGCGATGCCGGGCGTGCCGGAGATGCAGGAAGTCTGGGGCCCGGCCAATGCCGCGCTGGAGCTGAGCGTTTCCGGCAAGCAGGAACCGAAGGCCGCGCTGGATAACGCCGTGAAGCAAATTTCAATGCAGATCGAAGCGATGCAGGCCAGTAACCAGTAATGCAGGTTCGCGGGGCAACCCGCACAGGATAAGGATCCGGGTGTGACTATTTCTTCCGATGAAAAGCTGGCGATGCCTAAGCGTCCGCGTCGCCATGCGACGACCGGCGCGCTGCTGGCGCTGCTGCCTGGCTGCGGCCAGTTTTACCACCGCCAGTGGGCCAAAGGGCTCTGCTTTCTGGTTTTGCTGTGCAGCTTTACCGGCGTCTTCCACGATTTTCTCCGCGAGGGGCTGTGGGGGCTTTATACGCTGGGCGAAGAGGTGCCGCGCGATAACTCGATCTTTCTGCTGGCGGAGGGCATTATCAGCGTGCTTATCGTTGCCTTTGGGGTGGCGATTTGGGCGCTGTCGGTGCGCGATGCCTGGCTTAACGGCGCAAAGCGCGATAACCATCAGCCGCTGAACAGCGTGCGCCAGCAGTATCAGCTGCTGCTGCGTGACGGCTTTCCCTACCTGATGATTTCGCCCGGCTTTATCCTGCTGGTGTTTGTGGTGGTGTTTCCGATCCTGTTTGGTTTCGCCATCGCCTTCACCAACTATAACCTCTATCACACGCCGCCGGCGAAGCTGGTGGACTGGGTCGGCTTCAAAAACTTCGTTAATATTTTCACCCTGTCGATCTGGCGCTCCACTTTCCTGGACGTGCTGCAGTGGACGGTGGTGTGGACGCTGCTGGCCACCACGCTACAGTGCAGCGTCGGCGTCATGCTGGCGATTCTGGTCAACCAGAAAGACCTGCGCTTCAAGCCGCTTATCCGCACTATTTTTATCCTGCCGTGGGCGGTGCCGGGTTTTGTCACTATTTTGGTGTTTGCTGGTATGTTCAACGACAGCTTTGGCGTGATCAACAATGCCATTCTCCATTTCTTTGGGATTGCGCCGAAGGCGTGGATGACCGATCCCTTCTGGAGTAAAACCGCGCTGATCCTGATGCAGACCTGGCTCGGTTTTCCGTTTGTCTTCGCCATGACCACCGGCGTATTGCAGGCGATCCCCGACGATCTCTACGAGGCGGCGATCATGGACGGCGCCAGCGCGTGGACGCGGCTGAAAACCATCACGCTGCCGCTGGTGCTCTACGCTATTGCGCCGATCATCATCACCCAGTACACCTTCAATTTTAATAATTTCAACATTATCTACCTGTTTAATAACGGCGGGCCGGCGGTAGCGGGATCGAACGCCGGCGGGACCGATATCCTGGTGTCATGGATCTACAAGCTCACCATGTCGTCGTCGCAGTACGCTATCGCCGCCACCATCACTATTTTGCTGTCGATTTTCGTGGTGGGTCTTGCGCTGTGGCAGTTCCGCGCAACCCGATCGTTTAAACAAGATGAGATGGCGTAAGGAAGCAATTATGGCGAAGTCCGTGAGTATTAAACGCGAAAAATGGGTGCGCCTGTCGTTGACCTGGCTGGTGGTGTTAGCGGTCTCGACCATTATTATTTATCCGCTGATCTGGACGGTAGGCGCGTCGCTGAACGCCGGCAATAGCCTGCTCAGCAGCTCGATTATCCCGGAAAACGCCTCGTTGCAGCACTATCGCAACCTGTTCAACGGCACCGTGCCTTACCTGACCTGGTACTGGAACTCGATGAAAATCAGCTTCCTGACCATGGTGTTGACCCTGCTCAGCGTCAGCTGTACGGCCTATGCCTTTTCGCGCTTTCGCTTCAAAGGACGGCAAAACGGGCTGATGCTGTTTCTGCTGCTGCAGATGATCCCGCAATTTTCCGCGCTAATCGCTATTTTCGTGCTGTCGCAGCTGCTGGGGCTGATTAACAGCCATATTGCGCTGGTGCTGATATACGTGGGCGGCATGATCCCGATGAACACTTATCTGATGAAGGGCTATCTCGATTCTATCCCTAAAGATCTGGATGAATCGGCACGCATGGACGGCGCGGGCAACTTCCGTATCTTTGTGGAGATTATTATGCCGCTGTCGAAGCCGATCCTGGCGGTGGTGGCGCTGTTCTCCTTCACCGGGCCGCTGGGCGATTTTATTCTGTCCAGCACCATCCTGCGTACCCCCGAGCAATTTACGCTGCCGATTGGCCTTTATAACCTGGTGTCGCAAAAGATGGGCGCCAGCTACACCACCTATGCGGCTGGCGCGGTGCTGATTGCGCTGCCGGTCGCCGTCTTTTATCTGGCACTGCAGAAATACTTCGTCTCTGGCCTGACCTCAGGCGGCACCAAAGGATAAATCATGACACCAAAAACCTTACTTCTCGCCCTGGCGCTGGCCTGGGCGACACCGCTGCTCGCCGCCGATCCGGCACCTGTCGCCTCCGCCGGGCCGTGGCCAGCGGATTTTGTGAAGGGTGCGGATATCTCTTCACTGGCGGAACTGGAGCGACAGGGCGCGAAATTCTATAACGCGGCCAATCAGCAGCAGGATGCCATCGCCATCCTGAAAGCCAACGGCATCAATACCGTTCGTCTACGGCTGTGGGTCGATCCCCGCGACGGCAGCGGCCATACCTACGGCGGCGGCGGCAACGATCTGCCGACCACATTGGCGCTGTCGAAACGCGTAAAAGCCGCGGGCCTGAAGCTGCTGCTCGACATTCATTACAGCGATTTCTGGACCGATCCCGGCAAGCAGTTCAAGCCAAAAGCCTGGCAGTCGTTGCCTTTCCCGCAGCTGGAAACTGCGGTGCATGACTATACGCGCGACGCCATCGCCCGCTTTAAGGCGGAAGGCGTAATGCCGGATATCGTGCAGATCGGCAACGAGCTGAACGGCGGCATGCTCTGGCCGGAGGGCAAAAGCTGGGGGCAGAACGGCGGCGAGTTCGATCGGCTGGCGGCCCTGCTGAAAGCGGGCATCAGCGGCCTGCGCGAAAACCTCAGCGATCCGCAGCAGGTGAAGATCATGCTGCATCTGGCCGAAGGCACCAAAAACGACATGTTCCGCTGGTGGTTTGATGAAATCGTCAAGCGCCAGGTGCCGTTCGATATTATCGGCCTGTCGATGTACACCTACTGGAACGGCCCGATTAGCGCGCTGAAAGTCAATATGGACGACATCAGCCAGCGCTATAACAAAGACGTAATGGTGGTGGAGGCCGCCTATGGCTACACGCTGGAAAACTGCGATAGCGCCGAAAACAGCTTCCAGGCTAAAGAGGAACAGGCGGGCGGCTATCCCGGCACGGTGGCCGGTCAGGCGGCCTGGCTGCACGATCTAATCAAAGCGGTGCTGGCGGTGCCGAACCATCGCGGCAAAGGCGTGGTGTACTGGGAGCCGGCCTGGATCCCGGCGCCGGGCAATACCTGGGCGACGCCAGCCGGGATGAAGTATATCCACGACGAGTGGAAGCAGGGTAACGCCCGCGAAAATCAGGCGTTGTTTGACTGTCACGGCAAGGCGCTGCCTTCGCTACAGGTTTTTCATTAATCCATTGGCGCTATCGCTGATATTTCTGACACCTCAAAGGAACAGGTATGAATAAATTTCCCCCGCTCAGCGCCAGGGTCAACGCGCTGCTGCACGGCGCTGACTACAACCCGGAACAGTGGGCTCACCAGCCGGGTATCATTGATGATGATGTAGCGATGATGAAGCAGGCACGCTGTAACGTGATGTCCGTCGGCATTTTCAGCTGGGCGAAGCTGGAGCCGGAGGAGGGACGCTACGATTTCGCCTGGCTGGACAACGTGCTGGACAAGCTGCACCAGCAGGACATCTCGGTGTTCCTCGCCACGCCCAGCGGCGCGCGTCCGGCCTGGATGTCGCAGAAATACCCGCAGGTGCTGCGTGTTGGACGCGATCGCGTGCCCGCGCTGCATGGCGGCCGACATAATCACTGTATGACCTCGCCGGTTTACCGCCAGAAAGTGCGGGCGATGAATGAACAGCTGGCCGCGCGTTATGCGCACCATCCGGCGGTGATAGGCTGGCACATTTCCAATGAGTACGGCGGCGAATGCCATTGCGATCGCTGCCAGGAAGCTTTTCGCGGCTGGCTGCAGCACCGTTACGAAACGCTGGAAAATCTTAATCACGCCTGGTGGAGCGATTTCTGGAGCCACACCTACAGCGACTGGTCGCAGGTTGTCTCGCCGGCTCCGCAGGGCGAAGTCTCGATCCATGGCCTGAACCTCGACTGGCGGCGGTTTATGACCGATCAGGTCACCGACTTCTGTCGTGAAGAGATCAAACCGCTGAAGGCGGCGAACCCGGCGCTACCGGCAACCACCAACTTTATGGAGTACTTTTACGATTACGACTACTGGAAGCTGGCGCAGGCGCTTGATTTCATCTCATGGGACAGCTATCCCATGTGGCACAACGACAAGGATGAAACCGCGCTCGCCTGCTATACCGCGATGTATCACGACCTGATGCGTACTCTGAAGCAGGGCAAACCCTTTGTGCTGATGGAGTCGACGCCGAGCGCCACCAACTGGCAGCCAACCAGCAAGCTTAAAAAGCCGGGTATGCATATCCTTTCCTCGCTCCAGGCGGTGGCGCATGGCGCGGACTCGGTGCAGTACTTTCAGTGGCGCAAAAGCCGCGGTTCGGTTGAAAAATTCCATGGCGCAGTGATCGACCACGTCGGCCATCTCGATACCCGCACCGGGCGTGAAGTCAGCGAGCTGGGCCGGATGCTGGCGGCGATGACGCCGGTAGTCGGCAGCCGGACTGAAGCCAAAGTGGCGATCGTCTTTGACTGGGAAAGCCGTTGGGCAATGGACAATGCCCAGGGGCCGCGCAATCTGGGCCTGCATTATGAGCGCACCGTCAACGAACACTATCGCGCGTTCTGGGAGCAGGGCGTGGCGGTGGATGTGATTAACGGCGACAGCGATTTCAGCGGCTATGCGCTGGTGATAGCGCCCATGCTCTATATGGTGCGCGACGGCTTTGCCGGGCGTGTGCAGCAGCATCTGGAGCAGGGCGGCCACTTTGTTGCCAGCTACTGGAGCGGCATCGTCAATGAAAGCGATCTCTGCTATCCCGGCGGATTTCCAGGCCCGCTGCGGCCGCTGCTGGGTATCTGGGCGGAAGAGATCGATAGCCTGACGGATGAAGAGTTCAACGGCGTGCGCGGCGTGCGCGGCAACGAGCTTGGCCTGAGCGGGCCTTATCAGGCACGCGAGCTTTGCGAGCATATCCATCTGGAAGGCGCTACGGCGCTGGCCAGCTATGAGAGCGACTTCTACGCCGGTACGCCTGCTGTCACCGTTAACCGCGTTGGCCAGGGCAAAGCCTGGTATATCGCATCGCGTAACGATCTGGCGTTCCATCGTGACTTCTACGGCGCGCTGATTAAACAGCTGGCGCTGCCGCGCGCGCTGGCGATCGATCTGCCGCCAGGCGTCACGGCCCAGCGGCGCACCGATGGCGAACGTGCCTTTATCTTTCTGCAGAATTTTAGCGGCCAAACGCATCATCTACAGCTACCGGCGGGGCTTGAGGATTTAATTGACGGCACGCCGCTGGCCGGGCCGCTGACGCTGGTGCCGTGGGGCTGCCGCGTTTTGTGCGCGCCGCTGGCTTGATGGAGCGGTAAGCGTTGTCAGTAAGACGGCGGGCAGCAGCCCGCCTTTTTTTTCTCTGAAGGAGAGCAGCATGGTGAGTCTGAAATCGTTTAAACACTACTTCAGTCGACAGGCATTGCCGACTGAGGCCGCCCCGGCCGACAGCGCTTTGCTGGATCGGCTGATGAACTGCTTTGGCGGGCGCGACAATATCCGGCAGGTAGACGCCTGTTTAACGCGGCTACGCGTAACGGTGAAATCACTGGCGGTGGTAGATTCTGCGGGGTTGCAGGAGGCGGGAGCGATTGGCGTGGTTATTCTTGGGCATGAAGTTCATGCGATTTTCGGTACGCAGTCCGATCGTCTGCGTCAGCTGCTGGAGGCGCGCTTCTTTCAGCCGGGATAAAAAAAAAGGATAACCGGCGACGGTTATCCAAAATAAGCCTCTGTATAAGAGGCTAATAATAATGACAATGAGGATAGTGCGCGTTTACCACCAGGCTTCGACCTGCACGCCGAAGTTCCAGGTATCGTTACTGGTGTTGTCCTGGAAGCTGTGGCCGTTTTCAGAGTCATTCAGGTAAGAGGCAAACACGCGCAGTTCAGGGCGCGACATAAACTCCGAACCGGCGGCCAGCGCTAAAGCCAGGGTGTATTTCTGTCCGGCCTGTTTGTAGTCGCCACCGACTTTATTCTCATCTTTCTGCCAGAAACTGCCCACTTCACCGATGCCGCGCACATACTGCGTAAACTGGTACTGACCACGGCCCACCAGCGACAGCAGCGTACTTTTATTGGTCAGGGCGGTAACGTCATCGGCCGATCCCCAGGTGAAGACCTGATTCAGCGAAAACTTATCGGTGATCGGCAGCAGGCCGGTGTTGATCACGCGGTAGCCTTTGGCATTGCTGGTGTCGTTCCACATGTCATACCAGCCGCCGCCCTGGGAGATCATGTTTTGCGCCAGCCCTTTATCCGCATATTGCAGCACCAGTTTCTGATAGCCGCCCCAGAGATCCTGACTGATTTCGCCTGTTACCATCACGCCGTTTTCAGCGTCGTACAGGCCGCCATACTCTTCCTGTTTTTTGGTGGTGTTAGGAATGGCGTAATCAATACCAAACTCGGTCCACGCGCCGCTCCAGGGTTTCCAGCCGGCATAACGAAGATCGAGGTAGTTAATATTTACGTCGTTGTCGTCATCCACGCGGTAGTCCACGTCATTGGCATCGCCACGGATCCAGGCGAAGGAGATGGCGCCGGGGCCGAGCGTATAGTTTTCAATACCGGCGCCGGAACCGGAAATATTCCAGTATTTGGTATCGATGATATGTAAATCGTGGCGCTGGTAATAGCGTTTACCGCCCCAGATCACCGCATTTTTGTCGCCAGGCATCAGCCCCTTGATCTGCAGATTAAGCTGACGCAGGCCAAACTGCGCATCGTCGCCGAAAGTGGTTTCGTTGTCGTTGGAGCCGTCGGAAAACATGCTGACCATGGTGTCGACGTAGAAGCTGACGTCATCCTGTTTATAGACTTCGCTGCCCAGCTCAACCTCGCCATAGGTATCCGCTTCGTTGCCCAGACGGCCAATCTTGTTTTTCTGCCACTCTTCCATGCCGCCATCCTGAGACACGCCTACGCCACCGCGCAGGTAGCCATGGAAATCAATGTTGTCGATCGCCGCATAAAGTGTAGGGGAGGTCAGGACTGCAGCGAGCGCCACAGCAGCAGTGCGAAGCCTTGTATTCATGTTACCCTCAGTTTAATTGTAATACGTTCACATACGGCGGCAGTAAACGCCTTTCCCCCAGATGGTGACAATTCAAATCGCAATAATATGTGACATACTGCAAATAAAAGGGCGCATTTTGTAACGATTGGTGAAACAGATCACTTAATCCTGTATGTGAAGGTATAACTTTTTTGTTGTTTTATTGCAGTGTGATAACGGTAACCTGACCTGAAGTTACGTTATGATACTATTCCGCCACTGGTTAACAGGGATGCGAGTTATGAAATCAAAAAATGCCACCTTAGAGGACGTTGCCCGCCATGCTGGCGTGTCGTATCAGACGGTTTCGCGGGTTTTGAATAAGTCGGCAAACGTCTCGGAAGCAACGCGGCGCAAGGTGGAGGCCGCCATTGAAACTCTGCGCTACGTGCCTAACAGACTGGCGCAGCAGCTGGTCGGTAAGCAAAGCACGACGCTGGGACTGGTGACCACCTCGCTGGCGCTGCACGCGCCTTCACAGGTGGCCGCGGCGGTAAAACGCTACGCCAATGCCGCTGACTATCAGGTGCTGATCGCCATGATTGATGAGAACGTCAATCAAAGTTTGCAGGATTGTATCAATGAGCTGAAGTCGCAGCGGGTGGATAAGGTCATTATCAACGTGCCGCTGGAGAGCGAAGATGCCGAGCGGATCGTGCTGGAGAACGAAGATATCCTGTGCCTGTTTCTGGATGTCGATCCCTACACGTCGGTGTTTAACGTTTCGTTTAACCCGGCGGACGGCACCCGCGCCAGCATCAAATATCTTTATGAGCAGGGGCACCGTGATTTTGCGTTGCTGGCCGGGCCTGAACAGTCGGTTTCCGCCAGGCTGCGTCTGAAAAGCTGGCTGGAGACGCTGGCCAGCTATGGCCTGGAGCCGGTCAGCATCCGCCACGGTAACTGGGACGCGCAGAGCGGCTATAACGGCATCCTGCAGCTGCTGCGTGAAGCGCCTGACTTCAGCGCGCTGCTGGTAGGCAACGATCAGATGGCGCTCGGCGTGTTAAGCGCGCTTCATCAGCGCGGCGTGGCGGTACCCGGACAGATTTCCGTTATTGGCTACGATGACACTTATGAAAGCGCGTTTTTCCATCCGGCTCTGACCACGGTTTCGTTGGATCTTGACCTACAGGGAAAAGAAGCGGTAGCGCGTATTCTGTTGGCCAGCGATCTAGATCGGCAACGCTCGTCATCAATCCTGCCGGCGAAGCTGGTGGTGCGCAGCTCTACCGGTGCGGCCAATCAAAAGCAGCAAAATTTAAAGCAGCTTGCCGAACAGCTGCGCCTGATTGCCAGCCAGCTGGAGTAGGTAACCGGCGAGTGGATCCTGCCAGAACGCGCTGCTGAAAGTAGGCCTGGTGTAATTCGGGCCTTAGCGAAGCTGGCTGATGGATAAGCGCAAAGCCCTTTTCGCGCGCTTTTTAATGGCGGGGCGAATGAGCGAAACCGCCGGATTTTACTGTCGCTGGATTTAACAGGTCACTCAAGGCTGTCGTCATGGTAGAGAATGCAATCATACCCGGCGCATATCAAAACAGGGCGTTCATGTCGGGGAAAGGCGCAATATCAGTGAGGCGGCGGCAAGGCATTGCCGCTTTTCTCCGTCTGGATAGACTCCTGAGTATTTGCTACTTCCGCTTTGCTGGTGCAAGCCGGGCAGGGCGAATGATTTTATTGCTGCCTCTACGCGAGAGAGGCAGACCTAATCAGATGTAACTTTTATAATGTCGCCATTAAGGTCTAAGCGATAATTATCGCCATCATACACAGTGAACATTAAACCCATATTTCTACTTTTATCTACAGAAAAGATAGCGTCCTTTTCGATGCAGTTTATTTTTGTTTTTATATCATTAAAACAGAGTCTGTCATATTTTCCTTCTTCCTTATACCCTTTCCCAAACAACCAGAAGGTGACATAAAAATAGCCATTTGAATCAGGTTTTGGAATGGCATATTTATCTTTTAACATATTCTGGTTTTTTAACCACCATTTAATTTTCCCTTTATCAGTCGGTGGAAAACTAGTGACCAGCACATCACTGAAACCACTACTTCTGTGATGAATAGCGACAATCTCTACTGGACGCAGAGACAACCAAAACCAGTAGACAAGCAGCACCAAGCCAGCCAGAAAGAGCGAAGCTATAGTTCTCCTATTTTTCACTCTCATTTGTGAGCTCCCTTAATTTCTATGATGGCTTCCATGTTGGTCATAAAGGGCTTGAAGCCAAACTGATTGTATCGCTGGAGCACGAACCAGATACGGAAAAAATGGAACTGGCTGAATTTTTTCTTCAGTATATCGTCACTGTCGAGGCCAAAGTGATCCTGAACTTTGTAATGCACCACTGCGCGAAAGTGATCGTTATAGATATGCAGTGATTTTATGGTGATACGCGTTGCCCAGGTATCATGAACAGTGATACCCATGCCATTAAAATCATCCTGGAAACGGTCAAATTTAGGGAGTTTCCCGCCGAGGATTATTTCTTTTAATTTATCCTTTTCTTTTGCTGGGTAATGTTTTTTATGCCAATCAATATTTTTTTTAATAACTTCATGCAGTCTTAGGTGAGTGCTATTTTTTGATTTGTCATTAAGAATATGCTCCTTTAAAGCTGTGTCCAGTGACATATCATGAAAAGGCGTACCGTTGCCGTTTTGCATATGGATGATCATCTTTTCGATCAGGTGGCTGTACGGCCCATAAATGGAAAAATTACGGGATAACGAGCGGAACTCATCAAACAGCATCATGGCAGCACTGCTGCCGACTAATTTTCTCTCCGGCTCCGCGCCGATTGCAACAGAACATGGATTGAGGCCGATCCATTGAGGAACGCCGGGTCAGCATGTAAGGATCAACACGGTCAGAGATATAGTCCAGCCGGTAATGGGATTTCAGTTGTGCTTCAGTCAGATCGCCACAGCGCATATCCTCAGCGCTATAGTCATCCATCCTATTTTGAGTTTTGAATATAGTACAGGGAAACTGTAGAGCCGCCATCATGATACATTCCTTGTGTCATTGTCCGGTGTAGAGTTAACAGAGGATAATACGCGGTGACTGGCAGTGATGTAAATCTTCAATTATTACTGCCTGTAATCTTTTACAGCTCTCGTGCTGAGGACGTACCGTTCAGGTCTGATTTATCAAAACGCCATTTGGCAATTTTCTAATTTTTTGGTTCTTCGGCTCTTTATTTTGGATCTTCTGCTCTTTATGTTTTTAAATGGTTTTTTTGAATTCAACTTTGAGTGGTATATCAATGCCGTTTCGTCTACGGTTTTTCAACCGGTCGATAGTTAGTATCCAGGCATAGACCATTACACGGGTTGTCTTTCGCTATAGCAGGTTAAAGCTATCAAAGTTAGTGACGCGATTCCTTAATATGAAAGAGTAATTGTTAAACTAATTCTTTGAAGACTCTAAGAAAAAATCTTAGGGAAAAGTATTCATCCTGTTCACTTTTTAATTTTCGTGATTTATTATCAGTAAGTTAAATGGTAATTAATTAGGCGGAAATTCTTTGCCATTCTTCATCCGAAGGTGAACACCATTCGCCGCTAGAGATAATGGCCAGCGGGCAATGCACACTGTCTTGCCCTGCTGCTTCTGCTGGTGCGAATAGTCGACTGGAGGATTTTCCGGGAAGCACTTTCCTCGATGAAAATCAGTTGGGTACAGACGCAGAAAATAATTACATCAATGAAATTTATACCGAAATAGTGATTTCCGGCGACAATTTCTATCCGGCCCTGAACAGGAGAAGCACAATGCATAAGGTCTCGAATCTACTGGTTTTTATCGGCCTTGTTAGCTTTGCAATAGCTTTGGCCGTGAACCTCTATGGCAGCTATGCCGTCAGTCATGTCAACAGCGCGCCGCTGTTCTCTACTAACTGGTGGGCGCGCTGGTTCCCGATTTATGCCTCGGGCATTGCGCTACTTTTTATTGGTCTGGTATTGCGTCTGACCGGTCGCGCGCGTTAAGCAATAATGAGCGCATCTTAGCTGGACGTCTTGCTGAGTGCCGCATGCCAGCAGGCGCCTGGCGCACGAATTGAGGCGGACTGGCGACAGGCGAGAGGAGGCCAGTTTAGCCTGGCGCATCACCAGCGTTGCTGCCTGCTGCGAACATGGCAATATAGTGCATTTTCCCCTTGTTCTGGCGTAGCCGGGTTTACCTGGCGGTTAACGATATCTGCCAGCCGGATACAGGCGACGTGGCCGGATTGATGAATGAATTATCAGCAGTGATGGACTTTGCGTTTGCCGCAGAGTCAGCGGAAGGCGAGGCGGCCTAGCTGAAACTGAACGACGTGCAGATTAGCTGGCTAGCCGTTACCGATAGCTATCGTTTGGTTCATCAGCAGCAAATTACTGATTTTGATCACGCCGGCAAGCTGGCTCAGGCTATCTCCGGGGTATTGTTAAACTGGAAGCGCTGTCGTTTTCACTATTGGTCGCCCGCTACTGAGGCTGCCGGAAGCGCTTAGGGCGTGGACTACGGTAGAGAGAATGGCTGAGCGGGTTTAAGTGGGGCGATTACAGAGGTAATTGCTGATGTATAGCGGTTAATGCGGAAAGGTCTGGGCACACCGCCGCTGAAGGATACAAAAAAGCCCGCAGGGCTTATGCCATACGGGCTCTCAGATCTTTGTCGGATGATTCTGGGCTGGCGGAATCTGAATTTTTTCGGCAATGTTATTTATATGATTTTATAAATTCAATTTTGATGAGTATAGCTGAGCGTATGCCAAGAGCGTTTCGTCTCGCAGCTTTGTCGCCTGTTCTGGTGATAAAGAAAAGCGCCCAGAGACTGCACTAACGGCTACCGTCAGCCCTGGCCGGAGCAGGATTAGCGGAGATATCAATGTATTTCCGCAATCTCGTCGGACGACTTACACCGCGAGGATCGGAAAAGGGCAGTTTTAACGTGGGTGAAGGCGATACTTTTACTGTCCATGTGGTATCACCGATAAAGCGGAAGCTTGCGGAGCGGGGCGAAACCTTTAAATCTTTAAAGCGACCTGAAGTATAAGCGCCTCCAATAGTCAGTTCTTCTACTACGCCTTGAGAAAGATCCAACAGTAGGATCGTCAGCATTTCTTCAAAGATGACGTCATCCGTCACGAATAAAAGATAGCGACGCGCATCGACTTTTATCGCAGCCTCAAGCACTTGGCCGGGAATAATAATTCCTGTTGAGTTGTCTTCAAGCAGCACTTCAGACCGGGCCTGGGTGGTATCTGTTGCCTGATTCACTTCCGATAACGATAGTGTCGTAATTTCTTCCATCTCTATTTCCACCAGTTGCCCATTTCCCATGCCGCTAAAGCACCGCCCACAAATCCGCCTAATAGCACGCATACGGGTGCGTCAGGCCCACACATTAAACCAGCAATAGCACCGCCGGGCCGAATGCTGTCAGGCATCATGGGATGCTAATGGTCTCTGGCCTCCATAAACGACAGATAGGCATGATACAGGTATCGTCTCGGATTCATCGGCCGGATATTGGCATTGCCGATAAAAAGGCCAGTTGGCGTTCTGAGCAGCGTCAGGTAGCCGCAGAAGTCGACCAGCGGGTCGGCGCTGCGCTTGATTTCCAGCGCTTCCTCAGGCGACTGCTGCGCCTGCAACAGCTCGCGGGCATCATCAGGTCGGGTGAAGCGCTGCATCAGGTGGCGCACGATAACCGCCAGCTCACGGGCAATCTTTTCCAGCTGTTTTGGATCACGTTCGTTCGCCGGTATCACGTCCGGGAAGGGCAGGATGACCCGGCAACGCGACACGCCGCCGCTGCGGTCGCTGAAGCGCATCGGGTTGTTGTTCACCGCCAGTATTACCGCCGGGATGTGAGTTGAATAGGCGTCGCGGTATTTCGGGTCAATCGCCACGGCATCGCCGCCGGTAATCGCCTTGATGCCCGCGCCGTCACCGCTCCATTTTTCCTGATCCGGCAGGATAATCAGCGAGTAGCCAACCATGCTTGCATGTTCTCTCGAAGATTCCAGCGTGTAGATGGTCGCCGCCGTGGTATTGTCCTCTCTGGCCAGCAATTGCGGCCATCTCGCTTGTATCGGTGCGCGACTAATCCAGGACACAAAAAAGCCCGCAAAACTTTCGCTTTGCGGGCTTTCAGGACTTCATCGAATGGTTCTGGTAGCCATCGACCAAGAATTTGGTGGAGCTGGCGGGAGTTGAACCCGCGTCCGAAATTACTACACCGTCGGCACTACATGCTTAGTCCAGTCTTTACATTCGCCGGTTAGCTGCGAACGGACACGCTACTAACAAACTAGCCTGATTGGATTTAACGCTTCAACCCCAGGCAGGGCATCCACGCGATCTCTTTTGGGTTTGACCTCTCTTGATCCCCGTCCTAAGAGCGGAGGCTAGGGAGAGAGGGCTCTTAGCAGGTTATTAAGCTGCTAGGGCGTAGTTTTCGTCGTTTGCGACTATTTTTTTGCGGCTTTTAACGAGGCAAACCGCCCCTCGGCATGCTCCTAGGGCTTCGCAAATCCCGTCGAATCCAGAATCAGCCCCAAGTACTGTTTAGCAGTATAACAGAAAAACCTCACGCAATGCCAGTACCTTAGCGATTTGCGTGCTTCATTATACGTGCTTTGTCTGTCTTCCACTCACGCTCTTTGATGTCGTCACGCTTGTCGTGCTCTTTCTTACCTCTCGCCACGCCGATTTTCAGCTTGGCCCAGGCGTTTTTCCAGTACAGCGACAGCGGCACGATGGTGTAACCGTCGCGATTGGCTTTGCCAAACAGCGTATCCAGCTCTCGCTCCTTCAACAGAAGCTTACGGGTGCGCGTAGGATCGCAAACCACGTGAGAGGATGCGCCGGTCAGCGCCTGAAAAGTTGCGCCGAACAGGAACGCCTCACCATCGCGCAGCATAATGTAGCTTTCGCTGATGTTGGCCTTACCTGCACGGAGAGATTTGACCTCCCATCCCTGGAGCGACAGACCCGCTTCGAACTCTTCCTCAATGAAGTATTCGTGGCGCGCCCGCTTGTTCATGGCAATGGTGGCAGAACCGGGTTTATGTGCTTTTTTCTTTGTCATAGTGCAACTTAGTGTACATGAAGCGGTGAATGATGGCATCCCCTGTAACAACAAGCGCGGGGAAAAGCGCTATTTTAGCAGAACGCTGGCGGCTGAGAATTTTTGTTTACAGGCCGTCGATGTTATTATTGTAAAGTTTAAGATTAACAGGAAACGTTATGTCCCAGATTAGTCGTTCTGCGCTGGTGCCCTACAGTGCTGAGCAAATGTTCCGGTTGGTAAACGATGTGGATGCCTATCCGGAGTTTCTACCAGGGTGTACCGGCAGTCGCGTGCTGGATTTCAGTGAGCAGCAGATGACGGCGTCGGTAGATGTTTCCAAAGCCGGGATCAGCAAAACCTTCGTCACGCGCAACACGCTGAACAACAACAAGAGCATCCAGATGCAGCTGGTTGACGGGCCTTTCCGCAAATTGACCGGCGGCTGGCAGTTTACCGAACTGAGCGAAGATGCCTGTAAAGTTGAACTGAATCTGGAGTTTGAATTCACCAACATGCTGGTCGAGATGGCGTTTGGCCGCATCTTTAAAGAGCTGGCCAGCAGCATGGTGCAGGCTTTCACCAAGCGCGCAAAAGAGGTTTACAGTGCCTGATATCGCGGTAGAAGTGGTCTATGCGCTTCCTGAAAAACAGTATCTTTATACGGTTAACGTGGAAGAGGGCGCCACTGTCGAAAAGGCGATTAAAGCTTCCGGACTGCTGGAGCTGCGCAACGATATCGATCTTGCCAGCAACAAAGTGGGCATTTTCAGCCGTCCGGTTAAGCTGAGCGATGAAGTGCACAGCGGCGACAGGATTGAAATCTATCGTCCGCTGCTGGCCGATCCCAAAGAGCTGCGCCGCCAGCGCGCAGAGCGAGCCGCAAAAAAATAAGGCGCTCTTCAGCGCCTTATCTGTTTTTCTTCCCGTCGCCTTCCCAATCTACACGACCGCAGTCGGGCCGACAGGTTGGTCAGCCTCTGCCTTAGCGCTTATTGGACGACAGCTGAGGCTTGTTATCGATATTGGTCAATACGCCGTTGCTGTCAAAGGTCAGCGTCAGCGTCTGCTGGGTCACAGGTTGATGGCCCGGCTCCTGACGGAAAACGTAATACCAGACGTTGCTGCCGAAAGGATCGTGCATCATCGGCGTGCCCAGGGTGTAAGCCACCTGCTGTTGGGTCATGCCGGTATGGATTTTAGAGACGTCATTCGCAACCAGGTAGTTGCCCTGGTTGATGTCCGGCCGGTAAACCACTCGCTCCAGAGTGGAACATCCAGCGGTCGTCATCAGCAGAACCACCGCCGCAGCAGTCAGCGTTTTACAGCGCATAAGTATCTTTATTCCTTTTCGGGCCAACACCTTGGGCATCAGGCTATTTTATATTCTGTATCGGTTTATCGCTTCGATCACAGCGTCAGAAGCCGATGATAATAAACCTTTCCGCAGTTGGAAACCTCTACGAAGCAAGGTTATGACCGCCGGATGCCAAAAAAGTGCCGTTTCAGGCCGCCAAAAGCTCTTTTGCGTTAGCTAAGGTGTTGCGCGTTACCTCGCTGCCGCCCAGCAGACGCGCCAGCTCCTGCAGACGCGCGCGCTTGTCCAGCGGCTGCATATGCGTTTCGGTCATCTCGCCGTCCGTTTCCTTGCTGACAAAGAAATGGTGATTACCACAGCCCGCCACCTGCGGAAGGTGGGTTACGCACATGACCTGAGTGGATTCGCCCAGCTGGCGCAGCATTTTACCGACGACCGCAGCGGTTGGGCCGCTGATACCCACATCCACCTCATCGAAAATCAAGGCTGGAGTATCCATCTTACGCGCGGTAATCACCTGAATCGCCAGCGCGATACGCGACAGCTCGCCGCCGGAGGCGACTTTAGACAGCGGCTGCAGCGGCTGCCCTGGGTTCGTGGTCACGCGGAACTCGATACGATCTGCGCCTTCTACGGTCAGATGGTCCGGGTTGAACTGGACTTCAATAGCCAGGCGGCCGTGCGGCATTGACAGCGCGTGCATACTTTCGCCAATCAGCTGGCTCAGCTCCTGCGCATAGTGCAAACGGCGCTCATGCAGACGCTCGGCGCATTCCACGGCGGTTTTGTGATGCTTTGCCACGGCCAGTGCCAGCTCTTCCTGATTGCTTTCCTGCTGATCGAGCTGGGCCTGCTCTTCCAGCAGCTGCTGATGATAGCCAGCCAGCTCGTCCGCAGAGATGCGATGCTTGCGCGACAGCGAGATATAGCGCGACAGACGCTGCTCCAGCTCGTAAAGACGGTTAGGGTCGAGATCTAAACGTTCGCAGTAATGACGCAGTTCGTCACTGGCCTCGCTGATCTGAATGGCCGCCTCGTCCAGCATGACGCAAACGCCGTTGAGTTTATCATCCATCGCCACCAGTTCGCTCAACAGCTGCTGCGCGGTATAAAGCTGGTTCTGCAACGTAGTATGTTCACCGTCGGCCAGCAGCATTAACGCCTGCTGGCTGGTGGACAGCAGCTGACCGCTGTTCGCCAGACGCTTGTACTCTTCGTCGATGGCTTCATATTCGCCTGCAACCGGCGCAAACTCGTTCAGCTCTTTGAGCTGATACTGCAACAGCTCGCGACGGGCTTCACGCTCCTGCGACAGCTGCTGATGCTGCGCCAGCACGCGACAGCTCTGGTTCCACTGGCGATAGCTCTGCGCCACTTCCTGCATCAGGCCGTTCTCGCCCGCGTAGCCATCCAGCAGCGTTTTCTGATGTTCTGGCTTCAGCAGCAGCTGATGGGCGTGTTGACCGTGGATCTGAATCAGCAGCTGGCCCAGATCGCGCAGCTGGGAAAGCGGAACGGAGGTGCCGTTGATAAAGCCGCGAGAGCGGCCGTCGCTGCTGATTACGCGGCGCAGCAGGCATTCGCTGCCTTCGTCCAGCTGGTTCTCCACCAGCCAGGCGAGGGCAGAAGGGGTATCTTTCAGGGAGAAGCGGGCACAGAGGTCGGCGCGATTTGCGCCCTGACGCACCATATCGGCTTCAGCGCGACCGCCCAGGCAGAGGCCGAGCGCATCGATAGCAATAGATTTACCCGCGCCGGTTTCGCCGGTGATTGCGGTCATGCCACGCTGAAAATCGATTTCAAGTTCACGAACAATCGCAAAATTACTGATGGTCAGTTGTGCCAGCATAGAAAGCGTTCCTGTATGAAAACACAGATATGGTTTTTCATACAGTATATACTGGTTCTATAACCAGTAAAGTAGCTGGCAACGGATTTTAAAACAATTTTTTCGACCAGCCAAGTTTTGAGCTTAACGTATTGAAATAGTTGTAATTTTGCGGATGAATAAGATTCAGGTGATCGTCATTACGGCGGATCAGTACGTCTTCGCCTTCCTGGATAGGCAGCGCGATCTGACTGTCGCAGCTGACTTCCAGGTCGCTGCGCATATGGGAAAAGCGCAGCCGAATCGTACTGTTGCTGTTGATTACCAGCGGCCTGGCCGAAAGCGTATGCGGGAACATAGGCACAATAGCAATCGCATCCAGCGAGGGCGTCAGGATAGGGCCGCCAGCGGAAAGCGAATAGGCGGTCGACCCGGTCGGCGTAGAGATAATCAGGCCGTCGGAACGCTGCGAAAAAGCGAAGGTCTCATCGATATACACTTCAAACTCAATCATATGCGCGACCTTGCCGGGGTGCAGCACCACTTCGTTAATTGCCGTACCGACGCGCGGCTCGCGGCCCTGGCGGCAAACCCGCGCCTCCAGCAAAAAGCGGCTTTCCGTAATGTACTTGCCTTCCAGCACGTCGGCCAGCTGCTGCTGCGCGTTATCCGGATCGAGGTCGGTCAGGAAACCCAGGTTGCCGCGATTGATGCCGATGACCTTGATATCGTAGCGAGCCAGCACCCGCGCCGCGCCCAGCATATTGCCATCGCCGCCTACCACCACCGCCAGATCGGCCTTTTGCCCGATTTCTGACAGCGAGCCGGTTTCGACGTCGGCCAGATTCAGCTCGCGGGCTATCTGCTCTTCGATGATCACCTGATAGCCCTTCGCCGTAAGCCAGCGACAGAGCATTTCGTGAGTGGTCAGCGCGGTAGGATGGCGCGGATGGCCCACAATACCGATGCAGTTAAAATGGTTGTTCATGATGCTGGTGTTCCTCATGAGGTAAACTACCTCAGACAATGTAACGGGTTCCCTTGAAACCGCAATTCTGATCCCCATAATAAGCGAACCAGCGAGATGAATGTGCACAAACGCGGAGAAATTCATGAGTAGTAAAGAACAGAACACACCAAACGAGCAAGTCTCAGACGATATCGAGATGGAACAGGCAACCCAGGACGCGGAGACAGCAGAAGGCGTGGATCCGCGTGATGAGCGCATTGCCGAGCTGGAAGCCCAGCTGGCACAGGCGCAGGGTGGCGTTCGTGAAGCGCAGCTGCGTGCTCAGGCCGAAATCGAAAATATTCGTCGCCGCACCGAACTGGATGTGGAAAAAGCGCATAAATTTGCGCTGGAAAAATTCGCCAACGAGCTGCTGCCGGTTATCGACAGCCTGGAGCGCGCGCTGGAACTGGCCGACAAAGAGAACAGCGAGCTGACCGCGATGATCGAGGGTATCGATCTGACGCTGAAATCCCTGCTTGGCGCCGTGCGTAAGTTCGGCGTGGAAGTGGTTGGCGACGTCAACGTGCCGTTTAACCCGGAAATCCATCAGGCGATGTCGATGATTGAATCCGAAGACGTGGCGCCGAATCACGTGCTGATGGTCATGCAGCGCGGCTACACGCTGAACGGTCGCCTGCTGCGCCCGGCAATGGTTGCGGTAGCGAAAGCCAAAGGCTGATAGCTATAACGAAAAAAAGCACCTTCGGGTGCTTTTTTTGTGTCCGCAGCCGCAGCCAGAGAAGCTAGTCTGGCAGAACCGGCCTCCAGTCTATCGGCTGCTCACCGTGCTGTTCCAGCCATTCATTGGTTTTGGAAAAGTGTCCGCAGCCAAAGAAGCCGCGATGGGCCGAAAGCGGAGAAGGGTGGGGCGCCTGTAAAACATGATGGCGCTGGCGATCGATAATGCTGCCTTTTTTCTGCGCGTGCGATCCCCATAGCAAAAACACCACGTTCTCGCGATGCTCGTTAATGACGGCAATCACGCGGTCGGTAAAGGTTTCCCAGCCGAAACGGGCATGTGAATGCGCCTGTCCCGCCTCCACGGTTAAGACCGTATTCAACAGCAGCACGCCCTGACGCGCCCAGCTTTCCAGAAAACCATGATTGGGACGCTGGAAGCCCGGAATATCGGTGACCAGCTCCTTATACATATTCACCAGCGACGGCGGCACGGCCACGCCGGGCAGCACCGAGAAGGCAAGGCCATGCGCCTGATTAGGGCCGTGATACGGATCCTGACCGAGGATCACCACTTTGACATCGCCCAGCTCCGTCAGGCGAAAAGCATTGAACACGTCCTTTTGCGGCGGATAAACGGTTTTTCCGGCCGCACGTTCTTTAGCCACCATCGATAACGTCTCGATGAAGTAAGGTTTCTCTTTTTCCTCTGCCAGCACATCGTGCCAGGTCAGCGTATTGACCATGTCCGCCTCCTTTAGGGTAATCAGGGTGTAGCTTAGCGCGGATCGCTACCGACACAAACTTAAAATAAAGTTTAAAAATACAAAAAAACCAGGAAAGAGCGGTGCGGTAAAGTTGAGATAAATCATAAAGTTGACGATATGTGCACAGTAAAGGACGCTCACTTTTTGATTTCGGTCAAAGCTGCCTGGTTTCCAGGCTGTTATATAGGTCGGATACAGATCAATTTTCTCTGCTGATATTTCATCAGCCACCAACCGCCTGGGAGGCAACAATGATTTCCGGAATCCAAATCACCAAAGCAACTAATCCAGCGCTAGTTAACTCTTTCTGGCTACTCGATAATGAAAAAGAAGAGGCTCGCTGCATCTGCGCCAAGGACAGCTATAAAGAAGATCAAATTGTACCGGTAAGCGATTTCGGCCAGTTTGAATACCGCGACGTACCGCTGGATATCCAGCCGCAGGTACGCGTAGAGGGTGGTCAGCACCTGAACGTTAACGTGCTGCGCCGTGAAACGCTGGAAGATGCCGTCAAACATCCGGAAAAATATCCGCAGCTGACGATCCGCGTGTCAGGCTACGCCGTGCGTTTCAACGCGTTAACGCCTGAACAGCAGCGCGATGTGATTGCTCGTACCTTTACTGCAAGCCTGTAAGAGAAAGACGGCTGCCTGAGGATAATAAGGCGGGCGCTGAAAATAACATCAGGGAAATATTATCTTAGTTTATTGAAATATAAGATGTAATTTAAAAACAAGGAAAGGGCCGCGCAGCTGCATGGCAGAAATCAGTATTTCAGGCAGAAAATCAGGTTAAACAGTAATAAATAAAATAAAAGATGTAAAAAAACCGCCCTGACGAGGGCGGTTTTTTGTTGGGCAGCGTATTTATTCAGCGCTGTCGGTTTTTGGCGCAGAGCTCGGCTTGCGACGCTTGCCAACGTTTTTGGCATCGCGATGGCGTTTCTTCACGCGCGGCTTCTCTTCGCTATCTTTCTTCTCTTTCTGCTCTTTACGCTTCGCCAGCACTTTCTTCGACGGCTTGCCGTTCAGCTTTTCGCTTGGCGCGCGCGTGGTTGGACGCAGCTCATCGATGGTGCGGGCCTTCAGGGGCTCGTTGACGTAGCGGCTGATTTTACCCAGCAGTAAAAAGTCATGCGCTTCCACCAGCGAAATCGCAGTGCCTTTTTTGCCCGCGCGGCCGGTACGACCGATGCGGTGCAGATAGGTATCCGCCGTGCGCGGCAGATCGAAGTTAAAGACGTGACTGACATCGTCAATATCGATGCCGCGCGCCGCGACGTCGGTAGCCACCAGCACGTTGACACGGCCATCGACGACACGCTTAATCGCTTCGTTACGCTTGAACTGCTCCAGTTCACCTTCCAGATAGCTGGAGTTGATACCGGCGTCGCGCAGCCAGCCGCACAGCTCATGCACACGCTCGCGCTTGCGCACGAAGATCACCGAACGGGTGACTTCCGGCTGTTTCAGCAGGTGAAGCAGCAGGGCGGTTTTATGCTTAACGTCATCGGCGCGGTAATACCATTGCAGGATCTTCTTACGCTCGCGGCGGGCGGGATCGGCTTCAATCTCGACCGGCTCGTTAAGCAGGCGCTCGGAGAAATCTTTAATCGCTTCGCCTTCCAGCGTGGCGGAAAAAAGCAGCGTCTGTTTACGCCAGCGGGTTTCCGCCGCGATAGTTTCGATATCCTGCGCGAAGCCCATATCCAGCATACGGTCGGCTTCATCCAGGATCAGCGTCTCTACCGCGCGACAGTCAAAGTTCTCTTCTTTGATGTATTGCAGCAGACGACCGGTGGTAGCGACTACCACGTCCTGGTTTTCGCTGAACACTTCCGCATGGTTCATATAAGCCACGCCGCCGGTGATGGTCGCGATATCCAGATGCGTGTTTTTCGCCAGCTCGCGAGCCTGATCGGCCACCTGCATCGCCAGTTCGCGAGTCGGTGTCAGGATCAGAATACGCGGCGGGCCGGATTTTTTGCGCGGGAAGTCCAGCAGATGCTGGAGCGCAGGCAGCAGGTAAGCCGCGGTTTTGCCTGTACCTGTTGGTGCCGAACCCAGAACGTCGCGACCCTCCAGTGCAGGCGGGATCGCAGCGGCCTGGATTGCCGTGGGGCGCGTGAAGCCCTTTTCCTGCAGGGCGTCCAGCAGGCTTTCATCAAGTTCGAGTTCGGAAAAAGTGGTTACAGTCATGGTCTACCTCAGTTTGGGGCGCTGATTATAGACAGATTGCGCGCGATCTTCATCTCTTTGTGTGGAATGAATGACTTTTCCTTGCATCTTAATTGTCCTATGCTAGCGCCGTTTCCCTTTCAGGTCGCTTAAATGTCACAACAAAAAGCGGTATTACGCCCTAACGGCTTTACCTTTAAACAATTTTTTATCGCGCACGATCGCTGCGCCATGAAGGTCGGCACCGACGGCGTGCTGCTGGGTGCCTGGGCGCCGGTGGCGGAAGCTACCGCCGTGCTGGATATTGGCACGGGCAGCGGCCTGATTGCGCTGATGCTGGCGCAGCGTACCGGTGAAAACGTCTGCGTGGAAGCGGTTGAGCTGGATGAGCAGGCCGCGCGACAGGCGCAGGAAAACGCGGCGGCATCTCCGTGGGCCGGGCGTATCCGCATCCATCAGGACGATATTCGCCACTGGACAAAACGGTGCGAGCGCCGCTACTCGCTGATTGTCAGCAATCCGCCCTATTTTGTACCGGGCAGCGAATGCGCCACGCCGGCACGTGCCTCGGCGCGCTCTACTACCGATCTGACACATGATGTTCTGCTGGCCTGCGCCGAAGAGCTGATCACCGAAGACGGTTTCTTTTGCGTGGTGCTGCCGACAGCGGCAGGCGATCGGCTGGTGGCACTGGCGCTACAGCGCGGCTGGCATCTGCGTTTTCGTACCGACGTTGCCGACAATGATAACCGGCCGCCTAACCGCGTGCTGTTGGCGCTGTCGCCTGAATCGGGCGAGCTTTTTCAGGACAGAATGACGATACGCGGGCCGGATCAGCGTTATTCAGAAGCGCATTGCAGCCTGACCCGCGACTTTTATCTTTTCCGTTAATCAGGGCGTCAGGATGGTCGGCCTGGCTTCCGCCAGCCGCTGGGGATAATCCAGCGTATAGTGCAGGCCGCGACTCTCTTTTCTTGCCATGGCGCAGCGCACCATCAGTTCCGCCACCTGCACCAGGTTACGCAGCTCCAGCAGATTATTGGAAATACGGAAGTTGGCGTAATACTCATCAATTTCCTGTTGAAGCAGGTTGATCCGGCGCAGCGCTCTTTCCAGCCGTCGGGTGGTGCGCACTATCCCCACGTAGTCCCACATAAAAAGCCGCAGCTCATGCCAGTTATGCTGAAGGATGACCTGCTCGTCCGAGTCGTCCACGCGGCTTTCGTCCCACGCGGGCAAATTATCTACCGGCCCAACGCGCTGAAGCCAGGTGGCGATATTCTCTGCCGCCGACCAGCCGTAAACCAGGCATTCCAGCAACGAGTTAGAAGCAAGACGATTGGCGCCGTGCAGCCCGGTATAGCTGACTTCGCCTATGGCATACAGGCCGTTCAAATCGGTGCGGCCATAGTGATCCACCATCACGCCGCCGCAGGTATAGTGCGCCGCCGGGACAATCGGGATCGGCTCCTTGGTCAGATCGAAACCCAGCGTCTTCAGCTTTTCGGCAATGGTCGGGAAGTGCGCCCTGACAAATTCCGGCGGTTTATGGCTGATATCCAGATACATGCAGTCCGCGCCCAGCCGTTTCATCTCATGATCGATGGCGCGGGCAACGATATCCCTTGGCGCCAGCTCTGCGCGCTCGTCGAAGTCAGGCATAAAGCGCGTGCCGTCGGGTCGTTTCAGCAGCGCGCCTTCGCCCCGTAACGCTTCGGTCAGCAAAAAGTTTCTCGCCTCGGGATGGTACAGGCAGGTCGGGTGAAACTGATTAAACTCCAGGTTAGCCACGCGACAGCCCGCGCGCCAGGCCATGGCGATGCCGTCGCCAGAGGCCACATCGGGATTGGTGGTGTACTGGTAAACTTTGGCGGCGCCGCCGGTCGCCAGCACTACCGCCCGGGCGCGGCAGGTTTCCACCTTTTCGCGTTTGCGGTTCCAGATCCAGGCGCCCACGACGCGGCGCTCGCCCGGCAGGCCGATTTTATCTGAGACGATCAAATCCACCGCGTTGCTGCGCTCAAGGATGGTAATGCCGGGATGGCTGAGTGCCTGGCTGACCAGCGTGGTTTCTACCGCGCGGCCGGTGGCGTCGGCGCTGTGCAGGATACGGCGATGGCTGTGGCCGCCTTCACGCGTCAGATGATAGCTGCTGTCCGTGTCCGCTTTATCAAACATCATGCCGTTATCGATTAGCCACTGCACACAGTGGCGGGCATTACTGGCGATAAAGGACACTGCCTCCCGATCGCAGAGGCCGTCGCCCGCAACCAGCGTATCTTCCACATGTGAGGCAACGCTGTCGGTTTCATCGAAAACGGCCGCTATCCCGCCCTGGGCATACAGCGTCGAACCTTCGTTGATCGGCCCCTTGCTCAATACGGTTACCCGCTGCTGGTCGGCCAGACGCAGCGCCAGCGACAGGCCTGCCGCACCGCTGCCAATAATTAACACGTCACAACTGTAATCGGATGCCAGAGTCATAGTGTTTAATTTACTAAACAGGTTGTTTGCTGAGCATAGCGCCGTTCGCAGAAGCAAAAAAGGTTTTTTTCTGTACAGCGCAAAAAACAGTGCCCCAGACCGTTCGGACTGGCCTGAAAAATGGCGGCCTTCCTGTACATCCCGCCGGGCCGGTTTATTATGATGAACCTGCAAGATTTAAAGATGAAAAAGCGGCTTTCTTAGAGTACTCTGCGGCGATGATGCACATGACACCACAAATATAACGGCGCAACGGAACTTTACTCATGACCATTACTCTAAGCGGATGCTTGCTCGAAAATTATGAGTTACGGGTAGTTCAAATACGCGTGGAAAAAGATTTGGGGAGACATTACCTCGGATGAGCGAGCAGTTAACGGATCAGGCTCTCGTAGAGCGAGTGCAGAAGGGAGATCAGCGGTCATTCAATTTACTGGTAGTGCGCTATCAGCATAAAGTGGCGAGCCTGGTTTCCCGCTACGTGCCCTCTGGAGATGTGCCTGACGTAGTGCAGGAATCATTTATTAAAGCCTATCGCGCGCTGGAGTCGTTTCGCGGGGATAGCGCTTTTTATACCTGGCTCTATCGGATAGCCGTCAATACGGCCAAAAATTACCTGGTTGCTCAGGGACGTCGGCCGCCCGCCAGCGATGTAGACGCTATTGATGCGGAAAACTTTGAAAGCGCTGGCGCGCTGAAAGAAATATCGAACCCTGAGAACTTAATGTTGTCGGAAGAATTAAGGCAGATGGTTTTCCGTACCATTGAGACGCTGCCCGAAGATCTCCGTATGGCGATCACGCTTCGGGAACTGGATGGGCTGAGCTATGAAGAGATAGCCGCCATCATGGCGTGTCCGGTGGGCACGGTTCGTTCCCGTATTTTCCGGGCGCGTGAAGCCATCGACAATAAAATTCAACCACTTATCCAACGCTAGCGATAGCGGACACAGGAAGGGTACTGAGGCATGCAGAAAGAACAACTTTCCGCTTTAATGGATGGTGAAACTTTAGATAATGAAGTTTTGTCCGCATTGTCTGAAGACGCTGTGCTGCAAAAACAGTGGGAAAGCCATCATCTTATCCGCGATACCCTGCGTGGCGACGTTGCGCCGGTAATGCATTTCGATATCGCGGCGAAAGTCGCGGCGGCTATCGAAAAAGAACCGCTGCCGTTGAAGAGAGCGATACCAGAGGCGCAGCCCGAACCGCAGAGCTATGACAAGCTGCCGTTCTGGCACAAAGTGCGTCCATGGGCCGCGCAGCTTACCCAGATCGGCGTGGCGGCGTGCGTGTCGCTGGCGGTGATCGTGGGCGTGCAGCACTATAACCAGCCTGCTGAAGGGCAGTCGCAGTCAGAGTCGCCGGTATTCAATACGTTGCCGATGATGGGCCAGGCGTCGCCGGTCAGTCTGGGCGTGCCGGCGGAAACCAACAGCAGTGCGCCACAGCAGGTACAGGATCAGCGTCGTCGCGTTAACGCGATGCTGCAGGATTACGAACTGCAGCGCCGTCTGCATTCAGAAAGCCTGCAGTTCGAGCAGACGCCTGCCCAGCAGGCAGCTGTTCAGGTGCCGGGTAACCAGTCGTTAGGAATTCAGCAGCAGTAATGAAGCAGCTTTGGTGCGCCGTCAGCCTTATGGCTGGCAGCCTGTTTTATTCCTCCTTCGCCCCGGCGCAAACCACGTCCGGGGCGCTGTTGCAACAGATGGAGCAGGCCAGCCAGTCCCTCAGTTACGAACTCGCCTATATCAACGTCTCGCGGCTGGGCATTGAGTCGCTGCGTTTTCGCCATGCCGTTCTGGACAGCAAAACCTATGCACAGCTGCTGCATATGGATGGGCCGCGCCGCGAGATCGTTCAACGCGGTAACGAGATCAGCTATTTTGAACCAGGTCTGGAGCCTTTTACTCTGCCCGGTAAACATATTGTTGATTCGCTGCCGTCGCTGGTGTTCGCCGATTTCCAAAAGCTTTCCGAATATTACGATTTTGTACCGGTAGGGCGGACGCGTATCGCCGATCAGCTGTGCGAAGTGATCCGCATCGTGGCGCGCGACGGCACCCGCTATAGCTATATTGTCTGGCTGGACAGCGATACCCGGCTGCCGTTAAGGGTCGATCTGCTCGATCGGGACGGCGAAACGCTGGAGCAATATCGCGTGGTCAGCTTTGCGGTGGATGACGGCGTCAGAAAAATGATGCAGGGGCTGGATAAAGCCAGCCTGCCGCCGTCGCTTTCGGTACCGGCCAGCGATAAAGCTACCTTCGCATGGCGGCCGTCGTGGTTGCCGAACGGCATGAAAGAGGTTACGCAGAGCCGCAGGCAGATCCCTTCGCTGAACAAGCCGGTTGAGTCGCGCCTCTATTCTGACGGGTTGTTCAGCTTCTCGATCAACGTCAGTGCGGCGGACAAAAACAGCGTGTCGCAACAATTGCGCACGGGACGACGTACGGTGCATACGGAAATACGCAATAATAAAGAGATCACGGTGGTTGGCGAGCTTCCTCCTTCAACCGCCAAGCGTATCGCTGACAGCATAGGTAGCGCAAAATGATGAGAGAATGGGCCACGGTGGTCTCCTGGCACAACGGTGTGGCGACGCTGCATTCAGAAATGAAAACCTCCTGCAGCAGCTGCTCCGCCCGTAAAGGCTGCGGTAGCCACATGCTGAACAAGCTTGGGCCAAAGAACGCGCACGTGATGAAAATCGCCAGCGCGGAGCCGCTGGCGCCGGGGCAGCGTATTGAACTGGGCATTGAAGAGAAGAGCCTGCTCAGCTCGGCGCTGCTGGTTTATATGACGCCGCTGCTGGGCCTGTTTATCGTGGCCGGGCTGTTTCAGATGCTGTTTCACAGCGATCTGGCTGCCGCTGCGGGCGCGCTGCTTGGCGGCATCGGCGGGTTTATCATCGCTAAGGGCATTTCCGGCTATTTGGGGAAATCCGCCTCTTTTCATCCGGTGATTCTGAGCGTGGCGCTTCCGCCGGATGCGCTGCGCGTTGAAACCGAATAACGCTTAATCCGGCAGGCCGTCGGCACTTTTACCCCTTATCGCTATCCTGCGTCCCGGCGCGTGTCCCGTCGCGCTGCGGTCACGATTACAGCAGTAGACGCGCGGCCCGCAGGGAAATCATACGCTATGCATGTGAATTCTTTCGTGGCGCGGGCTAACAGTGTAAGATGCGTGCTCATTGATGGCGGGTACATTGCAGTCGGTCTCTACGGCTCTGTCCACCGCAAGAACTAAACCGAACGTTTAAGCGAAAAAATTCATATAAATGAAGCATATAAGAAACTTTTCTGTCATCGCTCATATCGACCACGGCAAATCGACGCTCTCTGACCGTTTGATTCAGATCTGCGGTGGCCTCACCGAACGCGAAATGGCGGCTCAGGTACTGGATTCTATGGATCTGGAGCGCGAGCGCGGCATTACCATCAAGGCACAGAGCGTAACGCTCGACTACCACGCTCCTGACGGTGAAACTTACCAGCTCAATTTTATCGACACGCCGGGTCACGTTGACTTCTCCTATGAGGTTTCCCGCTCGCTGGCGGCCTGTGAAGGCGCGCTGCTGGTGGTGGACGCCGGTCAGGGTGTGGAAGCGCAGACGCTGGCCAACTGCTACACCGCGATGGAAATGGATCTGGAAGTGGTACCGGTACTGAACAAGATTGACCTGCCGGCCGCCGATCCCGATCGCGTCTCGCAGGAAATCGAGGATATCGTCGGTATCGATGCTACCGACGCCGTGCGCTGTTCGGCCAAGACCGGCGTCGGCGTGCCTGACGTGCTGGAACGTCTGGTGCGCGATATCCCGCCGCCGGAAGGCGATCCGGAAGGCCCGTTGCAGGCGCTGATTATCGACTCCTGGTTCGATAACTACCTGGGCGTTGTCTCGCTGGTGCGTATCAAAAACGGCACGCTGCGCAAGGGCGAAAAAATCAAGGTAATGAGTACTGGTCAGACGTATAACGCTGACCGTCTGGGTATCTTTACCCCGAAGCGCGTCGATCGCGATGCGCTGAATTGCGGCGAAGTAGGCTGGCTGGTTTGCGCCATCAAGGACATCCTGGGCGCGCCGGTAGGCGATACGCTGACGCTGGCGCGCAACCCGGCGGAAAAAGCGCTGCCTGGCTTTAAGAAAGTGAAGCCGCAGGTCTATGCGGGCCTGTTCCCAATCAGCTCTGACGACTATGAAGCTTTCCGCGACGCGCTGGGCAAGCTGAGCCTTAACGACGCCTCGCTGTTCTACGAGCCGGAAAGCTCTACCGCGCTGGGCTTCGGCTTCCGCTGCGGCTTCCTGGGTCTGCTGCATATGGAGATCATTCAGGAGCGTCTGGAGCGTGAATACGATCTCGAACTGATCACCACGGCGCCGACGGTAGTGTATGAAGTTCTGACCACCTCAGGCGACACCGTCTACGTTGACAGCCCGGGCAAACTGCCGCCGCTGAACAATATCGAAGAGCTGCGCGAGCCGATCGCCGAGTGTCATATGCTGCTGCCGCAGGAATACCTGGGCAACGTCATCACGCTGTGTATCGAGAAGCGCGGCGTGCAGACCAACATGGTTTACCACGGTAACCAGGTGGCGCTGACCTATGACATCCCGATGGCGGAAGTGGTGCTGGACTTCTTCGACCGTCTGAAATCCACCTCCCGTGGCTACGCGTCGCTGGATTACAACTTCAAACGCTTCCAGGCTTCCAACATGGTACGCGTTGATGTGTTGATTAACTCCGAGCGCGTTGACGCGCTGGCGCTGATCACCCACAACGATAATGCGCCATACCGTGGCCGCGAGCTGGTGGAGAAGATGAAAGATCTGATCCCGCGTCAGCAGTTTGACATCGCGATCCAGGCGGCCATCGGCAACCACATTATTGCCCGTTCTACCGTTAAACAGCTGCGTAAAAACGTGCTGGCGAAGTGCTACGGCGGCGACGTCAGCCGTAAGAAGAAGCTGCTGCAGAAGCAGAAAGACGGTAAGAAGCGCATGAAGCAGGTCGGCAACGTCGAACTGCCTCAGGAAGCCTTCCTGGCCATTCTGCATGTGGGTAAAGAGAGTAAGTAAAGCCTAAGACGACGAGGGAACTGGAATGGCTAATATGTTCGCCCTGATACTGGCGATAGCAACGCTCGTAACCGGTATTATCTGGTGCGTGGACAGATACAAGTGGGCGCCGGCCCGCAGGGCCAGCCAGGCGCTTGCGGAGGCTTCAGCAGACAATGTGGGCGAGAAAAAAACCGGGCAGCCGGGCTGGATAGAGACGGCCGCGTCCGTTTTCCCGGTACTGCTGCTGGTGTTTGTGGTGCGCTCTTTTATCTATGAGCCTTTCCAGATCCCGTCAGGGTCGATGATGCCGACGCTGCTGATTGGCGACTTTATCCTGGTAGAGAAATTTGCCTATGGGATTAAAGATCCGATCACGCAGACCACGCTGATCCCAACCGGGCACCCTAAGCGCGGCGATATCGCGGTGTTTAAGTACCCGAAAGATCCAAGCATGGATTATATTAAACGCGTGGTAGGGCTGCCTGGCGACCGCGTCAGCTACGATCCGCAGAGCAAAACCGTGACGGTGAATCCGGCCTGCGCGCCAGAAAAAACCTGCGATACGGCGCTGCCGATCACCTATTCCGACGTTGAGCCAAGCGATTTTATCCAGACCTTCAGCGGCTTTGACGGCAACGAAACCGGCAACGGTTTCTGGCAGAAGCCGCAGGGTGAAACCATCCGCGGCGGTCTGCGTCTCGCTACGCGTAACGAAACGCTGGGCGACGTCACGCACCGCATTCTGCTGGTGACCCAGGCGCAAAGCCAGGCAAGCTCTTACTATCAGCAGCCGGGCCAGCCGCAGTCCACGTGGGTCGTGCCCGCCGGCATGTATTTCATGATGGGCGATAACCGCGACAACAGCGCCGACAGCCGCTACTGGGGCTTCGTGCCGGAAAGAAATCTGGTCGGCAAAGCCACCGCTATCTGGATGAGCTTTGAAAAGCAGGAAGGGCAATGGCCAACCGGCGTTCGCCTGAGCCGTATTGGCGGTATTCACTGACGGCGCGCAGGCGCCGCTGCAAAAGGGTGGCTTCCCTTGGGGAGCCACTGCACACGAAACAGTCTCGTGTTGGCGTGTCCAGCCCTGTTCCCTGTGCAGGAAAATTTTCGCATTAAGATATTGGTAACGCATGAATCCCATCGTAATTAACAGGCTCCAGCGGAAGTTGGGCTACACTTTTACCCATCAGGAACTGTTGCAGCAGGCGTTGACCCATCGCAGCGCCAGCAGTAAACACAATGAAAGACTGGAGTTTCTGGGCGACTCCATCCTCAGTTACGTGATTGCCAACGCGCTCTATCACCGTTTTCCACGCGTGGACGAAGGCGATATGAGCCGGATGCGCGCCACGCTGGTGCGGGGCAATACGCTGGCGGAGATGGCCCGGGAATTCGATTTAGGCGAATGCCTGCGTCTGGGGCCAGGCGAACTGAAAAGCGGCGGCTATCGTCGCGAGTCGATCCTGGCCGATACCGTAGAAGCGCTGATTGGCGGCGTGTTCCTGGACAGTAATATCCAGACGGTAGAACAGCTGATCCTCGACTGGTACGCCAGCCGTCTCGATCAGATTAGCCCGGGCGACAAACAGAAAGATCCAAAAACGCGTCTGCAGGAGTATCTGCAGGGTCGTCATCTGCCGCTGCCCTCCTATCTGGTGGTGCAGGTGCGTGGCGAAGCGCATGACCAGGAATTTACTATCCACTGCCAGGTAAGCGGCATGACGGATCCGGTTGTGGGAACCGGCTCCAGTCGTCGCAAAGCTGAGCAGGCAGCGGCCGAACAGGCGCTGATTAAGCTGGGACTTGAATGAGCGAACAAACCACCCATTGCGGCTTTATTGCTATCGTAGGCCGCCCGAACGTTGGAAAATCCACGCTGCTGAACCAGTTACTGGGGCAGAAGGTTTCCATTACCTCGCGTAAACCGCAAACCACGCGCCATCGCATTATGGGCATCCATACGGAAGACGGCTATCAGGCGATCTACGTCGATACGCCGGGCCTGCATATGGAAGAGAAGCGGGCGATCAACCGCCTGATGAACCGTGCGGCCAGCAGCTCAATCGGCGACGTCGAGCTGGTGATCTTCGTTGTGGAAGGCACGCGCTGGACGGCCGATGACGAAATGGTGCTGAACAAGCTGAAAGAGAACAAGGTGCCGGTGCTGCTGGCGATCAACAAGGTCGACAACGTTACCGATAAAACCATTCTGCTGCCGCATATGCAGTTCCTGAGCCAGCAGATGAATTTTATGGACGTGGTGCCGATCTCTGCCGAAACCGGTAAAAACGTTGATACCATCGCCAGCATCGTGCGCAAGCGCCTGCCGGAAGCGGAACATCACTTCCCGGAAGAGTACATCACCGATCGCTCGCAGCGCTTTATGGCCTCCGAGATGATCCGTGAAAAGCTGATGCGCTTCCTGGGCGCCGAGCTGCCTTATTCGGTGACGGTTGAAATCGAGCAGTTTGTGACCAACGATCGCGGCGGCTATGATATCCACGGCCTGATCCTGGTCGAGCGTGAAGGCCAGAAGAAAATGGTCATCGGCAACAAAGGCGCGAAGATCAAAACCATCGGTATTGAAGCGCGCAAAGACATGGAAGAAATGTTTGAAGCCAAAGTCCACCTGGAGCTGTGGGTGAAGGTTAAATCCGGTTGGGCAGACGACGAACGTGCGCTGCGTAGCCTGGGTTACGTAGACGATCTGTAATTGATGGAAGGCTGGCAACGCGCATTTGTCCTGCACGGACGTCCCTACAGCGAAACCAGCCTGATGCTCGATCTCTTTTCGGAAAACTACGGCCGCGTGCGCGTCCTGGCCAAAGGCGCGCGCGGCAAGCGTTCCAGCCTGAAAGGCGCCTTACAGCCTTTTACGCCGCTGCTGGTACGCTGGGGTGGGCGCGGCGAGGTGAAAACCCTGCGCGGCGCCGAACCCATCTCTCTTGCCCTTCCTCTGACCGGTATTTCCCTCTACTGCGGCCTGTACGTTAATGAGCTGATAGCTCGCGTGCTGGAGCAGGAAACCGCCTTTACCGAGCTTTTTTTCGACTATCTGCACTGTGTTCAGGCGCTGGCTGCGGGCGTCGGCTCGCCGGAACCGGCGCTGCGCCGCTTCGAGCTGGCGATGCTGGGCCATCTTGGCTACGGCGTCGATTTCCTGCACTGCGCGGGCAGCGGCGAAGAGGTTACGGATGATATGACCTATATCTATCGCGAGGAAAAAGGCTTTATCGCCAGCCTGGTGAAAAGCCATAAAAGCTTTACCGGACGCGAGCTGCGGGCGCTTTATGAACGCAGCTTTCCGGATAGCGAGACGCTCAGGGCCGCCAAGCGTTTCACCCGCATGGCGCTCAAGCCCTATCTGGGCGGAAAACCCCTGAAGAGCCAGGAGCTTTTTCGACAGTTCGTGCCGAAAAAACGCGCGGACGCGCCCGAGTAAAGTCGCCTGGCTGTACCGGGGAACGGCGCGGACGTACACTGTAGCCCTCGTACATTATTCTGAGGTTTGTTATGGCTGAACTCCTGTTAGGCGTCAATATCGACCACATCGCCACCGTGCGCAACGCTCGCGGCACGCATTATCCCGATCCGGTACAGGCTGCTTTTGTTTCCGAGCAGGCCGGCGCGGACGGCATCACCGTCCATCTGCGCGAAGATCGTCGCCACATCACCGATCGTGACGTCAGAATTCTTCGTCAGACCATTCAGACGCGCATGAACCTCGAAATGGCCGTGACCGATGAAATGGTCGACATCGCCTGCGAGATCAAACCCCATTTCTGCTGTCTGGTGCCGGAAAAGCGCGAAGAAGTCACCACCGAAGGCGGCCTGGACGTGGCGGGCCAGCAGGAAAAAATCACCTTTGCCGTTTCGCGCCTGAAAGAGGCGGGCATTCAGGTTTCGCTGTTTATCGATCCCGACCATCGGCAGATTGATGCCGCCATGGCCTCCGGCGCGCCCTATATCGAAATTCATACCGGCGCCTATGCGGAAGCGGAAGAGGGCGCGGTACGCGACGCGGAGTTCCGTCGTATTAAAGATGCGGCGGCCTATGCGCACGACAAAGGCCTGAAGGTGAATGCGGGCCACGGGCTGACCTATCATAACGTGCAGCCGATCGCCGCGCTGCCGCAGATGCATGAGCTGAATATCGGACACGCTATTATCGGCCGCGCGGTGATGAGCGGGCTTGCCGATGCGGTAAGCGAGATGAAGGCGCTGATGCGGGAAGCGCGTCGCTAATGGCTATTCTGGGGCTGGGCACGGATATCGTGGAAATCGACCGTATCGAAGGCGTGATTTCCCGCTCCGGCGACAGGCTGGCGAAACGCGTGCTGAGCGAAAACGAATGGGCGCAGTATCAGGCGCATCAGCAGCCGGTGCGCTTTCTTGCCAAACGGTTCGCGGTAAAAGAGGCTGCGGCTAAGGCGTTTGGTACCGGCATACGCGGCGGCCTGGCTTTTAACCAGTTTGAGGTTTACAACGACGAGCTGGGCAAGCCGGGGCTGCGTTTCTTTCAGCAGGCGGCGGAAGTGGCGCAAAAGCTGGGCGTCGCACACGTTCATGTCACGCTGGCGGACGAGCGTCACTACGCCTGCGCTACGGTGATTATCGAAAGCTAATTCGGTCGGGCTGGTTGCATCGCCAGTCCGACCGCTGCGCGCCTCAGAGGTCGCCCGTTCAGGAGGCGACGTGATGCAGGAGCACAAACTTTTCCCACAGCCTGTCGCTGCTTTCCACACATTCCGGATCGCTGATAATCGTATTATCAATAGGGCAAACCTGCTGACAGGTTGGCGTGTCGTAATGACCCACGCACTCTGTACAGCGGTTCACATCGATCTCGTAAATGCTTTCGCCCATGGAAATCGCCTGGTTCGGGCACTCCGGCTCGCACATATCGCAATTGATGCAGCGTTTAGTGATCAGTAAAGCCATGTTCAGCGAATACCCTTAACGGAAGAAGGGGCGTAATTTACCACACTGAACGACCGTTTCCCACGGCCTGTCTTCGGGTCGTTAGCCAGCCGTTGTTGCTCAGGGATGCCAGAGCGAAGATTTCGCAATGCCGGCGACATACTGCATCTGCGTAACCTCTTCAACCGGCAGGCGGATCGGTGCGTGATCCTCATTAACCGGCAGCAGATGGTAAAAGCCGTCGCGTTTAAACAGGAAGGTTTTCACCATCACCTCGCCGCTGCTGGTGACCACCAGCACCTCATCGCCCGGATGAAAATTCTGATTCGGCTCCACGATCACAAACTCACCCTCTTTGATCCTTGGCATCATCGAATCCCCCACGCATTTCAGCGCGTAGACGTCGCGATCGCAGGAAGGCCAGCGTAGAAACCCGTCACCATTGCCAACAGGATATTGCATATCGCTCCAGTAGCCGCTGTGGCCAAGTTGAGTATTGCCCAGCACCGGCACCTTATGCAGCACCAGCGAGTGAAGCTCGCCTGTCACGCCCGGCGCATGTTGTGCAGCCGATGCCTGTAAGTCGCGCTCGATCAGATCGATGGGCGAAACGTGAAAATAATCCGCCAGAGACTTCAGCGTGGTGTACTTTGGGTCTTTCACTTCTCCTGTCAGCAGCCGGTGCAGGGTGGACTGCTGTAGCCTGACCTTTTTAGAAAGCTCCGTCACGCTGCCGATGCCCTCTCTTTCCATCAAGTGCTTGATGTTACTGTTGAATACATCCAAATCAAAGATCATTTTATCTTCCTGTTATTGCGCGCTAACGTTGCAATTATGCGTTTTTGCATTAGAATAGGTGTTGTTAAGGCGATTATGCTTCATCAGATAATGCAGTTTAGTATAATTCATCGCCACAGTCATCCTGCCCGATCGGGCAGGCCACAAAAGAGTCAGGTAAGAAAAGGAGGTCGGTTGATGCGTAATATACAAAAAGTACTGGAACGTTGGGGCGGTTGGGCTGTGGCAGAGGGCACGCAGCTTGACTGGTCGCCGGTTGCGGCGGGCTTTAAAGGGCTGCTGCCGGATGAGCGGAGAAGCCGACTCTCCTGTAGCGACAGCGACGGGCTGATTGTCGATGCGGCTATCGCCAAATTGCACAAGGTCGGGCGTACGGACGAGGTCGAGCTGATTATCCTGCACTACCTCTATAATATTTCCAAATCCGCCATTGCCCGGAAAAAGAAATGCTCGGAAGGCAAAGTAAGGAACCAGCTGATGATAGCTGAAACCTTTATTGATGCCTGTATAATTATGAGCGATGCGGAGCTGGAAATGGATGCCTGGATATAAAATTTCTTCGTTACGAATATAAAAATATAAAAGCAAAGAATAATTTAATTATGACCAGATGTCGTAAGGCAAGTCTACGTTGTTACGCAATTTGCATACATAGCAAAAATAATATTGATCAGGGCTTTTCGTAACGATTTTATACGCGTAAAGTAGCAACATGGTTCTTTAACGATTGCGAACCACAAAGAGAATGTCTTCTATATGCACTCCGTTGTCTGCCTTATTGGCAGGCAGGAGTGCATTTTTTATGCCTCAAACTTTCCTGAGTTCTTAAATAAAAAAATTAGCACTAAGGGGTTTTCGTTACGAAATAAACCCCTTAATGTAGCAGCATGGATTAGTGACAGGGAGGGAGGGATGAAAAAGGAAAAGTTCTTCGTAACGAGTTCCCCGCAGTAATATAGCATCATGGATATAAAAAAAACCGGCTGCAAAAGATATTAAAGAAAATGGTTTTCGTTACGAAATAAACCCCTTAATGTAGCAGCATGGATTAGTGACAGGCAGGGAGAAATGAAAAAGGAAAGGTTTTCGT